>CAZZMN010000023.1:0-2356 GCA_964655455.1 uncultured archaeon
ATTATCTCACTGTAGCTCTCCAGAAGGCTTCCGGATATGCTCGAAACAAATGCCAGTACAGCAATAATGCTCAGCACTTCAACAAATATCCTTCTCTCCTGTTTTCCAAATCTGGATTTACTGCCAATAATTAATGAGATAGCTATACCAATGGCCAAAAGGAGATAAAAGGTCTTTAAGTCGCCCTCATATAAGAGCATGAAGCCAACCAAAAGCGGAATGGTAACTAAATCAGCAATAGAAGTTACTATAGGTGCAGCCACCGCATCCGGGTCTATTCCTCTTTTGAACGGAATTATGGTGGCTAAGGCGGTTGAATATCCTAACAGAAGACTCGCAAAAAGGGTGGATGATATTACAATTAAAAAAACTGCAATTCCGACATCTCCGACTTTAATAACTCCAACAAGCCACAGTATGGTAACGGGAAGCAATGAAAGAAGCAAGGAGATGAAGATGTTTGTGACAACATTTTTTTCTTTCAGAGTTGGTTTCATTTCACCCAGATGGAGCATGGTTGTAAAGCGGGAGGCTAAGGATCCGTATATGTTTCCCCTGAGCCCCATAAGACCGGGGAGAATAACGAGAATTACTGGATATTCAACCATTATTTTCTCAAAGAATTTTCCAAGAAATGCTCCGGCAAAGAAGTCAAGAAGTAAACACAAGAACAGAGCTGGAAATGATGCAACGATAATTTCTCTTAACAACCCCTTTTTCGATGATTTTACTCTGATTACTGCCACCAGCTTCACACTCCATCTTTTTGTTCCTCCTGCTTCCCTGTCCTGCCAGTCTACAGCTCTCAGAAACATAAAAAGGTTTTGGTAACGTTCGGTTTAAGTTCAAAAATCGAATCAAGCAGATAACTGGTTAGGCTATTTTGAAAAACCTTAACATATGAAGTTAGCTATAAAAAATTTATTTAGAGAAATTGGTGGTTGCAGAACAGTCCAAGGTGGAGGAAAAGGATAAAATGTTTATTGAAAAAGTTGCTGGAGGAATACATGTTATAGTACACTACTAAAAAATAGAATCTACCGACTTCGCTCCACGTTTTATACCGTCTAAATTATGAAAAATGTGGTGCTATACAACCTCCCAAAAACCAAAATCTTCCGTGATTTCGAAAGTTTTCTCTTCTATAAGGATTGAACCGGGAACCCAATACAGGCCATATGTCCTCAATTCTCTGCCAGGGCCTTTATCACCCCAGTCCCTGCCCACAATTGGTTCTATGCTCCCTTTAATTTTCAGATTAGGATCGCATTTTGTGTGAGACCATATGAACTCATTTTCTTCATTTTCATCAACTTTTTCAATTTTTAGTAAAACTCTGTTGTTGTCATCTTCCCAGCTTCCACTAAATCCTATAGTTCTTAAATCATGAGTGTCTATTTTTCTGATTCCATTTTGCTTATCCAGCTGTATATGCCCGAATCCGTATTTTCTTTCTCCACCTAGAACTTTATGGAGTTTCTACCGTTGGTAATTAAGAAGTTATTATTTCATTATTTTTAATTTTGTATTTGCATGCCATTTTCGGATTTTTCGGAAACCCAAAGCAATCCTTTAAGAAAAATCATCGACCTGTTGTGGGACCCGCGGGAATACATAAAAACCGGACTTAAGGCCATACTTGAGAGAAACGAGTTGCTCAGGGAGCTATTTGGATTCCTGAGAAATGCCATATTCTCAGTGGGTTATAGAATACCAGATCCGCTATCCATCAGCTTGCTCGATCTCGCAGCTCGGGGGAGATTAGTCAAATTATGCCAGAGATTGTTCAAGGGAAAACCAAAAATTGAAGAAAAAAGTTGATGAACTTAAAATTGATCTCAGGAGAAATCTATGCACAATTGGAGGACCTGTTGCATCTAATATTACTGCGATCGGAATGGGTTATTGTTTGAACGATCCAAGCAAATATAATACTGATCTCCCATACATATTTGACTTAACTCTGGGGGGTAAGTTAAGAGGTAAAACATTAAATCAGATCAGGAAAGAATCAGCATCCAAGGAATACAACTGGTGGATAATAGATTCGAGCAATAGAAAGCCAAAATATATCCCCGAACAATCTTATTTTAAGTATAGAGAAACTAGATATAGAGTGGATTACGGGATGATAATTGTGAAATACCATCCAGTTGAGGAGCTGAGAGAGAAGGGAAAGAAGCTTCTCATCCTGGCTGGGTGCCATGGAGAGGGAACTCTGGCTTGCGTTGAAGCATTGAGGAATGTGGAGATTCTAAGGCAGATAAAATCTAAAAGAGAGGGGAGTGAGGAATTCCAGGCAATAATAAAAGCGGAGATAAGTGGATACAGGCGGATAGATGCCCAAAAATTTCTA
>CAZZMN010000024.1:0-20839 GCA_964655455.1 uncultured archaeon
TACTTTTCTCGAACACATGATTTTGATCGAAAGCTTTAAAAAGAAAATTCAGATTGTTCGAGAAAAAATTTATAAAGTCTCAAAAAATATCCAAATTACCAACAACTAAAATCACAAAAATTCTAGTTAAAATAAAGCAACTTGTTCGCTTTCTTCTAACTCATTCTCCCTAAATGACAAAAAATTTCTCGAAGATCTGGATCAAATCCACCCCTCCTTTCCAGTGTAATGTGAAAAGGCTCAATACCACATGAATGTTCTCCTTGAGAAGAAGTGGCATCATATACAGGCGGAAGTCCAGATAATCTTCACACCTCTTCCTTATATCCTCCTCAAGCATTCCTCTAAAACTCTCTTCATCAACTCTCAATCGTGAAACGCTGTATCAGGAGAAGATAATATCTCTTAGGAGGACTTCTGGGTTTGTCCTTTCTGTTTCAAATTCCCCTTTTATTATCCACTCCACGTGTTTTTCATCATCTAATTTCTCTAACGGATATTCATCAAGGATGAAACTGTCTTCGAGGTGGTCAACTATAGTATTTCAAACAAATCGCCGAAGTTGATTCTGCCATTTTTATTAAAGTCGAAAGGTTCTATTGTAGGCTGGTTGTCTTCAATCCACTCAAGATACTTAAAAAGTATCATAACGTCTCCAAAATCCTTCTTTCCATTACCGTTTATGTCCTCGTAAAGTCCGTCATTATCTAAATCAGCCGGCGGATTTGTACTCCTATTACCTCTATTCCTCTAGGAATAGTTATTATAGAATTGTTACCTGTTTTCCAAAGTTAGCTACTTTATGGAGTCATGCGAAAATCTTTTATTTTGAAGAGATGTTCAAAAATATATCTCTTTCGAAAACTTTATATACCCATGTTACTAACAGTCCTTTTGTGCTAAAATTAGTGGGTAGAATCCTTCACATCTCCAAAATGGGGAATATCATCGCAAAAGGAGATCCAAAAAACCTGCCAAGAATCGGTGAAGAAGTATATGATAGCCGAATGGAAAAGATAGGCGTTGTTTATGACATAATTGGGTCCGTGAACTCCCCGTATATTGTTGTTAAGCCGCTAAAGAAGAAGTTTGTTGAAGATAATCTCTTCACGGTGGTGAAGAATGGTAGAAGTGGAAAGGGTAAGGGAAAAGGAGGTAGAAAAAGAGGAAAAGGAGAAGGAAATAGAGAGAAAGGAAATAGAAAGAGAAGAAACTATTGAAGTTTGCCCAGAATGTGGAAGTCCCCGTCTCATTAGAGATTATAAGAGGGGCGAATTCATTTGTCAAGATTGCGGGCTTGTAATTGAAGAAACTTACATTGATAGCGGCCCGGAATGGAGGGCCTTTGACAGCGAGCAGAAGGAGAAAAGAGCTAGAGTGGGTGCTCCCATAACCTACACGATCCACGATAAGGGATTATCTACTATTATCGACTGGAGCAATAAAGATTATTATGGTAAATCTATCTCGATCAGGAACAGAGCGCAACTCTTCAGACTAAGGAAATGGCAGCGTAGGATAAGGATAAGCAACGCAACCGAGAGGAACTTAGCCTTTGCTCTTTCAGAGCTCGATCGCCTCGCATCTGCTCTCGGCTTGCCGAAATCTGTCAGAGAAACTGCTTCGGTTATTTACAGAAAAGCCGTCGAGAAAAACCTAATAAGAGGTAGGAGTATTGAGGGTGTTGTCGCCGCTGCCCTCTACGCCGCCTGCAGACAGGCTGGAGTTCCAAGAACACTCGACGAAATAGCCGCATATTCGAGAGTTGACAGAAAGGAAGTTGGAAGAACCTACAGATTCATTGCAAGGGAACTCGGTCTCAAACTCATGCCAACAAGCCCTACGGATTACATTCCGAGATTTTGCACTGCTCTCGGATTGGACGGAGAAGTCCAGAGAAAAGCCATCGAAATAATCAAGAAAGCCGAAGAGAAGGAACTCACAAGCGGTAGAGGTCCAACAGGAGTAGCGGCAGCTGCTATATACATTGCATCGATTCTGTGCGGTAAGAGAAGAACCCAGAGAGAGGTTGCCGAGGTCGCTGGAGTCACCGAAGTGACAATAAGAAACCGCTACAAAGAGCTCGCAGAGAAGCTTGGAATCGAGATAATTTTATGATTGCATTGAGCAAACTCGTGGGTGGAAAAGCGACAGTATCAAAGCGACTGACGTATAAAAGCGAAGAAAAAATTCCGAATACTCTTGTTGAAGCTAAAAAGAATCCAATACCAGTAGTAGTTTGGAATATCACGTCTAAATGCAATCTTAGGTGCGTTCACTGTTACGCCAATGTAAATAGTGTAAGTGAATTCGACGCCGCATCAAGTCTGATCGATGATCTGTCCGCACTAAAAATCCCTGTCTTGTTGATGAGTGGTGGAGAGCCTCTGATGCATAAAAATATCTACGATATTATAGAGTACGCGAAGTCTAAGGGTATCCAAGTATCCCTATCGACGAACGGCACTTTAATTGATGAAGAAGTCGCTGGAAAGCTGAAAGAGCTTGGAGTTGATTACGTTGGAGTTAGCTTAGACGGAATCAAGGAAACCCACGATTTGTTCAGAGGAGTAAGGGGCGCTTTCGAGAAAGCAGTTGAAGGCTTGCTTAATGCAAGAGATGAGGGACTCCTAACGGGAGTTAGATTCACGGTAACGAAATACAATTTAAGGGATGTGAAATCCATCCTCGACTTTGTTATCGAAAACGAAATTCCAAGGTTCTGTCTGTATCACCTAGTTCCAAGTGGAAGAGCCGACTTTAGCATGGATATCACACCAAATGAAAGAAGAGAGCTAATGGAATGGTTGTTTAACAAGGCTATTGATCTTAGAGATTCAAAAGAAAAAACAGAGATCCTTACAGTAAACAATCCAGCAGACGGGGTTTTCTTTTATTTAAAGCTAAAGGAAATCGACGAAAAACTGGCTGAGGATGCTTTTGAGTTCTTGAAATACAGAGGTGGAGATAACAGCGGCTTCAGACTTGCCTGCATAGACTTTTACGGGAATGTTCATCCAAACCAATTCTGGTTTGATTATACAGTTGGTAATGTATTTAAAGAAAAATTCAGCGAACTCTGGATGAATCCCCGTGACGAGTTGCTCATCAAGCTAAGAGAGAAGCAGAAATACCTCAGAGGAAGATGTGGTAAATGCAAGTTCAAGGAAATCTGCGGTGGCTTTAGACTGAGAGCTCTCAGAGCCGGGGATGTGTGGGGAGAAGATCCGAGCTGCTACTTGAAGGAAGTTTAAAAATTTTTAAAGATTTCTTACCAAAAGATTGTCATGAGATATGCAGACATCTATCTAGATAAGATAGATCTGTCAAAATACAAAGACCTCGAAAAAGATAGCAGATTCAAAAAGTATTTCGAGCTTATAGAGAAAGCGGAGGAGATCCTGCCAAAAATACCGATACCGGAATTGCCCGTCCCGTCAAGCGTCGGCGTTATAGATGTTGGAAATGGAGATGATATCTTTCTGGTAACGGGAAACAGCATTTACACACACACGCTCCTTGGAGCTATCCTTGATTTTGCGAATATTTCCGCTAAAATAATTTCAATAGATACCGAAGGCTACACTGTCGATATGGCCGTTTTACTTGAGAAATTTAGGGGTCGAAAGATTAAGGAAATCCTCGAAAGGGAAATTCTATCCCCCGATATGCTGATTGTACCCGGATTTGCTTCAGATCTAAAAGATGAAATTGAAAAAGAAACTGGATGCAAAGTCATTGTTGGGCCTGTGTGTGCCGTCGAGCTTCCTCTTTTCCTTATCTTGCTGAGAAGTAATCGACTCTGATAACTTCGGCTTCGATGGGTTCAAGCAATCCCCCTCTGTAGATGTTGACTATCCTCCCTAAGGATTTCGGCTTTATTCTCAGCCTTACTACGGTCATCTCGCATTCTTCAACGTATTCGCTCCTCGCAAATATCGTTGAATGTGAGATTACCTCTTTCCCTATCACCTCGGCGATTATTCCGGTAACGCCTCTGTCGATGTCTATGTTCTTTGCTGTCGTTATGAAGATGCACTCTCCCACCTCTGTATTTAAAGCGGTAGCGACATTGGTTACGTTCCTTAGCTCAAGGGTTTTCAGGTTTCCACGCAATATATCCTCAATAACATTTCGGGATATTCCAGATAGGACGCGGCACCTCATTATATCACCCATACATCGGATGGTATTCTCTCGGAGCTTCTTGCATTTTTGTTTGCTCCGCAAGTTTTTGCATTTGGGCTTCTATAAGCTCCGCTTCTTTTATCAATTTCTCAATTGGTATATCCCAGTTATACATCCTGTTAAGGACATTTATAACTTCTGCTGCCGCTCTCGGATCTGGGTTGAAACCGGTAGTCTCTCCGAGAAGTGCAAATGCAGGGACTTTTCTTGCGAAACATTCGTTCATCAAGCTTCCAGCAATGCCACTTATCGTTCCCATTTTGAAGATCTCGACAAACTCCTTTATTTCGTCAAGAACTTCCTTCGAAGTTGCTGCTCCAAAAACTCTCTTTTTGTCCTCAAATGTCGCTAAACCAGCAATTGAGATGATTCTTGTAGCTTCAATCGATATAGCCCAATCGATGATAGCGCTACTCAAATCGTATGCAATGGCGGGATGAATCTGAACATCTGAGTGTATTAAAGCGAAGTTTCTTTCAATGCACTGGTAGATTCTGATGGGTGGCTGGACTATCCCCTCGTAAAGCGTCGCAATCGGCGGAAGAGCCTTCGATTCAATCACCCCGATCAGTTCCAAATTCAATTCGAGAATGAAGTGTCCAGTGGCGATTGTTCCGACAAGACCTATTCCCGGAAAACTCGTAATTAATATTGGCTTTTTGACATCGAGAGATTCTATAATGATTTTAGTCTCTTCCATGAAAAGGAATTGGTAAGTTTTTATATTTCTTTGTTTCGCTATACTTTATGCGGGAGTACAAGTTCAAAAGAGGTTACGAAGCTACCCCAGAAAGGCTAGAAGAATTAATCAAAAAGTTTTTCGGAGAGTTTAAAAAAGAGGGTGATGTATACATTGTAAGGTTCAAGGCTATAGAAGAGATGCGCTTAAAGTTGGCTAATAAAAAACTCATCGTTGAGAGCAAAACAAATCCAAATGTTGACGAGGAGACCGCTATAGAGACTATAAAAACCTACAACAGTTTTCTTAATGAGCTAACGGGATATACAGCGAAAGAAAGGAAAATGCATCTGATGAAAGAAGTTGAGAAGATGTAAGCCCGCTTAGCCGCGAGACCTCATGCTTTTCAGTCCCGCCGGGTTCTTCAGGCATAAAATTGTAAGATTTGGAGATATTTATTTTTTACTAAAGTTTACTTGCAGACGTGTATTTGAGTAGGAAAACAGTTTACCCTTCAAAGAGACCTGAAAATCGAAAAATTTCCATTGAATTAAGCATATCCAAAAAATCAATCAAACGATAATACAACGGAAACCAAAATCATAACGGCTCCGATCATCTGAATTCCCGTTAATATTTCGTTAAACGCCACATATCCAACGATACCCGCAGTAACTGGCTCCGAAAGTGCGATTATCGGCCCTTTCTCGACTTTGACTCTTCCCATTCCGTAGCTTAAGAGAATGAAGGGAATCGCTGTGGGAATTAAACCGAGACCCAAAATATGAAGGAGATTTGCGTTTTCATATCTGAAAAACGGTAAAAGGATTAAAGTCCCGATGAGAAGATTTGAGAAAGTTATCTGAACGGGAGTGTATTTCTTTCCCAATCTATTGAGCATAATAAATACAACAGCGTAAATAACTCCTGATGCAAGTCCTGCTAAAATTCCAACGTTAATCTCTTTTTCAGGAGAAAGAAGCAAATATAACCCGAGGATACCGATTAAAAGAGAAAAAACAGATCTTATACGGACGTCACCCGTAAGAATTGCGTAGATTAAAACGTAAACGGGTGCCATATACAGCAGGAGGGCTGCGGTTGCCGCACTGAGATGCGTTATAGCAGTGATGTAAAGAAAAATGACGCTGGTATTCGCAACGCCAAGAATGAGAAGATCTCTCCCTACTCTTGGCTTCTGCCTGAAAATAAGCATGAAAATCGATAGAAAAACGAGTCCTACGGAAAGTCTGTAAAACGTTGTTGTTAACGGTGAGAGTTGCAGAGATTTGACAAAATAGGGGAGAGTTCCCATGAGTACAGCGGAAATTAGAACGGATGTCTCACCCTTCATTCAAATCATTCAATATCAATCCCCTTAAGCCAAGGCATCATCTTTCTCAATTCTTTTCCGACCTTTTCAATGGGATGGTTTTTCTCCATCTCAAGAAGCTTCGAATAACTTGGTCTTCCGGCCATATTTTCGAGAATCCACTCTTTCGCAAATTCTCCGCTTTGAATCTCCTTGAGAATTTTTTTCATTTCAGCTCTTACACTTTCATTGATTATTCTTTTACCTCTTGTCATTCCCCCGTATTTTGCCGTATCGCTCACGGAGTACCACATTGCGTATATTCCACCTTCGTAAATTAAATCCACTATGAGTTTGAGTTCGTGAAGAGCTTCGAAATACGCAACCTCCGGCTGGTAACCCGCCTCGACCAATGTCTCAAAAGTCGCCTTAATTAGCTCGGCAACACCACCGCAGAGATCAACCTGCTCTCCGAAAAGGTCTGTTTCGGTCTCCTCCTTGAACGTTGTCTCGATAACACCGGCTCTTGTGCATCCTATGCCTTTCGCGTAAGCTAATGCGAGTTTTAGTGCGTTTCCAGTGAAATCCTGATGAACTGCGACAAGTGCGGGAACTCCCTTTCCCTCAACAAACATCCTCCTGACGAGATGTCCCGGGCTCTTGGGAGCGACCATTGTGACATCAACATAACTCGGTGGAATTATCTGATTGTAGTGAATGTTGAAACCGTGAGCGAACATCAGCATATCGCCCTCGTCGAGGTGCTCGTGAACGTATTTTTTGTAAACTGCGGGCTGGACTGTGTCTGGAATTAGCATCATAACGATATCAGCTTTTTTTGCGGCTTCATCGACTGTGTACACTTTTAATCCATCGCTTTCAGCTTTGTTCCAGCTTTTACTTCCGTAATAAAGCCCGACAATGACATTAACACCACTGTCCTTTAGATTAAGGGCGTGGGCATGTCCCTGACTTCCGTAACCGATTACGGCAACGGTCTTATCCTTTAGAAGATTTAGGTCTGCATCCTTATCGTAATAGATCTTAGCCATGCGGATAGTTAAACAAAAAGTTTAAAACTGTTTCTCCTTTTTGATGACTCTAATCTCCCTTATGATGGTATCGGGATAATATCCACTCTCATCCTTCTCTATCGATTTCACCATGTCCCAGATTGTCAGAAGAGCGTTTGTAACACCTACGAGAGCTTCCATCTCAACTCCCGTTTTTCCGATCGATTTGACCTCGCATATCGCCTTGATTTCGTCCTCTCCGATCTCAAAATCGAATTTTACATTTGTGATCGGTATGGGATGGCACATCGGGATCAAATAGGGGGTCTTCTTTACCGCAAGGATGCCCGCTACAGTTGCCGTGTTCAGAACATCGCCTTTCGGAACCCTGTTCTCTCTGATGGCTTTAACGGTTTCTTTTTTCAGTTTAATCACGCCTTCGGCAACAGCAATCCTCACGACATCTTCCTTATGACTTATATCAACCATTCCTCCCATTTTCTCACCAGAAAAGAGTTTTCGGTATTCTCACATCTTCGGCTGGTTCGTTTACAATCCTCTTTCGGATTGTCTTACCAAAATTTTTCCATATACTCTCAACATCACTCACATCCTCACCAAAAGCAACGTAACAAGGTCCATTCCCGGATAATCCAGCGGCTACGTTTAAATCCTGAACCGAAATCACCGGCTCTAAGGGAAGCCCAATCTTCCTACAGTAATGCATGGAATTCAAAAGCATAGCCTCTTTGAATTTTCCTTCCATCGCAAGCTTAAAAGCTCTTTCAACGATCTCCTTATCTTCTCTTATCCTCCTGAGGTTGATCTCACCTCTCTTAAAATCTGGAAGCAGGATGATCACATCTCCTTCAAGAATTTCCCTCTTGAAAAGTTTCATTTTCAAATTATCCGAGAAGACCACGCCCCCCAAAAGGGAAGCGGACGCGTCATCAAAGGCACCCGTGTAGCTCATTCCTGTCTCTAAACTCATTCTCGCATTTGCCTTCAAAATTTTTTCGGCGTTGAGTTTTTCTCCCTTTATCTTCGCCGCAAGAATAAGGAGAACATTCATGAAGGCGCTACTGCTCCCGAGACCACTTCTCCTAGGAATCTCACTTTCTATTTCTATAACACCAGATATATTTCTGAAAATTTTGTAAAGAATGGGCATTTCCACAATCTTCCCGTTTTCTACAATGCAGAGTCTTTTCGAATCGTTCTCTCTGAATCTACCCCTTATTTTCAGATCAATTCCAAAGGCTACACCTTTAAACGTTGCCAATGCGTTTATTATAGTTCCGGCAGCGTAACTTTCAGCCTTCATATCTGATGATGTTGTATAAGGTATCTCTCTGGGCTGGAATTCTGTTTGCCGCTATGATTAGCTGTCTCATCTCCTCAACCGGTAGGAATTCGCCGCTAGTAGCTCCAGCTGCTTTCGATATGTTCTCCTCCATTAAAGTCCCTCCAAGATCGTTTGCACCCATAAAAAGAGCAGCTTGAGCTAGCTTCTTACCCATTTTAACCCATGAGGCTTGTATGTTCTCTATCAGCGGATGAAGATATATCCTTGAAATTGCTATGACGAGGAGGTCTTCAAAGCCGTTCGGGGAACTCGTAATCTCTCCCAATTTGTTATTCTTATCCATAAAGGGAAGGGGAATGAACTCGGTGAAGCCGCCGGTCTCTTCCTGAATCGATCTGATTATCTCCAAGTGTTTTATCCTGTCCTCCCACGTTTCTATATGTCCATACATAATCGTAGCAGTCGTCGGAATCCCCAAATCGTGGGCTGTCTTGATAATCTCGATCCACTCCTCTGTCTTCAACTTCTGCGGACATATCTTCTTTCTAACGTCATCTACTAAGATTTCTGCGGCAGTTCCGGGCATTGAATTGAGACCGTTCCTTTTGAATTCTATCAGGACGTCCTCCACACTCATTCCCTCATTCCTAGCAACGTGCAGAACCTCCATTGGCGAGAACGCATGGATATGGATATCTGAAGAAACCTCTCTAACAGCCCTTAAAATTCTCAGATAATCTTCTATCGATGGATTTGGGAATAACCCTCCCTGTATCGTGACTTCGGTGCACCCGTAATTGACAGCTTCTCTAACTTTTTGTTTAATCTGTTCCTCACTAAGAAAGTAACGCCTTCTGTTGCTGAACGAACAGAAAAGACAGGAATTCACACAGATATCTGTAAAGTTTATGTTTCTGTTGACAACATACGTCACGACATCTCCTTTCGTTTCTTCTCTTAGCTTATTCGCTAGCTCAAAAGCTCTATACGGATTTTTTATCAGATCTTTTACAGCGTCTAGCATCTGTATCCCTCTTCATCTGAATAAGCTTCGATTAAGGGTGCAATACGCTCACTATACCAACCCTCGACCACGTATTTTGGATATATCGGCAATCTTTCTTTTAATTTGTATCTCCCGTTTAAACGACTTTCGATTTTTTTCAAATCGGGCCAAGGATGCTCTGGATTGATGTAGTCTGGAGTAACTTCCGAGATACCCCCCAGATCATTTGCACCATTCTCTAAAAAGATAGATACATCATCCACGAGATTTGGTGGAATCTGGATAGCAACATCCTCAGGTAAGACTTTTCTTGCATATCTAACGGATTCTATCATTTCAGCGAAATCTGGAGGTTTCCAGTTTTCCATAGGTGTCCCTTTTTTCGGAGTAAAATTTTGGACGATTACTTCTTGGATGTGACCGTAGTTGTCGGCAATATCTGCTATCACGTCTAACGAATACTCCCGATCATATTTGGCTTCACCAATTCCTATAAGGATTCCCGTTGTGAACGGGACTCTAAGCTTTCCCGCATTTACGATCGTTTTTATCCTCTCTTTTGGGTTCTTACCAGGACTTTCTCTGTGGCATTCGAGCTCGACAGCTTGCTCAAGCATTAATCCAAGGCTTGCGTTCCATTTCCTCAGTCTCTTTATTTCATTTTTTTTAAGAACACCTGCATTAGTATGGGGCAGAAGTCCGAGCCTTACGGATAAACGATTCATCTCGATGACGTAATCCAAAAAGGTTTTGAAACCTCTCTCTTTCAGCCACTTTTTCACAACATCAAAGATGTCTGCTTTTTCTCCGAACGTGAAAAGAGCTTCCGTAGCATTCCAAGCTTTAAGTAGAAGATTTTCAACCTCTTTCTGGCTGAGGATAGATCTATTCTTTTTGAAACCACAGTAATAACAATTATTTCTACAAAAATCTGTGAGGGGGATGAATACATTTCTCGAATACGTAACTATCACGCTAACCTATCTGTCACGATAAGTTATTAAGTCTTATGCTTTTTTTGATATCCATAGTAAGGTAATCAAAAATGGTTCCCCTCGCATTTAAAAGATCGAGCCTTTCGATAATTTCACGACACTCTCCACCAGCTAATCCGTTCGCTATGATTGAGGCACCTTCTGCTGAAGCCTTACCTCTGCTCTTAAGGATTTCTGCATCAAAATCTCTTTTAACATATTTAAGGACGTCCCTTGCAAACCTACCCGATAAAATAACTCTATCAGTCTTGACAACAGCTCTTAGAGCGTGAATACCTTTCAGAACCCATTCTGCAAATATTTCAGCGTTGAATACCTCCCCTTTATCTGAGAAATAGCTTTTCAAACCGCCTGAGAAGATTGTTTTCTTCGTGACATCCAAAAGACATGCAAGCTCCCCATCTATCGCCGAGATTGACGAATATCCCAAGAACCCAGAACTTCCTCCAATCCCATCGACTATTCTCCCCCGATCGACAGCGATGAAGGCGTTGAATCCGTAACCAAGTTCGGCGAGGATAAAGGATTCATCTAAACCGTATCTGTAAAGGGATAAGGCAACAGAACATACTTTATCGTAAGTCCCCATGTCTATTCTGTTTATCTTACGATGCTCTGGGACCGTTTGCAGATGGATTACTCCGGGTATTGTGTAAATTTTGAGCTTTCGATCTTTAATGAGTTTTATAACTTTCCTTAAACCTATCGAAGAATCCCTATCAAGATTTAAAGTCATGTAGAAGAGATCTTTATCATCTACTTCAGAGAGCTCTTTAACCGGTAATCCATATCCAGATAAACCAGCGGCAATTTCGAAATCGATTTCTTCAAGGAAGTGGATGAATTCTTCGGGATTACTTCTCACAACTTCCGAGTCGATTTCGTAGCTTTTTCCCTCTTCAAAGATGAAAATGCCGTAGCTCTTTGTCCCCGCGTCTATTCCAACACTTACCATAGGTTACCTTTTAGATGATGCTTTATTTTATCCGTTGTGCTTTTCATGACTCTGTCAATTATGATGATAATATCTTTTCCCTCCTTTTTAAGATCCACGATTTCGTAATTAACACCGCTTCTCCTGAGATGCTCCAAAAACAGATTCATAACACTAAAATCTTTGAACCTTAGCTTTATTCTTTCGACAACTTTTTTGTTCTGATCCACTTCTTTTATGCTCTGAATCATAGGTTCGAGAATGGCCATTCCGAGACGGAGACACCTCTCCCTGAACTCCTCTTCACTCTCTTTGAATTCGAAGCTTTGAAATCCCTCCCTCACAATTCGAGAAAACATGAAATCCTTTCCATAGTCGTTGAAATATCTGAACGCATATCTTAAATCTCCGGCATTTGTCTCAGACGTTGTATACTTTATCGGTTCCCTCTTCATCTCCGGATCTTTTATCACAACACCTTCTCTCCCTTCTCTGCCAAGCTTCTTTATAATGTCCTTTACGACCTCATGTGCTTCCTTTGTTTCAAATATTCCGAAAATCTCGGCGTACTTCAGTCCAAACTCTTCACAGATTTTTTCCTTTTCACTAACGCTTAGAGGCTTGTTTGTTGCTCCGTGCCTTATATCAAAAACGTAGAAATCGAATTTTGTTCCATAAATATCCTTCGGGACGTAGGGAGATTCCTCTCCAACCGCTTCACAGCACAGGACGTAATCAGAATATTTATTGAAAAAATCAGGGTTGATCAGATCCCTTGCTTTTTCGGTCGTGTAGGGGCAGATATATCCCCTCCGCGTTATTGCGTAAAGATTTTTTCCAAATTTGGCGATTCTGACATTATATCCGTTCATCTTCTCCTCAACAGCAACGTAATCTCCGAAATGTTTGAGAAGAGTCGGGTAAAGCGTCAAGGCTCTTCTAATCTTCGGGAAACCTCTAACGATCTTCACACCGTTAGTCGTTTTTGCGACAAGAGTTCCCTCCTCGATCTCACCGAACTTCTTATCAAACCTGTAGGCTTCAATTACATCAGAAAAAAAACTGTGAGGGATTAGGGCTTCGCGTAATATGTTTTTTTCTTCGAGCTTTTTTGCAGCGTATTTCGACAAATTGAGGGCCTCGGCAACAAACATTTTAGCGTTTGCTATAAAGAATTTTCATCAGATCTCTCTCTGTGATTATTCCCTCAAGTTCTTTTCTGACAATAAGGGCGGCTGCCTGATTTTTCTCAATCATTGCTCGGACTATCTCACTTATTCTCGCGCTTGGATGGAACACGAGAAGTTCTTTGTATTTTAGTATCTTCTCGTTTTGCAATAGATTTGACACCGGAAGATCAAGAACATCTCTGATGTCTCCGGTTATCAGCTTTTTAAAAGCTTCTCCGGAGAAGTAGTGAACTAGGGATGTGGAGGTTATGACCCCTAAGAGAATCCCATCTTTGACTATTGGCAGTCTTCTGAATTTCTTTTTTATCATTAATTTCATTACACTCTCTATGCTTGCATCTGGCTCCGCCGTGATGACGCCGCGAGTCATGTACTCGGAAACGAAATCATCGTATGAACGTCTGGATGCTAAAAATATCATTAAGTCTCTTTCGGTTATTATTCCCTTAACAATTTCGTCCTCGTTGATAATGGGAACTCCGCCGACGTTCTTCTTGATCATGAGTTCAAGAGCATCCTCCCATGAGTCTTCTGTTGAGACTGTTATCACGTTCCTCTCCATAATTTCTCTTATCTCCTCGTTCACTGCGGCAATTAAGTTGCCGTTGTATCTCTCTTTAACGAGTCTGTTTTTTTCGCCACCACCTAGGAAGTTGAGAATATCTGTGGCTGTTACGATTCCTTCAAGCCTCTTAGTTCCCGCATCGGCTATGGGAAGTCTTCTAAAGCTGTATCTAATCATGGTCTTCATAGAGGTCATTATAGTGGAAGTCGGCGGAATCGTTATAACGTTAGTAGAAGCTAAATCCATAACGGTTCCCGTTTTCATCATCCAATCACCATTGTGTTTCGTAACAATCTTCACAAACATTCATTCCATCAACATTTCTGAGTTCGGCAAATTTGCCACATTTTTCGCACTTTCCGAATTCGATATCTTCACCCATTTCTACGTAGTCTTCTCTTAAAAACTTGATGTATTCTCCAAGATCGATTGAATACGATAACAGATCAGTATCGGTTACTATTCCGACTAGTTTTCCTTCATCATTTACAACAGGTAATCTTCTGATACCCTTTTTTAGCATTATCCTTCCAGCTTCTCTTGCGCTAGTTTCGGGTTTAATCGTTATAAGAGGTGTTGTCATTACTTCTTCAACTTTGACTTCTGAAGGCACTTTATTTTTTGCTACAACTTTTACGATAATATCTCTCTCCGTTACTATACCAATGGGGACCTCGCCTTCAACTACAACAACAGTTCCTACTCCAAATTCGAGCAATCTTCTTGCGGCGTTGAGTATGTTCTCGTCTTTGGGAACCGTGCAGACATCCCTCGTCATAATCTCTTTGACTGGAATATCGGCGGTCATGTTTATTCACCACTTAATTGCATTTTAGATTATCTGTTTTAAAGTTTTTTGTAGATGCAAAACACTTAAACTCAAGTAACCAATAATGTTGATGATTGTCGCCATAGCCAGGGCAAAAAAAGATGCAAAAGCACTTAGTCATGCTCTAAATTGTAAAGTAATGAGTTTAGGAGGAGTAAGATCCGTAGATGATGTTGATCTGTCTGTTCTAGAGGATAGTATTCCCATATTCTTCTTTGGTAGATCAGAAGCGGAATTAGCTGAAGAAGTGGAAAAGGAAATTCGCAAGATAACCGAAGTGTATAATGTCGTTGTTCTGAATAAAAAATCCGTTCGAAACGCAAGACTTGAAGAGATAAGAAGAGCCTTTGAAATTGCAAAAGCTAAGATAAGACTGGGAATCGATTTGGATGACGTGTTTAGATTCTCTGTAAGCAATGGTTTCGGAGTGGAAATCCATCCGGATTATGACGAATACTTCATCATAGGACGGGAATTTGTTAATAATCTGCTAAAGTTAGGAGTGAACGTAGAGGAAGGAAGTTTGGTTCTGAGAAAGCTATACAATGAAGAGCACATATTCGTTCCCGAACATAAAGCGATAATTTACAAAAGAATCGGCAATGATGTCTCGGCTGAGATCATTTCCCAAGCTAAACCGAAAAAGTTCGAGATTGAAAGATTGATTGAAAAGAACAAGGATTTCTTGAAAACTCTCGAAAGAATTTCCATTAAATTCATACAACAACATGGCGAAGATGCAGTGGTTCCCTTTAGCGGTGGAAAAGACAGTTTGTCATGTTTAATCTTAGCTAAGAAGGCATTAGGTTCTGTAAAAGCAGTATACATAAAAACAAATTACGATATGCCACTAACTGAAGAGTATGTGGACTATGTGTGTGATAAACTCGATGTTGAACTGATAACTGAAAAAGTCTACTTTGACGTCGCGAAGTATGGGATGCCGACCCATGAGAACAGGTGGTGCACAAATCTTAAGATAAAGGCTCTGCACAAAGCGACTAAAAACGCAAAGACAATAATAGTCGGAGATAGAGATGCTGAAAGCAGACTAAGAAGATTAAGACCTGAGGTTCTTGAGAACTCAATCAAAGAGATTTTTCCGATAAAGTATTGGAGCGGCGCCATGGTTCAGCTGTATATCCTTATGAACGGATTGGAATTGCATCCCCTTTATCTCAAAGGCTTCTACAGATTGGGATGCACAATTTGCCCCTCTTTAAGCGAGTGGGAGAAATGGCTACTAAACCATAATTTTTATTAATCTATGTAGTTCTCTTACTTAGAGGGTCCGTGGTCTAGTGGTTATGACGTCGCCTTGACGAGGCGAAGGTCCCCGGTTCGAATCCGGGCGGACCCACTTTATTCTCAAAAGAGTGCATGTTTCTGAAGGTTTTCTTTTAAATTTTAGGATTGACAAGATTCCATCGGACAATTCTATCCTCCGCAATGTTGTAGATAGACTCCATTGAGATTCGAAAAAGTTTATTTTATTGGATCAAATTAAGTAGAGAGGTGATAATCTGAGGCTGAAGTATCAGCTCGATGACGTTCCGCCGCTGTTTGATTTGTTTCTTTTAGGATTTCAATGGCTTATGATAATTTTACCAATAGTCATAATAACGGGAAAAGTCGTGGCAGTTCTCCACTTTATGGATTTTGCTAAACAGGTAGAATACATCCAAAAAATATTTTTCATAACCGGTATTGCCATGCTGATTCAACTCTGCTTCGGACACCGCCTTCCGTTGGTAAGCGGACCCTCTATGATTTTGCTGATCGGTATTGCGGCGAGTAGAGGGAGCAATTTCAACAGCATATATTCCGCAGTACTCTTCGGAGGCGTATTTCTGACTATACTTGCAATAACGGGTATGATTTCACGTTTAAGTAAAATATTTACCCAAAAAGTTGTTGCAACAATTCTACTCATGGTTGCCTTTACTATCACACCCACAATCTTAAATCTGATTGTGAACCCGTATCATTTGGCTTTTATGAATTTTTGCTTTGCTTTGATATTTCTTTTCCTAATGTTTGTCGTAAACAGATTTCTCTCAGGAATATGGGAAGCCACCCACATCTTATGGGCGACCATTATCGGCTCCATCGTCTATTTGGCAATAAATCCACCTCAAACATTTCCAGAGGTAAATCTCGTATCTTTACCATTGACTAAACCTATCAGTATCGTTTTTGATCCTATACTTGTATTTTCTTTTGTTGTGTGTTTTTTTGCAGTTTTAATCAATGACATTGGATCTCTCCAGTCTGTAGGCCCGATAATTAATCCAGACAAAATGGGAGCGAGAATGACGAGAGGTGTTACAGTCACTGGTATAAGTAACATGCTCGCAGGTTTCATAGGTGTGATAGGTGTCGTTAATTACACTCTCAGTCCGGGCGTTATCATCGCAACTAAAAATGCTTCAAGATACACGCTTATTTTTGCGGCTCTGGTATTGGTCGTTTTTTCGTTTCTGCCCATCTTCTTAGCTATAATAAGTCTAATTCCATCAGTAGTGGTTGCTGTCGTTTTAACTTACATTATGTGTTCCCAAATTTCCGCCAGTCTATCAATTGTTTTCAAACAGGGCTTCAAATTTGAAGACGGTCTCACAATCGCCCTACCGATAATGTTGAGCATCTTGGTATCATTCTTGCCAAAAGAGGCTTTGGAATTCTTTCCTTCAGTCCTCTTACCGATTTTGGGGAACGGATTTGTTATGGGAGTTTTAGCAGTTCTTTTCATGGAACATGTAGTCTTTCGGGAAAGAAATTAAAAATTTTGAAAGAAGCCACGGCCGGGATTTGAACCCGGGACCTCGTGCTTACCAAGCACGCGCTCTGCCTGCTGAGCTACCGTGGCTTGAATTTTCTTGATCGATGAGCTATTTAAATATTTTGTTTAATCTGCAGTTAATCTCCTTTTAAGAATAAAGAAATAAGGTAGCGCAAAAAATCCAAATAATCCGTAGCTGAAATCAGCGGTTGCAATAAGAACAAGAAGTGAAAGAACAGCGAAAATTATCGCTATTAATGCCCCTACAAAATAGTAGTTTTCTTTAGATTTTACGGCACCCTTTAAAAAGATTGCAGAGATTGTAAACAATACAAAAGAGTTTAGAATGTTTATTTTGATCTCGATTAAGGCTAATATAAGAAATAAAAGTCCGTAAATTAAACCAACCAACTTCCCACCTCCATAATCATGAATGCCATGCTATACGCTATCAGAAAGCTGTAGATTATCGAGAAGACGGCCCATTTTATCCCAGCTTCCGTTTTTATGGCGACAATCGTAGCGAAACAGGGCATGTAAAGAAGGGTAAATACCATAAATCCCAATGCCTGAGCGGGAGTCATTATCTCGTCCACATTCAATCCCATAACACCGATTGTCTCCACAACAACCTCCTTTGCTATAAAACCCATAACCAAGGATAAAACAAGCCCATAATCCCAGCCAAAGGGTGAAAACAGAGGCTGAACAGTTTTACCAATCACACCAGCATAGCTGTTTTCTATCTCACTCGAAGGATAATTTGTTATGAACCAGAGAATTACAGACATTATCAAAATGATCGTTCCAGCCTTCTCTAAGAAATGTTTCGTCCTATTCCAAGTTAATATCCAAATATCTTTTAAGATGGGCATCCTGTAAGGGGGTAACTCTATTATGAATTCCGTTTCTCCTTTTAAGATAGTTTTCCTAAAAACCAATGCGGATATCAGAGCAACAAATATCCCAATCAGATATATTCCCATCATTACTACACTACCATTTCTGGAAAAAAATGCTGAAACAAAAAGAATGTATATTGGTAACCTCGCACTACAGGACATGAACGGATTTACCAAAAGAGTAGCAATCCTGATTTTATTGTCCTCTATACTCCTTGTTGAGAGAATTGCCGGGACGTTGCATCCAAACCCCATTATGAGAGAAATTATTGATCTTCCGCTGAGTCCAAATCTAGACATAAAAGAATCGGCAAGATAGACTGCTCTCGGCAGGTATCCGCTCAGCTCCAGTAGTGATAGGAATAAAAATAAGAAAGCAATGTTCGGAAGAAAAACAAGAACACTTCCTACACCCCTAACAACACCCTCACCCAACAGGTTCCGCAACCATCCCTCACCCGATATTTTTTCGGAAATCGTTGAAAACGTAAGATCAAGAGCATCGACAAAGGGTTGTGCAACGTTGTAAGTAAAAACAAACATCATCCACATAATTGAAAGGAAGATGGGTACACCTAAATGCTTATCCATAAAAACTTCATCAAGCATCTCGTTGAAATCCTTCTTTTGCTTAGATATTTTCAAAACTTTTCTTGCGATTTCTTCGGCTATTTTCACTTTTTCCTCAAGGTTCCTTCCAAATCTTTTCGGAATAAGTCCTCCATTGAGTATTTCCTTTTTCAGTTCGTCAATTCCAACTCCTTTACTTGCAATCGTTTTGACAACTGGAACTTTCAAAATCTCACTTAATTTTTTTTCATCGATTTGGATTCCCTTTTTTTCAGCTTCATCAATCATGTTCAAAACAATAATCATCGGTATGCCAAAGTCAGCCAATTCCAAGGTCAGATAAAGATTCCTTTCGAGATTTGCCGCATCGATAACGTTAATAACAAGATCTGGCGACTCTTCTATCAGATATTTTTTTGTTATCTCCTCATCGAGGGATTTCGTTTGAAAGCTGTAAATTCCGGGGAGATCAACAAAGACTACCTCCTTTCCGTTAATTTTTGCTTTTCCTTCCTTTTTTTCGACTGTAACTCCAGGGAAGTTACCTACGATGAAACTTCCTCTGGTTAAAGCATTTATTAAAGCAGTTTTACCCACATTGGGATTTCCGACAAGTGCAACTTTCACGGAAGAAGAGTAGGGTGAAATAATTTAAACCTTCCTTACATTTAGGTTTTTCTGCTTATAACCTTTAATCTTAAGAACTTTACAAGGATGCTCTCCGGTTTCACAGTATCTTCTGAAATGTTCAAGCCATCTTGGATTTATTGGACTATCTTCTATAAATTTTACGAACTTTTTAAGCTGGTTAACTGTTTCCACGTGCAGAACGTGTTCGATTGTGCAGGCATCGATTTCAGCAATATCTTCCGAGACACCTAAGGTTTTAAGGAATTTTACAAGAGTTTCCCTTCTCTCCCTTATCATTTTTGCAACTTCTTTTCCCTTGTCCGTTAGAGATACAAAAAGCCTCTTTCTGTAAATGATATATCCTTCTTTATAGAGTTTTTCAAGCATTTCTGATACTGTTGGCGGTTTCACGTTCAAAGACGCAGCAATATCCTTAACACGGGTGAAACTCTTCTCCTTACACAGTTCGTAGATTGCTTCGAGATAATCCTCAGCTCTTTTCCCCAGCATTTACGATCACCTTCATTGCAAGACCTCTTCCAATAACGTATTTGGATCCATTTATCGCTATGAGCATTGCGCATCCACGTCTTCCAAGGATTTTCAGTTTCTTTCCCGGAACTATCCCCATTGCCATAAGCTTTTGTACGGCTCCTCTACCTCCCACTATGCTGACAACTGTGACCTCCTTACCCTCTGGAGCCGTCACAAGTGAAGTTAGGCTCATCGAAATTAGGATAACCTAAGAATATTTAATCTTTTCGGTTTCCCTAATTTTTAAGTTCGATGATATTTTGGCAGAGAACGCTGTTTGGATGTATGAAGACTAAAATTAAAGTTTAATTATAGGCGTATTCCCATCTAACTCCTTCAAAAAATTTTCGTAATTTTGATTTGTTGGCTTGGAGTGTTGCTTTTAGTGGAAAAAGAAAAACATGGGTTTCCGGACTGACATTATCTCCTTGATGTAGCCCAGTATAGTGCGATCTTCTGATATTTGATTGGAACATTTAAGTCTTGAGTGTTTCACAAGATTCTGCTTTGGTTTGTGTCGAGTGCCTCTAGGTGGTTACCCGTGCAAGGTCTAAAACCAACTTTCTTTTAAACCCAAGACATGGGGTGATTAAAGGCTTCTGAGACAGCTTCAACTATTTCATAAATATATTTTAAAGGATCTACCGTGTATGTGAGAAAAACACCGCGAGTATAGACGGCATCAAGTCAACTAGTGCTGGTGTTGGTTTTATCTATAGTAAACCATCAACTTTTGTGACCTCTACTAACCCCTTTTTAGCTAAAGAGAGTATGAAGCGCCTTAGTTTCATGTAATAATTACAGATTTTTTGAAGGTTGGGTTTAATAGGGGCATAGGAACCCCCTCGCCTTGTATTCTTCCTTCCTACTACTTAATTTTAAGAGTTTTGAATTTGAACAAGTTAAGATCTCAGTATAGGTCCTTAGGTTAGGTCACCTGGGTTCAGAATCACAGGTAGTAGGTGGACATTTGTCGACTCTTGGTATTGGCATGATGTTCCCGACTGGGTTCTGGATGCTGCTGGAGTTATAATAGTCCCAGATAATCGCTCAGGCTGGAGAATAGCTTCGCTCAAAATTATTGAACCACTTAAATAATATTGTTATTATATGTGATCACGAATGTTGGTAGTGTTGTTTGATGTTGGTTATGTTGGGAGATGTTGGTAGTTCTTACTCTCTCTTTAGGAGTAATGATACTTTTCACATATGCCTTGTTCAGATACATTATCTTCCCATTAACATCCTGAAACTTGATCCAGAAAAATGCTGTTATCTATTATCATCCCTGAAAGGAAATCTTCTTTTCCATCTACTCAATAACAACTGGTTTTCCAATCAGCTCGTGAGTGAAGTCGGGCTTTGTTACTGTTTTGATATTCTCCCCTCTCCTCTGCCGTTTCT
>CAZZMN010000025.1:0-39654 GCA_964655455.1 uncultured archaeon
CTTCAAATTAGTCTCTCAACAATTTTCCAAAAGTCTTATCCATGTTATCACTCCATTCAGGCTTTAATTCTAACACCAGAATTCCTCTTAGCTTTAATAATTCGTCCATCAGGCAAACACGTAGATAATTTCCATCTTTCCAACTCGTTATCATTGTGGTTCTCTTGTAAACAAGAATTGCTTCATGGAATTTAAACTATAAAAAACTTTAGAAAAACTTAATATCTTCCCCATTAAACTACCTACTGTGATCGAGGAATACGAATTCGGCAGAATCATTATCCAAGGGAAAGTATACACAAGTGACGTTATCGTCCACAAAAACGGTGTTGAAGAGGGGTGGTGGAGGAAGGAAGGACACAAAGTTTGCATGGATGATATTAAAAGAGTCATAGATTTAAATCCAGAGATTGTTGTATTCGGAACTGGTGCTTACGGAAGGGTAAAGGTCGAAGATAACGTCATTGAGTATCTCAAGAAAAAGGGTATAGATGTCTATGCGTTGGAAACTAAAGAGGCTATAAAGCTCTTTGAAAGTTTGTTAAAGCAAGGAAAGAATGTAGTCTTGGCAGCACATCTAACATGCTAATAATCAGAGTTAACAAAGATAACCCAGAAACTGAGAAGATTAAAAAAGCCGCAGAAATAATCAAAAAAGGTGGACTTGTAGCATTCCCCACTGAGACTGTCTACGGTCTCGGTGCGGATGCTTTGAATGCAAGAGCTGTTAAAAGAATTTTCGAGGTAAAGGGACGACCTCCCGATAATCCCTTAATAGTCCACGTCTCGAGTGTAGATGATGTTTATAAGATAGCAAAGCCGAACAAAATAGCAAAAAAGCTGATGGAAGAATTCTTCCCCGGCCCTCTTACCCTTGTAATGGAGAAAAAGGATATAGTCCCCGATATAACCACAGCAAATCTCAAGACAATAGCCGTTAGAATGCCCGATCACAAAGTAGCATTAAAATTAATAGAGCTCAGTGAGACACCGATAGCTGCCCCTTCAGCAAACAAAAGTGGAAAACCGAGCCCAACAAGAGCGGAACACGTTATAGAAGACTTCAAAGATGAAATAGAGTGCGTAATTGACGGAGGCGAAGTGGATATCGGTTTGGAATCTACAGTCGTCGATACCACGACATATCCTATCGAGATTTTGAGACCAGGAGCGATAACAAAGGAAATGCTCGAAGAGTTCTTCGATGTTAAGGTTGCTGGAGAATCAGACGTTGCAAAAAGCCCTGGAATGAAATACAGACATTACGCTCCCGAAGCCGAAACTATAGTGATAAAAGATCGCAAGAAAATACTTGAATTGGCGAAAAAACTCTCAAAAAACGGGAAAATTGTCGGAATTGCTGCAATGAATCCCAAAGAATTCAAAGATTTTATAACGTTTGATTTAGGGAGAAACTACGAGGAATTTGCAAA
Organism: uncultured archaeon; assembly: GCA_964655455.1. Lineage (GTDB taxonomy): Archaea > Halobacteriota > Archaeoglobi > Archaeoglobales > Archaeoglobaceae > Geoglobus. The sequence goes on from CAZZMN010000025.1 coordinate 1,434, forward strand.
AAATCTTTTTAAAGCGTTAAGAGAGCTCGACAAAAAATGCAACGTAATAATCGTGGAAGGTATAGAGGAAAAGGGGATCGGGCTCGCTATAATGAACAGATTAAAAAAAGCTGGAAAACTATACGATCTTTCCCAAAGCATAACAGACAATAAACGATAAAGTGGGTGCCGTTACCCATCCGATAGCTATTCTCTTTATTAGGTCTGACCTTACAGTTTGAGCTCCCTTTAAGACACCTATGCCAAATACAGCTCCAACAATGCAGTAAGTCGTAGAGACAGGCATTCCCATTATAGTAAAAAGCAAAACACTCAATCCAGCTCCAAACTGAGCTGAAAAACCTGAGAAAATATCCAAAGGTGTAATCTTTTTCCCTATTGTTTCTATAACCCTATGACTCAGAGCATAAGCTCCTAAGAAGAGAGAGACAGATCCTATCAACGAAGCTTGAAAGGGGCTTAAAATCCCGTAGTAAACGACGGAACCGATGGCGGTTGCAAGCTCATTCGCTCCCGTGTTGTATGCGATTAAAAGAGCGCTGATAAGAAGAAGAATAGAGAAAAGTTTTTGAGTTAATAGGAGTGACGTCCTTTTAAGAATCCTTTCGAAAGCTGTGTAGATTACAACTGATAAAAAAAGAGCTGAAATAGGTGAAATTATCCACGAGAGAATTATCTTTATTAAAGTTGACACGTTAACATCTAATCCCAATGCTAATGAGGATCCCGTTAGGCTACCTATTATGACCTGATGACTTGAGAGAGGATATCGCCGCCAATTCGACACTACGATTATGATTGAAGCCATAATCAGAGAGATGCTTAGGGATTTTTTGCTTAAACCGACGAGCTCTTTCCCAACAGTCCTCATGACAGCGTCTCCCTGAAGGAGAATACCCAAAAAAACAAAGATAAGCAATAAAAAAATAGCTGTATTAAATTTCAGCAGTCCACATCCTATACTTATTCCAAAGGCATTTGATGTGTCGTTAGAGCCAATACTAAATGCAATAAAGACACATGCAAGTATTATGGCGAATTCTATCATTTTAGGCTCACGTTTATGATTTGGATCAGATCTGCCGCATCTTCAATCAAATCTGAGATAGAAACAATATGAGTAAGGAAATTGTAGAAGGTCATTCCTTCCCAGAAGTCTGAAATCTCTTTCTGTCTTATCTTCTTATGAATATCGTGTTTTAAACCATCTACTGTTTTTTCATATATCCTTATTTTGATCGTAGCTTCACTTAGATCTTCTCCCTCGACAAGCAACTTGTAAGCTTCAAGCAATCTTTTGCTTGCTTTTTTGTTTAGTTCTGCTATTTTCAGAATATCCTCTTTTACAAAATCTATCAGATCTCGTCTATCCAAATAGAGATACTCATAAACACAATCTTCAAGCTCGTCAAGGGCTTCATCAACGATTTCAGCGAATTTATATATGTTGGGTCTTAGATATGGCAAGAAGGCTCCTTCGTAAATTCTTAGTGCTATGTCTCTGCGGATTCTATCTCCTTCCTCTTCAAATTCGCAGACTCTCCTTAAAGAAACGTCATCATTATTTTCGATGGCTCTTTCGAAAACCTCACAGGCTGTGCACAAAACGTCTAGGTGCTCTTCGATAAGTTCAAGTACCTCTTTTTCGAGTTTACCCCCGAAAAATAATTTGAACGACATTTTTGCTCACACCTGTAGTACCTTTTCTTGTTAGAGAAATATAAAAATATCGGTTTTATAATATCAGATTGTACAAGTCTAGTCTTGCTTCGGCTTCCTTCATTTTCTCCTGCAAATCTGATAACACCTCACTTACTTTTTCAGATACATACTTTTTACACTTTCCGCATAGAAGTTCTCCATTTCTGCAGTCCCTTTCAATTTCTTCCAGTTCCTTATCAGACAGCAGGTGATACGTATACAACTCAAAAATGACACACTTCTCTGGGATACCTCCTAATCTTCTCTGTTCCTCTGCAGTAGCCCTACCACCTGTCAGCGCGCTCATCACTTTCTTTGCGGCATCCTCCGGCTTATCTAGAAGAGATATAAAGCTCTCAGGTTTCGATGAGCTCATCTTTCCTCCCTGTAATCCAGTTATGAACTTGTGATATGTGGAAGAGGGTGGAATGAAAGCGTATCCTTCCATCTCGATTTCGATCTCTCTAACCGCTTTTATAATTTCATCGGGATCTCCGAACAGATCGATGTGCTCCTGATATACTTTTTTATCAAAATTGAGATCTCGGACTGCTTCGAGATATTCCGCTCCCTTTCTGCTTCTAACTCTGACACCGTTATCTATACGTTCGTAAGCAAATATGCATACCCTTAAAGAGAGATCTCTCGTTAGTCTGAGGTGAGGGTCTTGATCTGCTCCGACGGGAACAACTGTTGGCTTAGGACCTCCGTAAAGTCTTAACTGAGGTAGAAGAATGTCTCCAGCCTGTATAGCCGTGACGAACATCTTTGCCAAAGTTGTTTCATTATCGAATCCGTATATAGCTTTCAGTTCGCTCCAGTTCACCTCAGTTGCCAATTCAAAAGCCAAATCTTTAACGTTTTCGTTTGCACTTTGAAAGTAGATGACGGAATCCTCGGTTAATCCTAAGGCTATTATCGCCTTTATATATTCCATTCCAATTTTTCTGAGCTTATCCCAGCTTAATCCCCTAACGACGTGAGCTTCCATATCTGCTATAGCTACGAAGGCAACTCCTCCTCTGTTATTGTGCCATACGATTTCATCCATTGTCATTTTATGACCGAAGTGAGGTAAACCGGAGGGCATGAAGCCCGACATAACCGCAAACGGCTCCCCCTTATTCATAGCCTCGACAATCCTGTCGTAATCTCTGTGACCAAAAATGACACCTCTCTTCATTAGGGGCATTGGATCTTTAATCTTCTCTAATAGCGGATGGAAGGGCTCCATTCCGAATTCCTTTATGAGTTTCGAGTAATCAACTTCTCCGCTGACATCCCATGGAGTTATCATGGTTGCAAGTTTGATTGGCTTAATAAAAAATTTGAGGTAATATTTTATATCATGCCGTCTTTCTTGGGTTATGGGAGATGACGTTCCTCTTCCGGAAATAAACATTGGAATGGTTGGTCACGTTGATCACGGTAAAACCACTTTGGTTGCCGCTTTAAGCGGTGTATGGACTGACAGACATAGTGAAGAGCTAAAGAGAGGAATCTCCATAAAGCTTGGATACGCTGATACCACCTTCAGGAAATGTCCCAAGTGTGAAGGCGTGGAAGCATATACCGTAGAGAAAATCTGTCCCCGCCACGGCATAGAGACTGAAATTCTGAGAACTGTAAGCTTTGTCGATAGCCCCGGTCACGAAACGCTAATGGCTACTATGCTTAGTGGCGCCGCCCTCATGGATGGAGCCGTTCTCGTGATTGCAGCGAATGAAAAGTGTCCAAGACCTCAGACTAAGGAGCATCTAATGGCTCTTGAGATTATTGGAGTTGACAAAATAGTAATCGCCCAGAACAAGATAGACATAGTCCCAAAGGAAAGAGTTCTCGAAAATTACAGAGAAATAAAGGAATTCATTAAAGGAACGATAGCTGAGAACGCTCCGATAATACCAATCTCGGCCCAACAGAAAATAAATATCGATGCTTTAATAGAAGCAATCGAAGAAACAATACCCACTCCTGAAAGGGATCTGGAATCACCACCTCTGATGTATATCGCGAGAAGCTTTGATGTGAACAAACCGGGAACGAAGCCCGAGGATCTGGTTGGTGGTGTTGTCGGAGGAAGCCTTTCAAGAGGTCGGCTAAGAGTTGGGGATGAAATAGAGATCCGACCCGGCATAAAGGATGAAAGAGGGAACTACAATCCCATTATTACGGAAGTCGTCAGCATAATGGCTTCTGGAAGATATATCGAAGAGGCGACACCCGGTGGATTAATCGGCGTTGCAACAAAGCTTGATCCCCTCCTAACGAAAAGCGACGGGCTTGTCGGAAATGTTTTAGGTCATCCGAACGAGCTTCCGGACATTCTTTACGAATTCACGATGGAGGTAAGATTGCTTGAAAGAGTTGTGGGAACGGAAGAGGAGCTTAAAGTTGAAAAAATAAAGATGAACGAGCCCCTCATGTTGAGCGTTGGGACAGCGATCACGTTGGGCATTGTGACCTCTGCGAGGGATGATGTTGTTGAGGTAAAGCTGAGGCGCCCCGTATGCGCCGAAAGACGATCAAAAGTCGCAATAAGTAGGCGTGTAGGAGCGAGATGGAGGTTGATAGGCGCCGGAACGATAATCTAATGAAAGCGATAATAGATACGAACGTTCTGATTTACATTTTTACTCAGAAAACAGACGTTTTCTCTCAATTAAAGGAATTGGGATTTAAAAAATTCTTATTTCCAAAGCAAGTTATTACAGAGTTAAGAAATCTTGAAAAGAGTTTGAATGGGAGGGAAAAAGTCGCAGCAAAGTTCGCTTTGCAACTTATAGAAAATTGCAAAGAATGCGAAGTAAAGGAGATCGAAGCCGAGGGAAGTGATGACGCTATAATCAAGTTGGCAAAGGAAGAGAATGCCGTAATCATCTCAAACGATAAAGAACTCAGAAAAAAAGCGAAAAAACTTGGAATACAAACTGGATACTTGAGAGAGCTGAAATTTATCGAAGTTGAGGATTTCTGAATTTCATGACGTTTCTACAAAACTGACATATTTCGGTTGTTGTGATCTCTCCACATACTTTACAGTATCTGTAATCTTCCAACTTTCTTTCCCTTTCTCTCGCTAAAGTTCTTAAGCAGTTTATCTTAAAGTTTGGAACTTTCCTCTCGATATCGTAGATTATTTCCTTCCATCTTGTTGAAGGAGCCTTTGGACACTCCTCGTAGAGGAAGGGTAAATCCCTCGCCATAACGTAGAGGAGATTCTCCCTTTCACTCATCTCGTATAGAGGTCTAATTCTCGTAACGATTTTGTCAAAACCCTCAATTCTCGGTTTTTGCTTCTCGCTCCATTCAACATTACCAGAATAAAGATTTTTAAAGAAGTTAGACAGAATATCCTCGGCACAGTGTCCCGTGGAAATCACATCGAATCCATTTTCCCTCGCAAATCTGTTCATAAGATATCTCTTGGCATTTCCACAAACACTGCACTCTTTTTTCTTCACGTCATCTACTGTGAACCCGTAGGATTTCAGAGAGACAACATTCAGTTCGACGTTAAGGATTTCCGCTATCTTATTCGAAATTTCCAAAGATTTTCTGCTGTAATCCCCAATCCCCAGATCGATGTGGAGTGCTTCAAGATCGAAGCCAAATCTGCTTAGAACTGATAGCATTGCAACGCTGTCTTTCCCACCGCTTAAAGCTGCCAGTATCTTCTCGCCTTCTTTTATCATTTTGTATCTCTTGATTGTAGATTTTACAGCTTCTTCGTATTTTTTAATAAAACAATTCGTGCAGTAGTATCTGCCTCTGAATTTCTCGAAGGCTTTTTCTTTGCATCTTGCACATTTCATCTCGGAATATTCGGGATCACGATTGAAAGAATTATCGAAAAGAATATCAGTGCCGAAAGAAATCTGCTAAAACTTTCGGCAAAGTTCTTTCCACCGATCCTGTTTGTAACATCGTAGAAGACCCTGCCCCCGTCAAGGGGGATTGCTGGAAGACAGTTAAATAATCCAACGTAGAAGTTAATCCATCCAACCCAATAGAATGTGTTTAGTGCGTAAAAGATCCAATCACCCACTGATGAGCTGAAGAAATTCGTTATCGGAGGAGAAAAACTGTTAAAAAACGTTATTGGCATGGACATTATGAAAAGCCAGCCTACTGGATTTCCAAGCATTGCCGGGATATTTCGAAGAGTATTCAGAATGTTTTCCGCGTAGAAGTAACTTAGGGAGATTCCAGCAATATACTCCTGAATGTGAACTCCCATAATCGCCTTTCCGTTAAGATTTGCAAGCGTTAAGTTGAACACCTCGAAGCTCTTTCCATCAAAAATTACTAAACTGACAGTGTCTCCCACTTTTTTATTCTTCAAACTCTCTTTAAAGTCGTAGATTGTTACGATCTTCTTTCCATCGACTTCTGTGATTATCCATCCTTCTTTAATCCCAGCTTCGTATGCGGGATAGTTCTCCATGACCTCGATTATCTTGGCTCCCGTTACTCCTTTTAGCTCCACAATCCTCCCATCTTTGAGCTTTAAGATGTTTTCATCTCCTTTAATCGCTTTGCTAACGTCTTCGGGTGTCTTAACAGGAACACCGTTGATTTCGATGATTATGTCTCCCGTTTTTAATTCTGGATTCTCAGAAGTGAGAACGGCAATTGATGGAGTAATAAAGCCAAGTAGATAGAAGAACAGAGAGAAAGATATTAACGCGGTTATGAAATTGCTTATCACCCCTGAAGAGAATACTCTAACTCTCGTCATAAACTCGGATTGCTTCAGAGCCTCCTCATCGATTTCGGCGAAGCCACCTAAGGGGACAAATGCCACCAGAACTCCCAGAGACTTTACTTTTACGTTTTCAGCAAGAGCTGAAATCGCATGGCTGAATTCATGAACAATCAGCGTCACAATTAAGCCGATCAGCCCCCAAATTAGCGGAATGAACTTGTTTATGCCAGGAATCAGAAAGACATTTCTCGGACTTGTTATCTCGGAAGGTTCTGGTGGAGTCGTTAGCAATATATAATCCATTATCAACACTAAGACGAACATAAAAACCATTCCAACAAGAATCGCTGGAATTCCCGCAGTTCCGATTGTGATCCAGATTTTTCTTTTTTCAGCAAGTTTTTTTAAGAATTCTATCCCTTTTTTTGTTCTTATCATCAGAAGAGGACCGTAAGCTGTAATGTTTCTCTTTTTTAAGATTCCTTTGCGATCGAGGATTGTTACGATCGCCCAATAAGTCACGAAGGCAATTATCAAGATCAGCGATTCCATTAATTTCATGAATCTTAGAGAACATAAATACTTTTTTTCACAAAGATTTTTAAGTCCAGAATTTCTTATAAAGAAACATGAAGTCAGCTCTTATCGTTATCGACATGCAAAAAGACTTCTGTTATCCCGACGGCTCCCTTTTTGGGGGCGAGCATATCAAAAACATTTTTGAATCCGTGAATAGGGCTGTACAAGAAGCAAGAAAGAAAATGCCCGTTATCTTCACACAGGACTGGCACCGTAAGGACGATGTGGAGTTCAAAATTTGGCCCCCACATTGTATAGCGGGCACAAAGGGAGCTGAGATAATAAACGAGATCGATGTTTCTGACGAGGATTACTTTGTAAAGAAAAGAAGATACTCCGCTTTCTTTGGAACAGATTTTGATCTGACCCTAAGGGAGCTTGGAATAGAAAAGCTGTACTTAACAGGGGTTTTAACAAATATTTGTGTTCTTCACACCGCCGGTGACGCCGCTTTAAGAGGTTACAAAGTTTCTGTAATAAAGGACTGCACTGCCGCTCTTACGGATTACGACTACGAATACGCACTCCATCACATGAAAAACGTATTTAATACTGAGATAATATCCCTAAATGACTTTTTAGGCTTGCTTCAAAAATGAAACAATTTTTTTATTTGTGATATACTTTTACCTGTTCTGGAGCGAGTATCTTCAGAATCTTTTGATCTGTTATAACGCCCACAGGTCTTCCAGAATCTCTGACTATTAACAGTCTAACGCCTTCATCGTTCATTATTCTAAGGGCTTCTCCCAATGAGATGTCTTTTTCTACGGATACGATTTTTGGTCTCATTATGTCCTTAACCTTTTTGTCAAGCTTATTCTCCGCTACAGCTTTTGCTATATGGTCTAAGGTAACGATTCCGATGAAGTTACTGTCTTTTACAACTGGCATGCAGTATATTCCCCTCTTTGATAGTTCTTCGGATGCCTTTATCACACTCTCCTCAGCGTTTATTGTAATTATCGGGGATGACATGTGTTCACCAACTTTGTCCTTTGGCAGGGCAAAGATTTTCTCAATATCAATTACGATGGTGTTTTCTGTGTCGTCTCTCCCTACGACTTTCCCGTAGATCATTAACTCATTCACTGGTGTCGGACCTACGATTACTCTATCCTCCGGCTCTATTTTCTTGATATTCCCAACTATTCTTATTCTTGCCTGACAGACTTTGGGATTGGAAAGTGAAGGTAATACAATCTCTTCGGCAGATAGGTCTTCTTGAATTTCGTCGTTTACTATTACGGGAACTTTTGTTGCTTCCTCGTATTTTGTTATTGATAAGATCTCGTAGGCCTTTGAAGTGGGTCTGTATCCTCCCTTTGGTCCTGGAACTCCCTCTACAAGTCCAAGAGCTCTTAAGGCCTGCATTTGGTTTCTGACTGTTCCCGGATTTCTGTTGATGAGCTCGGCAATTTCTTCTCCTTTTACTGAACCTCCTTTTTTATTCTTGTATAACGTTATTAGCGCGTAAAGTATGTCCTTTTGTATCTGAGTAAGTTCTAGCTCCATTTTATACCCTCCTAATATCTTTAACTAACGTAAATGGGCTAGTCGGTATATATAATTTTCTTGCAGACGTTAGAGTTTTATAGCCTATTGGAAACCGTGTATGGATCATGCTCAAAAGATTTGTAAACGTTATCTTACTGCTCATAGCGACAATAATCGGAGGAACTGTATCTTACAGAATTGTTGAAGGATGGGACTGGTTCGATTGCCTCTACATGACTGTGATAACGATAACTACGACAGGATATAGTGAAATCAACGAGATGCGTATGGGTGGAAGAATTGTCTCGATGTTACTGATGCTATTCGGGGTTGGCATTTTCTTATATACTGTAAACGTATTTATAACAGCCGTCTTTGAGACGTCGAGTAACAGGTGGGAAAGAATGGCTAAAAAGATGAAGGATCATGTAATAGTTTGTGGTCTCGGTGTTGTTGGCAGAGAAGTTCTAAAAGATTTACCGAAAGATAGAGTGGTTGTAATCGATTCGAATTTGAGTAAGGTGAATTTTGCAAGAGAAATGGGATTCATCGCTATTCACGGCGATGCGACAGACACTGCAACCCTTGAAAAAGCTGGGGTAAAGAGGGCGGCTGTGCTCATCTGCTGTATGAGTGATGCGAACAACGCCTTCGCATCCTTGGCAGCTAAGGAATTGAATCCGAATATAAAAACGATAGCGATACTTAGAAGCCCAGAAGCGGAAAAAAAGATGAAAATGGCAAAGGTTGATATATTATTGTCTCCTTACAGGGATGCTGCAAGGAAAATTACAGCAATAATAACTGAAAGCCCAAGTGTAGAATTTGTGGAGACTATTTTTAGTGGAAACGTTTCGTTGAAGCTTGAAAAAATTATAGCTGACGAAGAGTTTGCCGGAAAGACTTTGAAGGAACTCGATTTACGAAGGAAAATGGGATGTATGGTCGTTGCGATTGTGAGAAACGGTGAAGTTATATTTCCGGAAGCTGACACGAAAATTGAGCTTGGAGATACTCTCTACATGATGTGCAGAGGTGAGCCGAGTGATTGATGCCATCAAATTGTGGGATAAATACGGACTACCCGAGGATGTTAGAAAACACTGCTGGGCTGTGGCGGAGCTTGCTGTCAAAATTGCTTCAAAGATAAAAGAGCGGAAAAACATTGATGTTGAAGCTGTGAAGTTAGGTGCTCTGCTCCACGATATCGGAAGAGCAGTCACCCACGATCCATTCCAGCATTTCATAAAATCGGCTGAAATTCTCAGAAAAGAGGGCATAGATGAGAAAATCGTAAGAATCGCCGAAAGACACTTTAGCGCCGGATTAACAGCTGAAGAAGCCCGAAAACTCGGATTGCCTCCGAAGAATTACATGCCCGAAACTTTAGAGGAGAAAATCGTCAGCTTTGCGGACAACCTTGTTTTCGAGGATCGACCCAGAAGTTTTGAAGACTTCATCAAAAGACTTGAAGAGATCAAAAGGGAAAAACCCGATATGAAATGGTTTGTCGAGAGATCAATCGAGAGGGCGAAAAAAATAAAAGAGGAACTCGAAAGGTTGAGCGGTCTTTCTTTTTAGTCTAGAAATTTTGAAAGCTTAGTCCAAGTTCCGATCTCAAGGAAGCTTCCTTCTACGTTCTCTTCCATTTCTTTAAACATCTTGTAAGGAACTGCAAACGTAAATACATCGTCTCCAAGCTGTTTTCGAACATTGAGTCTCGCATCGAGATCTATCAGTCCGAGGACGGCTCTTGATTGCTCCGCATAGGCGAAAATACCGATCTGGTGGCAACCGGCACCCATTTTCACAACGACGTTATCGTTTGTCTCTCTGGCGTAATTCGCCATGATTATCAAAGCTGAAATCTGATGGGGATTTGCAATGAAAACGACGACCACTGGCTCTTCATTGGTGACTTTACTTAGCGGCTTGAATATTACGTATTTCGTTGGCACGTCAACGATCGGAAGAGTTTCAACAAATTTCCTGACAAGCTCAGGAGATTTTATGTATCTCTCACCTTTCCATATCTTTTCGAATCTATCCTCTGAAAAGTCTTTAAGCTCCCTTAGTAAGTCCTTTCCTTTTTCCCAGCTCTCAAATCCGGTGGAAAGGAAATAACAGAAACCTTCCAATCCCCCAATGAAGTTTTCATACTGATTTCCAAAACCCAGTCCGACTCCTCCGCCGGGACAGCCGAATGTTTTTCTATCAAAGGCTACAGTTTTTCCCTTCGCCGCTGAAGCAAGCATCCACATTACGCAACCCCATATCCCCTCTTTGAACTGGATGGCATCTTCGGGTTTTTCGTCGCTCCATATGATGGCAACGGGTTCATACTTTAATCTTAATGCCTTCGCGATTTTGCTTTCCATAAACTTTCTTGAGCTTTAAAATATAAATATTTTTTTTAGATCAGGGAGTATAATCCTGGAGTCTCTTTTTTAATACTTTCTTCCTCTAATGCCTCCGCAAGCTTCTTCACGTTCTCACCATCATGGCTCATTTGCTATCTTTTCCCCTCTGGAGGTTATCTACTACAAGCTTAAATCGGCCTCCTGGAGTTTTGAGGGAATCGAGAAAGGTAATAAGGTTTACACTTTTAAAAACGATTTAAGCTTCAAAGAATACTTAAACAAACTCGAAGAAGTAGGATTCAAAGTTCAGAATTTATACATTTGGATGAAGAGATGGAACAAAAATGATTATTGCAAAGAAAAGAGGAATTATCCAACCGCAAAGCCCGTTAACATTATGGACCTAATTAGTTATTAAATTAACGGGTTTAATGAAATTACGAAGTGAACTACTCCTTGCGTATCCTCACGGAAAGGGTCTTGCAAGCAACAGGAAGATAAAAAATAGGGATAAGGAGATCTTTAAAGGTTAAAATCGATGTTTTCTATTTTTTGCAGGTAACTCAAAGTCTCGTCTATCTCTGACTCGTTTATCGGTAATTCTTCTGGTTTAGTTGGTGTCGTGACGTTTTGTTGCTGTTCTTCGCTAACGCAACCCATTAGAAGTGCTGAAAATATTAGAAGTGGCAGTAGCACCTTCTTCATAGTCTCTTACCTCCAAGTACTATTGTTTCGTTGCCACTAAGTTGGAATTCGCCAAATTCTTCCTCGAATACCGGTCTTACCTTGTATTCTCCTTTTCCTTCGAGATATACATCAGCAACTCCCTTTACAAACATACAGAAATCTCCGGTTGCATTGACATTGACGTTGCCTTTTATCACGAGGTTTCCATCACCCGTAAGAACTCCATCCGATTTTTTGAATCCTACTGCGGTTACTACAGCGTCGAGAGGTGAGACTTCCACAGTAGCATTACCCTTAATGTGGATTATGGCGCTTCCGCTTACCATTGCAGTGCCGTTGATTTCAACCCATAGCTGTCCAGTCTCATTTCCGAAGAAGGGTTGTGTTTCTTTGTAAATTTCCCTTAGTATTTCAAAAGCCCTTCGGATCTCCTCTCTCGCTATTTGGATATCTTCCCTCGCGTCCATACCATTTGAAATTTTTTCAGTGGCATTGGTTAGGAAGATCTTTGCATTATCAAGGTGTTTGAAATATTCGCTAAGATCCACCTCCGAGTTCAAATTCAGTCCGATTATTTCTGCTCTCTTAATAAGATCGTCCAATTTTGCGACAACTATGAGTTCCGCGTATATTTTCACATCATTTCTAACACTCTTCCAATAGCTGCTTAGATCTCCCACGGCATCCCTGAACTCTTCGATCGTGTAGGATTGATTGATCTTCTCAATTTTTGCTTCAAGTGTCTGTATTATCTCGTCAATAGTTTTGTTAATTTTTTGTTTAGTAGTTTCATCTATGTTCAGTGTTTCAAGATCTGTTTTTATTAATTTAAGGAAATCTATGATTGCATAGGCTCCGTGAAATACGTATCTCTTTGCGTATTGAAATCCCTCCTCGCTTTGAAGACCCATTTTTTGATAGAGCTTTCTATAGTTATGGTAATCTTCAAATCTTTGTTGAAGGCTTTTTTCAAATGTTCCCCTCTTTTCTTTGGAGATCTCTCTATTTTCTTTTTGGATTATAATTTTGTTCTTAATTTCTTCCATGATTCTAACTCTATCTTCTTCTCTTATTGGAATTGGAGGTTGGTGTCTCATCTGGTTTTTAGTCTCATTCTTTGTAATTGGGGGCCGATGTCCAATGTCTTTCCTCTCTACTATACCCTGTTCCCGTATTCCGTTTTTAATTCCGCTCTTTGGAATGCTTTCAAAACTTTTCTCATATATTATTTCCGGTTTACCACCGTGGGCGGCCGTTGCTACCGGTAATAACAAGATCATTACCGCCAGTACTATCCATCTCATGCTTTTAAGTTGACTGTCTGATGATAAATACATTCTTTCGAGATAGGTATGCAAAAATCTTTAAGACATTTCAAAAAACTTTACAAAGCTTTATTACATTTCAGAATTTGATGAAAGTCCCAACAGAGATACTGATTGCATTGGCGATATTAACTTTTATAATCTCCCTAGCTCAATCTGCGATAATAAAAGGTAACGTCTATTCATGGGAACTCAACAAAATCAGTGCAATAGTAGAGATAAATACAACACCCAAACAGAGAATTGTAGCTGTAAATGGTAGCTATGAATTCTCAGTTCCTACGGGCATTTACCTGATCGAGGCGTATAGCACTGATAGAGAACTCTCCTGTAGCGAGACGATTGTCATCACAAGCAACGGAACATACATTCTCGATTTAATATTGTTCCCGACATTAAAGTATAATGAACTGAATTTTACCGAGCCAAGTTTTGAAATTGATGAGGGTAATCAGGCTATCTTAATGACTGCCTCGATATTGACAATTCTTGCAGCAGTTACAGCAGTACTCGGGATCATTATGGTTAAAAAGAAACCCAGAACCCCAGATAGCTCAGAATTACCAGAAGATCTTACACAGATTCTTAAAATTTTGAAAGAATCTGGAGGCAGAGCGACCCAAAAAGAGTTAAGAGAAAAGACAGGGTGGTCAGAGGCGAAACTAAGCTTGGTTTTAACCGATTTGGAAAGGAGAGGTCTAATCGAAAAGTACAAAAAAGGAAGAGGGAATGTTATTTTCCTCAAATAAGAAACCTTAAATATCTCAGGCTAAATGAACTGACAAATGTATGAAAAAATTCGACGTGATCATTGTCGGTGCCGGACCAGGAGGACTTTTTGCCGCCTATAAACTGGCAGGAAAAGCAAAAATCGCAATATTCGAGATGGGAAGGGAGATCGACAAGAGAAAATGCCCAAGCGATCTTGCAGAGAGCTTCTGTCTAAAATGTGATCCCTGCAATATCACCTCCGGTGTTGGTGGTGCTGGCGGTCTGTCAGACGGAAAGCTCAACTACGTTCATCCGGAATTTCCCGAAAGTTTTACCGTTGGTGGAGACTTCTTAGGGTTAATTGATGAGGAAACACTCATAGAAAAAATGAATGAAGTAGATAGAATCTTCCTTGAGCATGGAGCTCCCAACGAAATCTATGGCGAGGATTTGGAAAAGCTACTCCATCTTCTGAGAAAGGCGAATTCAGCGGGTATAGAATTCGTACCCTTAAGACAAAGACATGTGGGTAGCGACGAACTTCCGAAAGTTATTAAGAGCATTCAGGATTATCTCACTGGGAACGGTATCGAGATTCGCACGAACACCCTTGTAGTAGATATAAATCCCAACGAGAGAATAGTCAAAACATCAAAGGGAGACGAATTCGCCTACGACTATCTTATCATCGGTGTTGGGAGAGGCGGTGCTGAGTGGCTTGAAAAGTGGGTTAAGCAATACAACATAGAAATCAGCAACGATCCGAAAGCGATTGATGTTGGAGTTCGTGTAGAAGTCCCCGCAAGTATAATGGATGAGATCACTTCGATAATCTACGATCCGAAGCTCAGGATAACCACGAAAAAGCATGACGATTACATGAGGACTTTCTGTACCTGTCCGAGAGGATGGGTTATCCGTGAGGATTACGGAGATTTCAGCCTCGTTAATGGTCACAGCAAAGCAAAGGAGAAAACAAACAACACGAACTTCGCCCTCTTAGGACATTACGTCTTCACAGAGCCTTTTGAGATGCCGAATGAATGGGGAAGAGATCTGGCAAGGATAACTACAAAACTCGGCGGTGGAAATCCACTCGTCCAAAGGCTGAAGGATCTAAGACTTGGAAGGAGAAGCACCGAAAATAGGATAAAGAACAACAGACTCGTCAAGCCGACACTTAACACGGCGGTTCCCGGAGATATAAGCTTAGCCTATCCGGGCAGAGTCGTTGATGACATTTTAGATGCTTTAGAACAGCTCGACCGCGTTATACCGGGTGTTGCAGACGACTCAACGCTTCTTTACGCACCTGAGATAAAGTTTTATTCTTTAAAATTAAAGATTAACTCGGAGATGGAGACGAACATCCCCGGCATCTATGCGATAGGAGACGGAGCTGGAATAAGCCGTGGAATTGTGGGTGCCGCCGTTACCGGAATATTGGCAGCTGAAAGTATTGAAAGGAGGTTAAAGAATGATTGAAAAGGCAAGAGAAATAGCATCCGAATACAAAACGGTTACCATCGGAATTTTCGGATCTCACTCGGCAAAAGAAATCGGAATGGCTGCAAAAGCTTTCGGATTGAAGACTGTTATTGTTGTTCAAAAGGGAAGGGACAAACTCTACACGAAATACAACAGGCACCTTTACGATGAGATAATAGTTCTTGAAAAATTCAGAGATTTGGTGAATGAGGAGGTTCAGGAAACTCTCAGAGAAATGAACACGATATTCATCCCAAACAGGAGCTTTGCGGTTTACGTCGGCTACGACAATATCGAAAAGAAGTTTGAAGTCCCAATATATGGGAATCGATTTCTTTTAAGAGCCGAGGAAAGAGATTTCGAAAAGGGACAGTATTACCTCCTCGAAAAAGCGGGCTTAAGATATCCCAAGGAATTCAAATCTCCAGAGGAGATCGACAGACTTGTTGTAGTTAAAGTTCAACAGGCGAAGAATCCTTTAGAAAGAGCCTTTTTCTACGCAGTTTCTCCGGAGGATTATTACCAACAAGCTGAGAAGCTGATAAAGGAGGGTGTGATCACGGAAGAAGGTCTGAAAAAGGCGAGGATAGAGGAATACGTTTTAGGTGCCCGATTCAACGCAAACTTCCACAGTTACGCATTAAAAGATGTTTTCGGTAATTTCGATTTTGTCGGATTCTCTGACAGGAGGCAAGTAAATCTCCAAGGATTCCTCAATCTTCCCGCAAGGGATCAGCTGAAGATAAACGTCCCTGTGAAGAACGAGGAGATTGGACACTTCGGTGTTACTATGAGAGAGAGCAAGCAGGAAATGGTTTACGAGGCTGGAGAAAAATTCATAGAAGTTTGTGCGAAGGAATATCCTCCAGGAATTATCGGAATGTTCGGATTGCAGGGAGCAGTCGCCTATTCGCCCGAGGATGACACCAAACTGGAATTTGTAATCTTTGACGTCTCGATGAGAGTTCCCGGTGATCCGTGCATAGGTCCCACTTCCCCAGAAATGAGAAATCTCACTCTAAAGCACGGTATAAGGATTGAAGATCCACTTGATTTAACGATGATGGAGCTTAAGAAGGCTTTGGAACTTGGAAGGCTGGACGAGGTCGTCACTTGATGAGCCTCATTAACGGATATTTTTTCTCATCGTCCCACTCCAATACGGCTTCCGCTTCGGCATCCCCAACTCTCGTCTTGACACGGGCCGCAATCATCTCTCCGCTTAAGGAGCAGTAACCGAACTTGGATATTTTTTCCCTCAGCTTTTCCCGATTTATTTTTACCTCCACTTCGACTACATATGGCTGTAGCCTGACACAGCTTTCTATTGCTTTCTCGACGATCTCAACGTTATCAAAGCTTACAGGAATTCCAACAAACTGGTGGAAGAGGGCTCCTAGCTTTATCCCGGCTTCAAATGCGGCAACCTCTTTCATGAAAACAGTAGGGCAAAGGGTAAAAATATTGCTTTTCATTCGTATCTTATGAAAGTTGCCATGAGTATTGCGGGTAGCGACAGCATTGCAGGTGCCGGAATTCAAGCAGATCTAAAGACGTTCGCATGCTTTAACGTCTACGGAACTACGGCGATAACGGCTTTGACAGCTCAGAACACTGAAGGCGTTTTGGATGTGATTATGCTCCCTCCGGAATTTGTTAAAAAACAGATAGAAGCTGTGGCTTCGGACAGCGGGATCGATGCTGTAAAGACCGGAATGCTTGGTGAAGCTGAGATAGTGAAAATAGTCGCAAAGGAAGTCAAAGGGATTCCTCTCGTAGTAGATCCTGTCATAACCGCAAAGAGTGGAGCCCCTCTGCTGAAGGAAGATGCTTTTAAAGTTCTGCTGGAAGAGCTAATCCCCCTATCCAAGATTGTAACACCAAATGCAATCGAAGCCGAAAGAATTTGCGGAATGAAAATCAAAAGCGTGGAAGATGCTGAAATCGCCGCAAAAAAGATCGTCCGAGATTTTGGATGTGAAGCCGCCATCGTAAAGGGAGGTCATCTAAAAGGAGATGCTGTAGATGTTCTCTATTTCAATGGTAAGATATACAGATTCAAATCGGAGAGAGTTGAAGGTTGTTTCCATGGAACGGGTTGCACTTTCTCAGCAGCGATAACGGCAAACCTAGCGAAAGGTGTCGATTTAGTTCAATCGGTGAAGATCGCAAAAAAGTACATAGATCTGGCTATAAAATACGCTCTAAATGTGGGGAGAGGTTGCTCATGTTTAGATCACCTCTCGCCTGTGATGATTGATGCTGAGAAGTGGAGGATGTTGAAAGAATTTGAAAAAACGTTAGAAGATTTGAAAAAGATAGAAGAAATCCACAAACTCATTCCAGAGGTTGGAATGAACATAGCCTATGCACTTCCGAAAAACTATGCAAGAGGAAGTGAGGATGTCCTAGCAATTGAAGGCAGAATTGCCCGAGGGATGAAGAGGATAATAATCTCCGGATCTCCTAGATTTGGTGCCTCAGACCATCTTGCAAGAGCCGTTCTAACTTTCATGGAATTCTACCCCGAGATTAGGTGTGCTGTTAACATAAAATACGATGAAAAAATAGTAGAGAAGGCAAGAGATCTAGGATTTGCTGTCTCTCATTACGATAGAAGGGAGGAGCCCGAAGAGGTAAAGAAAAAAGAAGGTGGAACAATCCCGTGGGGAATTCGCTCTGCTTTAAATAGAATAGACAGAAAGGCGGATCTGATATATCACACGGGTGACGTAGGAAAGGAACCTATGATTGTTATATTTGGAGAAAATCCAAGAGAAGTGTTTGAAAAAATCTTGAAGCTATTAGATCAGCCTAAAACCAGTAATATTGATTATTAATATTTATTAGCAGATATTAATTACGGAAAAATCGTAAAAGTTATGAATAAGCTTGTTTGTTCTAAGAACTATGAAAGAAGTAAAAATTATCGATCTAACTTTAAGAGATGGGCATCAGTCTATAGCAGCAACAAGAATGAGAACAAAAGATATGATTCCCGTTCTGGAGTTAATAGATGAAGCGGGATTCTACAGCATCGAAATGTGGGGTGGAGCCACCTTCGACGTCATGCACCGTTTTCTAAACGAAAATCCATGGGAAAGGATAAGAATCGTCAGAAAGTATGTGAAAGAAACCCACTGCCAGATGCTACTCAGAGGTCAGAACCTCGTTGGATACAGACATTATCCCGACGATATCGTCGAGAAGTTCGTTCAAAAAGCATGCGAAAACGGAATTTCATTCTTCAGGATATTCGACGCCCTAAACGATGTTAGGAATCTCATTACATCAATCAAAGCTGCGAAGAAATACGGTGCCGAGCATGTTCAAGGTACGATTTGCTACGTAATCTCCCCCGTCCATACGATAGAAAAGTATGTCGAGACAGCACAAGAGCTTGCTGCTCTTGAAGTTGACTCGATCTGCATAAAGGACATGGCAGGAATGATCTCACCTAAAGTTGCTTACGACCTTGTCAAAGCCCTTAAGAAAGAGGTCGGCTTGCCCATTAACCTTCACACACACTATACAAGCGGAATGGGCTCCATGGCAATACTGAAAGCCGTAGAGGCTGGAGCGGATATGGTTGATGGAGACATGTCCCCATGGGCGGTAGGAACTGCCCACCCATGCATCGAATCAATAGTCTACGCTCTCGAAGAATACGGGTACAAGACCGGTGTTAACATGGATGTTTTGATGGAACTCAGAACAAGATTCCTTGAAATCAGGAAGAAATACCAAGGATATATAGATCTCCTGTCTACCATCTTTGACACAATGGTTCTGAGATACCAGATACCCGGAGGAATGTTTTCCAACCTCATTTCACAGCTTAAGGAACAGAACGCTCTTGACAAGCTCGAAGAAGTCCTTGCCGAAGTTCCAAGAGTCCAAGAGGACATGGGGTATCCGCCCCTTGTCACTCCAACCTCACAGATTGTTGGTGTCCAAGCTGTTATCAACGTCTTAACGGGTGAGAGATATAAAATCATAACAAAAGAAACAAGAGACTTAGTGAAGGGAATGTACGGCAGGACTCCCGCACCCATTAAGGAAGAAATAATCAAGAAGATCTTGGGAGATGAAAAGCCGATAGACTGCAGGCCTGCGGATCTCCTCGAACTAGAATTCGAGAAGAGAAAGCAGGAGCTCATCGAAGCGGGAATTGAGAATCCAAGCGATGAGGATGTCCTCATTTACGCCCTGTATCCCGTAACAGGACTTAAGTTCCTTAAGGGTGAGATCGAAGAGGAGCCGTTCCCACCTCCCGCCGGCGAGGTCAAGGGAGAATTCACCGTAGAAATCGACGGCAAGAAATTCAAGGTAAAAGTTGGCGAAGGATAATTCTACTTCATTTTATCGTATTCTGGCACTTAACATAAAGCTCGTAGTATAAGCTCTCAAATACAAACATGCTGCATGATCCTGTTAGACATATATCCTCAGCCGAAATTCCAGCAAAGCCATAAAAAATACAAGATACTGAGCTAATACTTTTGGTTCTGAAAATCGTAATCCCTGAGAATAATATAGCGGACAGGACAACTGCATTAAAGACCACTACATATGAGTGGCTCGAAAGTATTCACATTAGATAATAAAATCTATCCTATAATTTATTAGAGATGTATAAGCTCTGAAAAGTGCATAAGGCAGTTCTCTGATCTCAGGAACCCAGATGTATCCATCCCCAAAACACTGATTGAGCATGAAGGGATTTATCGAGCTTCCTACACCCACACCGACGACATCTATTCCTGTGCACCTCAGACTGCAAACCGTTCTGTAAACCTGTTCCGGAGTTGAGGATGTGGGTTCGGCATCTGTAAAAATGAAGGCAACTTTTCTTCTGGAAGGAATATAGCTCAACCATTCACCAGCCTCAATAACAGCCTCTTTCAGAGGTGTGTTTCCGAATGTCTCTACATCAAAGCTTCTTGGATCGAATTTTTCGTTCCAAAGCTTAATGGGGATTATCCTGACGAAAGCTCCTATTCCGGGCTTTTCCTGAAATCCAAAGGCTGCAACCTTATCGTTCAGGTATTCTGCAGCATAGATAAGAATCTGGCTCGCTATTATCGTCTCCCTGATCTTCGTTTTCATGCTTCCACTGAGATCTACGGCGAGGAGGATTGCTCTTCCGCCGGTATCGGCGGGTTTCGTCTCGTAGTATAGATTTGAAACGCTCTCACCACAGAAATAACGAACATAATTCCTTAAGTTGACACTTTCACCCCACTCGGATTCTACAAAGGCATCCTCAGTTTTTATCCTCTCCAAAATCATCGTGACTTCTTTTATAAGATGCTCCGGGACTTCGATTTTCCTTTGGGAAGTCTTAACGAATTTTGCTGTCTTTACCTTCATTCTCTGCTCTTTCTCCAATTCGATCTGCAAAGATTTAATGCTTTCAAGCAACGTCTTTTCGAAATCGCTCGGACTGAGGTCGGTCTCTTTTAGCTCATTCCATTCGAATATTCCCAAAAGATCCAAATCACATTCATCAGCTGAAATATCCAACCTAAAGAATTCTTTTTCGAAAGTTCTTGTTTCAAAATCTATTTTCGGATCGAGTTCTCCCGATATTTTCCCGTTGAACTTGATTATCTCCTTCAGCACTTCCCTTGCCAGTTCCTCCCTTTTTTCAAAATTGTGAATTCTCCTAACGTCTTTTAGAATCTCCCTCGCATAGTCAAAGAACTCTCTAAGACACTTTGAAGCATTTCTTTCACCCTTTGCAAAGCCCGTATAACCGATCATCCAGAATCCGCGGAGTGCCGCCTCTCTTTCGCTTCTTATCCTGTGGACGGGTGGCTCAATCTCGATTATCTTTTTCGCAAACAGCGCTCTTGTTTTTTTCAAACCTCTCCACTTCTTAAGCCTTGAAAAATCTGTGTATTGATCCTCAACGATCGTCAGAACCCATCTCGAAATATCTCCCATTCCTGTTTTCTCAATAAATCCTTCGAGAGTTTTCTTATCGTATCCTAAATTAACGTGTTCGCACAGATGATTGAGTGCATCTACAATGATCCTTAACCTCTCGAAATCATTAAAACCGAACTTTCTTAGATTCAGGTCGGCATATATCGTTTTATCTCTTAAATGAAAGACACCCTTCGAAGATTCCCTTACATCAAACTCAAACTTGTGATCGGTGAAAGTCCTTACGAGGGTTTCGAGAACTGAAAGGATTGCGGATTTCATATTATTTGTTCTATCTCCTCTTCCGGCAAATCGCACATGCTCAGAATTATCTGCATTACTGTTGTCTTCGCCTGCCCCTCGTAGATCGAGTTGATTACAGCATCTTTGGCGGCTTCGATTATTGGGTTTTCTCCAATACCTCTCTTAAAGTAAGCCGTGATGAGTTCTGCCCACTTTATCAGGTTTCTCGTTGGAATTCCGAGCGTTATGACGCTTTTCCCGCTTTTAGCCTCAATCCTTATCTTATTCGCTGTCGTAACGAGAAGATCAGCAAGCTCGTATTTGATCCCACATCTCTCCATTAGCAGTTCTATCTCGGCGTCCCTATTCTTCAATCCGAGATAATCAAGCTCTATCACGGAGAATCTTCCTTCAACCGCCGCGTCGAGCCTGTTGACGAAATAGTCTACACCCCTATTTAGGGTCGCCATGATGTAAAGGTTTTCGGGGATACCACGAATCACCTCGTCTCTCGCCTCTATTGTGACTTGGCATCTATAGTCGGCGGCTTCAAGAAAAATCGCCTGGCATCTTGGCTCCATTCTGTTGAATTCATCCACAAGAAGAACACACTCCCTCTCCTGACTGCATAAAAGAGCCTTCGTAAGCGTCCCATCTATCCACTTCACTTCATTTCCGATTATTGTGGGTCTTCCGATCAGATCAGCCGGATTGAGCATGTATCTTCCCTGAATCGTGAATAATGGGAGTTTGTTTTTAGCGGCGAAATATTCAACCAGCATCGTCTTACCACAACCTGTCGGTCCCTCTATTCTCCATCTTCCACCTTTTACAGCTTCCAGTTTTTTTAGTTCGTCTCCGCTCTCATAATAAACTTCCTTGATTTTGGGGATTCTTAAATCCCAGTTGTAATTTCTATCAACCTCAAGTTCCATAAAATAATATCTATCTGGTAACCTTTAATCTTTCGCCTTTTGTGAAAGGCACTGAATAAAAATCCTAATTTTCTGATTTTTCTGTGTAGCCTACAAAGGATAAAACCTTTTCTAAAATTCTTTTTACCGCTTCTCTCACCATGTTTGCAGATAGTTCGTTAAGAGGAATTAAATCCCCGTGGGTGATTGTGTAAACACCCTTGATGTTTTTCACGGTCATAGGATCCAAAAACCTCTCAGATATTTCGAAGAGAGAGAACTCGACAAATCTGCAACCGGCAACTTTGATACCGTAAGCTGTTAAGGCGTATTCGACACAGCCCCACAGAGATTTTAAGGCTTCTTTATATTTGCCCTCTTTGATCAACCTCTCACTCTTCTCGAACTCGCTTAGGGAGGAATCTATTAGCAGAACCTGTTTGGGAACCCTTTCGATTTTCTCCACCTTTATTATCTCAGAATTGGACATCGTAATCTTTAAAGGATTAAAAAACTCTTCTGAGTAAGCTAAAAACTCAATAGTATCTCCTGAGTAATTCAATATCCCTATCCAGTGTGAATACCTTTTTTTGAGATCCCTTCTAATCTCTAAAAGCTTCTCGATCATGCGAACTCGATTTCCAGATAATCTCTCTCGACGAATATCGCTGTTATCCTTTTTGCAAGCTCGAATCTTATCCTCTCGTTTATCCTTTCCGACGGAACTCCTAATTTTGTGTAGATGAACGCATAGAGAAGAGCACTGTTCGCAAAAAAGAGGGAAGGAAATCCAGTATTTAAGAAGGTTTCAAAACCCTCTTCTCCCAT
This sequence comes from uncultured archaeon, assembly GCA_964655455.1. GTDB lineage: Archaea > Halobacteriota > Archaeoglobi > Archaeoglobales > Archaeoglobaceae > Geoglobus. The sequence goes on from CAZZMN010000025.1 coordinate 24,406, forward strand.
TCTCTCCTTGTATCCTCTTTTTTCGAGCCATTCCCTAAACTCATCTATAGTCGCTTTAATCCTCATCTTATCCTCACCCCTGGCTTTACATCCTTTTCGGGCGTCAGCAAAACTGCCTTTCCATCCACATCTGCGGCCAATATCATCCCATCGCTCCCAACACCCATAATCTTTGCGGGTTTGATATTTGCGAGAACGACAACGGATTTCCCTACGAGTTCCTCTTCCCTGTAGCCGTCCGCAATTCCCGCAACGATCTGTCTAACTTCGTCGCCTATATCAACTTCAAGTCGCATCAGCTTTTTGCTTCCCTTAATTCTTTCGGCCTTCAGAATCTTACCCACTCTCAGGTCGAGCTTTGCGAAATCCTTGATATCTATTCTTTCTTCACTTTTCTCAACTTTTTCCGCCATATAAATTCTTTCTATCATAACCTTTTCAAGTTTTTCTACTTTTTCATCGTCTATTTTCTCAAACGGAATTTCGGGCTTTTTAACTTCGATCTCCACCGGAATTTCGAGAACGTCGTCGAGCTTAACGTTTTTCAAGTCCAGTCCGATTGCGTCCGCAACCTTTGCCATAGCTCTTGGAAGGACGGGATACGCTAGTATCGCCAAAGCTCTGACTATCGCCAATCCTGAGGCTACTACCCTTTCAGCGGCTTTCTTGTCTTCCTTTATCAGATCCCACGGCTTCGACATCTGGAAGAAAGAGTTTCCGTAGGAAGCGAGGTCCATAAAGGCATCACTTGCCTCTTTAAACTCCCAGTTATCTATCGATTTTTCGATCTTCTCCTTAGTGTGTCTTATCTGTTCGATCACCTCTCTCTCGACTTCCATTCTAACCTTACCGAAATTCTTCCACGCAAAGTGAAGAACACGGTAGATGAAGTTCCCCAACGTTGCTATTAGTTCGTTGTTTACTTTCTCTTTAAAGACGTTCCACGAGAAGTTAAGATCCTTCTGATGGGACGTGTAGTTGACTATGTAATATCTGAGAAAATCGGGGCTAAATCCTGATTTCAGGTAGTCTTCTTCCACCCAGACGACGTAGCCACGGCTTTTTGAGAATTTTTTACCCTCAACCTTAACCATGCCGCTCGCAACAACTGCGGACGGGAGAGCGTAATCTGCTCCCTTTAGCATCGCCGGCCAGAATATGCAGTGGTGGTAGACGATGTCCAAACCTATGAAGTGGATTATTTCTGCATTCCCACGAATCCATATGTCTCTCCAGTCCTTTCCGAGCTTTTCGCATGCCTTCTCCGTAAAGCTAATGTATCCGATGGGTGCATCAACCCAGACGTAAACAACGAGATTCTCATCCAAAGGGAACTTAACACCCCAATCGAGATTCCTCGTAATACACCAGTCCTTTAGTTCCTTTCTTATCCATTCCCTTGTGTAATTCAGGGCATTCTCTGTTCCCTTTAAGTTTTCTATAAAGCTTTCGAGGAAATCTTTGAATGCTGTTAGCTTAAAATAATAATGCTTTTGCTTCCGATAAACGGCTGGAGTTCCGCAAATCTTACACTTGGGCTTATGGATTTCCCCCGGTTCCAGATGCCTTCCGCATCCCTGATCGCATTCATCTCCTCTCGCCGTTTCGCCGCAGTAAGGACATATCCCCTCTACGTATCTGTCTGGAAGGGCTCTATCACATTTAGGGCAGTAAGCCAATTCGATCTCTTTGGGATAGATATATCCATTTTCCAATAACTTCCCGACGATCTCCCTCGTTCTCTTGTGATGGTATTCGCTGTCCGTTCTTCCGTAGAAATCGAATTCTATATCGAGAGCTTTGAATACCTCCTGAAAATGTTTGTGATATATGTCAACAAGCTGTTTCGGTGTTAGCCCCTGTTGCTCTGCATTTATCACAATCGGAGTCCCGTGACTATCACTTCCACAGACGAAGATTACATCTTCTCCTTTTAACCTTTGATACCTTACGTAAACATCTGCAGGAATGTAAGTCCTCAGATGCCCGATATGGGCTTTTCCGTTAGCGTAAGGCAATCCGCAGGTAACAAGTTTCATGATATTGCGATGGAGGATTAATCTTATAAAATTTCCTGAAGGGCTTATCTTTTCCAGAGATTGTTTTCCAGCCAATCTACATCCTCTCTTAGGAAAACGTCATCATCTACGTTTACTTCTCACTACTAGTGAACTCCTTCAGCTGGAATATCCTTCTTTCTGATCTGATTTATCCAACGCGACTCTTTCCTTCTTCAGAGGTCAATTTTATGAAGTCAAGCGTGAACAAAGTTCCACTAGATTGCGTAGAGTATCGAAAACTGTTGTGAACCCTTTCTCACTTAGTTGGTAGTCAACACAATACCCGCCGACTACTTCGCATTTGCAGCGTGAAGAAGGTTATTCAAGACCAAGATCACCCTTGACACCCTGCAGGGCTCTTATAGCAATCTCATAAAACTTCTCCAAAGGCATGAGCTTCTCGATCATCCTAATCCTGTCTCTGTCACAACCGGCGGCAAAGCTCTTTTCCTTAAACTTTTTCTTTACAGTCTTAACTGTGACATCGCTTATTCTTCCCTTTTTGACAAGAGCACACGCTATTATCAGTCCGGAGACGCTGTCTGCGGCTTGCAACGTAATCTCAACAGGCTTCTCATAATCTCCGAAGAGCATGTGGTTGTGCCTCTTTACGATCTCGGCTATGTCACCGTATCCCTCTTTCGTTAAGATTTCCGCTCCCAAAATACCGTGTTTCTCCATATCTCCCTCAACAAGATCGTAATCTATGTCGTGAAGAATACCAATGCGCCACCAGAGATCTTCGTCTTCCCCAAGCTCCTTTGCAACCTCCCTCATTATCGCGGCTGTTGCAATGCAATGTTTTATCAGTTTATCATCTTTTACATACTTTTTCAGTAAATCTATCTCGCTCATAGCTCTCCCTTTCTACTTGCCACAATTAGAGAATTTATAAATTTCCGCTCTGCATCTAAGACCTCCAAAAGACCTTCTGTTGTTGTTTCCAGCGGGGGTTGCTACTCTCTCGATGATTGTCTCTAAACCGTATTTGAGTAGAGATAGGACGCCGCTTCAAAAGCGGAGACTGCAACTTTCACTGCATTCTGATAACTGATACTCTCATGAAGAGCCGCAATTAATTTCGAAATTATGGCCGGAGATTCTCTCATCTTCGCAGTATATGAAATCTGCTTCAAGAAATCTAAGATCGACGGCTTTCGGAGGATAACATGCTATCAAACTCCTTTTCTCGATTGCAATGTTTGTCATTGTAGGGGTTCTCAATATGCTTTAACATCTCTTCAAGTTTCACGCCAGCCGCAAAACTGATGAGAGGTTTTCCTTTAACAATTTTCTTCTGAAGACATCTTGTTTTAACGTGATGATAATTACAGTGGTTGCCTTTCGAAACTCTTTACGGGCTTTCCTCTCAGCCATCTCTATTGATGCATCGAGGGCTACATTCCCGCACACCGCTGGGTGCGGGTTACGGGATGAGTGCAGTCATCAGCAATGCCTGATGGCTTCAATATCTTTGATTACGAAAAAGTATAAACTTTGCGTTTCCAAAATTTCCAAAATAACGCAAATATCCAATGTTGCAATAACGCTCTCCATTGACAGCTATTTTCATTGGAAGACATTATTTATCTTTCTACAATACACCTAACAGCCAAAAACAGAGGACCTCTAACGTCTATTTTGCCTCCCTTAGATATTATGTAGTTTCTCAGATTCTCGTGGATCTTTAAGTTCACGTCTGAAAGGCTCTCTACAACCCTTGACCTGACAACGATTTCGCTCTCACCTCTGATGATTCCTTCTTCTATGGCTCTTGCGGCATAGTAGGAGAAGGAATCCAAGTATCTTATCCCCGTCGGCACTCCTTCTCTGAAATATCTTTCGAATTTTTCATTTCTTGGAATCCCGTAAATGCTTTTGTTATGGACAACAATCTCGTTCGCATAAGCTGGGCCGCAGAGCTTTGTCTCCTCGCGTTCGAACACCGTAATCTTCACGACTTTGCCTAGAAACTCACCTCTATAAGCTAGAAACTCACACGGTCCTTTGGCATCAGCATTTTCTTCGAAGGTTTTTATAATCTTCCCCGCTATTTCGATACCCTTCGGCGTCAGCGGCGTCTCCTTCATCCTTATGTTCTTCGCGATATCGAGATCACTTAATTCCATGTGACGGAATCCGTAAACCATTTCCCTTACATCTGAATAATCGTAAAGAACCATTGCAAGTCTTTCAACTCCCAAGCCCAAATTCATTACAGGATACTCTATTCCGTATTCCGCTAAAGCGGTCGGCGAATAAATCCCGAACGTGGCGATCTCTATCCACCCGTCTTTGTACTTTCGGTTATTCTCAAGATTCGGATGATATGCAAAGACCTCCGTCTGAGTTCCGGGAATGTAGTATTTGCTCCTTTTCTCATCCTTTTTGAATTTGAACTTCTCGAAACCGAACTGCCTCAAAAGGGCATCGGCAACAGCCTTTCCATCGTCGATGCTCACGTCTTCGTCCATTATAACACAACTCGCCGAGAAGTAAGTATAAAGGCGTGTTGCGTCCTCTCCCTGCTCCCTTCTGAAGCATCTATCAATCGAGAAGAGTTTGATCGGGAGCGGATAGTTATCAGCAAGCTTTGAAAGTGTAATGAACCACCCTGTCGTCATGTGACTTCTGAGCGTGAGGTTTGAGGGGATCGGCTTCAAATCCTTGAATTCGGGGAATACTTCGTCGATTATTTTTAGAGCGATGTGATCCTCTGTGTTTAAAGCTTTCGCTATTTCATTCGGAAGATCATCTCCATCAATAACGCCCTTTTTATAAAGATGGAGAGTCTTCCTCAGAGCATCTTCGTCAAAATCCCTTCCGATAATCTCTTCGATCCTTTTCAGTCTATCCTCCGAGATTCCAATATCCGGACGGGGAAGTGTTGCGAGATAGTAACACCTGTCGAGAACTGCCAGAGCTTCCTTCGAGAATTGCTTTTTTACATGAACGTCCTCGACAATAAGTGGGTTGATCACCTCGCTGAAACCTATTCTCAAATAAGCTTCTCTCAATTTTTGAATCGTCTTGAAGACGGGATGTTCCCTTCCAATCTCATAACTAAGTCGTGGATACTGCTCGTTCAATGGTCTCTCCCTTATCACTGACTGCCCTTCAATCCAAGCTTTTTCAAAATCTATTTCTTTCTTTCTAAGCCACTTCTCCGAATTGAACCTCATTTTCAACCATCCTTGCGAAGTTTAGGATTAAATTCTCCTCGAAGTAATTCCCTATAATCTGCAACCCAACAGGCAGTTTTTTAACAAATCCAATCGGCATCGAAAGGGCGGGTAATCCCGCAAGATTCACCGGCGTCGTGTTTATATCAGCCTTATACATCGTAACGGGATCTGTCAGCTCTCCGATCTTAAAGGCAACAGAGGGCATCGTAGGTGAAATCAGGACGTCAAACTTACTAAGAGCTCTTTCGAAATCGTTCTTGACAAGTGTTCTGACCTTCAAAGCTTTCAGATAGTATCTCCCATAGTATCCTGCGGAAAGAGCATAGGATCCCATCATAATCCTTCTTTTCACCTCGATTCCGAATCCTTCGGCTCTCACTTTGGAAAAGTAACGGTTCCAGCTGTCGAGCGTATCGAGGGCGTACCCATACCGCACACCATCGTATCTCGCCAAATTAGAGGATGCTTCGCTCATTGCAATGACGTAGTAAGCGGGAAGAGCGTATTTAATCGAGGGGAGACTGACGTATTCAACTTCCGCTATTTTACGAAGGGAATTGATGAACTCATCGAAAAACTGCTGAATATCCTCATTGGCTCTCATCTCCTTAATCACACCGACTTTGAAATTCTTTTCAAGTTCTACGAATTTGAAATCCTTTCCTACGTTCGTCGAGTCTCTCCAGTCTTTTCCGGCTATTACTTCTAAGAGAAGGGCAAGATCCTCGATACTCGAAGCCATCGGACCGATCTGCTCTAAGCTGTTTGCATATGCAATCAGCCCGTATCTCGACACTAACCCGTAAGTGGGTTTCAGCCCGTATATCCCGCAGAAGCTTGCGGGACATCTTATGCTACCTCCAGTGTCAGATCCGAGAGCAAGAACAGTTTCGTCTGCAGCAACAGCAGCGGCACTACCACCACTGCTTCCCCCCGCAACCCTGTCGAGATCGTGCGGATTCCTCACAACGCCGTAAAAAGAGGTCTCCGTCGTTGTTCCCATTGCGAACTCGTCCATATTCGTTTTTCCGATGATGATAGCACCCTCTTCCTTTAACCGTTCGACAACGTGGGCATCGAACGGTGGGATATAGTCATGAAGGATTTTTGAAGCACAAGTAGTTCTTATCCCCTTGGTTGATATATTATCCTTGATTGCAACGGGAATTCCGGCAAGTTTTCCTTTAACTTCTCCTTTATCGTAAAGTTCAGCTTGTTTTAGGGCTATTTCTTTTGTTACGATAATGAACGCATTTAATTTACTTTTTTCGATCTTCTCCAATAGCTCCGCTACCGAATCGTAAGCTCCTTCGTTCTCCACTTTTTCTATCCACTCTTTGACATTCATTCTACAACCCTCGGTCCCTTAAAGTATCCGTCCTCCTTATGCTTTGCATTCATTAAAGCTTCTTCCCTATCGAGGCATTTACCCGGAATATCTTCCCTGAAAACGTTTTTTAAAGGTAGGACATGATACGTGGGCTCAACATCAGCTTCAACCTCGTCAAGCTGGTTAAAGAATTCGATTATCTTTTTGAAATCCCTTTTGAAAATTTCCACTTCCTCCTCGCTCACTTCTATTTTAGAAAGATTTGCGACGTATCTGACAACATTTTCATCTATCATTCGTTTTGATGTAATTGTATGGAATTAATAAATTTTCCATTACAAGCCGCGAGCTAAGTTCGACGCGAGCAGCATAACATCACCCTCTACTACACTTGCTTAATCGAGGCAGATGAAAATCTTATATTCTTCTAAACGATTCTGAACTTTTCAGCAATTTCTCTGTAGTTTTTTGGATATCTTGGTGTGAAAAGGAGAAATCTCTGCACAGGATAACTAATATTTGCTTCTTTTCCTGCATTTTCCAAGCCCTCAAGTATTTTGTCAAGCCATTCATACGGCATAGCAAATATGAGCTCGTTCTCATCGAGTGCAGCAAAAACTCTGTCGCCAGCTCCAGGAATTGCCACTGAAACTTCTCCTTCAAAAGCTGGCAAAAGCGCTTCAGCACAGCTCACCATTTTTGCCGTTAACGAAGCTTTTACCTGTCCTCCGAAATACGTTTTGGCTTGTATCAATCTTCCAATTTGTTCAGGATTTCCAAATATCTGTATAACATCCGGCTTTTCATCCATTTTTGTGAGGTCTCCAAAAAGAAAAGCCCTGTATTTTCCCGGAGGCAGTTTTTTCTCTTCGTACTGACATTCAAAGTCTTTCAACCATTTGGCAGAAACGAGTATTTCTTTAATACCTTTCTCATAAACAGCAACACCGTATATCAGCATTGCTGGTGGACAAGCAAAGTCCTCAGGCTTGAGGAGAACGTTTCTCCCGCTGAATCTTGCAAAGGATATTGCTTGACATACGGCCATTTTCAGACCGTATTTCGAAGGTCTAAAAGCATTGATTTCGACATCTTCCTCGAAAAATTTAACACCAACTGGCGGTGTCTTTAGCTTCAAAATTTCAACAAGCCTTTTTCCCTTCTCTTTCCAATCCATGAAACATGTTCCAGTTTTATTATTTATAATTTTTGGGCTGCATTCCCGTTTCGGGCTGTTTCATATAGCAGCAATTAGGATCGGATATTAGTGTCACCTCTTGAAACTATTCCAATGATATCACCAAATAACCTATCTTCACAGCCTGCCAGATGGAAACATCAATAGAACGGGTTAGCAAGATTTAAATATTCAAAGCTTTTGAAAAACAAAAGATGTACCTGACTCAGAAGAACTTTGTCAGTTGTAAATCTCGAGCTGGAGCCTGCAATCTATTCCTTCCGAGAATAAGAATCTCCTATTCCAGTTGATATGAGAAGAGCCTACAAGTTTCTAATCCTCATTGGATTCGTAAGTCTTTTTGCAGACATGAGCTACGAGGGTGCAAGAAGTATAACAGGAGCATATCTAGCTACTCTCGGAATTAGTTCATTTTTTCTTGGCCTCTTCCTTGGGCTGGGCGAATTTCTGAGCTACGCTATAAGAATCCTCTCAGGTTATCTGGCCGACAGATTTTCCATCCACTGGCATCTGACGTTCCTCGGCTACTTTCTTATCATATCAATTCCCCTGATAGCTCTAGCGGACTCATGGGAACTCATAATCCTCCTTCTTCTCATCGAGAGAATAGGAAAAGCTCTCAGATCACCGGCAAGGGATGCTATAATATCTCTTGCAACATCGAAAATTGGATATGGAAAAGCATTCGGAATACATGAAGCTCTGGATCAGATCGGAGCAATTGCCGGACCTTTAATAATATCTACATCCCTTTTCATCGGTTTTGGTTACAGAGAGAGTTTTTCAGTACTCCTGATCCCAACGCTAACTGCTCTGGTTCTGCTTTACTTTGCAAAAATGGTTTTCAGAGAAGAAGTCCAGAAAGAAGCGAGAATTGGAGTTTCCCTCCATTCATACATGCTCTTTGCCTTCTTTTCAACTTCAGGTCTTGCCAGCTTTTATCTGATCGCATTCCATGCAGAAAGTAAAAGACTTATGTCTCCTGAAATGATTCCTCTGGCCTATTCGACTGCAATGGCAGTTGATGCAGTTGCGGCAATATTCATGGGAAGACTTTTTGACAGAATTGGTTTCAAATCACTCCTTTTTATTCCGTTGCTGACACCATTATCTGTTGCCTTGGCTTTTTCTTACAACATATTTGCCGGAATTCTTCTTTTCGGTGCGGTTCTTGGAATGCACGAATCAATAATGCGTGCAGGCCTTGCTGAGATAACACCAGCCAGCAGAAGAGCCTCGGCTTACGGAGCATTCAATGCAGTAGTTGGATTTGGATTCTTCATAAGCGGAGCCTCTTTTGGATTTCTTTACAGCCGGACGGAGCTAATGATCCTGTTTTCTGTAATTTGCGAACTTATTGCAGTTTTCTGCTTGAAAAATATCCAATCAAAAAGTCGGTAAACGCTTTTCGTGAGGGGAAAATCGGCGAGAAGGATGCGAGGAAGAATGTCATTTCCCAATCTTATTGCATTCCGAAAGATTGAAAAACTTGTAGAGGAAAAAGGGATTGAAGCTGAGAAAAAAATCTGTACCTAAGATGTAAACGAGATATCACTGATGATAGAAGAGAGAAAGGGACACGATCTTGCCCACGAACGGTGACGGGATTTATTCTGTAGGCCTAAGGGCGCATACGATGTTCTGAGCGAGATAGATGATGTTATAATTGTAGCTCCGATGACCCAGATGAGAGCGGTTGGAAGGAGTATATTACTGCGCCCGGCGAGGATTTACAAGATGAAAATAAATGGAATAAGGGCATATACAATCGATGAAACGCCAACGGATGCCGTAATACTGGGAATAACCGGATCTTACAGTGTGCGGAATAAATGGAGAGAATCTTTCAATTTCGCCGTCAGATTAATCACAGTCCATAATTTCTCCTCAAACTTCTTTATTCCAGACAGAGGTTTTTGAAACCTTCTCACAAGGATGTCTGGATGTATGTCGCTATTCCACTTTGATTTCAGATACTTTGTTCCTTTAAAACACTTTTTTGGTAATGTGGACTTGGCCTATATTCGAAAAAAAGAATAACAAAACAAGGGCTATAAGAGATCGTCGACTTTTGAGAGCGGGACTAGTCCCTTTTTGGCTAAAGAAAGGATAAATCGCCTCAATTTCATGTAGAGCTTCATGTATTGCTTTCTGTCTTGGACTGTGTGGTCTTGCTTGTAGACCGAATCAGCTCCTATAAGGTTTAGATAGTATTCAAACATGGAAAATTAACTCCTAAGCTGTAAGCTTTTTTAATCCAGGATTATATTAAAATAACTTGCTATGTGTGCATGTTCTTGCTTTTAATAATAAGGATCAAATAAACGAATTAAACAAATCAGAAAAACTTGCTACGTATATATAACCTCACTTAACCTTTTTTAGCTCAATACTGCTTTTTATCATTAGGGGTGAAGAGCAATGCTACGCGACTTGCTCAGGAGTCGTTTGGAGAAGGGGCCAATCCTAAAGAGATTGAAGGAGGAGTTCTTCAAGGCGGCGATGCAGCTCTTGGATGCCGATGAGTTCTTGGTGGCCTTTCGTAAGGACTTGGAGGGTATGAAACACTATGTCCTCATAGTATCTCCCTTCCTAAACAGGTTCGCTGTCGAGAAGTTCTGCAACCTAAAAGAGGTCCAGAAGGCCATTGAAGATGGCAAGAGAGTAGTAGTCGTCACGAGACCCTCCAACACTGGAGAAGTTGAAAAGCCGGATGAGCATAGAGAGTGCATCGAGATGTTAGAGAAGGCGGGGGTCAAGGTGGTCGAGAAGTCGAGGTTCCACTTCAAGGCTGTAATAATCGACGACTCGACAATCTACATAGGCTCCATAAACCCGTTGCAAATTGTGACCCTGAGATATGTTCCAGCTGACTACATGATGAGGTTCGTGAGCGAGGCCTTCGTCGACGAGGTTCTGGAGAAGTTCATGCCAGACCATCAGGAGTGGCTGAAGTGATAAAGCTTCTAGTCGTAATTTTTCTTATTCACAGACATGGGTAGTTTCGGATCGTTATCTCTACCTGTTGAGAATTTATCTGTCCGAAACGCTATCCGTTTGCGAGATAACTGAGCGCTTCAACTGCTGGAAGACTATTTAAAGCAAAAATAATACATCAGTTATGCAGCTACAGGACGAGCTAAGAGATTTGCTGAAGATTCTTTACAGCATGAGTCCGGCCTTCAATGGAATAGTTCAGATGCTATTCATACTTCCAGAGAAAGCCAGAAAGCTCATGGGAATGTATTCCGAGCTTATGGAAAAGGAGGATGACTTGCGCTATCTCTTTTCCTTAAAGTACACAGAAGATGGCCGTATAACTTATTCAGACAGAGGATTTGGTCTAGGGTTAATCTATCTGTATAGGTCGCTTTTTGAACTGTTAGGAGATGCTGATAAAAGAAGACGTTTGCTGGAAATTGCAAATATAAGCGAGGATGAGTTCAAGGAATTCGATCCTTTAAGAGCTTGGATAGATGTTTCGCTCAATTATCTGGCAAAGCACGACAGAGATGCATTGAAGCTGCTAGATGCAATAATCAGCGAGCTCTCAAAGAGAGAATACATTTACTTAGATGGTGATGATTTCAAAAGAGCTGTAAAAGACCTTAAAGACTTCGATTCCTCATTGAAGATCTTAGAAAGATTTTGCTTAATCGTCCCAGAAGGATCGTGGATCTATCGAAGAGGATGCTTTCTTCTGCCAGATGCATATTCTGATCTCAGAGATAAGCTTAAAGAGTTGCTGAAGCAGTAATAGCATGGAGTACTGGAAAAAAGAGAGCTGGATAAGCTATCTGAAGAACGATGTCCTCCCTCTTTATGAGTCTTCACTCTCAATTTTGAACCTGTGGAAGATGCTTAATGAATTCGATGGAAAGCTTCTGTCAGACTTGATGAAAGATTTTCCAAAGATTGAGCTCATATTTGTTGCAGGAACTTCTCCACCAGATGAATACGAGATAAACGGATTAGCTTACATTTACAAAACTCTGCTCGGCACAAGCATAAAGCTCCGGGAATACTACTTCCTGAAATCTCATGGAAAGGAGCCTAAAACTGCTTGCAAAGTTGAAGAAACAGGCATTATGAGCTATATCAATCACATTTCTATCTTGCTCGAAAGAGTTCTAAATCAGGCATGTGAGCTTAACCTATTAACAGCATCAGAAGTCCAAAATGCTGAAGAAAATTCCATAAAGAGGGTAGGGGAAATCCTTGATGAACCTGAAAAGATGCTCGAGGTTTTTGCAGATTTCTTGAACAAGGCTCTGAATCTTACAGCGACTTATAACGAATATACAAAGCTACTATGGCATCTGCGAAAAATAACTAAGGGATACATCGAAAAATTCTATCCAAAGATTCTGGAGCCTGATGTGTTCAAGTTTTTCCAAGATCTTGGATTAAGAGAATACATAGTTCCAAATGTTGACGATCCCGATATCAGGGATATGTACACAATATTTTCATTTGACTATGCGTTAAGATTTAAGTCCCTAGACTGTGGGAGTAGTATGTATAGGTATGTGAACATAGATGGAATGGAATATAGGCTAGCTCCAAGCTTCGTAATATATCTTCCTAGCAATGAACCTTGCAAGACGATTGGAGGCTGTCTTTGCAGGATAAACGAGCTAATCTGGTATTCATTTACGTCTGAACGTTTTCAATCAGTTCTAAAATTGGTTGTTGATCATTTACCTGATCCACTTTGGGAGTGGATAAAGGAGTTTAAAGTTACCTTTAGTCACGACTGTTACTTTATAGGTTCTTCCCTAGACAGCTATGAAAGCCTAAGTCGACTGGAAGAATGTTTACAAGCAATCTTCGTAGGCATAGCAGAACTTGTAATGGGAGAGAGAGGGATCTACGTATTTAGGAAAAAGGGTAGGGGAGAGGTAATTCTATAGGTGGTAGGTAGACATGAAAACAGATGCCGAAATCAAAAAAGCAGAATTGCCAGAAGAAGAAAGTGAAAAGAGCCAAAAACAGAGCAAAGAACAACTAAAAGCCAAGGAAGAAGGCAAAGATTTTCCAAAACAGGTTGTTCCAAAATCCGAAGACGTAGAGACAAAATTAATGCTCAAAAAGCCTCCAGATCTTAAGCCGAAAAAAGCAGAGCTCAAAATTCCGGAAATAAAGTATGAGGATTTGCCAAAGGAATACAAAATAGATCTCAAGCCAGTTCAGCTTGAAAAGATTCATGCAAAGAATGTAAAGCTGATCGAAGAAAGAGAGCCAGAGTTAAGCTTTCAAGCAGAAATCAGCGTGAAAAAGCCGCCTTTGATTTCTCCAAAGACTGCTATTAAAAAGGAAATCCCAGAAGTAGGAAAGCCGGGCTTTGAGAAAGGTTTAGAGATCGCTGTGAAGAAAACACTTCCAATTGCTCCGAAGCCTGCTGTCAAAAAGGAAATTCCAGAGATAAAGGATGATCTCTCAGGCTCTAGAGAAAGGGTAAAAGATAAAACTACAGAAGAAGACGGAACTGAAGAAGATGTTTCTGAAAAATCAGTAACGACTCAAGAAACACAAGAAGATAAGAAACCACCAGATGAGAAAGAGATCTTTGTTCCGCTAATCTTTAATGTAATTAGCTCAGTAGCTAGGCCCATTGGCAGACCAATATGCATAGTGCTTCCAAAGAAAGAAGATGACTCCTTTGCTTACTCAATCGCCATAATATGCCGCGAGATCTATCGAATGATCAAAGGAGGGAAGCCAGCGCCTCGATGGATATCAAAGGAGCTGAAGGAGGAAATTGAAGAGCGCTTAAAAGCTGAAGACAGGATTTTCGTAATTGACGATCCAAAAGGCAAACTTCTTCCGGGTTTTGACAATGTGAAATCCTGCAAAGATCTCATAAAGAGAGTCGATGAGGAAATGCTTTTTGACAGACTGAAAGAGCTGTTTTCGCAAGATCTTGGCTTTATAATCTTCCATTTGGACGAGAGATTTTCAGGCCAGTTCGCAAACTTGCTGAGGGAAAAAGGATTTATCGACAATATAGACTTGATCGAGATCCAAATTCCCGATTTGCATCAAGAAGCTAAGGAATTACTTGCAAAAGCTTGCTGGGGATTTGTTGAAGGAGAAGGAGAAACTTTTGACAAACTTTTTGGAAGCTGTGAAAAGATTTTCTTCAGCGAACTTAATAGGGCAAAGGAAGATGTCGAGCTCTCTCATTATATAGAAAGAGATGAGAATGCTAGCCCTGAGCATGAGAGCATGAAAATTCTAGTAGTCAAATGCCTGGCAAAAGAATTAGGAGCTAAAGACAGAAGAGAGATCATAAAAATGCTGGAGAATAAAGAAATCAAAACAGAATATAAGCTGAACGGCGAAAGAGCTGACATATATGTGCCCTCCCGGAGAAGATTTGTGGAGATCGAAACTTTCTATGGAACAGAAGATCCAATTGACAAGCTCGAAAAGACGCTGGAGAAATACAGAAAATATGGAGGCAGAGTTGACATAGTCCTTCTCACAGGCATCCAAGCCTTTCTTTATGCTCGCAGACTGTTTAAGCTACCAGAAATTCATCGCAAATATGGCTTAGAGGTGAACTTCTATTTACTAAATCTCAAAGAAGAGAAGCTGATCCCGCTGAAGCATGTGCTCAGCAAATTGAAGGAGACTTTAGGATCTTCGAAATCTGTCATGCTGACAGATGAAGAAGTAAAAAAGCTCTGGAATGAGTTCTCTAAAGCATTGCTTGAGCGCGGGAAGAATCCTGAGGACCACAGAGGGCTTTTCAACATCATGGTTGTCAGACATAAGTCCTTTGAAGAGAATTTGCGCTGGATGCTTGAAGAAATCAATCACATTTGACTTCAACTTTCACGGGCTACAAGGCCCCTTAGTCACGGGTTTCAGCACATCTTAGTTTACCTGAAATACTGAAGCTTTTGCTTTTTTGAGCCATGGTTCACTACAGGAAACTCATCGACTCACAAGCGAAAATGTCGAGGTTCATACAGGCAGGCTATACACATCAGGGGTGCTCTTTCACATTCAAGGGTCAACTTTAAAAAAGCTTCTTGTGCTGATTTTAGCTTTCGTATGGAGATATCGTGCATGAGCTAAGCCCTTTCGAAAGCCTTTACGATAGAGCTTGTGAATTCCTTTATACTCTCGCTATTTGGCTTTAGGTCGTCAACTACATCTATGCCTTGTTTCTTTAGGCGCTCTTTTGCGGTCTCTGGGACTCTTTCAAGGGAAGCCACTATGAAGTTGCGAGGTTTGAAGATCTCTTGGTAAGGAATAATTTGCGATTCGATTTCACCTTTCCATTTATCGAAAGGATCTTCCTTGCACTCTATTATCACATCTATTGCTTTGCCAGACTCGACAAAATCCCTCGTCCACTCGAAGTAGCCTTTGACTAGGACTATGTCTGGCCTAATTGGCACTCGCCTCTCCACGAACATCCCTATCATGTGCGCGCCACTACCTGGCTGAAATTCAAGCCAAAAA
>CAZZMN010000026.1:0-10751 GCA_964655455.1 uncultured archaeon
AGGAGCAGTTTATATTGAAGGTAAAAGTCTCCGGAGCATTTCGAGAACGGAACTAGCTAAGATTCTCGGATACGTTCCTCAAAGAGGTGAGATCAGCTTCCTCACAGTCTTCGATGCTGTGCTGCTTGGAAGAAAACCCCACATAGGATGGGAGGCAAAGGAAGAAGACTACAGAGTCGTTGAAGAGATAATCAGGCTTTTCGGTCTCGAAAACTTGGCTTCGAGGAAACTGAACGAGCTCAGCGGAGGTGAGCTTCAATTAGTTCTGATAGCGAGAGCTCTTGCCCAGCAACCGAAGTACATACTTCTGGATGAGCCAACGAACAACCTTGACATAAGAAATCAGGTTGGGATTATGAAGATTTTGAGGAGAATCGTAAGAGAGCGCAACATCTCGACTGTAATAACAACACACGACCTGAATTTGGCAGTAAGCTTTGCTGACAGGGTTGTTTTAATAAAAAATGGGAGAGTATTCGCTCAGGGCGGCGTTGAGGTCATTAACGAGAAAAACGTTAGAGAGGTCTACGGCGTGAATGTAAGAGTTATTAGGATGGACGGAACGTTGTTAATCGCTCCCCTATTGTAAATGCTCGGCAACTTCCTTTGCGTGGTATGTGATGATGAGATCGGCACCTGCCCTCTTAATCGAGACGAGGATTTCGTATATCACGTCCCTTTCATTAAGCCAACCCATCTTTGACGCCGCCTTAACCATGCTGTATTCTCCGCTCACGTTGTAAGCTGCAGTCGGGACTCTGAAAGTCTCCTTCACTCTTCTTAGAACATCTAAGTAGCAGAGGGCTGGCTTCACCATTACGATGTCTGCTCCTTCCTTCAGATCGAGTTCTACCTCCCTTAAAGCCTCATCACTGTTATGAATGTCCATCTGGTAGCTCTTTCTGTCTCCAAACTTATACCCACTCTCAGCTGCATCCCTAAAGGGTGAATAGAAGGAGGAAGCGTATTTAGCCGCATAACTCATTATCAAAACGTTTTCGAATCCGTTTTCATCCAAGCTATCTCTTATTGCCTTTACCATCCCATCCATCATGCCAGATGGAGCTACGATGTCAGCTCCTGCCTTTGCATGACTCACAGCAATTTTCCCCAAAATCGGGAGGGTCGCATCGTTTAGAATCTCATACCCCTTCACGATTCCACAGTGACCGTGAGTAGTATATTCGCACAGACATACATCGGTTATCAGGACTGCATCCTCGTGGTTTCTCTTGATTTCTCTTAAAGCCTTCTGTATCACTCCGTTATCATCGTAAGCGGAGCTACCGAGGTCGTCTTTATGGGAAGGAATTCCAAAGAGGATGAATGCTTTTATCCCGAGCTCCATAGCTTTTCCGACTTCATCTGCCGTCATCTTTATGGGAATCCGGTAATAATCGGGCATCGATGGGATTTCCTTTGGAGACGAAATGTTTTCGTCTACAAATATAGGCATGATTAGATCTTCTTTGCACAGTTTAGTCTCCCTAAACAGGTCCCGCAGTTTCTCTCTTCTCAGTCTTCTCATCCTCACCTTCGGGAACATTGTGAGCACCTCCGAATAGAAATTCAGCAACTTCTATGATGCTGGAGTTACCATTTCTTGCGGCTTCCTTAATCCTGACGGTAGGCATCCTAAGGAATTTTTTGATAAAAGATTCCGCAAAACTGTCCAGAAGAGGAAGAACATCCTCTCCAACACCGTATTTCGCCTTAAGCTTGTTGAATAGTTCTTTAATCTCCTCCTCTTTCACACTTTGGGCGAGGGTATACATCTGCCTTACTGCTTTTTTTGCTCTGAGTTCTTTTATTTGCTTCAATAAGACCTTAACCTCTTCCTTAACGATCTTTTCAGCTTTCTTAGCTTCGTTTAATCTTTTTCTTAGATTTTCATCACTTATCTCCCTGAGATCGTCTATTGTGCATAGCGTGACACCATTAATTTCCCCAACTTCCGGCTCAACATCTCTCGGGAGAGCTATATCGATGATAAGGAGCGGTTTGTCCCGTTTTTTCATTATCTCTTCGACGAAGTCTTTTTTTATGATGTAGTGGGGAGCGGATGTAGCCGTTATCACAACATCGCACTCCTGCAGGTATTCCTTTACATCACTGAACGGGATTGGAATTCCTCCGATCTCCTTAGCAAGGGCGAAACCCTTCTCAGCAGTTCTGTTCGCAACGTAAACCTTTTCAGGGGACTTTGTTCTAATAGCCTTTCCAACGAGTCTTCCCATTTTCCCAGCACCTATGATGATTACTTTTTTCCCTTTAAGACTCCCTAGTCTTTTCTCGGCAAGCTCAACAGCGGCACTTCCGATGGAAACGGCGCCTTTATTGATGTTCGTTAACTTTCTGACCTTTTTGCCGACCTGAATCGCTTTTTTGAAAACGAGGTCAAGAATATCACCTACAGATCCTAACTCTTTACATAAATGGTAATATTCTTTAACCTGACCCAAAATCTGGTCTTCACCTACCATCATCGATTCCAGACCAGAGGCAACTCTTAGAATGTGTTCAAGAGCCTTTTCATCCGTATTTATCTCAACAATTCTCTTGGGAACACCCATTTCTTTCATGAATTCTTTTAAAGTGTTTACAGTCTCATAACCGCATACGTAGACTTCCACTCTGTTACATGTGTGAAGTATAACACATTCGGTGATGTTAGGATAAGCGAGAATACGATCTATTAAGGATTTAAGATCGCCATGCCAAGCTTTTTGTAATTCATCAATTGTGGCTTTTTTATGAGAAACAACTAAGTTTGATATTTCCATTAACGGGACGGTAACAAAAATGAATATAATGTTTACGATTTGGCTCCCGCAATACTCTTCGGACTTCTTTTAATTCGTCTTCTTCTCTTTCCATCCGAGGTATACTTCTGATTTGGACCCGGTTTCTTATAATACTGATATTTCGAGGGAACTAGTCTTATCTGACCTTTTCTCCCCTTTATCTTGATCCATTGAGTTGTTCCGGTTTTACCCATGTGCTTAGTTTGAGCAGGTGGAACTTAAAAAAATTTTGGTGCCTTTAGTTTGAACAGATTTCTTCGATTAGTTTTGCCACGCTGATTTTGCTAACGACGATGACGACGGTATCGGTTGCAATTAGAAGGGATGGGCGACGTTTTTCTGTCCTCGTTCGGAGGGATAATCGAAAGGGAGGTTGGAGGTAAGTTCGTCATCGATACAGGACACGTAGTCGCCTTCGAAGGTTCACTTGATTTAACTCAGGTCACCACATGAACAGAAAACCTCATTTATTGCATTTAGCAACTCATTAAATCCCTCAAAATTTTTTGCCGAAATCTTCAGGGGTCTGTAGATTACGCTTGTCCCTTCTATAAATTTTAGTAGATTATCGAAGAACTCACCCAAAACTCCCTCCTTTTCGAGTTCTTCCTTGTAGAAATCAAAATCTTTTAACTCATGCAGATCAGACTTATTGAACACTGTCAAAACAGGTATTTGGAGAAGGAGTGTTATCACAGCAGACTGAGAGATCATGGCGGCGTATTGATTGGGGTTTATAATCCTTGAGGAATCCACTAAGAAAATACCTACAGTGAAGCTTCCGAGCCTTTTAACGAGTTCTGTACCGAAATTTGTAAAGATAAACAATTCGAGCTGTCCCGGTGTGTCATATATAACGTAATCGGCATCTAAGATGAGCTCACTAAAGTATTTAATGGACAATTCAGCGGATCTGATAAGAGCGCCGTTGATTCCGAGTTTCTCACGTTCCATAACTTCTTCGGTTCTTATGAATTCTCTTATGTCTCTATCCGCCCCATATCTCGGCCTCGATGCAGGATCGAGATTGATTCTGCGGACGGAATATCCCAAGTCGGATAGGAATCTACCAAAGTTTTTTGTAAAGAGAGTCTTACCGCTTCCAGCGGCTCCAAGAACGATTAAATTCATAGGAACTGGTTAGCTGTGTGGCTATATATCTGTTGAGAGTTCAATCATTCGCACGAAATCCCTATGAAAGTTTAAAAACCTTGACATCTCACTACTGTCATGAAGATAATGTTCACAAAGATGCACGGAAACGGGAACGACTTCATTCTGATAGATG
The DNA here is from genome assembly GCA_964655455.1 of uncultured archaeon. Lineage (GTDB taxonomy): Archaea > Halobacteriota > Archaeoglobi > Archaeoglobales > Archaeoglobaceae > Geoglobus. Next base: position 4,093 of record CAZZMN010000026.1, read on the forward strand.
AGTTCAAGTCGGTTATAATCAGAGAAGAAGATAAACCAAAATTTGTTAGAGCGATATGCAACAGAAACTTCGGGTTGGGAGCCGATGGTGTTTTGTTTGTTCAGAGATCTGAAAAGGCTGAGGCGAAGTTCAGATATTTCAATTCAGATGGAAGCGAGGCGGAAATGTGTGGAAACGGTATAAGATGCTTTTCCCGTTATCTTGTCGAAGAAGGTTACACAAAAAGCCCATTGAAAGTTGAGACTCTTACGGGGATTATTGAGCTTGAAGTGTTCAAAGATAACGAAGGGTGGTGGGTTAAAGTAGACATGGGTGTGCCGAAGTTTGATAAAAAAGACATCCCAGCAAAGGAAGACGTGTGGGGTACAAAATTCGAATTTAACGGAAGAAAGTTCAAAGTCTACGCCGTAAACACCGGAGTCCCGCACGCTGTTATCTTCGTTGAAAATCTCAACTTTGATATAATCGATGTGGCGAGATTTATCAGATATCATAAAGTATTTCCCAAGGGAACCAACGTCAACTTTGCAAAAGTCGAAGGAAACAACAGAATCATGATAAGAACCTACGAGAGAGGAGTTGAGGGAGAAACTCTGAGCTGTGGAACTGGAAGCGTTGCAGTTGCCGCCGTCGCCCACAAGCTCGGTTTCGTGGGAAATAATGTCGAAATCATAACAAAGGGAGGAAAGCTCCGAATACATTTGGGAGAGAGAGTTTTCATGACCGGGCAAGCTTCAAGAGTAGCGGATGGTTTCATAAATTCTGAGGAGTTAAGATATGATATTCCCCAATAGACTCGTCTTATCCGCAATGGCTGGAATAAACAATGCAGATTTTGCAAAAAAACACAAAGTTGGCTTTGCAATCCTTGGGGGATTTAATGCTGACAAAGCAACAAACGAAGCCGCCATTAGGGCTATGAAAAGGGGCAGAAAAGAATTCGTGTTTAAAGATCCCTTAAAGGGAATCGAATCCGAACTAAAAAAGATGGAGGAATTCAAAGGAGTTATCGGTGTGAATATTCGATCATCCACAATGGAAGGCTATTTAGCGGTCGCCAAGCTTGCAGGAGATTTTGACGCCGTAATAGAAATAAACGCCCACTGCAGACAGGAGGAATTCATCAAAATAGGATGCGGTCAGGCTCTCCTGCTATCCGAGAAGCTTCCGAGAATCGTCGAAGAGGCATCTAAATTCACGGAAGTATCTGTCAAGATCAGGGGAGGTCTTAATGTCGATTACGAAAAGATTGCCCGAAAGCTATTCGATTCAGGTGCCCTTCTTTTGCATGTTGACGCTATGATCCCCGGCGGAGGTGCCGACTACAATCTGGTAGAAAGGTTATCAAGAATAGGGAATGTTATTGGGAACAATTCCGTTACTGATGTAAGGTCAGCTAGAAAGATGATCGAACACGGGGCGAAACTTGTATCTGCGGCGAGAGCCGTTTTAAGGGATCCTTTATTCTTCGAGAAACTCTTGGAAGATGACCTTCTATCAACAAAAGTAGAGGTGATTTAATGGAGATCGTTAGGGACCTTAGTGAAGAGTTGAAATCCTCCTACATCGATTATGCAATGAGTGTAATCATTGGAAGGGCTTTGCCAGACGTTAGAGACGGTCTGAAACCTGTTCAGAGGAGGATACTTTATTCAATGTTTGAAATGGGTTTGCTGAGCGATAAGCCTTACAAGAAATCCGCAAGAGTTGTCGGAGAAGTTCTCGGAAAGTATCACCCCCACGGAGATCAGGCGGTTTACGACGCCCTCGTTAGAATGACTCAGGACTTCAACATGCGTTATCCTCTCATTGACGGTCAGGGAAATTTCGGTAGTATCGACGGAGACGAACCAGCTGCAATGAGATACACCGAAGTGAGATTAACAAAGATTGCCGAGGAAATGCTCGCAGATATTGATAAGGATACGGTAGATTTCATTCCGAACTTCGATGCGACATTAAAAGAGCCGTCAGTCCTTCCTTCGAGGATTCCTAACCTGCTCATTAATGGATCGAGCGGGATAGCTGTTGGAATGACTACCAACATCCCTCCTCATAATCTTAGAGAGGTGTGCGATGCCATAATAGCTTACATAAACGACGAAGATATCGAAATAGAAAATCTAATGGAATACATTAAGGGACCTGATTTCCCAACTGGAGGGATAATCGTAGGAATTGATGGGATAAAGGAAGCCTATAAAACCGGCAGAGGGAAGATCACCGTAAGAGGACGTGCCGTTGTCGAGGATAGGACGATCATAATCAGGGAGATTCCATATCAGGTTAATAAAGCAAATCTCGTTGAAAAGATTGCGGATCTCATTAGGGAGGGGAAAATAGAAAATGTAAAAGCTGTAAGAGATGAATCGGATCGCGAAGGAATTAGGATAGTCTTGGAGCTCAGACCAAATGCAAACCCCGATGTGATTTTGAAGAAGCTCTACAAGTTTACGCCGCTTCAAACAACATTCGGTGTGATCAACCTCGCCCTTGTTGATGGAGAACCGAGGGTTTTAAATCTGAAAGAACTTATCGCAGAATTCGTAAAACACAGGAGAGAGGTAATCAGAAGAAGAATCTCTTACGAATTGAAAAAGTCCGAAGAGAGACTCCACATCGTTAAAGGACTGAAAATTGCCGTTGAAAACATTGATGAGACTATTTCGTTAATAAAAGAATCGGAAAACGCATCCATAGCTAAAGAAAAACTAAAGAAAAGATTCAATCTCGACGATCAGCAGGTAGATGCCATACTGCAGATGCGATTGCAAAAATTGACAACACTCGAAATAGAATCACTGATCAGAGAGTTTAAGGTACTCGAAAAAAGGATACAGGAGCTAAAAGAAATTCTTGATAGTAGAAGAAGGATAGACGAGATAATCATTAAGGAGCTTGAAGAACTGAGGGAGAAGTACGGGGACGAAAGAAGAACTACAATTCTCGAAGAAAATGATGAGATTTTGGAAGAAGATCTTATAGTGGAAGAGGAAAACCTTCTCATCATCACAGAAAGTGGACATGTAAAGCGTCTTGACATAAATGCTTTCAGAACACAAGCAAGAGGGGGTGTCGGCGTAATAGGCACCATTCTCAAAAACGATGACAAGATCTCATGCCTCTCACTTGTGAAATCTACGGATAGATTGCTGCTCTTCTCGAATAAGGGAAGATGCTATTGGATGTATGCATACGAAATTCCAAAGCTTGACAGAACATCGAAAGGAGAAAACATTCGAAAACTCATCCATCTTAACGAGAAAGAGTTTATCGTTTCCGTGGTTCCCTTCAATGAAAGAGATTTGATCGTTCTGACGAAAAACGGGTTCATAAAGAGGATAAAATCGAGCGAATTTGAGAACGCGAAAAGAGCCGGAATCATGGCATCTCCTGATGAGATTCTTCTGGTAAAACCAGTTGAAGGGAAAGACGTTATTATCTCAACAAAGAGAGGGATGCTTCTGAGATTCGATGTCGATGAAGTTCCCCTGTATGGTAGAACGGCGAGAGGTGTTAAGGCAATAAAGTTAAGAGAAAACGATGAAATTGCTTGGATGGACTGCGGTAGCGGCAACGAAATCGTTATCCTCACGGAGAACGGTTACGGAAAGAGATGTCTTGTAGAGAACTTCAGAAAGATATCGAGAGGTAGCCAAGGGATGATATGCATGAAAACGGACAAAAAGAGAGGGGGAGTTAACTTCTCCGAGTTCGTGAAGGCCGAGCGACTATTTGCAATAAGTAAGGACGGTCAGGCGATTATGGTCGGAATTGATCAGATTTCGTTGCAGGGCAGGAACACTGGAGGTGTTATCGTTAGCAGGAGCGGCATCCACAAAGCTGTTCAGGTCTTGTCATGAACCCATATTTCTCCATCGACGTAAACTTCTTTTTTCCATATAGGTAATTTCTTTTTCATCAGCTCAACCGCAACCTGCAGGGGTTTCCAGAGAGTCTCACGGTTTTCCGCCATGACAATGACGTAAACGATGTCCTCGGGGGGCGTCAGCACACCTATCCTGTGGTAGATTTTCACTCCTCTAACTCCTTCGAACTTCATTATTTCGTTTTCTATTTCTTTAAGGATTTTTGGATAGATCTCATCGTATCTCTCGTATTCGAGTCGGACAACTTCCTTTCCGGTGGAGATTTTTCTGACAAAGCCTATGAAGACACCAAGGGCCCCACAGAATTCGCTTCCTTTGGTTCCCTTTAATTTTATTATAAGACTTTTTAGCGTCTCGTAGTCCTCTGCCCTTTCCACGTCATCTACCGAAGTAACTTCGGGGATGTCAATCCCAAGATTTTCGACCTCTTCCTTTGTGAAACCTTCGAGCGCCGCAAAATCGTATCCAAGATCCGCCAAGATTTCGAGGATCTCTCTCAGATTCCCGCATTCTATCGAAAGCGTCACCTTATCTCTGCCGACCGTGACACCCTCCTCAGCTTCTTCACCCTTTTTTATTAGAATGGCTTTGCCTTTCTTCTTTAATTCCTTCTTAATTTTTTTCCAATCCGTTTTCAGGATGAAAGCCCTCATTAAGATTTTTCAAGGCTTTGAAACTTATATCTCTGTCGGGCACCTGTCATGAGATCTCAATCTTTTTGATTTTTTTGTTCTCCTTACTTTCGATCTTCTTTATTCGATCATCAATTAGGCTTTTGAACGCGAGCAGAATCTCCTTATACGCCTGCATCATGTGGTGCTTGAACTCTTCTGGTATGACATCATCAGGAGTCGGAACCCGGATCTTGATCTCCTTCATTTTATCCCTCAAAAATGATTTTCAGCTCACCGTTATTAAATTTTGCTCCACTAATTTCTTTTAAAGCTAGAGACTGCGGTAGTGTTACGATTCTCTTCCATTGACCAGCAATGATTATGAGTTCGTCGCCTCTCTTGAATAGCTTCAGATCCTCCTTTGAAACAAATGGTGTCTTGACAATCATTGTAGTAGTTGAGTCCTCTTTCAAGATCTTGATAGGTTTATCTCTGTAGAAGATTTCTGTCGGATCTCGGTCACCGTAGATTTCATCTGCGAGCTCAAAAAGCATATCTCCTACAATTTCGGTAAATTTGAACTCTACCTTGAATATGGGAACGGGAAATCTTTCCTCAATCTCCTTAAGGTATTTTTCCTGCAGTTCCCTCCACTCTGCAAGAAATCCTTTGGGTAGAATTTTGTTAACGATAACGCAGTCGACGTTGTAACCGAAAAGATTGAGATACGTGAAGGCTCGTTCGGATTCTCTTATTACGATCTTTTCAGGATTCATTACAATCCTTACGCTTGAAAAATCGCTTTCGAAAATTTCTTTAAGATTACTCAACTCAACATAAAGCTCCCGAATCTTATCAAGAACATCATCCGGAGGTAAAGGAACATTGATTAACGGCTCTGCAACGGGCTTAACGATCTTCAAAATCTTTCTCTCGATTCCAAAGAATCTCCTCATATACCATTTCGCAACCTCTGGAACGCTTAAAAGCCTCAAGGTTTCGCCGGTTGGCGCACAATCAAGAATTATAACATCGTATTCTCCGCTCCTGTAGAACTTCAGTAGATTCAACAGGCTTGCAAATTCGTCAAATCCCGGAAATATTGCCAACTCTTCAGCGATAACGTCCTCAATTCCCTGAGACTTGAAGAAGATTTCCAAATATTTCTTTATTGAACTCCAGTGTCTCTCAAGCTCGAACTCTACGTTCACTTCCATTGCATGGAGATTCTTCATAATTTCGGTAGGATATGGATTGAGCTTTCTCTGAAAAGAATCTGAAAGACTATGAGCAGGATCCGTAGACATTACGAGGGTTTTATAACCTAACTGGGCTGTCTTAATCCCAGTAGCTGCCGCTATCGTCGTCTTTCCGACTCCACCCTTTCCAGTGAACAACAGTATTCTCATGATTGAAGTTGTTTCGACAGTTTAAATTACTTTATTTTTGGGCTCAAAAAATTAAAATGAGAAATGTTTACATATACGGACTCAAAATGTATTATTTGGTCAGATTTGAGCAAAAATTATATAATGAGTCTGAAAGAAGTTTTAAAGTTCAAGAATGAATTCGAGGACTTCGAAGATGCTATAGATCGGATTAGCAAGCACCTGATCCAAATGTACGGAGAAGTTCAAAACTTTGGAGAGCAGCCAAAAAAGAAGGTATCGATCCATTTGAACTTCTTGATGAAGAAAATGTAGAAATATTTGAACCTGGAAAAGATTTTAAGTTTGGATTTCTTGATCTCGTGGAGTTGGGTGATGGTACACCTGAAGTCTTAAAAATGCTTTTCGAAAAAGAAGATATTAATGATCGCAAATATTTCAAGAATACTGTTGGCTTTTTTATTAAAACAGATACCGGAGAGGATCTCCTTAATGAATTTGAAGAACCTTTCTATGAAGGATTAGTAAAAGCTCCAATTTATAATCGAGGATGACGATATGAGTAAGGGAGAATCGCTAATATGGCTTGCTTTGAAAAATATCCACTACCTTCAGATAGGAGAAGAGTTTGGAACGAGACTTTAGCTATTGAAAAGGCAGAAAAAGTCGCAAAGGCAAGAGTGCATAACTACAGAGCTCTTGAAGCAGCAGGAGTGCATATGGTATTTTAGTACTAATACACTTTTTTATTCATTCTAGCCAGGCTG
>CAZZMN010000027.1:0-4743 GCA_964655455.1 uncultured archaeon
CTATTTCATCTGGAACCTTATCCTTATACCTCTCATGCTCGAGATAGACAATTATTCTTGGAGGATCTTCGCGATGAGATATTCCAGCAATTCCCTCAAGTGGAAGCAACCTCTCCTCTGCATGTTTCCTTGCCTCCTTAATGTTTGGCGCTTTCACTCCAATCACACCCATGAAAATGAATGAGCAGAGTAGGGCCAGTAATATTAAAGATTTGCTTCCTCTCATTTCATTCACCAATCTTTGTATAGGGAGAGTACTATTTAAACTTTGCAATGTTTAACGATGAGAAGCAATTTGCTAAAGACTCGCACCTAATTAAGTGTGGATATCACTGACTTTGGACAGCAGATTTTCCATTATTTTCCCACTTTTCCACTTTCGACGGATCTTCTCCTTCAGTCCGTCAGGAACGCCTCTTCGGAGCTTCATCTCTCGCCTCCATGTAGTGCAGCACGGCGATGTGCAAGGCCTCTTCATCGCTCACATCCAGATCCTCAGCAATTCTATTCGTCAAATTCAAGAGATCATCTACGCTGCATATGTAGACAGACTTCACTCTGCCTTTCACCTTCTCTGGACATAGAGATATCTCCTGCCTTATCTTTTTCACCGTGAGCCTTCCAAGGCACACCTCATCTGGCCCGGGCTCCTTCTCATCAACCTCTAAGTGATTGTAATTCCCCACTGTCTCATATCAGCATCGGAGCTAATAAGTAATTAGGATCTACCCGCTCCAGTTCTTGCAGCAGTTTGAGCTTACTCAGCTAACTACGCCTGTTAACTACATCTCTTAACTACGTTTTCCAATCGCCTTTGGAAGCGCTGTCAGAACTCTGAAGGCCTAAACCGCTCAACTGCACTGGTCAAGTAGTTAACTAACTACACCAGTTAACTACTTAACTACGCGGTATGGGCAAAATGGGATTAAAAGCAGTTTCTATTCGCTAGCAAGTAGCCATGAATGTGTCCAAGTCTTTAATGTGCATACAGGCGTTTTCGAGGTCGCATCCACAGCTATATTTGCTATCATGCTCAGAACCTATGTCAAAGCATCCCTGCCCGGGATGACTCTGGATGGCTCTTTTATCACCTCTGCTTGCGACAGCTCTTCGAGCATTTTTTCAGTACTTTTCCTCAGCCGCTCGATCCATGGAGGTTCATGGGATCTCAAATAGCGGATCACCAAGCGGATCGCTATGAATATGTTTCTCCCGAACCTCTCATTCAGCATTTTGAGTGCTGCCTCTACCATTCTTTCTTTTAAGAATGGTTCCATCAGAGCTTTCAGATGCCTAAGACAAGTCTTGAGAATAGCCAGAAGAGATCTTGCAGTCCTGTACACGTTTTCTGAGATTGCACTTCCTTCTTTTAAATCTTTGATTCTTGACTCTATTATATAATATATAGAGCAAGAATCTTGAGCTAAATATGTCGAATGCAGAAAGACCATCCGGGACATAGCATAGCTTGACAGTCTCTTTGAATATCCTGTGAATGCGATGATCCCTCCTTTTTCTCCAGTGAGAGAAGAACCTATGCATGAAGCCATCTATTCTTTCTCTGATGAAGTCAGCAAAGTAGACGAGCGGAGTTATGTACCTCGCCCTTCCAACTGCTGGGGCAACAAATGTGTTCCTTCCAACCTTTCTTGCTCTTATGAAGCCTTTATACCTCCTTGCAATGACATAAACGCTCCTCGAGAACATGTTTTCGTAGTAGTTGACGTATCTGAAGAAGCTCTGCTCTCCCATCTGCTCAGCTATGCGGTCGAACCTCTCCTGCTCTAAGAAATCGGTGTAGACGAAGACGAGCTCGCTGTAAAAAGTTGTATCGCCGTCCAGTCCGCAAGGGAGCCTGTATGCTGCTAACGTGAAATCTTCCTCCTCGCTGAGGTAGTCCTCAACCTTGGGAGCCCCTAACAGCTCTTTTCTCGCCTCAACAGCCATCAAAACAGCTCCTTCTGTAAGCCTGCACCAGCCCTTATAGCCGTAGATCCCGGGTTCAAATCCCGGCGGGTCCGCTCCCGCATGTTTTCCGCGAGACCCCATATTTATTGTCACGACGTGTTTCATGTACTAAGTAGGCCACATACGTTCATATACTCTGACGACCTGATAATATTTTGGTGCTCTCTGTGGAGTGGTACAGCTCGCTGGACTTCTCGAAGGTATCCGACGAGGATAGGTTTAGGATCTTGAGTACACTGTCAGTAAGTTTGGGAGGACTAGTAGTGTTCCGCATGAAATCCTTTGCCACGCCGTGTCGAAGAGAGGGAACTGGTCCCCGGGTTTTCGTAAGCACGTTATTAAAATCGTGTAATATGGAGTGGTTGACTCCATGAGCATTGTCGAGCTGGTTGTTCACATACTGCTGTTTCCTTAGTAATGTTAAAAGCGCTAAACCAAGACAAGCAAGCGAGGCAAGCGATGATTGTGAAAACCGAAACAGCCCAAACCTCCCTGCCTTAGCAGGAACCCTCGCCCTTTAGGGTGGGGAGAAGGTCAGCTTGGTTAAGAAAATTTAAAAATTTAGGAAGCTTCGATTTTCTTCAAAGGATCATCAGGACGACTGAAATCAGAATTGGAGTTGCGATTGCATTGACTATTATTCCAGCTATAACGAGCTTTGTAGCAAGTCTTACTGGAAAAATGGAGACATAGAATGGGAAACTGTGGCGGGGATAATCCATTATAGTTATGAATAAGAATCTGCCAATTAGAAGCGCTATGAGACACTCTTTGACGCTTATTATTCCGTTTTTGAGCATTTCTCCTGCTACCAGAACTGATGAAATGGGGCTGAATGTGTATATCGAAATCAAAGCTGCAAAATTCGAGGAAAATCCGAAATTTCTTGTGTAAACATCAATTTCTTTTGATAGAAAATCAAAAAAACCTAGAAAAATTAGAGCGGAGATCACTGCTGTTATTATCGTGTATCTTACTATGATTCTCCTTGTAATCTCAAAAGCAAATTTTAGGGACTTTCTGATTACATTCTTCCCTTTATCTTTTATTTCTGGAATTTTAAACCCTTGAGTTTTATATTTTATCCGGATTCTTCCATAGATTAAACCTATTACCATCGAGATAACTGCAGCGATGAAGTTCAGTGCAATGTAAATCGAGCCGGCAAAGGGGCCTAAGGCAACCAGAGAAACTGGTAGATAGTAACGAAAAAGAAAAGATATTGCTGAGAATGGGCTTGTTACAAGCTTATACGTCACAATTGTGTTATCACTTATTTCACCCCTTCTTCTGATTGATTCAACAATGCTTAGGCCTCCTCTGATATCCACTATAGAAACGACTGCAGGAATTGAAAAGATTGTCGGAAGATTTGCGAGCCTCATTAAAGGAGATAGTGGTTTCGAAAATGTCTTAGCAAGTCCAAGCTCTACGAGCAAGTTTGCCAGAAATGTTCCGAGAAAGCACGATATTGCCATTACAAATATCGAGTATAGGATGCTTTGTACATTCATTTGAACACCCGGAAAAACTTAGAACTCTCTGTTAATTTTTGCATTCGTAATCTCCGAAATTAATTCTATATAGCTTGGCGAGGGGTCAAATATCTTGGTTCTTGTATCGTAAATTTCCAGCTTTATACCTCTTTTTGCCATCAAGTTACAAATCTGAATCAGATCTTCTTCAACACTTCCAAAAGCTGGCACGTTTGCCTTTCCGTCGGTGATGAGTATCCCCTTCACTTTAGCATTCTTTATGCTGTTGGCAACAGAGATCAACTTCAGAAGTGCAGAAGGTAGTGGAGTCTTTCCACCTGTTGGAATGTGGTCGATTAAATCGAATATTTGCTCGTATTTTTTCGTCGGTTTCATGACAACTTCCGCCTCATTTCCTCGGAAAACTATAAGAGAAAGCCAGTCTCTGCGCTGATAAGAATTTTCAACAAGCTTTTTTGCAATCCCTTTGGCTATACTTATTCTCTTCTGCAATCCCATGCTTCCACTTGAATCAAGGAGTATCACAGTCAGCCTCGGAGCTCTGGCTTTTCGGACATTTATTCTGATATCCTCATCCTTAAACTCCACCGGAAATCCTCGAATTGCTGCAGAGTTAAGGGTTGCAAAAATGTTTATGTCACTGCTCTCACGTATTTTCGGAATATACGAAACAGGAATTCCAATCTTTTCGCCGATTAAAGTAATTTTACAGTCCCTCGAAGCTCTATATCCGAAATTCTCGGAATAGCACTTTGAATCCTTAATTTCCAATTTTAAATCACTCGAATCAAATACCTTTTCAGAGTTCCCGTAATGATTTTCATTTTTTTCTTGTTTTCCAGAACTTTTTTCGCTCTCTTCTCTCTTTTCGGGATTTTCTTTAACCATTTCTTGCTCTTCCGTCTTTTTTTCTGGAATCTCCAGTTCAGGTATTTGAGGCTTCTGGAAAGGTTTTGACTTTATCCTGTGCGGTAATGTCAGCTCCATAGCTCTTTTTAAATCTTCAATGGTAACATTTTTTCTCCCTTCAAAGGCTGCTATGGCTTTTGCCGCTTTCACTGTTGTTATTTCTGCTCTGTGGGTTTTTATTCCCATTTTGATTATTGTTTCGGCAAGTAATTTTAGAAGATCATCCGAAATCACAACCTCATCAAGAATTTTTCTGGCATTTGAAATCTTATCTCTCAGTTTTTCATCATGGCTTCTGTATTTTTCGTAAAACGCCATCGGATCCCTTTGAAATTCTGTAACTCTTTTGACTATCTCAATTCTCTCCTCC
>CAZZMN010000028.1:0-69267 GCA_964655455.1 uncultured archaeon
TCGACCCATTCCGTTCTATCCCTTAACGTGATACACGGCACCTTCAAAAAATAGGCCTCCTTCTGAACTCCGCCGCTGTCGGTTAAAATTTTCCTTGCATTTTTCTCAAGAACGAGCATGTCAAGATATCCAACTGGTTTAGTTAGGAGCACATTTTTTGCATTTTCGAGTCGTTCGTACAGTCCATAAGATTTCAGGAACTTCACAGTTCTTGGATGGGCTGGGAAAACAATTAAATTTTCACATTCAATAAATGCTTCTACTATGCTCTCAAGATTTTTCTTATCATCTGTATTTTCTGCCCTGTGAACTGTTGCCAAAAGGTATTCTTTTGGTTTCAATCCCAGTTTATCTAAGATCCTCGATTCTTTTTCAGCAATTTTGATGTTGCAAAGCAGTGCATCAAACATGACATCTCCAGTTTGATAAACACCGTTCTTTATCCCCTCATTGTACAAATTTTCTACTGCGGTTTTGGTTGGGGCAAACAGATAATTACTAACGTGATCGGTCAAGATTCTGTTTATTTCCTCTGGCATTCTCTTATCAAAACTCCTCAAGCCTGCTTCAACGTGAGCAACCTTAATGTGGAGCTTCGCAGCAGCCAAAGCCCCAGCGAGAGTTGAATTAGTGTCCCCATAAACAAGGACTAAGTCTGGTTTCTCCTTCATCAAAACTTCTTCGATTCCCTTAAGCATTTCACCCGTTTGATAACCGTGGCTTCCAGAACCAACGCCGAGATTGTAATCCGGCTCTGGAATGTTAAGCTGTTCAAAGAATATTCTATCCATTTCGTAATCATAATGCTGGCCAGTATGTATTACCACTTCTTCTACTCCTCTTTTCCTTAATTCTCTCGAAACTGGAGCCATTTTGATAAACTGTGGACGAGCACCAAAAATAGTCGCTATCTTCACAGTTGTCACCTGAAGCTGTATTGTATTTCTAGATTTTTAATATTATTGATTGCATTATACAACAAATCTATTCCTTTACTTCTGTCAAATTTTTCTATGAAATATTTATAGTGAGTTTCTAAATTATCTTTGTATTTTTTTGAGTTTTCTATAAGGTCTATTAAGGCATCTTTGAGTTCACCAACTTTCTCCCAACTGACAAACACTCCAACCCCATATTTCTCTATCAAATTGGATACAGCAGAATTTGCATCGGCTATGGCAAGTATTGGTAGTTTACAACTTAAGTATTCGTAAACTTTAACGCCAATCGCATGTTTTGCTTGTGGATACTCTTTTTGTAGTGAATAAAATGCAATGTCGCCAGCAAGTAATAATTCGAGGACTTCATTGTGCTTTTTTTTACCTACTAAAAAGACATGTTTTTCTAAACCCATTCTTTTTATCATCATCTCTATCAGCTTTCTACGTTTTCCATCGCCGACTATAATGTATTTTAAATCATACCCATTCTTTAGCAACTCTTCTAACGGTTTGAGTAGAGTTTCTGGTATATAGTATGGCATGTCTAAATCTCCAACGTACACAATAATTCGGCAATTTTCAGAATAAGGTATCTTATTTTTTTTAAGCACTTCTTTTTTATCAAAATTCTTCTTGACCTCATCCAGCTCCTGAGTATCTATTCCATTAGGTACTACGATTACATTTCTATTCACTTTTAATAGCTTTTTTTGCAATACTTCATTTACGGTACATATCAGTGATGCATTCTTCAAAGCATAATTCAGAAATGTTGAGACAAGTTTGTTCGCAAGTTCTAATGGGTATCGAACGTAGACTCTTTTAGTCTTTGCAATACTGTCTATAATACTGGTCATATCGTCTCGATAATCAATTACGTAAGGTTTGTTAAAAATTCTTGAAACTATACTGGAGGATATTACCGGTGCAAATGGGGGAGTTGATGTCAATACTACATCGGGGTTGTACCTAATAATTTCTTTAAGTGCAATACATATCCAAACAATAAATGTTAAAGGATTCAAACTCTGCGGCAAGAAAATCGATGCTGGTATTATTTTTCGTTTATGTCTAAGTACTTCAACTTTCTTTTCTTCCATATCCTTTTTATATTCATTAGCCAGCGGATTAAATACAACTACTTTTATGTGACGAATATCCTCTTTGGAGGAGAATCTCTTGGCTATTTGATGTATCCTCACACTTGCCGCATTTTTTTCAGGTGGATAATAGGTAGTCAGTATGAGCAGTTTCATATTTAAAAAACTGACAGCCTGATCTGTTTTTATATGTTTTTTGATTTTCCTGAACTCTCTAAAACTCATGACTTTAAAATCTTCAAACTCCTCAATCTTAATCAGCTTACCACTTGGGTCTGTTGTTAAAATCTCCACCTCGAATTCCTTAGCCAATCTCCTTGAAATTTCGTAAACGTGGGTTTCAACACCGCCTATATCCGGATAAAACCTCGGGCAGATTTGAGCTATTTTCACGTTTTATCCATTTTTGCTAGGTTATATGTATTTGACGTTCGATAGAAAGAACTCTTTGTATATCAGATCAAGTTCACATTACCTTCACCAGTTTGTTGTGGATGCATCTGTTAAGTGAGCATGTTTATATCACATATCGGAAACTTTATTAAGAGACTCTTTTCAACAAATCAATATGAATTTAGTGGGATTTGGAAATAATAAGCTTTTATTCGCAACACTCTTGTTAATTGCTCTTATGGTAACAACATCAAATATCTATTTTGTCTTCTCAAACGATGTCCCTCAATCATGGGATCCAGCGCTTCACATGTATTACTCACTTATATACTTCCACCTTATTAAAAACTTCGACATGGGAAACATCGTGAAGGTAAGCAACTACTACCCACCTTTTTTCCACCTATCATCGACTCTTTTATACTTCCTTTTTGGTTTCTCTGAGAAAGTTGCAATTCTCACAAACATTATTTACTATTTTGTACTCGTTTACTCGGTTTTCAGGATTGGGGAAATATTAAAAGACAGAAAAGTCGGTATCATTTCATCGATTGTAGTTTCCGTCTTTCCAGTTCTAATAGAATTTCAGAGAGTTTACATGATCGATTTCGCTCTAACGTCACTCGTCGCTCTGACCATTTATTTCTACCTAAGATCAAAAGACTTCAGAGATACGAAGTACTCTCTTCTTTTTGGAATCTCATTCGGTTTAACTGAACTGACCAAATGGATTGCATTCATTTACATTCTTCCCGCAATTTTTGCAATATTTCTTGTTAATTACTCCACAAGGTGTCCCTACTGCTATGAAGTGGTTAAGAATGGGTTGAAGCACGGAATCAGAAGATTCTGTTCGAAGAAACACCTTCGTCTCTATGAGAAAGTAGAAAATAGAACAAATCAATATTTAAATGTGGGACTTTCCATTATTCTTACATTTTTTACTGCAGCATGGTGGTATCTGCCAAATCTGAATGTTACCTTAGCGAGACTCACTTACTTCGCAAACATCGGTGGGAGGGAAGGAGATCCAACATTTTTAACACTTCAAGGTTGGATATATTACGCGAACGCTTTAATTGACCACATAGGATTGCTCTTTGCTCTATTTTTCCTAATCTCACTTTTTTACTTCTATAAACGGGATCGCTTAATGGGGGCAATGATTCTTATTTCCGTGGCAATTCCATACGTTATTCTAACACTTCTCTCAAACAAAGACCCAAGATACATAATACCCACTCTTCCATTCTTGGCAGTCTCAATCGGGATGTTTGTTGGAGATCTAATTGAGAGTAGATCAGGAAAGGTTTTGACGTCTCTAATTCTTTTGTTTGGAGTTCTTAACATTTCAGCTATCACGTTCGGTCAGCCAGCTTTAGATAGCAAGATTTTTCCGGATCCTAAAAGTCCAAGTAAAGAGGACTGGAAGATAAACGAGTTGCTCAAAACCATTGAAAATAGTGGTGGAGAGGGAAAAGTCGTGGTGGTTCTGCCCGATCATCAGTATTTAAACGGTCAATCGCTCGAATTTTACCGGCTAAAAAACGGCTACAGATTTGCTGTATATAATGGAGTCTACATAGGATACACAACGTTCGTTCGAAACTTCGATAAAATAAGCTATATTGTAATTATCGAGCCGAGAGAACACAAAGGTGTATATGGAGAGGAGGAAAAGAGCCTTTATGAGTTCTTTTATGAGCACAAGAGCGAGTTCAAAAATGTAGCGACATTTAAACTTCCGGATGGAACAGATCTCTTGCTCTATAAGAGAGAGCAATGAGAATCTCAAGACTGTTTAAATTTTCATTGGTGGGAGCCGGAGGAGCAATCGTTAACACATCCTTACTCTATATTCTAACTGAATTCTGCAGATTGTATTATCTTGTTTCATCAATAATAGCTTTGGAGATTGCAATAGTTTTTCAGTTCGTTGCGAATGACTTTTGGACTTTCAGAGAAAAAAGAAGTAGTTCTTTGAGTGTATTCTTTCAGAGACTTTTGAAAAGTAATCTTTGGCGGATTCTTGGAATTGCAGTGAACATTTTTGTCCTTTACTCGTTAACAGAATTCCTTGGACTTTACTATATACTATCGAACATTGCAGGAATCTTCTGTGCTTTTGCCCTCAACTACACTTTAGAGAGCAGATTAACATGGAGATAGCCGTGAATGTTTCCAAGTGCAACGAAAAGAACAACAACCAGAATTCCAAAGATTTCATCCAGCTTCCTTCTTAGCAAAGATCTTAAAATGAATCTGAGATAATTTTTCTCAGTGGTAAGCTGGTATTCTTTACCCAGAATTGCCTTCGAAAAGCCCTCGTAATAAGCTCTTTTCAAAGCATAGCTAAGCTTTACCCTGTTTTCAGGAACCCTGTGGTAAACAACTGCAGAGGGGTCGTAGATAACCTTTACATCAGGTTTAAACTTTTTCAGCCTCAAACAAAGTTCAGCTTCTTCGCTTCCAAGCAGTTTTTTACCGTATCTTCCTATCTCTGTTTTAAATTTCCCTGCAACTTCAAAAACTTCCCTTCTGAATGCCATGTTCGCCCCTATGGGATTTCTTACTTCTGCCTGTTCTTCCGGCATTCCCTTATATGTGCACCCCACAATCCAGTCAAGTTCTTCGCTAAGCCATTTCGGTCTTCCTTTATCAAACACTGGAACAATTCTGCCTCCAGCAACCCAGACTTTTTCATCTTCAAAGTTTTTAAGCAGATTTTCCAGCCACCTCTCATCAGCCCATGCATCATCGTCCAAGAAAGCTATAACGTCCCCTTTAGCATTATCTATTCCAGAATTTCTGGCATTTGAAAGACCAAAACCAGAGGATATCACTATTCTTACCTTATCAGGCACCAAACCACTGTAAAACTCCACTAACTCATCAACAGGATCGAGCACGAGAATAACCTCATCAGGTTTCCTGCTCTGGTTGAAAAGCGAATCCAAACACCTTAAAACATCGTTTTCTCTTTCTTTTGTGTAGGTGGAGACAATTACAGAAAACTTCACCATCTTAATAGAGTTTGGAGAGAATTTTAATTTTACTTTTGTCAGCTAACGAGTTTCATGGATTCTATGGACAACCAGTTAAATAGCCCCGCTGGGATTCGAACCCCGGTTGCGGGCTCCAAAGGCCCGCATGATTGACCGCTACACCACGGGGCTTTGTGTAATAAGTTAGTAAAAACACACCCTTCAGGTAGAATTCTTCAAGTGTTCTCTGCTTTAAGTTTGATACTGTCTTCCACCGGTAATGTTTTCAAGCTCCTCTGAAAGTCTCTCAGGGATGACATCGGGGCTAAAATACTTCGCCATTTTTGCTGCAGTGGTTGTTTTACCGTTTCCCTGAAGGCCGACAAGCATAATCTTGGCCTTTTTCAGCGGTATCTCAAGCCCATCTCCAACCCCACTGAGAAGTTCCTCATAAACTATTTTGCTCGGCGCCTACTCTGGCACAATATTTGTCGAGCCCTGTGATTCAGATTCAATAAAAATTGCCTTGATTAGAGTATTTAACCATCGTGAACAGCATTCTCCTCCAGATGATTACAGATGGGAAAGAATAGCTCTTAAGTGGTCAGATTTGTTAAACTCTCTCTGCAAACATTGAAGCTGCATCAACAACGTTCCCGCATTCGAAAGACCAAAGCCAGAGGATATCACTCACCTTATCAGACAATAAACTCTAACCCCTCCCAAAGGGCGAGGGTTCCTGTCAAAGCAACATCCACATCACAGTTCGGTTATTCATCACATCTGAA
The DNA here is from genome assembly GCA_964655455.1 of uncultured archaeon. GTDB lineage: Archaea > Halobacteriota > Archaeoglobi > Archaeoglobales > Archaeoglobaceae > Geoglobus. The sequence goes on from CAZZMN010000028.1 coordinate 6,207, forward strand.
AAGTCGGAAAATGACTTTCGAATAAGGGCCCGGACCGGGATTTGAACCCGGCTCCTGGGATCCACAGTCCCAGAGGATAGCCGCTACCCCATCCGGGCCATCGTTCGTAGATTTCTTAAGGACACAGATATATAAGCCTTTCCTCGGCGCTTGAAGTAATTAAAAAATCCTTGGGAAAGATTTATATAATTTGACAGAGAAGAGAATAAAATTCGAGGTGTTTGGAATGGAATTTAAAAGGAAACCACCAGTAAAAGTTGGGGATGTCAGAAAAGTAAGAATCGAAAGTTTGGGCAGCGGCGGAGATGGAATCGCAAGAATAGATGGATATATCGTTTTTGTGCCCAACACTCAAATCAATGATGTGGTGACGATAAGGATCGTCAAAGTTCTCAGAAATTATGGATTTGCGGAAGTAGTTGATTAAAGACTGTTCGCAATCTTCTCGATTTCTTCAAGATATTTTTTTATTTCTTTTAGGTCTTCTTTCATTTTCTTTATTCTCTCCTCGGCACCTTCCGGGATTATGGCACCGTGCTGAGATGGCTCAATTACCCCAGAATGCTCAAGGACTCTGAGAGAGTATCTAACCCTGTGTTTGGGCATGTTTAGTATCTCAGAAAGCCTGAAGATACCAATGGGCTGGTTATCTTTTACAGCTTTAAGAACTCTGAAATGTCTTAACGTCATTTCAACCTCATGTTTTAATTTTCTTAGACCCATTTCTATACCTCCCATTATATGTTTCAACAGAGTAGTATATATTAATTTTCTTTCACACTCCTTGTGAGCTGGAAGTCTTTCAAGGTGGAAGTTAACACAATTGAAGGGAAATTCATGAGTTCCTCCTCAACTTAACTCGAACAAGGTAAAACCATTCCCTCTTGTCTTCTGCCTTCTTCGATTTTATCACGTTGAAATTCTCTGGAAACTGGAACTCTCTGTCTTTCGATACAAAGAGTATTCTACCATCGTCTTTCAGTTTATCTAAGAATCTCTGAAGCGCTTTGAATGAATCTTCCGGTTCTAAAGTCAGATCGCAAAGGATCAGATCAAAATTAGGTAGCTTCGAAGTATCTATCTTGAAAGCGTCGTCTATTATAACTTCGACGTTGTTCCTGCTTTTCTCTATCTTCTTTAGCTCTTCTTCGAATTCTCTGCTGACTTCAATTCCTATTACTCGTTTAGCCTTCTCGCTTGCATAGAGCAGAAACCCACCCGCACTGCTTCCCAAATCTAAAACAACGTCTCCCTCTTTGATAATCCCCCACTCCATATCGAGTTCTTTGAGCTTGAAATATCCCTTCGGTTTCCCGCTCTCAAGGATCTCTATTTTTTCATCACCTTTGACCTCATATGAAGGCTTGACGATATTTCCGTTAACCCTAACAAGTCCCCTCTTCACGGCTTCCTTGGCTTTGCTCCTCGAATCGAAATAGCCCTGAAGAACCAACCACTTGTCAATCCTCATCCCAGAAGAGGGACAGGTTTTCTTCTTTAAATTTAATTTTCTCTTTACCCTTTTCAGTCCATTTCATCCACTCCTCAGGGGCGATTCTCCCGGCGCCTCCGTGTTTTGTCAATCTTTCGCGAACCCTTATCAGAATTGGTGCGTTCACGCTGACTCCCGCAACAATCGCCTGCCCCTTTGTCAGCCCTGGAAGCTCGTCTATCAAATCTCTCCCAATGCTTTCTACGCTCCTTTTTATGTTCTCCTGATCCGCCGGATTGATTATCCTCATTACGATCTGAGTCATGCACTGGCTCAGAATGTCGCTGTCGATTTTCGATGGCCTTTGGCTGATCAGACAAACTCCGACACCGAATTTCCTCCCCTCACTCAGAATTGTCCTGAGGACTTTAAAGCTTCTCGATTCTCTTGATGCGAATCTGTGAGCCTCTTCGATTATTACGAAGACAGGATATTCTAAGCGCTCCCCGGAGTTCCCTTTTTCGGCGTTGATTCTTGCTTTTAGAATCCTTTTCATTAACGCTGATACCAGAATCTCCTGTTCCAGATCGCTCATCTCCGTCATCTGAAGGATACTCACCTGTCCGGGTTTTGCGAGGCTTTTTAGCTCCATGTGTCTGTAATCATCGATGAGATCAATCTCCTTCAGATATCTTTCTATCCTCCAGAGTAATCCCTTTGCAGTAGTTTCTTCGCTTTTTTCAAGCTCTTTGATTCTTTTTATTAAATCGCTAACAGTGAAGTGATTTCCGCTGAGATCTCTGTAGATTTTGTTGAGAATTGCCTCCATCTTGTCAGTTAGATTTGGAAGTATGTTCACGAGTTCGTCGAATTCAAGCTCGCTTAACCTTAGCTTTATGTCTTCTCTCCCGAAAATTCTGACATAGGGTCGGTAATCCCCATCTCTGAACTCATCCATGCCTTCGATTTCTTTGAGGGTGTAATACTCACCGTGGGGATCAAAAACGATTACGGCGGCTCTGTTGTATGGCTTCAGGAGCTCCTCGACAATCACACCGGCGAGGTAGCTCTTTCCACTTCCGGTGGATGCGAGAATCGCCATATGTTCACTAACGGCCAAAGCAGTATCGATCGTAACCGGGATGTCTTCCTCCCTGTTCAGTAGATATCCTATGTGCACGCTTCCGAATTCTTTTACCTTCTTTTTTAAAAGGGCTTCTTCTATGACTTCTCTTTCTGCAATATAAACAGGCTGCCCTGTTTTGGGTGGAATTCTTGGATTTATAAAACCCAATTTTTTGTCAAAATACCCCATTATTACGGCTTTTATCTCGTATAAATCGAACTCTCTGTTACTCATCCCAATTGTTCTCAAAATCTTTTCAGGTGGGACGGATGGATTCGATAAATAAAGATCGGGATACTGCCTCAGAGGATTCCGTTTCACAACACGACATAGGACTTTTCTACCGTTGTGGAGATAGTAGACGAACTCCCCGTTCTTTAAAAGGCTATTATCTGGAGTTATAAATTTGAATTCGTAAGGATTTTCGGCAGGCCCCTTTACGAGACCTATCGGTTTCATAAATCTACCTCCTCTATCAGTCTGAATTCGATCTCCGCAAGGATAATTTCAAGAACGTCTCGATACTCCGGGAAAAGTTCTATCAGTTTTGTCACTATATGCCGGGAAACTTCGATGTCCTTTTTTATCAGAAACGGGAGGTAAGGAATGCAAAGCTCTCCGTTTTTAACGTGTATTCTCTTTATCGAATCGTCATCGAGGATTTTCACATCGCTACCTATTTTCGGGAGATTTTTGGGATTTTCAAGTTTGGTATCCATGAGAGCGTAGCACCTTGTTATGTATTTTGGTTCCAAAATATCCGGTAAGAAGGATCTCAGCATATCCATGTCTCCTTTGCTAAGGTATTTCGTGAGCTCCTCCTCTTGGTGGTATATTGTTGCGGAAACTCCGATGATGTTATCCGTTAATACAAAAGATCCCACGCTTATCTCACCATCGACCTCAAACTCTCTCAGAGAATTAACTCTTATGACTTTCATTTCTAAACAGATGGTGGATTCAGTATTTTAACATTTCCAAAAGAGCTATAAGCAATCCCGTCAAAATTAAGGAAATTCCGGAGATAATTACAAAATATCTTATCGATTTTATAACATCCTGAACGCTCGGCTCCCGACCGCAGTCTATCACGTATTTCCCTGGTTTTTCAAGCCTCACTCTAAGTAAGCCAGCCATTGCTGCAATCGAATTCCCGTTTAACTTTGGATTCTTTCTAATTCCACAAACGATTGCTCGCCTGCTTAAAAGAGCATAAAGCAGAAGAGACAGCCTTGAAGGGATATAATTCAGAACATCATCAACCCTCGCAGCTATCTTCCCGAACCTTTCGTATTTTCCAGTTCTGTATCCAAGCATGGCGTCGCAGGTGTTTACCGCTCTGTAGATTAGAGCTCCTTCGAGTCCAAAAAGAGCGTAATAAAACAGCGGAGATAACACCCCGTCCACAAAGTTTTCCGAAACGCTTTCGATCACCGCTGAACAGAGTTGCGGATCTGAAAGCTTCGAGGTATCTCTGCTGACGATCTTTTGAACATTTTCGGGCAGTATTCTGTCGTTATGTATGCAGTTTTTGGCATGTTCGACCATACTTCTTATAGAGATGGTTGAATAAAGCAGATAAGCCTGAGCCAGAATCTTAAAGGGAAATGGAAGGAATTCAGGAATTTTTGACAAGAAGTAAGCAAAAAGAACAGTTATCATTAATGTTATCCCTCCGAAAAATAGCGTGGGCGGCAATCTCTTATCCAAATATCCCACGATTTTTCCAAACCATACGGTCGGGTGAATCACTACGGGAGGCTCGGATTTAAGGATTTCGAACAATAAAGATAGGAACAAAATCAATAATTTCATTGCTGCTCCGTTTATCTGACGTTTATTATCTTTTTGTTCCGATAATTTCTTAAAGATTAATATTGAGTCTTAACCAGTTATACCGAAAAATACTAATACGAGACTAATATAGATAACTAAAGATGGTATACCGAACATCAATTAGTCTTGACTCAAAAACATTAGATATACTTGAAGAACTCATAAGAAAAACAGGAAAGAGCGCAAGCGAGATTATAAGAGAGGCAGTCGCTACTTACTATGATTTAGAAGTCTCCTCTAAAGTATCAATAAAGGTTTTGAAAACATATATCGATTTCCTCTCAAAAGGTGAACACGTTATAGTTGATTTAGAGCACTGGGAAGCGATTTGGAAAATCCTGAATGAGGTTGCCGATGAGAAATTCTGGAAGCTAATCGAAGTTTCGGGACAGGAGCATGGCATACAATATTACAATAAGGGCCTAAGGAACATAAAAAGCATACTCGAATATATGGAGCCCGGAAATTTCTTCAGAATTAAAGAGGATGCCAAAAACTGCTTCACGTTAATATTAAGTTGTCCCTCTGAGATAAAATTCCTGAAAATATTTTTGGAGAACATTTTCAAAGCCCAAAACATTGATGTCGAAATTCGTGAGAGTATAGGAAAACTTAGAATAGTCTCTAAAAATGATTAAGGTTCCGCTTTTTCCTTAGTTAAGGCTTCTTTTATCTTTTCAATAAGTTCGTCGTCACTTAATCCTTCTGTATCAATCTTCAAGGATTTTGCAATCTCTTCAAGTTTCTTCCTCTTTTCATCCTGAGATTTGAATTTTCCTTCTCTTAACTTTCTTTCGAATTCTATTAGTTCTATCTCAGCCTCTCTTTGTGCTTTTTTAAATTCACCGCTTGCTTTTCCGAGATTTCTTGCAATTTCCGGTAGCTTGCTTCCTCCAAATAGGATTACGATCAGCAGCAATATTATCATCAACTCGTTTGGGCCGATCATTTTCGTCACAAGCTATCCTTTTTTCTGGTATATATATCTATCTCCCTCATATCGTCGAGAGGGATGCCATATTTTATCTCCAATTCAAGCCTCTTCTTGGCTCTATTGTATTCAATGTAGAGTTTTCCGAGCTTTTTTGCGATATCTGTTAGGTTTTCGGGCCCCAAGAGAACAATGGCCAGCACGATTATCAAGATTAGTTCTTCCCATCCTATCATTGTAAGATGTTTTGGTTAAATTAATAAAAATCTTATCGAACAAACAATTTTTAAACAAAATTTCCAATGCTGATTAGCTTATGAAATTAATAATTGCTATCGATAGAGACAACGACCTCGGAAGAAAAACAGGTCTATCATCTCCAGTTATAGGTAGAGAGGCGTGCCTAAAAGCAGCGGAGAAACTCGGATTAACTGATCCGGAAGACAGCGATCTGAACACGATATACGGTGCCCTAAAGATCTATGACGAATTAAAGGATAAAGAGGACGTGGAAGTCATAATTGTGGCTGGAGATGAAAATGTCGGTATAATCTCAGATTCCAAAATATCAGATCAATTGGATTTTTTGAAAAAAACTACAAATGCTGATAGCGTTATCCTTGTAACAGATGGAAGCGAAGATGAATTCGTTATCCCGATTGTTGCCTCAAGGTTTAAAATTGATGGTATAAGACGTATAATCGTAAAACAAAGCAAAACCATCGAAAGCACCTTTTATCTCATTAAGAAAATGCTCGAAGATCCTAAGATTGCAAAATCCACTCTCACACCCCTTGGAGTTCTGCTGATAATATATTCTCTGTTCTCGATGATTGGTTTTTCGACGTGGGGTTACGGATTTCTAATATTTATCGTTGGAGTGTATTTTCTTCTGAAGGCCTACGGTATGGAAAACGTGGTTGAAGACTACTTCTCAAACCTGAAAAAATCTCTCTACGAGGGTAGATTTTCGTTCATAACAAATCTTATAGCTCTCATACTGATAATGGTCGGAATAATACAGGGGGTAAACAGTTTTTGGAGGCTTTTGAATGATACCGTAGCTCCGGGCCCCCTTATTCTTTTGGTAGCTTTTGTTTATTCAAGTGTGTGGTGGTTAATCTTTGCAGGTGTCAGCATAATCCTCGGGAAAGTTTTTGACGCATTCATAGAACGCAAATCGATCCTAAGATACTTTTCAATAATTTTTCTATTATTAGCCGCCGGACTAATCGTATGGGGGGGCTCCATTTTCATCCTTTCAACGACAACCGAAGCCTATTCGTATCTTAGAGATAATGCAGTTTCGTATTTACTTATGGCTTTATTCGGTGGATTCCTCTCAGGATTCCTCGGACTAATCCCATATAGATTAAAGCAGACCTAACTCTTTTTTCAGAACGCAAGCCTGACAAACATTTTTTGGTGTTGGTTCTCCGCATATCTCACACTCATTCAATTCAATCTGGGGGAACATCTCCCTTAAGCAGGGGATGAGCTCTTCGAAACTTCTCATTACGGAAAACTTTCTTCCCGGATACTTGTTTTCAAATTCGTAAAGAAAATCCCTGACAATCGCTCTGACGGGAAAATAGCTGTAGGGACACTCATCTAAAGAGATCGGTAGCCCTTCAATTAGGGCGTAGGTTACTATTTCCTTCTCATAAAGTTCCCTCAAAGGTTTTATTCTCATTATCAGACCTTTTTGAACTCTCGAAGGAATCAGCCTTGCAAGTCTCTCGATGTCTGATTGAAGAAAATTCAGCAAAATCGTTTGAGTCTCGTCATCAAGATTGTGACCGGTTGCGAGTTTATCCGCACCGATTTCCCTCGCCTTTTTGTTAAGTAGGTATTTTCTGAAAACACCACAGTAAGTGCAGGGCTTTTTTCTGCCTCTTTTAGTCATCTCGTCTAACGTTAGACCTATTTCTCTCTCGAAGGAGACTACATAATGGGGGATCCCTAAATCCCTCGCGACTTTTTCCGCTATTTTTACCGTCGGTGGCCTGTATCCCTCTATCCCCTCATCGATAGTTATGGCATGAAATTCGAGGTCTTTTCTATCTCCGTAAAGCTCGATGAGAATGTGCGCTAAAACAACGCTGTCCTTGCCACCGCTCATTGCTATTGCTATTCTTTCCTCTCTTTCAATCATTCTGTACTTCCTTATACTTCTTTTAACGTTTTTTAAGACGTATTCTTTCAAGTGTTTTGAGCACAAATGCTTCCCCGAATGCCTTTGATAGTATACGGCCTCTCGATTGCACCTGCTACACTTCACGGAAAATTTTATTGAATGACGCTTTAAATAGATATGTGGATCTGATTGAAACTTACAAAAAAGTAGATCGGAAATCGGAGTGCGTCATGGATGCGATATTCGAAAACATGTGGGATTTTGAGTTCGTTCCAACCCATGCAATAGCGAGGCATTGCGGGATTAGTGAAGAGAAGGTGGAACCCATTTTAAAGAGATTAGCATCTATGAAACTTGTGGAGAACAAATACACCGAATACATCGGCTCCAGCTTCACATTCAAGGGTCTCTCAGTGTATTCTCTTAAAAGACTTGTCAGGAGAAATGTTATAGACATGCTTGGAAAGCTAATGGGTGAGGGTAAGGAGAGTGTGGTTTTCAACTGTTTCTCGGAGAGATATGGGGAACTCGTCTTGAAACTTCACAGAGTTGGATATCCAAGCTTCAAAAAGGTTAAAGAAAAAAGGGACTACGGAACCCTTCACTACACAGTTCTGACTGTCAGATCGGCAAAACGAGAGTTCACAGCTTTAAAAAGACTTTACGGGAGCGTCAGCGTTCCGAAACCGATAGCATGGGAGGGAAATGCTGTTGTTATGGAGCTGATAGATGCTAGGGAACTCTACAAAGTCAGGCTCGAAAATCCTGAGGAAATCCTCGAAATGATAATTGAGGAAATCAAAAAAATGTATGAGGCAGGAATCGTTCACGGAGATCTTAGCCAGTTCAATATCTTAGTAAGCGAGGAAGGTTTGTGGATTATCGACTTTCCCCAATCGGTTGACGTTAATGATGAGAAAGCTGACGATTATCTCATTAGAGATATCGAGAACGTTTTAAGCTACTTTGAAAGATCTTACGGCGTTAAGAAAAATTTAAATGAAGTTCTGGAATATGTAAAAGGAAAAACATGATAGTGTTTGGTGTTGATATTCTTCAAGGATCCTCCCATGGAAGAAACCAGAAATACGCTCTCCACGTCATCGATGGAGATCAAGAGTGGAGCAAAGAAGTATCTAAAAACAGATTATTCAGATTGATCAGAGAGAAAAAGCCAGATTACGTGGCGGTTGATAACATTTTCGAAATATTTAGAGATAAAAGAGATCTCGTTGGATTTTTGAAATCCATACCTCCCAATACGAAGTTAATCCAGACTGCTGGGAAAACTTCACTTCCAAAGCTCTCAAAGAGATTTGGCATCGATATTCATCCAAGAAATCCGTTTGATGAGGCAAGAGTGTCAGCTTTACTGACAAAATACGGTGTAGGAGAAATAGTCTCAATATTCACAGATAAAACCATAATCAAAGTGTCAAGAAATAGAAGCCTCGGAAAAGGAGGGTGGCGTCAAAACAAATACAAAAGAAAAGTCCATGATGCCGTCAGGAGGGTTTACAGAGAGATAAAAGAGATTTTGGACAGAAATGGATTAGATTATGTTGAAGAAGTTCGAAAGGGGTACGGCGGAATTAGCAGAGGTGTTTTTATCGTGAATGAGGCACGAGAAAGAGTTCCAATAAGCTCTTTCAAGCTGAGAGATGTTCAGGTGACGGTCGAAGCCGTTGAAAAAGACAAGATAGAATTCATACCGATAAGAAAGCAGAAAAACTATCTCATCGTTGGAATCGATCCCGGAACGACTGTCGGAGTGGCGCTAATCGATCTAAACGGGAATGTGATTGCTATAAGAAGCAAGAAATCTTGGAGCTATTCTGACGTCGTTGATTTCATACTAAGTCACGGAAAACCCGTTGTCATCGCAACGGATAAGAAGACTGTCCCGGACTACGTTAATAAGCTTAAGGCGTCGTTTAACTGCATCCTTTACTCTCCAAAAGAGGACTTGCCTGTAGAAAAGAAGAAAAACCTTGTGAGTAGCTATAAGATTCTGAACGATCATGAAAGGGATGCGTTAGCTGCAGCAATGGATGCATACAACTCTTATAAGAACAAATTGAAAAACATTGAAAAGAGAATTCCCATAGGTTATGATCTTGAGGAGATAAAAGCAGGAATAATTAAAGGTTTTTCGCTCAGAAATATGCTCGAAGCTAAAGAAGAAACAAAAAGTCAAGAGGTTGTTGCTGAGGTAACCTCGGAGGAAATAAAGAAGAGGGACAGAATTATCGCAAAATTAAAGGAAGAAAATCAAAAGCTCTACGAGGAGATCAGGAGATTGAAGCAGAAGATAAAGAGACTTGAAGATAAGATTTACACAATCTCCTCCGAAGAATACCGCAAGATAAGAGAGGAAAATCTTGTAAAGTCCTTGCAGTCAGAAATAGAGCAATTAAGGAAGATTATAAGGGAGAAAGATAAAACAATATGTGAGCTTAGAGAGAAATTGGAAGAACTGAAGAAAATAAAATACTTGGAATTCAAGGGATGGAAAGCGATAAGGGTTTTGAAGAAATTCACAAAAGATGAGATCGAAAAACTCGAAAAAGAGGGAATTGAAAGAGGAGATATAATCTACATAGAGAACGTTAGCGGTGCTGGGAAAACAAATGCCGAAATGCTTGTTAATTACGGGATTCGGGCTTTAATAGCAAAGGGTGACATGTCCCATCTTGCAAGGGAAGTATTCGAAAGGGAAAAGATACCCATCATCCCCGTTGAGAGGCTGGAAATCAAGGTTTTCGATGAATTTGTCCTCGTAAAGTCGAGCGAATTGGAGAAAAAGATAAAGGAAGCATTAGAAGAACTGGAAAGAAACAAACTCAAAAGACTTGAAGAGTTAATAATGGAATACAAGAACATGAGACGGTTTGAAAGCGGACAGTAAGCGTTATCTATCCGCTCGCTGAAAGTGTTCCATGAAACTCAGAGTTAACAGATATAAATGCGGTTACTGTGGTGCCTGTGTTGCAGTCTGCAAATATAACGCAAACGAGTTAATTGAAACTTTCCTTGAAATTTACGAGGATAAGTGTACTCTTTGCAAGATATGCGTTAAGGTCTGTCCCATGAACGCCTTAGAGGTGGTTGAATGATAGACTACGATGTAATCGTCGTCGGAGCGGGGCCTGCGGGAAGCATTGCTGCGAAAACAGCCGCCGAAAGAGGACTAAAAGTTCTTCTAATAGAAAAAAGACAAGAGATAGGAGTTCCTGTAAGATGTGCCGAAGGTGTCAGCAGGAACGGTTTGGAGCAATTCGTTAAGCCAGACAAAAAGTGGATCGCAAGCGAGATTGAGAGTGCCGAGATTATTTCTCCATCAGGGTATAGAGTAGAGCTCTCAGCGGAGAGAGCTGGAAACGAGGTGGGATATGTTCTTGAAAGAAAAATATTCGACAGATTTCTCGCGAAATTAGCATCGAAAGCGGGGGCTGAAGTGCTCACAAAAACCACCGCGGTGGATCTGAAAAGGGAGGACGGTTTTGTAAAACTAAAGATAAGGAGCATGGGCGAGGTAGAGGAACTGAAAACGAGGATAGTAATAGGTGCCGACGGGATCGAGAGCAGAATCGGAAAGATGGCTGGGATAGACACGACTCTAAAGCCCAATGAGATTGACAGTTGTGTTCAGTATCTCATGACAAACATAGATTTCGATGAGAGAAGAACATACTTCTGGATCGGGAAGAAATACGCTCCCGGCGGTTACATCTGGCTATTCCCTAAAGGGAAAGATGCTGCAAATGTTGGTGTAGGAGTAATGCCGAGTTTGGCAGAAAAAAACGCTAAGTGGTATCTCGACAGATTCGTAAGGGAAAAATTCCCCGATGGAGAGATATTAGAGGTCGTTGTGGGTGGAGTTCCCGTTAAGGGTGCAATCGAGACAGCCGTGACTGATAACGTTATGCTTGCCGGAGACGCAGCAAGACACGCAGATCCGATAACAGGAGGCGGCATAATCAACGCAATGAAAGCGGGATATTTCGCAGGGATAACTGCTTTTGAAGCTGTTAAAGCAGGAGATTATTCAAAAAAGTTCTTACAGAGATACGACGAAAGGTGGAAGAACGATTTCGGTAAGAATCTTGTCAGAAACAAAAAAATTCAGGAAAAACTATTGAAGCTTGATGACGATGTCATTGACAGAGTAGCTCAAAGTTTGGAGGGGTTACCGATAGAAGAGATGAGTGTCAGAAGGTTAGCTTTAGAAGTTTTCAAAAAACATCCGAGGATATTCTGGGATCTAAAGGAGTTTTTGAAATAGGTATCGGAAATAACCACTTGGATACCATCAAAAAAAGCTATCTACAATTAGATACGACAAACCCGCTATGATAGGAATTGTAAAGTTGTCGTCAAACTTTTTGCCATCCGCTAAGCAAGACAAAACGGTAGCGACGAGAGATGGGAACCAAGATGTACCGAAAGATACGGAAAGGCTGAAGGAAACCACTATAAAAGAAGGGGCGGACAGACGTTTTTCAAATTGCTTTACTATACCGCTGATCCCATCTCCACCGAAAGCGCAACAAGCCGCGACAACGCATGCATTAGTGGGAAGCAGCGTGATAAGGGAGAAAGCCAATCCAGTGTAAAAATATCCAGCGAATCTCCTCTTTTCGTGCTCCCTTATGAGCTCTAAGTTGATTTTGTTTTTTAGCCTTAAGATCTCCAAAAAGAAAGCGAAAGCTGTTAGAGATAGAACGATGCTCCAAAGGATAAATCTGTCAAGATAAAAAAGAGATGGGATATAAAGTAATCCCAAAAAATGAATGGATTTTCTTGCAAGCTCTTTAGATCTCCTCAAATCTATCCCTGAGTTTTTCCATAACTTTCGGGAGGGTTGTGTATTCCATATCTTCCAAGGGGAGTCTGTGAGGCTCGAAAGGCCCATGCCTTCTGATGTACTCCGTGATCTCCATCGCCTTCTGTCTTGTGTAGTCAAAGGCGGGATCATCGAAGAGATCAACGGGTCCGATCAACCTTCCGTTTGCGAGCTGGAAGCCTGCTGCAACACATCTCGGAGGCCCGTCAAATCGGGTGCACTTCGCATATCTGAAAGGAACCGGCATTATCGGGCCGTTATGGCTACCTCTCATCCATCCGCTCACAAGGTGTGGAAATGCAAAGGGTTCCAAAATTTCTCCCACTGCAGGAAGACCGCTTTGAGCTCTGACTAAGGCAACGGGATCGTCTTTACCAACGTATTCTCCCGCGATCTGGTATAGCTTTTCGGTGCTCACGACAGCCACGGGCTCGTCGGCTGGAAGCTTCCCACCCGGCTTCGGATACACCCTCTTTATCACAAATCTCGATTTTGCACCGATTAAAGCTAGGATATCGTACATCTCCTCAGGTGCTTTCATCATCACCTTTTTGTGCTCGTAAATATCCCAGATCTCGAAGACGAAACCATTGTGGAGTGTAGGATCTATCACCAAACCGGCTGTGTTAAAGGGATCCGCAAACATCCTAAATATCGGGAGGTTAAACGCTCCCGGCTCCGTCTTATCCATCATGAATGCGATCAGAGGCTCTGCCTTCCTCTCTGTAAATTCCATTTCGGCAACACCGGGACCCATTCCTCTGATGTTCCCGCTAAAAGCGTCTTTAAGGAGATCTTGCCCAGCACCGTAGAGTTTTAGCTCTTTAGCAATCTCAGTTGCCTTCTCAAACGTCTCCCAAGCAAGTCTGTGAATTTCCTCGTTATCAACACCCTTCCTGTGAGTCATGAGGAGTTGTAAATCGTCTCCAGCTTTAAAAACGCGGAAATCGATAATAAGTCCACTATCTCTTGCTTCCTTTAACTTTTTTTCGGCAATTTCAACGAGTTCGTCGGCAACGCTGACGTGCCCCGGTAGTCCGCCAACATCTGCCTTTATAAGGCTAACGGTTATTTTGCTCATAGTGTCTAAATATTTCCAGGAGTTTTTTAAACTTTTCAAGTTAAATTTATATAGATCAGTGTAATTATGATTATGAAGGTGATGTTCATGTTAGAGAGGTGTCCTGTTGGTATTCCGGGAATGGATGAGATTTGCGGTGGCGGTTTTATCAGAGATCGATCTTACTTGGTTTCGGGGCCGACTGGTAGCGGAAAAACGATATTCGCAATGCAGTTTCTATACAGCGGGGCCGTTAATTATAACGAACCGGGAATATTCATAGCAACTGAGGAGAGACCCCAGCATTTAAGGGAGACTTTCACAACTTTCGGTTGGGACATCGAGAAACTCGAAGATGAGAACATGTTGGCGATAATAGATGCAACATCCGCAAAAATCGGATTACCAAGCGATGAGAAATTCGTAGACTTACGACCTTTCGATACAAGAAGTCTTATAGACAACATATTAACAATCCAAGACGAAATTCATGCATTGAGAGCCGCTTTAGATTCCACAACTTCTATCGGTTTCGCTATAAATAATATCGCAAAATTTAGAGTTGAATTACTGAAAATAGCCACAACTCTTGAAGTTCTTGGGCTGACATCAGTCATGACAGCAGAAGTTGTAGAAGAGGGACAGATTTCAAGATTTGGTGTGGAGAACTTTATCGTGGATGGGGTTATCGTTCTGTATTACACGAAAAAGGAAAACACAAGGGTAAGGGGGATCGAGGTATATAAAATGCGAGGATCAGATCACAGCAAGAAAATCCACCCCTACGATATAACACCAGAAGGTATCGTAATCCATTCAAGGGAGGAAGTTTTCTAGAGATTATGAAGATCCTTCTAACCGCAACAGTGTATGCGGTCTTGGTTATCTTAATTTCGTATGTATTTGCTTTTCCGGGATACGGTATTTTGATGTTACCCCAACCTTTTTTAGATGTCTACGTCGGTAGGTGGACGATGTTCTATGTGATAAACTCAAAAGTTATCTTGTGGATTGGTTACGTGATTTTTATTCATCTCGTTTATTACCGCTTTGTAAAACCCACAATCAAGACGATCATTCTTGGTGGCATTTTATTCTTCACGATTTCCATTGCTCTGACTCTCTTTACAGATTTGGTTGACCCCGATTTACGAATAAGGCTTCCAAACTATCTTGTTGGGGGATATTCTCTCATCTACTGGACAGCAGCTGTTGTCGTAAATTCCTTTGTAGAGTTGTTGGCATGGTTGCCCTTACTTCCGAAGAAATTAGGGTGATCAAATGCTCATTCTAAGATTTTGATATTAAGTCAACTGCGGCAGATCCAATAAGCACATCACAGAAAGTAATACCCGTCTTTTTCGGATCCTTTTCCTACTAAAGAAGCTTTATTAAACTCTAAGGGCTTGTGGGTATTAATAGCTGAAAGAACGGATTAGACCGAAAGAGCTAGTGGGTCCGGAGGGATTCGAACCCTCGACCTCCGCCGTGTGAGGGCGGCGTCATAACCCCTAGACCACGGACCCTGCTAATTGTAGCATAAAATAGAATAAGAATTTTATGATATCAGAGTATACCATTTCTGGGTGATTGACATGTTGAGGTCGATGATTGATAAATACGGTCTTAGCATAAAGAGAGTTTATCCTGAAGATTGCCAGTTATGCATTTCAGGATATACGGGCAAAAGGTGCAAATACCTTAAAAGAATCGGAAAAGAATTTTTCTGCATTAAAGATGCAGTGAAAGAGGATAACAGGCTTATATTTTAACTTTTATATATCGGTAGAACTGAAAATAGATATGATCGTTCATCCAATTGATTACAGATACGGAACTGAGGAAATGAAAAGAATCTGGAGTGAAGAGAGCAAAATAAAAAGGATGATCTGGGTCGAGCTTACACTGCTCAGAGTTTTGTCCGAAAAAGGTTACCTCAGTTTTGAAGATTACTTGACTGCGAAAAAAAATTCAAGAAAAATTACTCCAGAGAGAATTAAAGAGATCGAAGCCGAAATAAAACACGATGTAATGGCTCTTGTAAAAGCCATAAGCGAAGTCGCAGAAAATGCTGGGAGATTTGTCCACTTCGGTGCCACATCCAATGACATTACAGATACTGCTATAGCAACACAGTTAAGAGATTCTGTCAAGATCTTGGAGCACAAACTCTCCAAATTGCTCAGAATCTTAGCAAGAAAAGCCTTAGAACACAAAAAAACGATATGTCTCGGAAGAACACACGGACAACCTGCTCTTCCGACAACCTATGGATTTAGATTTGCACTCTGGGCGTCCGAAATTTTAAGACACTTCGAGAGATTAGAAGAGTTGAAAGAGAGACTTCTCGTAGGACAACTTAGCGGTGCAGTAGGTACACAAGCCGCTTACGGCAAAGAGGGAATCGAAATCGAGGAAAAGGTTATGAAGTATCTAAATCTTAAACCAGCGATAATAAGCAGTCAGATTATTCCAAGGGATATTTACTGCGAATATATAGAGTTTTTAGCGAATGTTTCTACAACTCTCGAGAAGATCGCCCTGAATATCAGACTTTGGCAGAGAAGCGAAACGCAGGAAGTTTTCGAAAAGTTCGACGTAAGAAAACAGGTCGGTAGCTCAACAATGCCTCACAAAAGAAATCCGATCGACAGCGAGCAGATTTGCGGATTAGCAAGGATTATCAGGGGATTTGTTGAGCCACAACACCAGTCTGCAATATTATGGGAAGAAAGAGACCTCACAAACTCATCCGCAGAAAGAATAACCCTCGTAGAAGCCACAATCTTATTGGATCACATTCTTACAAAGGCAATAAAGCTTATTCAGAATCTTGAAATTGATGAGGAAAGGGCAAGAGAGAACTTGGAGAGACAGCTTGGGATAAATATGAGCGAAGCGGTAATGATCGCTCTGACAAAGAAAGGTTTTTCAAGACAGGAAGCCCACGAAATCGTTAGAAAACTCGCAATGAAGGCTTACGAAGAGAAAAGGCATTTAAAGGACGTGATAATCGAAAGCGAATTGATGAGATTTTTCAGTGAGGAGGAGATTGAAGAACTTTTGAAACCTGAGAATTATTTAGGAACAGCTGAGGAAAGAATTGAAAAAGTTGTGGAAACCATAAAGAGAAAGCTAAATATCCAAGATCTCTGAAATTTTTTAAAATTTCATAGTCAAATTTTTTCAGCTCGGTTAAGAAAGTTATCTCCGATATTCAACGATTACCAGTAGATTTAAGAGAAAATTATATTTAATTGCCTCCCAATTATCTTAGGGTGATAAATTGAAGACGATCATCCTTGCAGGGGGAAGTGGAACGAGACTTTGGCCTTTGAGTCGTGAATATTGCCCAAAGCAGTTTATTAAATTTGATGAGACTTCCCTTTTCCAAAAGGCTGTAAAAAGATCTCTAATCTTCTCGAAACCAGATGAGATATTTATCGTCACAAACGAGAGATACAAATTCTTAACAAGAGATCAGCTAAGGGAAATTGGAGTGGATTTGCCCGAGGAAAACATACTA
Organism: uncultured archaeon; assembly: GCA_964655455.1. Taxonomy (GTDB): domain Archaea; phylum Halobacteriota; class Archaeoglobi; order Archaeoglobales; family Archaeoglobaceae; genus Geoglobus. The sequence goes on from CAZZMN010000028.1 coordinate 23,101, forward strand.
ATAGAGCCCGAAGCGAAAAATACTCTCCCCGCAGTATGTTACGGAGTAAAAGTGATAGTGGAGAAAAGTGGAAATGAAACAATAGCTGTTCTCCCTTCAGATCACCTAATCGAAGCCAACAAATCGTATATAAATGCTTTCAGAAATGCCGAGAAACTTGCTGAAAACTATTTGGTCACGTTTGGGATAAAGCCAACCCATCCTCATACGGGATACGGTTACATAAAGCCCGGTAAGAAACTCGAATACGGATACTTAGTTGAGGCGTTTACCGAGAAACCCGATTACGATACCGCTAAAAAGTTTGTCAATGAAGGATACTACTGGAACAGCGGTATATTTATGTTTAAAGCGGAAGTATTCTTCGAGGAATGCATGAAATATCAACCGGAGATATTGAAAATCTTCGAAATTGAGGACATTAAGGAAGCTTACAAAAAATTACCAGAAATCTCAATCGACTACGGAATTATGGAGAAGACTTCTCGGGCAGCAGTAGTCCCCCTGAATACTATGTGGAGCGATGTGGGAAGTTTTGACGCCCTTTATTCTGTCTCCGAGAAAGATGCAAATGGCAACACACTAAAGGGTGACTGCTTGGTATTGGATTCAAAGAACAACCTCATTTTTAGCGAGAAGCTCGTGGCGGCGATAGATTTAGAGGGAATTGTTATTGTCGATACGAGAGACGCGGTTCTCGTCTGTCCAAGAAAATCGGCACAGAAAGTCAGAAAGATAGTTGAGATGCTAAAAAGCCGGAGAGATAAGAGAGCCGAATTCCACAGGACTGTCTACCATCCGTGGGGATCCCTGACGATTCTTGAGGAGAACAACTTCTACAAGATATACAGAAGGACTATACTACCGAAAAAGAAACTACCACTCCAGAGGCATTACCACAGAAGCGAACATTGGATTGTTGTTAAGGGGACTGCGAAAGTAACGGTGGATGGTAAAGAATTCTTGTTAAGAAACGGTGAAAGCACCTTCGTTCCAGCAGGAAAGTTCCATCAAATTGAAAATCCCGGATCAATACCTCTTGAGGTAATTGAGGTTCAGATCGGCGAATATCTCGGAGAGGATGATGTGGAAATTCTCAGCTAAATAAGCTAGATCAACTCTTACCACATGCGATTAATTGTTAAACTCAATAATTTTTGTTTGACTAACGGGCTCCCTTTCAAAAATCTCAACGGGATATTCGATTTTATCAAAACATATCACAGGTGTGAAAACGGGCAATTCCGAAAGAGAATACAACTTGCTTAGGGATTCGATGTCCCCGCTCTCTGGGATCACATCACCGACAACAATTCCCTTTGCATTCTCCTTTTTAGCAATTTCGTTAGCTATTCTGATCATCTCCTCTCTGCTAACGATCTTGGGGATTATGTAAAGCTTTATCTTGTGATGTTCCGAAAGCTTTTTGGCATAGGAAACAACATCATTTGTTTTTGAGAAATTAACTGCCACGACTTCGGCTCCCCTTTTCATCATCAAAAATGATGCTAATGCACTTTTCTTACCCGATAGAAGGGTAATAACCTTTCCCGAAACTCCACATGGCAGTCCTCCAACTCCGTAGATCTTTTCAGTGTAAAGGTAACACTGTTTATCGCATATCTCGATGAAAACTGTCGTTTCTGGGTTTTTTAGGTTTACTTTGATGTTTTTCTTATTCAATATGTATTCGCCAACTATTCTGTTAATATCGATAGATGTCAGGGGAAATTTCTTGTTACTCCTCTTTGTCTCTATTTTGAACGTTCCACCACTCACAAGGGACAGAGCTTTCTCTTTTATCTCTTCTATGTCCAGATCTGCAACCTCGGCAAGTGCAAAGTATTTTATCCCCGGTATCTTTTTCAGCGATTCAGAGATTTCGGCGTTATCATCCTCGATGATGATTCTGCCGCTTTCTCTCCTGATTTTTGCATCGATCTTCCTCTTTATGTTTTCGATTAATTTTTTCTCAAAGAGAGATCTGTTTTTTCCCTTAAGAGCGATCTCTGAATAGTGAACAACAAACACCCTCATTCCACGCTTAGACCGTATTTTTCAGCGATGTCCTTAAATGCTTCTGTAACCTTCTCAAGTTCTTCCCAACTAAGCCCGTAGACGTTTATTTTGAAATTCCTTGTCATTCCTGGTTGGACTCCGAATATCCCCCTCTCTTTGAGTTCGTGATACAGAAAGAAGCCTCTTTTCTTGTGTTTCTTTGCTATTTCGTGGAAGGATGGAGATTCGAACTGCATGAGCGTGTGGTTTTTCGGTCTCTCTCCTAGGAGCTTTACCCCTTCAATTTTTTCAAGCTCTTTTACAACCCATCTCGCTTTTTTAACTTCCTCATCCCATTTTTTCACCCTTTTAACAACGTGAGGGAAGGATGCTATTAGCGTCATTATGGGTAGACCGTAAACGGGAGAGCATCCAAAGAGGGAGATTTCTTTGTGCTTGAAAGATCTACCGTCAGCCGTCTGAATTTCCGATTTCTTAAATATTTCGGAATCGTTTGAAGCGAGGAGACCGATGGGTGCGGTAGCCGCCCAGCTTTTGTGACAACTCGCAACGATGTAGTCTGCTTTTAGCTTTTTTCCGTCGATTTCCATGATCCCTGAGGAATAGGCAGTATTTAGGATTAAAGGAACTCCGAATTCTTCGCAAATCTTTCCCACTCTTTTCGCATCAGCCATATTACCGAATCTGTAATCCACATGAGTTAGTAAAGCGAGGTCAGGGTATTTTCCAGTATCTTCCTTGACTTTTTCGAAAACTTCTGCGTATTTTTCGGGATCTATTTTGAATTCTGGATATCCGGTATTCGGGACTTCGTAAATTTTCATTTCGTTGAATTCCGCGGCTGTGTAAGATGTGTAATGAGCAAGGGAATCGAGAACGATCGTCTTACCTCTAAAGTTTGACATAATCGCGTATTTCGCATGTCTTGCTCCAGCCGTAAACCTGACATCATCCATATTCAGGAATTCGACAACATCTCTTTTGAAATCGGCTATCGGAGGATTTTCGAGGAGGTCAATCCTGCCCTTAATACAAAGATCACATACGGAGTAACCATCCGCCCATTCTGTCAGTATCTCTTTAGCTTCTTCACTCAGGATTCCTCCCCTTTGGATCGGGTGAACATTTATCATCCCCTTTGAAGGTCTTCTTAAGTTGTTCGGAGAATATCTGTCGAGATTCATCGCTTTTTCTCAAATACACGGCTATTTAATCTTTACTGAAGCCTTTTAATTTCGGAGAAAAAGATCAATTATGCTGAACAGAATCCAGATGGAAAGGTATTCAAGGCAGATAAAAATCCCAGAAGTTGGCGTAGAAGGACAAGAGAAGCTTCTAAAATCAAAAGTTCTCGTAATCGGTGCTGGAGGTCTTGGAAGTTCCGCAATCCAGTTTTTGGCGGCGGCAGGTATCAGTAGGCTGGGCGTTGTTGATTACGATCGGGTTGACACTAGCAATCTTCAGAGACAGACGATTCATGCAGGAAAGGTTGGACTCAACAAAGCGGTATCGGCGAAAATTTTCGTAAAAGATTTAAACGAAGATGTTAAAGTTGATGTCTATCCCAAGAGAATCGAGGAGATCCCGGAAATTATCAAAAAATATGACATTGTTTTGGATTGCACTGACAATTTGAAATCTAAGTTTTTCATAAACGATCTCTGTGTCAGATACAACACACCTTACGTTCACGCTTCAGCCGTGGGATTCATGGGTGAAATCATGACAGTTATCCCGAAAACCACCGCTTGTTACCGGTGCGTATTCAAGACAATTCCGAAGGAAGCAATCACATCGGAAGAATTTGGAGTAATCAGTGCGGCTCCAGGAGTAATAGGAGCCATGCAAGCGTTAGAGGCTATAAAATATCTCTTAGGGCTAAATCTAATAACAAATAGATTGCTCTACATGGATTTCCTATCCACGGAGTTCGTCGATATAAGGGTCGAGAGAGATCCGAACTGCCCCGTATGTGGAACAATTTAAATTAACCTATTACAAACTATTGAACATGATTGTAGAGTCATATCTTTACGAGAGGAAAAACAGCGTTGTCGAGTGTAAAACCTGCATGCATCACTGCAAGTTGAAAAACAATCAATGGGGTATTTGCAGGGTTAGGAGGAACGAAAACGGGAGATTAATGGTTTACAATTATGGACTTATCTCTTCGATAAATATCGATCCAATTGAGAAGAAGCCATTTCACAACTTCATGCCCGGGACGCAGACTCTCTCCTTCGGTAGTGTTAGTTGCAACTTCAGATGCAAGCACTGCCAAAATTACGAAATAAGTTTTGCTGATATCAACTATCCGTATCTGAGGGAGCTTAAGCCAGAAGACGTCGTGAGGCTTGCGAAGGAATCTAGGGCTGATGGAGTTTCTTGGACATATAATGAGCCAACAATCCTTCACGAATTTGCCCTCGATTCAAGCATACTTCTTAAAAAAGAGGAAGACTTCTACATCACATACGTTACGAACGGATACATGAGCCGTGAAGCGATAGATCAGTTCGATGTTATAGATGCTGCAAATGTTGACGTGAAAGCGTTTAACGAAGAATTTTACAGAAAGATATGCAACGCAAGGCTGGAAAGGGTTTTGGAAAGCGTTGAATACATGCACAAAAAGGGCATCTTTATTGAGATCACGTATCTCATTATTCCGGGATTGAACGATAAGGAGGAGGAGATAAAGGAATTCAGTGAGTGGGTAGTTTCTCTCGACAGGAGAATCCCCGTTCATTTCTCAAGATTTCATCCCGATTTCAAGATGCTCGACCGCGAACCGACTCCCGTTTCAACCCTCGAAAAGGCAATCGAAATAGCAAGGGAAGTCGGAGTGGAGTATGTCTATATCGGGAACGTCTGGGGACACAAATACGAAAAAACTTTCTGTCCGAACTGCGGTGCCCTGATCATAGACAGATACGGATTTTACGTCCGGAAGATATACCTGAAAGACGGAAGATGCCCAGAATGCGGATATAAGCAGAATATCATTCTATCCTCTTTAAGACGAAGTAGCTCGCTGTAAAACCAATGATTAGCATAACAAATGAAACTTTAAGCATGAATCTAAAGCCGAAGCTCTCAGAAAGTATCCCGCCGAAGAAGGGGCCAACAACCCATCCGAAATTCCAGCTTGTCGAATAGATTCCCATAGCCTCCCCTCTCTTATGTTTCTTGCTTAAATCTGCTATCATAGCGGGAGCCGTCACCCCAAGCATAGCCCATGACATTCCCTCAAGGATTTGGATGAAGTATGCAAAAATCTTTTGGGAGATGAGAGAGTAAAACAGCATCACCATCGAGAATCCTATCTGGGCCGCGAGAATGAGGGGTTTTCTGCCGATCCTGTCCGCTATCTTACCGAAAATGTACGCCGTAACCATCCCGGAAAAGGCACCTAAGGTGAATATGCTTCCTACTTCCGTTTTCGTTGCTTTAAGCTCTTCCACGATGTAAATCGGGAGAACTGAGTAGACCATGCCACTCGAAATCATCATAGGTAAAAGCGTCAGACTGAGTATGATTGTTTTTTTCATTTTTTGCAGATTTTTATAAAGTTTTTGTAGAGTTCTACCCCAAACTGGGAGTGATAGACCTCAGGATGCCACTGAACTCCGAAGATGGGTTTTTTCTCATGCCTCATCGCCTCAATGTCACAAATCTCTGATTTAGCGAGAAGCTTAAAGCCTTCGGGCATTCTCTTTACTTCATCCATATGACTCGCCCATACTTTGATTTTCGGAGGAAAACCCTCAAAGAGCTCGTTCTGCTCTAAGATCTCGACCTCAACTTCAGAGTATCCTCCTACCTTCCCTTTACCGACTTCACCTCCAAAAGCTACGGTAATTATGTGATGACCCAAACAGACTCCAAGGATAGGGATTTCGAGCTTCTTTACATATTCTAAACTTCTTCCAGATTTCTCTATGCTTGGTCCTCCACCGATCACGAGACTGTCAGCGTCAATTTCCTCCGGAGGAGTTTCGTTGCTTATGAGTTTACTCTCGACTCCCAAATCCCTTAGGGTTCTGTAGATTAGATGATTGTACTGTCCGAGATTATAGACGACGTATATTTTCACAATGAAGGTAGATGGGAATAATTTATAACGTTTTTCTCGGCTCTATAAAATCTTTAGGGGCTGACTCAATGGGCTCAAGATACTTCCTAAGAACCTTCGGTATCTCGACTCTTCCGTCTTCGAGCTGGAAATTCTCGATTATCGCCGTTATTGCTCTTGTCGTAGCAATCGCGGTTGAGTTCAGAGTGTGAACGAAGCCCTTTGAAGGAAGACCTCTCTTTTCGGCAAACCTTATGTTGAGGCGGTAGCTTTGCCAATCGGTGCAGTTGCTGCACGAAACAATCTCTCTGTATTTTCCTTGGGCGGGCATCCATGCCTCCAAATCATATTTTTTTGCGGCAACGATCCCCAGATCCCCAGTGCATATATTCACAACCCTGTATGGGATTCCTAAGCCTCTCCATAGCTCTTCAGCATTTTTGATCAACCTTTCGTGCCAGTTCCAACTCTCTTCCGGAAGGCAGTAAACGAACTGTTCCACTTTGTTGAACTGATGAACTCTGAATATTCCCTTGGTATCCTTACCGTGGGCGCCTGCTTCCTTCCTGAAACACGGAGAGATTCCCGCATAGAGTAAAGGGAGTTCATCCTCTCCCAAGATCTCATTCATGTGCATCGCTGCCAGCGGATGTTCGCTTGTCGCTATTAGGTATAAATCCTCGTCCTCGATCTTGTAAATAACCTCCTCAAAGTCGCTGAAAGCTGTTACACCGCTGTAAGCCTCCCTACGCATCATATACGGTGGATTTACAATCTTAAACCCTTTTTTCTTTAGAAAATCGAGAGCATATAATGTTAGGGCGAAGTCGAGCCATACGAGATCGTCGAATAGATAGTAGAAACGGGCTCCCGCGACCTTTGCTGCCCTTTCGATGTCAGCCCATCCGAACATTTCAACAGCGTCAGCGTGACCTATAAATGGCCTGTCATAGACTTCATATTCTGCTTTTCCGTTAGTCTGTCTCAAAAAATCATCGAGATATTCCCTGTAAACTTTGGCTTTTCCCCAAAAGCGAATGGGAACGTTATCCTTCTCGTCCTTACCTATCGGGACTGATTCGTGAACGATATTGGGGATCGAGAGGAGAACGGAGTTTAATTCCTGCTCGATTCTTTTTAACTCATTTTCCCTCTCTTTTATTATTTTCGAAAGTTCTTTCGCCCTTCTTATCAGTTCTTCACTTTTTTCGCTTTTAATTCTCCTTGATAACTCGTTTCTTTCCTTTCTGAGGTTATTCAGTTCATATAGCTTTTTTCTCCAAAGTTTGTCGAGTTCTATTGCTTTTTCAACAATTTCGGTGCTTTCTCCTCTTCTTCTCTGGGATTCGAAGAGAATTTCGGGATTTTCTCTTAAAGCCTTAAGGATGCTCCACATTACAGAATCTCCTTTTCAACAAGACTTATAGCCTTATCTATTTCAGTCTTAAGGACAGGTGGAATTCCCTTTATCTCTAGATCGAGGAATCCTCGAATTATCGCCGCAGTTGCCTCATCCCTTGAAAAACCTCTTGCCATGAGGTAGAAAATCTCATCCTCAGCTATTTTTCCGATAGCCGCTTCGTGACTCAATTCGATGTTTGGATACCTCGCTTCGAGTTCTGGAATGGCAAGTATACTACCTTTTTCCGAGAGCATTAAGCCACGGCACTCTAAGTGTCCCTTTACTTCAGGAGCGTTGCCCGTTAAGTTACCCCTTGAGATGATTTGTCCTCCCTTGCTTATAGTTCTTGAAATTATTTCTGCACTACTTTTCTCACCGTTTAAAACGGCACGACTTCCCACATCAATATAGCTGTTTTCAAGTCCAACGATTATGCTGTTGAATACGGCTCTCGAATTCTCTCCGTTCAGATAAGCTACGGGATAAGCTTGAACAATCTTGACCGGGCTCATGAGGACGTAATTATTTATAAAGACCCCGTTATCCTCTACGATGATTCCGGTCCTCGGTCGCACCTCGATGCCGCTCTCCCAACTGTGGATCATCGTAAACGTTAGCTTTGCATCCTTTTTAACGAAGAATTCGCTTATTCCAATGTGCATTCCTGAAACAACACCGGGATGGGACGTACATCCTGTTATTACATTGAGTTCGCTACCCTCTTCTGCTATAATAATGTTGTGAACTTTTTGCTTTAATCCCCTCGTCCTAAGGTAAAGGCAGGCTTCTACAGGAATCTGGATTTTTGCTCCTTCCTTTGCTCTTATAAAGTAACCGTTAAAGTCTTCAGCAACCTCTTTTGTGTAATCGTCCTTCTCTCTATCAACAGCCTTCCAGAAGTAATCCTTCAACCAATCATATTTCTTGAGGGCATCTCTTATGCTCATTATCTCCACGCCTTCAAAGAAGCTTGAAACCATTTTCACATCCTGATCTACTTGAACGAACGTAGCAGATCTCCTTTCTTTATTAAGTTCTATCCCGACGCTTTCGAGTCTTTTCCTATCTATTGATTCAGATTCTTGAATTCTCTCAGGCATTTTTTCACACACCCCTCATAACCGTTTTTCCTAACCTCTTCAAGAATATAGTAGGGATCACCGATGCATGCGATTCGCCCCTTATAGAGGATCAGACCGTAGTCTGCGTCAACGTAATCCAAGATGTTTCCAGTGTGAGTGATTATAATTCCCGATTTTTCTCTCTCTTTCTTTGGTAAGTCCCTCTGCAAAAGCTTTTTGATTGCCTCACCTATTAAGGCAATGTTCTCAAGATCGACACCGCTGTCTGGCTCGTCAAGCATTGCAAAGTCGGGGTTCATAACGAGAAGCTGAAGGAGTTCGCTTCTCTTAACTTCTCCGCCAGAGAAACCCTTATTGATGTCTCTGTTCAGGAAATTGGTCATATTAAGGTATTCGGCATATTCATAGATCTTGTCTTCGCTAATCCCTTTTATTTCGGCAATCTTTTTCAAAACATCTATCAATTTCACACCGCTTATTGCCGGAGGTGTTTGGAACGCAATCCCCATTCCCATTCTGACTCTGTAATCGGTTTCCTTATCCGTTATATCTTCACCTTTGAAGAATATTCTGCCATCTGACACCTTATATCTCGGATCACCGATGAGAGTATTCATTAGTGTGGATTTACCGCTACCGTTTGGACCAAACAGGGCAACAGTGTCACCCTTTTTGATGTAGATATTAACATTTTCCAAGACTTTTTTCTCTCCAACCTTTACTCCAAGATTTACAACTCTTAGGATTTCCTCTTTCATTCTTTCACCTCTTAGAATTCCACAATACTGAATTCGCCGTCTTCGTATATGACATAGCTTCTCTTTCCTGTTAGGTAACCACAGACCTCTCCGGGGTTAACGAGAGTTACGCCTTCATCCCTTTTTATTCCCGCCTCATGGGTGTGCCCGTAAATAACTATCTCAAATTTCTTTGAAAGGAGATTTAGGATCTCCCTTGTCGTTCCGTGATAGACCGCGATGTTTTCGAACGTTATCACATCGGCGATTTTCCACCCGTTCTGTAAGGCAATCTCTATCAGTTTCTGTCTATCGCCATCATTATTTCCAAAGGCGATGTATAGATTCTCTAATCCTGAGAACTCTCTTAAAGCAAACGGTGATATAACATCCCCAGCGTGGAAGAAAAGATCAATTTTCTCTTTTTTTAGTTCTCTTAGTAAATCTTTTATTGCCTCCACTTTATCGTGTGTATCTGAGAACGCTACAAATTTCATGTGAGTTGCTTTGCGGTTTAGTTAAAAAACCCTTCTATCATGCATACAATTTTGTATGTAACATAAAGACTTGTCAATGGTTTCTCTCCCAGTCCAACAAATTCCGCTTTTTTTCTCTTGAAGACGTCATAAGCTTGCTTACTAAAATCTCCATGCTGAAATCCACCAATGCAAATTGTAGAGCAATCGGCAACATCTTCGGGTTTAATCCATCTACTACCCTCTTTCATAACCAAAATTTTTTCTTTAAGAACGTCTTCAAGTCCTAGATCGGTAATTTCAAGAAGTTTCCGATCGTTTGAGGTGATAACTTTTTTTTTGAATAAGTCTTCCATCAAACCGACAAATCTGTTGTAATTTCTTGGGATTTTTGTCTCTCTGTTGATCCAAATCACCTTGTTATCGTAAGTGTGAATGTAGATTTCCAAATCTTTTATCTGAGAGTCAAGAAGGGCTAAAAGACATGCGTGAATTATGTCTGGTCTTCCCCTTTTTTCCCTGTCCTTTAACAGCCTCATGGCTTTGTAGTGTTTTGAATCGTCGAGGATTATCTCTTCAGGTTTCTTTTTCCTTCTCTTAGCTTCTTTCAGGATTACAGGATGGCTGGATATCACCTTGGGGATCGTTTCAAGGGCGGAATCGATAAAGACAAATCTCACCATATTTGAGAAACTTTTAAGAGTTTTTAAGACCTTTCTCAAATCGATGGAACTGAGAAAGATAATAAACGAACTGAAAAGCTATCCGGGGATTTTGAGAAAAAAATTCACAGGAAGATTTCAAGATCTTGTTCAAGACTTCTTCGGGGAAGATGCGGGATTTTTCGATCTATCTGACTATACGATCGTTTTCACGATAGATGGGATATGGCACAGAGTTCTTGAAAGGGATCTCTACTGGGGTGGCTTTGTCTCGATCCTCGTAAACGTCCACGACATCTACGCAATGGGTGCCCGCCCCAAATACGCTGTCAACGTCGTTTCCGCTAAAGATGAGGAGTCCTTAGAAGAAATAAAAAGAGGGATTACGGATGCCGCAAAGAAATTCGGGATAAAGATTCTCAAGGGACATGTCCATCCAGATTCTCCTCAAAATTCTGTTGACGTAGCAATGATCGGTTTAGCGAGAAAGGGTTGTGTAATCAGATCGAACACAGCAAGAGATGGAGATGACATAGTGGTTGCCGTAGATCTCGACGGAAAACCTAGGACGGGTTTACCATATAATTTCGATTCTACGGACAAAGATCCGTCAGTCCTGATAAAGCAGTTCGATTCAATGGTTGAGTTAGCTGAAAAAAAACTCGTAAATGCGGGAAAAGATATAAGCAATGCGGGGGTGATTGGAACAATCGCAATGATGCTTGAGACAAGCGGCAAAGGTGCTACCGTTGAGATTGATAGGATCCCTAAACCTGAAAACGTAGATTTAACACAGTGGTTGTTAAGTTATCCCGCCTGTGGATTTTGCGTTACAACAGATCGTACCGATGACGTTGTGGATATATTCAAAAAACATGGGTTATCCGCGTCAGTCATCGGGAAAGTTGACTCAAGCAGGGTTCTCCGTTTGCGTTTCGGGAGCGAGGAAGACGTGTTTATGGACTTTGAGAGAGAAAGCATCTTTGGATTAAAAACTCGATCGGACTTCCGATAAAGAAGGCAACAACGTATCCGAACGTTATGAAAACAATAAACGGGATCTGAGGAGTAACCCAGACTTTTTTAATTCCCTCTTCCTTCAGCCTTTTGATAATCGCCTTATTAGGTTCGACACCTCTTCTGACTCTTACGAGGTTTCCCCTTTCATCGATAAATTCAAGAAGTGCATGATGTTCCGGAATCTCATTAACATCGACTCTTTTTCCGATAAAGTAATAAGGTAAGTTCTTTCTGTTAAATCCCTCTTTGGTAACGTTTCTGAAAAAGAAAACTATCGGCAGAAAAGGTGCAAAAATAACGGAATTGAAAAGTGTCGAGAATGCAAAGGATAGCCCGCTGTAGAGCGGGAAAAAAAGAAATTCGGGGTAGTGGGGGAATAGAACCGCCAAGACAATCAAAGCCTTCGCGTCGGCTCCGCCATACAATCCTAAATAATAGAAAAGTAGCGCTAATCCAACGACGAGAGCAGTTTGGATAGCAGCAATAAAAAGCCCATCGTATAAGATTAATTCGATCAACGTTAGTGGAAAAATCGCCAAAAACATGTATTTCCAAACTTTGTTTGGGACTTCCCTTTTATCCAAATCCATTTTGCTTGCTACAATCAGAAATGCAAGTCCAATCAGGAATTTTGCCAGAGAGAGCTCATCTCGCATATATATCGATTATATCGGAGATTATCGCACTTGCGGTTTCATATTTCCCAGCACCCCTTCCTATCACGAAAAGTTCTTTCGCCAGGTCAGCCTTTATCAGAAGAGCGTTTAACGTCCCGTATACTGCGAGGGGATTCGTTAACTTTACGAGTCTGGGAGCAACTTCGAGCTTCCCATCTTCATCCGCTTCCGCTATCAATCTTATAGTGTATCCCTTTTTCAGAGCTACGTCAAAAGCTTCTGGAGTAATATTCTTAATTCCCGTGATCCTAACGTCCTCGAATTTGGCATCCAATCCGAGCAAAGAATTCGCTATTATAACGAGCTTTGCGGCAGCATCTATCCCCTCTACATCGTAGCTCGGATCGGCTTCCGCAATTCCAAGTTGCTGTGCTTCCAAGATTATCTGGTCGTAACCGATTTTCTCGCTCTCCATCCTTGATAAGATGTAGTTACAAGTTCCATTCAGAATTCCAAGTATCTTGATTATCTGATTCCCGGCTAAATCTTTTTTAACGAGCTTTATTACCGGCATTGCTCCACCCACCGTCGCCTCGTAGCCCAAATGGACTCCCTTTTTCTCAGCCAGATCATTCAGCTCTTTAAAAGCCACAACAAGAGGACCTTTATTTGAGGTTACGACATTAATCCCACGCTTCAGAGCCTCTCTAATGTATCCGAGTCCAGGTTCGCCGTCAAAGACGTTTGTTGGTGTCGCTTCGATTAGCAGATCAAAGCTTTCGATATCGAATAGATCACGGGCTCTCTCATCCCTAGGCAATCTTCCGTGCTTGATTTTATATTCTATAGCCTCTCTGAGATCGAAATCACCGTAGAGAGAACTTTTTGAATCTGCAATTGCAACGACCTTAAAATCACCGATAAGATTTTTGAGTAGTCTTTCTTTTTTAAGCAGAACTTCGGCAACCCCTTTCCCAACAGTCCCAAATCCGAAGATAGCCATGCGGATCATATAAGATCATCATTTAAAGGTTCGATTACAAGGATTTTCTTATCTTTACAAATATCTTTTAGGATTTTTATAGCCTCCTTTAGATGTCTTTCGCTTTTTGCTGAAATCGTTATGATGGCTGTGGAAGGTTTGTTGAGATTGGGCATGTTTATGCTGATTTCGACCACTTCGGCAAATCCCGTCGAATCTATTCTGTTAATGGTGTCACTTAGATCGGTGTGGATAATGTGACCTATTAGAAGGAGTGATGTTGATGCAGAAAGTCTAATTTCGTTGTAGCTTCTGATATAAATCCCGTTTTGCTTTAATCTCTCAATAAGTTCTTCAAGTCTTTTGGGAGCTATATCGAGAGTAAACTCTACGGGAACTCTGTTGAGGGGAGTGATTTTGTTTCTGTCGTGAACTATGCTGATTATGTTGCCACCAAGTTGGGATATTGGCTCGATAACCCTTAGTAGCTGTCCCGGTTTGTCTTCAAGCTCCACAACCAATGTAACTATCATGGGTAGATTTCAACACCTTCTTTTTCCGTTATTTCGCTGAATTTCTTCATAAGCATCTTTGTTATCTTTCCCGGTTTGCCGTCTCCTATTACCCTTCCGTCTATCATTGTGACGGGTGCTATCTCTGCTGCCGTCCCCGTAACGAACACCTCATCAGCAGTATACAGATCAAACAGTCCTATGTTTGTTTCTTTGAAGGGAATTCCGAGATCTTTTATTATTTCGATTACAACTGCTCTCGTTATTCCCCTGAGATTATTCAGGGTCGGTGGCGTTAAAATCTCTCCGTTTTTGACGATGAAAATATTGTCACCGCTCCCCTCCGAGACGTATCCGTTGTGATCAAGAAAAATCGCCTCATCACCACCTTTCGCATTCGCCTCAATTTTTGCGAGGATGTTATTCAGGTAGTTCAAAGATTTCAGATTGGGAGGCAAAGAATCGATTGCATTCCTTCTTACCGTGACTGTGACTGCTTTAAGACCCTTTTCGTATAAATCTCCGTAAAGCTTTCCCCATGGTTTTGTTATTATTATCACAGTGGGTTTGGAACAGTTTCTTGGATCTAATCCAAGATCTCCGACACCTCTTGTGACTATCGGGCGGATGTAAGCGTCTCTGAGTTTATTTCTCCGCAATGTCTCCAAGATGGCTTCAGCAAATTCTTCCTTTGTAAGAGGTATTTTCAAATCTATAACCTTAGCACAGTCGTAGAGTCTATCAAGATGTTCGTAAAGCTTGAAGACTTTACCATTGTAAGCTCTGATCCCTTCAAATACTCCATCTCCGTAGAGGAAGCCATGATCAAAAACACTTATTTTCGCTTGGCTTTCGGGAACAAATTCGCCGTTAATGTAGACGAGTAGCTCATCCATGTTTTTCGGATACCCCCTGATAACATAAAACTTTCGAAAAGGTTATTTATGCGTCTGTGAAGATCTTAATATGAAGCTCGATGTTATTAAAATCGAAAATCCAGACTACAAATATCAGGTGATTGTAGGGCAGGGAAACTTTACGGTATTTACGTGTGATGACCTTTTCAGAGCCTTGCTCACCACAGTGCCCAATATAAAGTGTGCCGTTGCCATGAATGAGGCAGCTCCAAAGCTCACAAGAGTTACGGGAAATGACGAGACCTTGAAAGAATTGGCGGCAAAAAACGCCCTTAAAATCGGTGCAAGTCATGTTTTCGTGATCTTTATAGAAAACGCCTTCCCGATAAATGTTCTCAACACAATAAAGAATCATCCCGGTGTATGTAATGTTTTTGTTGCCTCTGCAAATCCGATAGAAATCATAGTAGCTGAAACAGAGTTAGGAAGAGCTGTCCTTGGTGCAGTTGATGGACAAAAGGTTGAAAAAATCGAGAATGAAGAGGAAAGAAAGGAGAGAAGAGAGCTCGTTGAGAAGTTGGGATACAAGATATTTTAATCAGCCAACAAAACTCAAACATGGGGGAGTTGTTTCAGGATGTTTTTTCTCCGTTCACGTCGGAATTAATTTGAAATAAAGAATAAGGTATTAAGACTTTATATCTGGAGACTCATTTGTCTTCAAAGTGATATCGAAAAATATATAAATGTGTTAGTCAATATGCATCACCTTGATGAGTGATATGAAAAATGTAATAATAGCATTCTTAGTGTTGTTAATAATTTGCGGTGGAGTTGAAGCGCACTTCACAATGATACTGCCGAAGATGGATGCAAAGGCTGAGGATTACTTAGCAGATTTGGGTGAAACAAAAACTCTTTACATTCTCTGGGGTCACCCATTCGAGCACGTTCTATTCGACTGTCCTAATGTCGAGGTGTCACTGAGAGATCCCGACGGAGCAATCAAACCGCTAATACCGGAGCCCGTTACGATAGAAGGTGTGAGGGCTTGGAAGGTTTCATTTAAAGTTGAAAAAATGGGGGACTACATCATCACGGTAAAACTCGTTGAGGAGGAGCACGGTCTGATCGATTACACGAAAGCGATAATACACTGCGGTGAGGAAGCTTGGAAAGGATGGGAAGCTATTGTTGGCCAAGAAGTAGAGGTTGTCCCCCTAACAAGACCCTACGGAATCGAGGAGGGATTTGTCTTTAGCGGCAGGGCTTTGTTCAACGGAGAACCGCTGGTAAACGCTGTTGTAGAAGTCGAGAAATATCACTCGAAAGATGAGGTAGAACCCATCGTTAGCCTTGCTGAGGAAAAATTCAAACAAGACCCGCCCATGATGTTTACGAGAGTTGTTAAGACGAACAAGTGGGGAGAGTTCTCATACACTCTTGATGAGCCGGGGATATGGTTCATCGGAGCTTACGCAGATAAAGACGGTATAGAGAAAAGGGGTGTTCTAATCGTCCCAGTTCTTGAGAAGTTCCCACAGGAGACTAAAGAGGAGAAATTGAATGTAAGCGAGCTAAATAACAAGATAAGCTCACTTGAGAACAGGATAAACTGGTTAAACAATTTTGGCTACGGGGCGGTTATCCTCTCCGTGATAGCTTTGATATTAGCGATCGTGGCGGTAGTGAGGAAGTAAAATGGTTCACATAAGTGACGGCATATTAGCCCCCCAAATCTGGATAACCGGATACCTTATAACAGCTGTTATTTTATTTTTTACTCTAAGAAAAATGCGGGCAGACGACATCCCAAGGATTTCAATCGTTACTTCAGCTTTTTTTGTAGCCTCATTGATTCACGTTCCGATTGGGCCAACATCGGCGCATCTAATCCTAAACGGTCTTATGGGAATTCTGCTTGGGATATACTCTTATCCGGCTGTTTTCATCGGGCTCCTCCTTCAAGCTTTACTATTTCAGCATGGGGGCATTACAACCTTGGGGATAAACGCGATGAATATGGGTATCCCTGCTCTGATAGCATACTACCTCTTTAAGATAAAGAAAAACCCGATAATGGCTGGAATCTCGTGTGGGGTAGCAGTATTCTTAGCTGTTCTCTTGACATCGGCTGTTCTCATATTGAGCGGTGTAGAATACTACGAGATTGCGATTCTGCTCCTTACAGCCCACATACCTGTCGCATTGATCGAAGCTGTTGTTTCAGCCTTCGTTGTTGCCACACTTTTGAAAGTTAAAAGAGAGGTGATCGCATGAAGCTGTTTGTTATCATTCTTGCATTACTGATGATAATATCTCCAGTAACCGCCCATAGGATGTATGTAGACTACAGAGTTTCAGAGATCGAGGTATATGCGTGGTACGGTGGAGGCGACAAGATCGTTGACGGAGACGTAAAAGTCTACAGATCGGACGGCACCCTTTATGTTGAAGGAAAAACTGACAAAAACGGAACTTTCAGATTTGAACCTGAAATCGGAGAGAGCTACAAAGTAGTTGTGGAATCTATGGGTCACAGTGCTGAATGCGAGGTAAATTTGAGCTCAGCAAACATCGTGATTAAAGAGGAACCGCTGTATCTCAAGGTTATTTCGGGATTGGGATATCTCTTGGGATTGGCTGGAATCGCATCTCTATACGTTGCGAGGAGAAAAAGATGAAGCACCACCTGATCGACAGATATTACTATCTGGATTCCTTCATCCATAAACTTGATCCGAGAGCTAAGCTGATAGGCATACTCATCCTTGTTTTCTCAATAGTTCTCCTCAAAAACGTATTCGCCAGCATGCTTGCTTTGATAGTTTCTTTGACCTTGCTTCTCATTTCAAGATTACCGCTGAGGTTTGCATTCGAACAGCTGAAATACGGCTTGATATTTTTATTGGCTCTCTTCGTTATTATGATGATATTCGGCCATAAACCACTCGAAATGCTTTTGAGAGCAATGTCTGCTCTTATTCTCTTATTCGTTGCCTTTGCGACATCAAGATTTGACGTTTCAATAAAGGCTTTAGACCGCATAGGCTTTCCCAATAAGTTAACCCAGATACTTATGTTCTCTTACCGTTACATTTTCGTGTTCGCCGAAGAGTATGAAAAGCTCAGCATAGCTTTAAGAATGAAAAGTTTTGAAAGAAAAACAAACATATTCACCTTTGACACTATTGCAAAGATTATTGCTTCTCTCTTCATTAGAAGCTATGAAAGAGCCGAAAACGTCTACAGAGCAATGGTTTTAAAGGGATACAAAGGTAATCCGGGGATGCTATCTGACTTCCGCTTGACACTGAGAGATTTTTTGTTCATTGCGATATCGTTATATCTTGCGATAAGTTTTCATGTCATATCATGGATGCAATAGCTGTCAGAAATCTTAGCTACGCCTATGAAGATAGGAACGTTCTCGAAAATCTAACGTTCAACATTAAAGAAGGACAAATAACATCGATCTTAGGGCCAAATGGTGCTGGAAAAACCACGCTATTTCTGAATCTTGTGGGGATACTAAGGGGCCGGGGAATTATCAAGCTCTTTGGGAGGGACATACGGGAATACGATAGAAGAGAACTTTCAAAAACGATAAATATGGTTTTCCAGAACCCTGACGATCAACTTTTCATGCCGACAGTTTTCGACGATATAGCTTTCGGCTTAATAAACCTCGGTTACGATGATGTTGAAAAGAGAGTCGAGAGAATTCTAAAGAAGTTCGAAATCGAGCATTTAAGGGACAGATACCCTCATCATCTGAGCTTTGGAGAGAAAAAGAAGGTGGCCATAGCATCGGTCGTTAGTATGAATCCAAGAATACTTCTTTTAGACGAACCCACGGCAAATCTCGATCCTGTCTCAAGAGAGGAGCTCATCAAAATAATAAAGGATCTTAATAGAGACGGAATGACAATAGTAATCGCAACCCACGATACAGAGTTAGCCCTCAAATCTGACCGAGTCATGATTTTAAACCGGAAAATAATCAAGGAAGGAACTCCAAAAGAGATTTTCTCAGATCTAACCCTCCTGAAAGAGAACGGATTGGATGCTCCACAGATAGTGAAACTTTTTATAAAATTGGGTCTCGAAATTCCAACAGATGAGGAGGAAGCCGTGAAGATTATAAAAAGTTATCTCAATATTGGCCCCACATCCTCAAAGCCCTGTCTCTGACCGGTTCCTGCCTGTTTGATCAATCTATTGGGATTTCTTATCAAATCTACAGCATTCCTGACGTGCTCTCTTACTCTGTTCTCAGCAACTCTAAGAAGGGTTTTCTCATCCTCAGCTTCATCTTCATGAACTGTAACGTCGATGATGTGCTTGTTTGTCATTAACTCGGCTATGATCTTACCTATGGACATTGCCAAGTAGCTTAGGGCATCTTTTTCAGACTTACCGACCCACCCGAGGGTGATAACAATATCACAACCCTCGTCGAGTAACCTCTTTGCCTCAACTGGCAAATCCTTTATACCTGGGACTGTTCTTCTGACGTACTTTATGCCAGCATAGTTTTTCAGCTCGTCTATTGCAATATCTCCCATATTCACACGGGAGAACGTTGTGTCAACAATTCCGATCTTCATTTGAGAACCTCCATAGCTATGTGAATTGCCGGTTTTATCGCATTTTTTCTGAGTAGGATATCCTCAATAGCTGCAAGTGTGGCAAGTACATCCCTTTTTGTTATATTTCCCATCGTTCCGATCCTGAATATCTTCCCTTTCAAATGTTCCTGACCACCAGAAATCGTTATCCCGTATTCTCTTTGTAGAGTCTCCCTTAACTCTTTGTCCGTCACATTTTTGGGCATTCTTATAGCCGTTACTGTATTTGAATAAGCGGAGACCTCGTTAAGCTTTGGGAAAAGCTCTAATCCGGCACTCTCGCACCAAGCTCTAACAGCTTTAGAGAATTTTCTATGTCTTTTTATTCTGTTCTCAAGCCCTTCCTCTTCGATGATCTTTAAGGCCTCAGCCAAAGCTAAGAAGAGTGGGACTGCTGGGGTATACGGCGTCTGATTCTCTTCAGCTTTCTTTACATACGCTTTGAGATCCAAGTAGTAGGGAACCCTTTCGTTATAGTGATCCCAAGCCCTATCGCTTATGGCGACCGCGGCCAATCCCGGTGGAGCACCGATGCACTTTTGAGATCCTACGACTGCAACATCGATCCCCCATTCGTCCATTTTGACCTCATCGCCACCGACACTTGTTATCCCGTCCATTATCACGAGGGCATCGTATTTGTGTGCGATTTTTGCTATTTCCTTAGCTGGGTTTAAAATTCCCGTTGAAGTTTCGTTATGAACAAATGTGACTGCCTCGCTCCCCTCAGCAATCGATTCCTCAACTTTCTCAAGATCAATGCTTGTTCCCCATTCAAACCGGATGTGATCTACTTCAGTATATCTGGATGCGATTTTGGCGAATCTTTCACCGAACTTCCCATTATCAATGCATGTGACTCTCTTAACCTTAGAGAAGGAGGCAACAGCCGCTTCCATTCCTGCTGTTCCACTCCCGGAAATTATCACAACATCGCTTTTCGTTCCGAAAAGTGGTTTTAACGCGTTGATGCAGTATTCGAAAACTTCCTCGAAATCTTTGCTTCTGTGCCCTATCATCTGTCTAGCCATTGCATTAATTATTCTTTCGTGGAGTTTTACTGGACCGGGAATCATTAGTAGT
Source organism: uncultured archaeon (assembly GCA_964655455.1). GTDB lineage: Archaea > Halobacteriota > Archaeoglobi > Archaeoglobales > Archaeoglobaceae > Geoglobus. Next base: position 43,256 of record CAZZMN010000028.1, read on the forward strand.
CCATCCATCATAACCGTGCCGAAACACATCTGTTAATATACTTTTGGAGCAATTTGTGGATGTGTCAAAAGATTCAAAGTTTAAGGGTTTAAAGTTACCACTAATTTTCAAAAAATAGCAATATTTACATACATTAACGTTAGAAGTATATTCATGAAAGAAAAACTTATGGATGCCAAAGAAGCAGTCGAGTTAATCCCGGATGGTTGCAGTATAACTTTTAGCGGCGTTTCTATGGTCAGAAAACCTATGGGATTTGTTGCAGAGATCATCAAGGCAAAGAAAAAAGATCTCTACCTTATTGATAGGGAAGCTGGAATGGATTTTGATATACTTGTGGCGGCTAAATGTGTTAAAAAGGTGAGAGCTGCAATGGTCGGATTTGAGATTTTTGGTTTGGCCTTAAATCTTAGAAGGGCTGTAGAACAGGGAGAAGTCAAATTCATAGAGGAAACATGTGGTGCTATAACAAACGCCTTTAGGGCTGGCTCTCAAGGAATTCCTTTCGTCCCTGTGAAAGGGATACTCGGAACAGATCTCGTTGACATTCATGTCAAGGAGGGAAACTGGAAGATTATAGAAGATCCATTCAGCGGTGATAAGATGGTAGCTGTCAGGGCTGTGAATCCTGATGTAGCGGTAATCCATGTTCAAAAGGCTGACAAATTCGGGAACTCAAGTATAGAGGGAGCAAGATTCGAGGATGTTTATAAGGCAAAGGCATCTAAAAGACTGATAATTACAGCGGAAGAAATCGTTCCCACAGATTACTTCAAGCAGAATCCCGAGAAGAACACGATTCCATACTTCTACGTGGATGCGGTTGTCCACATGCCCAAAGGTGCTTATCCGACAGGTTGTCCGAATTATTACGATCCTGATTACGATGAAATCCGAAGATATGTCAGTCTATGTAAAGAAGGTAAAGTTGAGGAATATATTGAAGAATTCGTTAAGAGGTGGTAAAATGCACGTTGCCGATGTTATGATAAAAGCAATGGCTATGCAGATCGAGGATGGGGATGTGTTCCTCCACGGGTTGGCTTCTCCCCTCCCCGCTCTTGCAATGCATCTCGCAAAGATGACGCATGCCCCAAATATGGTTTATCTATCCGTTGCCGAAGGGCTTGATCCCGATCCTGAAAGATACAGACTCCATCCCTGTTCTGCCGATCCAAGACATACAAACGGATGCATAGGCATTGTTGAGCTACTTGAAACATTTGATTTGGCAAACAAAGGATTACTAACGGGTATGTTCCTTGGAGGAGCACAGATTGACAAATTCGCAAACATAAATCTTACCTGCATAGGGAGTTATGAAAAGCCGAAAGTTAAACTGCCCGGTGGAGCTGCTACAGCTTTTCTGACTCCGATCGTCAAGAAACTCGTCATATGGACAACAAACCACTCAAAGAGAGTCTTTGTAGAGAATCTCGACTTCAAAACGGGAATTGGATATCAAGAGGGAAAGAAGACCGTCGTCGTTACTGACAAAGCCGTCTTCGAAGCAACAAGGGATGGTCTGAAGCTCATCAGCATCCATCCGGGGGTTACTCTCGAAGACGTGATAGAAAACATGTCCTTTGAACCGATAGTCGAAGACTACGGAACTACTCCAACACCTACGGATGTAGAGCTAAAACTAATCGAGAAACTCGATCCAGATAACGTGAGATTTTCAGAATTCAAAAGATAAGGTGGGCGCGCCTCCGGTCGACTCTTCAGACTTGGGACTACCTCCTCCAGCCCCATCCTCTCCGCACCCCCGAAAGCGCCGAACGTCCGGGGTTAGCCTGCTCCCTTCCGGGCCTAGGCCGGTCCCCCCGGCAAATACGGCGGACAGTCCCTCCGGACAGCCCAGCCGTAACCGCCGACCCTTCGGGACGGAGATTCTACGGGGCCAGAGGTCTTTATCCCAAGCCCTCCGAGCCTTCCTTCGGCTTCGGCCCCCGCATATCGACGGTTTCGGGTTACAGGGGACGCCGAACCCCCCGGCCTAGCCCACCGTAATTATTACGACAAACTGATATAAAACTTTAACCCAACCCAAAAGTATATAAATGGTAGAATTAAGGTGGTGTGATGCGTAAGGAAGAACCGCTAAAAGTCTGGATTGATCCAATGCAAGACCTTCTAACATCGAAAGATCAATTCAGATTTTCCTGCCATCCCGGTATCGAATGTTTTAACAGTTGTTGCTACGATCTGAACATCTTCCTCACACCATACGACGTGATAAGGCTGAAAAGTCGACTTAAAATGTCATCAACGGACTTTTTAAGGGATTTTACAAAAATGCACATCGGATACGCGACGGGGCTTCCCGTTGTCACGTTAAAGATGATGGAGGATGGGAGATGCCCATTCGTAACCGAAAAAGGATGCTCGGTATATCCCGACAGACCCACTTCGTGCAGGCTCTATCCCCTTGCAAGGATAAAGATAAACGACCAAGATTATTACTACATAGTGCGGGAAGACCACTGTAAGGGTTTCAAGGAGGGAAAAGTTTGGACGATCGAAGAATGGTTGGAGGATCAGGGTGTTCACGAATACAATGAAATGAATGACTTGTTCATGGAGATAATAAGGGCAAAGAATCGATTAAATAGGGAACTCACGGATAAAGAGATCGAACAAATATACTTAGCATGCTTCGATATTGACAGATTTAGGGAGATAGCAGAACTACCGGAAGATGATGTTGAGGCAATAAAGTTCGGTATCGACTGGGTGGTTAACCATCTGCTTCGCTAATTCTTTCGTCTAGGAGTATCTTAACAACTTCCATTTTATCTTCGAAGCTTAGGAAGCCACTGATAATGGCACCTCTAAACTGGGGTTTTAGATCGAGGATTTTCTGAACCTGATGTCTGCTAATGATAAGACCTTCAAGCGTAGTGGATGTTATGCAGAAAATTATCATTTCACATTCTAAGCTTTCGATAGCTGAGATGAGTTGATCTCCCTTCGCACCACCGAGTTCTGACATTAGGAACACAAACTCGTAGTATTCGACTTCGATCTCATCAAGTCCGTGAAAGACGTCCGCTTCCGGATACAGTTCGGAAATCTTTTCCGCGATATCTTCAAGACCGAATGTAACGACTGCGAATTTCATTAAAAACGATTGGTTCAATCAAATAAAAAGCTTTATCTTACTCCTGTATCAAGATTCGTGATAATCTATAGTAGCTACATAACTCGACGCCAGAGTGCCCCAAGCTTTAGCTTGATGGTGGATAGCTTTTCACGGTCTCGGAGCTGACCTACGTCTATTATAATGAATCTTGATTTTTACGAAAGAATTTCTTGAAGAGATTCTGAAAAGAGTTGACGCGCTTGTATTGATGTGTGGCTATAGACGACATAGCAAAGAAATTCGAGGCAAAAAGACCGTCTTCATCTTCGAGACTCGAATTCTGCAAAGAGATAAACGGCGGTGTTTTTTAAGACCGATACTTCCAACGATAAGTCTAAAGGACTATTACAAGTCCATTGAAATCATAGCAGATTTTACCGACAGGATAATTCTTGGAAACCTCAGATTGACAAAAAAGGCTGAAAACATCCTGAAGGAGCTGGCAGATTTGAGTGATAAATCAGTCGCGGGCTACCTCATCATCGCAGAGCTCAGAATTGGATTCAATCATCATCCGTTAAAGAGTTAAGCAAAGATCTATAAAGACTTTTCTGTTTTCAGTCCCACTTTTCACCGTAGTAAACTCCATTGTGCCTTATCCTTGAATGAAATCGAAGATCTCGGTCGCATATGGGAAAAATGTCGATTCTATCGTTACTTTCTAAGTTCTTTCTTGACAAAACCTTTTCGAGATCTTTTCTCTCCTCACTCGTTAGATAGCCTATAAAGGCGCTTTTCTGAATTCTCCGCAAACCGAAATCTTTCAGAATTTCGGCTATCTTGTTTCTCAGGCTGTCGTTAGTTATGTCGTACACGACGAGAACCTTCATGCTATCACCTTAAACAGTAATTCATCTCTCTTCTCGAGGAAACTCGAGCGTAGGTAGTCATCCACTATGTAAAAGTCCCTGTCGATCTTTATTTTGTCCCCGGCTTTGGATACGTAGACAGTGCAGCCTATATCTACCGGTCTCTCAAAGATGCTTTCAAAAGCTAAAGCATAGCCAGCCACCTGCAAACGATGCCACTCCTCTTTCTTTCCGAGCTTTATATAATTATCCCTCCGAGTATCCAAGCTACATCAGCCCTCAAATACTTGCTCAACCCCAGCAAGCTTCCGTCCACAACAGTTTCGGTTGCGATCGGAAAGGAAAGCTGGACGAGGCTCTCCTCATTCAGAAAAGGGTATTTCGCCTTAACTTCCAGAACCTTGCTTTCTATTCTCGTCGCCTGCCATCTTGCGATTTTCATACAGAAGTTTTTCAGATCTTCAACATCGCTCTCGCGAATCTCTAAATATTTGCTCATTTCTTCCAGTTCTCTTTTCAGTTCTTCTCCAGCGAATTTTACGAGTTCGTCCCTAAGCTCATCGTAGCCGAGATATACTAGCTTTTTAGCTCTAAGAAACATGGAGGAAACAATTCTGTGGATTACGAACCCTTTGGCCTGATGCACCGTGGTTGGGATTGATCTCTTAAGGACTTTGTGTCTTATCCATGCGTCCCTTCTCGTCAGATAGATCGATGTCGCTATATCCCACACCGGAAGAAGCAACTCTGTTGAGTACGGTCTTACCGGCGGATCATACCAGTTCCATCCTCTGAGCCTGTCATCAACCTGGTTTTCTCTAACTCTTGGTAGCAGATCTCTCATCAGCCTCTTAACTTCGATCACATCGAGATAATACATGACCATCACCACGGGATGTAGGGAACAGCAAAAGAATCCCTGCTACCTTTAAGAAACGAGACAAAATCTTGAATGTAATAAAACATCACAGTTTCCATCTGCATTTTTCTTCCCTTGTAATCCAATCTGCTTTGCATGAAGTCTGAGAAAAACTGATTTTTAAGCGTGATTATGGTGTCATTTTTCTTTTTCTCGGAAAAATAAGCAGGAGAGATTTTCTTCAGAAAACTGACTACGAAGCGATCAACCATCGGTCTGAAAGGCTCCATTAGATCGAATACAAGCGACAGTTTTCCGGGTCTGTCAACGTGCAGATAACCGAGAAATGGATCAAGACCAAACTTCAAAGTGTACTTCCATATCTGGCTCGAGAGGAGGTTGTAACATATGTTGAGCGAAACATTCACTGGGTCGTCACCTTTCTGATCTCTTCCGGGAAAGTTCCAGTCATCAAGTGAGAGTTTTATTGCATCCCAGTAGTAGTTTGCCACTTCTCCTTCGTATGCAAGGATGCTCTTTCTTGCCGAGTCGAGATCTTCGTATTCTTCTGATAAAAATTGCTCATACCTACTTTTGATAGCTTCGTAAAGCTCGTAAAGTTTTAGAGAAAGTACTTCATTCAGTCTTCTACTTTTCGAGTAGTACCTGACATTGGACATCTGGTTTCTTGTTTTGCCTGCTATTATGAGCTTGGCTACTTTAATTCCGCGGGAGTCTTCAACGCTTTTGTACTGCTCAATTCTATTCAAAGCCGTACCACCGAGCTTAGCACTAACAAGTCTCGCTACTGGCTTTCCCATCGGAGTGGTGAAGAGAACATCCACTCCAGATTCAGCGAGCATTTTCAAAACTTCGCTCGAAACGTTAGCTTTTCCAGAAATTATTACGTCCCTTATGGATTTTACCGGAATTTCTTCCTTCCCTTCTTTAGATGCTATAAGGATTCGCCTTTTTCTTTTTTTAAGTGTAACTCCAAATTCATCAATTAATAAATGTCCATAATCGGTTAACTTCATTAGATAGTATTGTAGTGCACAAACAAAGAAAAATATTTCTCCATATTGCACCTCCACCTGCAAAATTAAAAAGCATGCAACGTTAAAATTTTTGTGTATTTAATATTTTACAGATTTTATAATACTCGAACATTTAGTGATTTTAGATGTTGTAATTTGGATATATTGAAAGGCAATCTTAGGAATCATTGCAACTAATGAAGCCGTTTAATGGCAGAAATGTCTATCTCTCAAACTACCTTGAAGAGAAAACGGAAGATTAATATAGGTTTCTGCAAAGATATATCTGCTATGAGGCGGTTTAATTGGAGATTGTTCAGAAGGAAGGGATTAAAAAAGGAGATATCAAAAGATGAGAAACTTTTGTTAAAAAATGTTAATGATCTGAAAACTCAAAAGGAGGAGAAGGATATTCATGAGGTCGCAAGAGAAATCTTACCAGAAGAAGATTAAGATAAAATTCACTTTTTTGGGTGGATTCGAATTTAAGGAAAAGGAAGTTGAAGTTGAAGAGGGGAAGAAGTACTCGGAAATACTCGAAGATCTGGGTATTAATCCTGAAACCGTAGTCCTTGTGAAAGAAAAACCCATACCAATAGATGAGATAGCCACTGAAGGTGAAGTTAAGGTTCTTCGAGTAATCTCAGGCGGATAAACTATTGCAAAAAAAAAATTTATAAAGAGTTTTTCGATAGTGAGTTTGATGAAAATATTGGTCGTTGATGATGACAAGTTCATGAGAGAACTCTTAAAAATAATACTGAAAGATTTTGAAGTTTATGAGGCTGAAAATGGAAGGGAAGCCGTAGAAGTCTACAAGAAAGTAAAACCCGATATTGTCTTGATGGATGTTCTGATGCCCAACATGAATGGCATCGAAGCCACGAAGGAGATTTTAAAGATCGATCAAAATGCCAAAATCATAGGTGTAACAGCTTTCGCATCAAGCAAAGGTCAGGAATTACTCAAAGCGGGAGCTAAAGAGATAATCGAAAAGCCATTTACAAGGAAAAAAATTATTGAAATTGTCAAAAAGTATTCAGGGCCTTAGCTGTTTTTTCTTCTTTGTTTAATTTGTCCTTCTCGACAAATATTATTGCGTATTTCATTAGCTCGTCAACCTCGTCTTCATTTAACTCAAAAATATCTGGGACGCCAAATTCGAAGAAGTAGTAATCGCTTTCCCCTGTATAGGATTTAACCCTTTTACTGAATCAGAAAGTAAGAAATATTTTTTCAAAGACTCTTATTTATGAAGGTGAAGATAAAGGTGAGAGATATCCTACTTGAAGCGGAGCTCTTCGATGATCTAAGAACGGCTAAAGCCGTTGCGGAATCGCTACCGATTAAGGGAATCGTAAAAAGATGGGGTGACGAGATTTACTTTGAGACATCCCTCACAATCGATTTCGAGGAGAATTCAAAAGATGTTGTCGAAATAGGAGACATCGCTTACTGGATACCCGGAATGGCTATCTGTATTTTCTTCGGGAAGACTCCGATAAGTGATGACAAAATAAGACCCGCCAGCCCTGTTAATGTATTCGGGAAAGTGTTGGGGGACGTAAAAAAGCTCAAAGAGGTCAGAGAGGGAGATGAAATAGAAATTACAAAGTAACTTTTTAACTATACAGCTTTAATCCTCAAAAGATATATACCAGCCGTCCTCATTAACTTCATGGGATTTGAATTGTATCTCGATGTGGGAGCTAAATTCTTAAGAAATACCACAGCTTGCAAGAGCTTTGGAAAAATAGGGTTTGTTAGTCTGAGATGATAACTTTTGTCGGTCTTGGGCTTTGGGATGAAAAGGATATCACCCTTAAGGGCTTGGAAGCAGTTAAAAAAGCCGACAAAGTTTACGCGGAATTCTACACATCCAAGCTAAGAGCAAAGCTGGACAGCCTCGAAAAGTTATACGGTAGAAAGATAGAGATCCTCAGAAGAGAAGATCTCGAAGACAGATGTATCGATCTGCTTAAAGAAGCAAAACAAAAAAATATCGTCATTCTCGTAGCTGGAGACCCGTTTGTAGCAACTACTCATAGTAGCATACTTATAGAAGCAAAAAAGATGGGTGTTCCCTTTAAGATAATCCACAATGCAAGCATAATCTCTGCAATCTCGGGGGTAACTGGTCTTCACATATATAAGTTCGGTAAGACTGCTACGGTCAGTTACCCTTACAAGGGTATTGTTTCAAGGAAACCCCTCGATACAATAAAGCAAAATCTATCAATTAACGCTCACACTCTTCTTTTGCTCGATTTAAATCCGGAACCTATGAGAATTAATCAGGCTGTAGAAATTCTCGAAAAAGTTGATGACGGAACCCTCAACCACTTCGCTGTCGGTGTTGCGAGAGCCGGTGGAGACAATTACATCAAGTGCGATTACTTCTACGAGCTGAAACATCACGACTTCGGTGATCCTCTTCATTCAATTGTTTTCCTTTCAAAAACCCTTCACATAACCGAATTCGAATTTCTCAGAGAGTTTGCAGATCCGCCGAAAGAGCTTGAAGAAATTGTCGAGTGAAAAGATAGAATCTTGCGGATTTGTAGTTCACAAGCTTCCCTCCGTTAATTATTTCGTTTTTCAGTGGGACTATTATCACATCGCTACCGATCTTCTTTGCTAAGGATAGTATGCACCTTTGGATCTCGTAGGGAGGTCTTATTGAATACAGAAGGGACGCACCCCTGTAAATTTCAAATCGAGGGTTGCACACATCATCTATAATTATCTTAAGATCAGATTGTATCCTTCTCACATCGGTCACAACAACATTAAAGCCGAGTTTGATTAACTCCCTTGCAACATCCTGATATCTCCCAATTCCGATTTCAACAATCTTTCCACTATATTTTTTCGAAATGAACTCGATCAGATCTCTCACAAAACTATTTTATATACGGGGATAGATATATCTTTATGTATTCCGTTTTAATTAGACCGTACAGCGTGAAGGATTCGGCAGATATAATAAAAATAGACATGGAGTCGTTCGAATCACGAAATCCTTCCTACGATCTTTACATCTATCTGGCATATGGTAGCGAAATTTTCGTCGCAGATCTCGGAAACTTTGTTGTGGGATACATAGTCTTGCAACATAAGGAAGAGGAGTCCAAGATACTGTCCCTTGCCGTGAGGAAGGAGTTCCGCCGCAGGGGTATAGGGAGCATGTTACTGGAAAAAGCTATAGAAAGCTCAAAAGAAAAAGGGAAAAAGAGACTCCTACTAGAAGTGAGGATTTCAAACATCCCTGCCCAGAAACTCTATAAAAAATATGGATTCAAAACAATAAACGTTCTCCCCAACTATTATGCCGATGGAGAAGATGCGTATTTAATGTGCCTTGACCTCAATCAGCTCTAAGAACTCCCTAATTCTTGGATTGGAAATCAGATCCTCATACCGTCTCTCTCGCAACAACTCATTAATGCCTCTACACAATAGAAAGATGGCTCTTTTATGGTCGTTTTTACTCTTATGTATATGGACTGGCTGTACGCCAAACTCGTCGTATTTCTCAAAATAGCCGTTGGTTACACCCGCTTCCTCGAGAAATCTCTTCACATGGAACAGAGTAAGGTGCAGAAAAACGAGCTCCTCCTTATGCATACTACCACCAATTTCTTAAATGATTAAAGCCATTTATAAATTTTATTCATCATGAATAAGTTCTTCTATGTATCTTTACGAATTTGCAAGAATTTTGTTTTCAGAAAAATAAAATATTTTAAGAAAGTCTTAGTAAGGTTCTGTGAGCGATAGATAGTAAAGCTTTAAATACATTTCTATTTAAATCCTATGGATGAAGATTCTGCTTAGCAGGAAGGATACCGTTAAGTTGCTGATATTATCCGAACTTGTAAAAAACCCCGAATGCAATCAAAGAGATATTGCAAAGAAATTAAAAATGACTCCTCAGGCGATTTCGGAGCACTTTAAAGAATTGATTGCTGAAGAGCTTGTAAAAGTAATACATAAGGGATTTTACGAAGTAACGGAAAAGGGTAAAGAATGGTTAAACGAAAATTTATTTGATCTCCACCTATTTACGGAGGATCTTCTCAGGAAAATCTATTCTTCCGCTATCGTTGCGATATCTAAGGGGGTGATATCTCAAGGGGATAAAGTTAGATACTGGTTTGAAGACGGTTTCATTTTCGCTAAAAGAGATAATAAAGGAAATGGGGAAGCCCTAACAAGTGCAAGCGATGAAGAGGACGTTCTTATCAAGCCTACAGGAATGTTCGATCCTCCAGAAAAAGGAAACATTATCATTTTCAGAGTTCCTGTCATTGAAAGAGGAGGAAGCAGAAATACAGATATAGAAAAGCTGAAAAAGATTATAAAAGAAAAAAGAAGACATATAGTCGTTGCAATGGGTGTGGAATCCCTGGTTTCTTGCAGAAAAGCCGGTGTCGAGCCGATATTTTTTGGAGCAAAAAGCGTTTGTGTTGAGGCAGCTCACCACGGATCTGGTGTGATCGCTGTTGTCACCGAGACACTTTCGGAAGATTTAATGAGGACTCTAGTAGAAGAAAACCTAAATTTCGAAGTAGTTGAGGGGATGAAGCAAAAAGATTATTAACCTCCACGATTTCAGCTTTTGGATTGTGAGGTGTTGCGAATGATCACCAAAGTCGTTGAGTTGTTACTTACGGCTGAAATATATAACAGTAACGAAAATCTCAATGAAGATGACATACCCAAAGATATAAGGAAAATACTATATAACAACGGGGGGATTAGGAGACCGTTAGTTATTAGAGAAAGCATGATTAAAGAGTTTAATGTAACTGAAAAAGATTTGAAGAAGTTACCCTTTATCGATCTGAATAAATTTAACAAACAGCTCAAAATTACATCAATCGAACTTGCGGCAAAATGGATGGCCAAAAATGGAATAGAACTCATAAAGAAAAATCCTGTTCTAGCTTATTACTTTGAAAATTACGATTCGTTAAACGTTTCTTACGAGGAAGCCAAAAGATTGAACGAACCCAAATACTGTGATACAGAGTGGTTGAAAAATGTTCTCAACGAAATGATGAAAGATGAGAGCACAGCAGAAATGCTAAGCTTGGTGAGAGTTTTCGCTCCCGAAGAAATTTATGAAGATTTTAGTGAAGTTGTTCTTGAAGACTATCAAATCGAGGAGATAAAGAAAATAGAGGTAGCCATAGAAGAGAGAGAATGGCTCAAAAAAGTAGGATTAAGAGATATCGGAAAACTCCTTTTCATAGGACCTCCCGGAACCGGAAAGACAACAACTGCGAAGGCTTTAAGTAGGAGATTGCGTTTACCCCTCGTAGAGGTAAAGCTCTCGATGATAACGAGTCAATTCCTCGGAGAAACTTCAAAAAACATCGAGAAAGTATTTGAAATTGCGAAGAGACTGAGTCCATGTATTCTTTTCATAGATGAATTTGATTACGTTGCAAAGACGAGGACGAGTGATGAGCATGCTGCTGTAAAAAGAGCCGTAAATACTCTCCTAAAAGCGATTGACGAAATAAGTCTCGTAGAGCACGGTGTTCTACTGATCGCGGCAACAAATCATCCAAGCTTGCTTGATTCTGCCGTTTGGAGAAGATTCGATAAGATCGTGGAATTCCCAGAACCTTCGGAAACTGTGAGGAGAAGAATATTCGAAATTACTCTGAGTAGGATTCCCGGGGAATACGATATCGACGAACTCGTCAGGTTAACTGAAGGATTTACAGGAGCTGAGGTAAAGCTCGTTGTGAGGGAAGCCGTCCTATCAGCCCTAGTTAAGGGAAGGAAAAATCTCTTCATGGAGGATTTGGTAAAAGCTGTTAACGATGTGAGAAAGAGACTAAGACTGAAGTATTCCTACTAAAATGAGGGTCACGATACTTGGTAGCGGCGACTCTCCAGGGACCCCCGTGATTGGATGTCACTGCAAGACGTGTGAGCATGCGAGGAAAAACGGCTGGGAGAGGCTGAGATTCTCGATACTTATCGAAAACAATGGGAAAAATATTCTGATCGATACGTCTCCGGATATGAGACGGCAGCTACTCAAAGCAAACGTTGAAAAGATCGATGCAGTGATATGGACTCACGCTCATTACGACCACTTTGCGGGCTTTGGAGAGTTTTACAGAGTCCAAACAAGGGTTAACGTTTACAGCACACCGGAAGTTCTCGAAGATGTTAGGAAATATTTAGATTTCATGAAATATAAGGAGAGGGAGATAGAGGTTTTAAAACCCGTTCACCTATTCGGTATGGATATAATGCTCGTGGATGTCAATCATCCACCTTTAAGGAGATCCCATGGGGTTGTTATAATGTACAGAAACCACAAGGTCGTAATAACGGGAGACACCAATGTCGAGATCCCAAAAGAGAGCCTAAACGAGATGAAAAATCCCAATCTACTGATAGTGGACGCCCTTGCTCCTGAGGGTTACAGACTCAAAAAGCACATGAATGCCATTGAAGCCTTATCTCTATCGAAAAGATTAAACGCAAAAGAAACCCGTTTCGTTCACGTGGGACATTTTTATCCGCCAAATTCGAGGTATCCCCTTGCAAAGGATTTTGAAAGCTTCGAATTTAGAGGTGTCTCACTTGAAGACTTCCTATAGTGGTTTGGATATCGGAGGAGCGAACATAAAGATCTACGATGGAGATACCAAGATATTTTACTTCCCAATGTGGAAGAAGTGGAAAGAGCTGAAGGAATTCCTAAAAGGGTTAAATCTAAGTAAAGTGGGTGTAGTTCTTACGGCAGAACTCGCAGACTGCTTTAGATCCAAGTCGGAAGGAGTTCTCTACATTGCCAAGATTGTAAAGGAGGTGTTTGATGAAGTCTATTTCATAGATCTCGATGGGAATATAAAGAGCGAAATCGACGTTCCGGAAAAATTCGCTGCTAATAACTGGATAGCCTCCGTTAAGTATCTATCTCAAGAGTTCGATGACTTTATTTTTGCGGACATGGGATCCACTACAACGGATATTATCCCAGTTAAAGGGCGGGAGATTAAGGCGTCAAAGACGGATTTTGAGAGATTAAGAAGAAACGAACTCCTATACTTTGGAATGCTTAGAACTCCGACGTTCTTTCTGATAAAGGAGAACTGTTCTTCAGAGTTTTTTTCGATAGTCGCAGACATTATGATCATATTAGATAAGATTGACAAAAACAAATACACATGCGAGACCCCGGATGGTAGGGGAAAAAGCCGTGAGGAATGCTTACAGAGGTTTGCGAGACAGTTCTGTGCTGATCTTGAAGAAGTTGGAGAAGACTTTTTGGTTGATCAAGCGGAGAAAATATTCGATGAAATGATTTTAAGGGTTTCAAACGCTTTTAAAGAAAAGAGAAAGGATTACGGGATAGATACAGTAATAGGATGTGGAATCGGGGAGATTATCCTAAAGGAAGCTGCCGAATCCGGAGGATTGGAATACATCTCCGTTAAGGAAAAATACGGCAGTGTGTCGGATATATTTCCCGCATTTGCGATTGCAAAATTACTAGAGTATGATCGTTGTTAAAATTGGTGGAAGTGTCGCAGAAAATGCCGGAAATATCATTAAAGCCCTTTTTGAAACGAGTGAGAAAATCCTGATAGTCCCCGGTGGATGGATATTTGCAGACACTGTTCGGAAACTGAATCTTGATGATGACACAGCTCATTGGATGGCTGTAATGTCGATGAACCTCTACGGATTGTATCTCTCAAGATTTGCCGAGAGTATCGAACCGGAAAATTTCGATTTCGATTTTACGGGTGTAAAGATTATCCTTCCGTATAGGCTTGTCAGGAATTTTGATGAACTCCCTCACTCGTGGGATGTCACATCGGATAGCATAGCTATTTGGATCGCTGAGAAAGTGGGAGCTAAAAAAATCCTAAAGGTAACAAACGTTGATGGAATAATAATCAACGGTAAGCTTGTTAGAGAAATTGAAGCCGATAGATTGCACTTTCAAACGTGTCTTGATAGGTACTCACCTCTGCTCCTCAAAAGATTTCGGCGTGATATGTTTATATGCAACGGCTTGCATGTTGAGAGGATAAAAAATTATATAACGAGAGGAGAAGCACTGGGGACTACAGTCGTCGGGAGGTGATAAAAATGGAAATCTATAAATGTGTGTCGTGTAATGCAAATTTATTCGGAACAAATTACGTTGCATTTCCCTGTCCAGCATGTGGAGAGATGATCTACAGGTGCAAGAAATGTAGGAAGATTGGAAACCTCTATGTGTGTGAAAATTGCGGATTTATAGGTCCGTGAGGTGGTTAAATGGGCAAAGTGTTCATGAAATTGAGGGTTATGCCAAAAGACGTGGATGTAGACTTAGAAAAACTTAAAGAGAAGGTCAGAAAGGTGGCTCCCCAAAAGGTGGAAATAGCAGACTTCGGTATTCAGCCGATAGCATTCGGATTGAAGGCTCTCCTAGTCGTGGCAGTAATGCCGGATGAGGGGGAAATCGGGGATAAATTCATCGAAGCAATCCAGAAAATCGATGACGTCGAGAGCGTGGAGATAGAAGCTCAGGAACTCGTATGATCGAGAGGATAGTTACCCCTCCCTTAGCAGCAAACGCCTATTTGATCTTAGATAAGAAAAAAGCCTTAATAGACGTTGGTGGAGATTTTAAATTTATTTATAATGTTTTAATAAAAAAATTCAATTTAAAATCTCTCGACTACATAATTCTAACACATACTCATTTCGATCACGCCTCTGCCACCGCTGATTTAAAAAAAGCTATGGGTGCTTCGGTCATCCTCCACAAGCTTGAGTACGAATTTGCTGTAAGTCAGAACTTTTCAGCAAGCTTTTTTGGAATAAATTTTCCTCCCTTCCAAGCGGATGTCCTTGTGGATGAAGGTGATAGCATAAATCTTGGAGAAATGAATCTTGAGGTAGTCCACACTCCGGGACATACTCCGGGCAGCATATGTCTCTACGAAAGGGATAAAAAAATCATGTTCACCGGGGATACCGTGTTCCCCGACGGTGGTTTCGGCAGAGTAGATTTCCCCGGCGGAAATGCCCGTCAACTTATAAGATCATTGGAGAAGCTCACAAAATTTGATGTTAATATAATGTACCCCGGACATGACGAACCCGTTAGGAACGCTAAAGAACATATAAAGATGGCTTACAAAATCGCGAAGATGTTTTTATGATTGATGTAGTTTTGGTGGAACTTAAAATTCCCGAAAACATAGGCTTTATAGCGAGGGTCATGAAAAATTTCGGTTTTAATAGACTCGTTCTTTACAAGTGTAATCTGAGAAGGGAGAGTTACGTGACGGCGGCACACGCCGTTGATATTCTCAAAAACGCTGAAAAGATCGACAGTCTCGAAGAATATTTAAAAGAAAAGAGCTTAGTCGTCGGAACAACTGGCATTCGGAGCAAAAGCTTGGGCAGATATGTGAGGAAATCAATAACACCGAGGGAGCTTAAATCAATCGTAAGGAAGAATACAGCAATTCTGTTCGGAAGAGAGGACTTCGGTCTTTTTGATAGGGAGCTAAAGCTCTGCGATGTTGTCGTAAGCATTCCGACGAGTGAAGATTATCCGGTAATGAATGTCAGCCACGCAGCCGCCATTATACTCTATGAACTATCAGACATTGATGTGACGGGAGAGGAAACTGCAACTCAAAGGGATGTTGAGATTCTTGTGAACTACTTTGAAGAGTTAATGCACTCGATCTGGTATCCGAGGCACAGGATTAAGAAGTCTAAGATACTCCTAAAGAGAGTTTTTGGAAAGGCTGGTTTAGCGAGATACGAAATTCACCACATATCCGGTATTATCAGGAAAACACTATTATATATCAATCACCTTAAGGAGAGTTATGGAAAAACTTAAGCTCGCCGTTATAATTGCTGTTTTTATTCTCTTCCTTTATCTAATCTCTCCCCTCCTTGACGGAGTTGTGATGGGGATTGCTTTTGCATATGTTGCAAAGCCCATACATGAAAAGCTGAGGATTAGGTTAAGAGAGCCATTTTCGGCCTTTATTTCTACGACTATAATCGCGATCCCGATTTTCTTCTTCTTTTTTTACGGGATTTTTCAGGGTATTACTCAGCTTGTATTTATCTTGAGCAATTACGATATTGTCGATTTGCTGAACAAATACATCGGCACAAGCAAGCTGGTTTCAACGCTGATTAATCAGGCAATTACTTTTATAAGCAACAAAATAGGCGATTTAGCTGTAAAAATCACAACAAGATTTATTTTCTTTATCATGAATTTTGCAATATCTATTGTAGTCTGCTTTTATATCATCGCCGATGGGAAGAGGGTTGCTGAGAAAGCTATTAACCTTTTTAAAAGTGAGGAACTGAAGACCTTTTTTATTGAAATAGACAAGACTCTCACCGGCTTATGGTTTGGAAACTTCATCGCTGCTCTTCTAATCGGACTTGCAAGCATACCTTATTTTCTCATCTTCGAGGTTCCCTACGCATCCCTCCTTAGCGGATTAATGTTTCTTGCAGCTCTTATACCTGTTTTTGCAGAATGGATGGTTATACTCCCGGTTGCCTTTTATCTGTATTTTGTTGATCCGATCAAAGCCCTGTGGTTTACTGTAATCGGGGCAGTTTTCTTCTACATAATTCCCGAACTCATCCTGAGACCGCAGTTTGTAGGATATACTTCGAAGATACATCCTTTACTTTTACTGTTATCTTTCATTGGAGGCGGCATCGTCGCTGGTGTGACTGGTTTCTTTCTCACACCAATGCTTGCAGCAACTCTTTCTGCAGTGTATAATCATTTTGTAAAATACACCCAAACAGAACTTTAAAGAGTTCCCTTCATCTCTAATTGGGAAGCTAATCTTATTGTGCTGTTTATTTCGCGAGAATTAAGTGGGGCCGCCGAGACTTGAACTCGGGTCTCCACCCCCCCAAGATGGAAGGATAACCAGGCTACCCCACGGCCCCTGTCATCATTAGTCCCTTAGGATTTTAAAAGTTTTCACTGTCTGCTTCATCATATTTAGTTGTCATGAATTTTCTAATCCTTTCAGCAGTCCTCTTTCCGACCTTGGGAACTTTCATGAGTTCTTCAAAACTTGCAGTTGCCAGCCTCTCAATGGTTTGAAAGTGTGAAAGCAGATTCTTTGCTATGACGGGTCCGACATCCGGTATTGCGGATACGACGTATTCTAGCTCCTCTTTTAAACTTCTTTTGGTTTTGTCAGCATGCAGGCTGATTTCTCTTTTTCTTATTTCTTGTTCCCTTCTCGCAATCGTCAGAATAAAGGCGGCGGTCTCCTCCTCATCCTTTGTGAAAATGATCGGAATTCCGAAATCAACAGCTATACTGACTATGGCTCCTCTGACAGCATTTGGATTTACCATTCTCTTTGAATAGAGATTTTCCCCCTCTATAATCATCAGAGGCTTTTGATAAGATTTCTTTAGATTCATGATCTGTGAAAACAGTCTTTCCTTTTCAATAAGACTGTCTAAAAAATCTTTAGCGGTTTTTCTCTCAACAGCAACTCTTTCACTTAAAACGTAATCCGCTACCTCAAGGTTTTTCGCCCTGACATCGACACCGCTTTCGTAGAGCTTCTTAACAACACCCGATTTCAGCTCTCTCGAATCAACGTAAATTACAATTGAAGGTTTTCTATCCTCTTCAATGAATCTAAGCAACGTCTGATTTCGTTCTCTTAATTCATCCCTAAGTCTGTAGAGCTTTTCATACATCATCTTCTCTTTACGAACGCTTGCCCAGTAGTAGGCTTCATCTCTTGTTCCTTTAGTTATAAGAACGACTATCCTTCCTTCACGTCCTCTGCCAGTTCTACCTTTCCTTTGAATTGCTCTTATCTCGGAAGGGACAGCCTCGTAGAAAACAACAAGATCAGTTGATGGAATGTCGAGTCCCTCTTCTCCGATACTTGTTGCGACTAGGACTTTGATCCTTCCATTCCTGAAATCTTCCAAAATTTCTATCTGCTTTTTCTGACTCATTCCCCTGTCATCCTCTCTGTTTGCCTGTCCTATGAATTTTTCTGCACTGTATCCGGCAATTTTAAGCTCTTTAACGAGCTTGTCAGCGGTATCACGGAAATTCGTGAAAACGATGACTCTAGAGTCTTCGTTTTTCTCAAATTGTTCTTTCAAAATCTCTTTCAGTTTTGAAATTTTTGGATGGTCTGTATTTGTCTTTATGGCTTTTATGAGACTTTCTCTGAAAATGGGATCCTCGAATAATGACTTTGCCGCTTTGCTTCCTCTCGATTTTGCTTCTTTAAAGAGTCTTTTCAGATATTTCTTTAGAGCATCCATCCCCTGTGTTTCCACAAGTTCTATCGCGTGCTGTATCTTCATAATCTCGGCTAGGATGGATAATGCTTCGAAATACACCGGATCTCCGCTTTCTGCCGCCTGAGCTTGTATGGATTCTTGGAGGGCTAAGAGCTCCTTTTTACTTGCATCACTTACGTCGATGTCCAAAAGTTTCTGTAGTTTTCGGCATCTAAGCTCTAATGATTTTTCAAAGCCCTTTACGATTGTCTTAAGCTCTTCCGGCATTTCAATTCTAACCCATTCAATCTCCTTTTGGAAGGTATACGGTTTAACGTCCTCATCGTATTCCGTTTTTATCTCAAGATTCTCGATGAAAAGATTATTTAGGACTTCCCGGATTCTCTCTTCGTCGCTACCGGGAGAAGCAGTTATACCGAGGATAAGAGGGTTTTTCGATTTATTCATGAATTCTTTCGCTATGAAAACATAAGAATAATTCCCCACGGCTCTGTGAGCCTCATCAAAAATTGCAAGGATGAATTCCTCTAAATTCAGATTATTTGTTATGATATCATTTTCAATAACTTGGGGTGTCGAAACGATGATTTTCGATTTTTTGTAAATATTTGGTCTTTTCTCAGGAGGTGTCTCTCCGCTGATGGAGTTTATTAGATTTCCATCGATATTGAGAGTTCTTCTTAGAAAAAGAGTGTGTTGCTCGACGAGTGGCTTTGTCGGAGCTAAGAAAAGCACCTTTCCGTCAAAATTCAGAAGTCTTGAGGCTATTACCAGTAATGCTACAACAGTCTTCCCTAATCCTGTGGGCAGTATCACGAGAGTGTTGGCTAAGAGTGCAGAAGCCGCTAAAGCTATTTGATAGCTTCTCCTTTCCACTGTCTTCGGTTTTATCAGTGGATGTGAAACGTATTCCATCATGAAGATATAGCTTTGAGGATTTATATTTTTGTTTAAGGAGAGCTTCCCGCAGACATCTGCGAAGAATCCGTAAATCTCTGCATTTCTCATTAACATGTTCTTCTGTTGATTTATAAAGACAAAACTCTCGATCAATCAGTTCTCCGTCAAATTCTGTAAACGACCGCAATATCCCTTTTCCGTTATCATCATCGCGTTAGCTCCCTGTGAGTCGGTTCGATGATCGCACACTTAAATCCAGCCTTTCGAGTCTTTTTACTATCAGACTGTTTATCTCCTGAATAAGCTCGTTATGCTCTTATAATTCGACATACTTGTCTTTTCTCTGAGGAGGATACACAAGGCTAAAGTTTTGAAGTTAAGCAAAAAATAATAAACGAATCTCGATAAACTCTCATGTGGAAGTCTACGTTTTGAGATTAGGTCATCGAGAGAAAAGGGATAAAAGAATATCCACACACGTGGCTCTAACGGCAAGAGCTTTCGGAGCTAAGGGAATCTACTTCACGGTCTATGATAAGAGCGTGTTCGAAAGTGTGTCAGAAGTTGTGAAGAGATGGGGCGGCGATTTCTTCATAAAGCATGTCGAAAACTGGAAGAAATTCTTAAGGGAGTTCAGGGGGATTAAGGTTCACCTAACGATGTATGGTATTCCTCTAACCCAAAAGATAGACGAAATTAAAAAAGCTGATAAGATTCTCGTCATTGTGGGAGCCGAAAAAGTTCCTCCTGAGGTTTACGAGCTATCGAATTACAACATCTCAATAGGAAACCAGCCACACAGCGAGATTGCCGCCTTAGCAGTCTTTCTAGATAGGGTTCTCGATGGAAAGGTTTTTGATTTGAAATTCGAAAACGCAAAGATAGAAGTAATCCCTTCGGAAAGATGTAAAATCGTAAGGAGGAGATTATCTTGTCAATAATGATTGCCGGGACTACGAGTAACTCTGGGAAAAGCGTGATTGTAGCCGCTCTCTGCAGACTTCTATCCAAAAGGGGCTACAGGGTTGCCCCGTTTAAGGCACAAAATATGAGTCTTAACTCTTTCATCACCAAAGACGGACATGAAATAGCATTCGCCCAAGCTTATCAGGCTTTTTCTGCTGGAGTCGATCCGGATGTTAGAATGAATCCTATACTGCTGAAACCGAAAGGGAATCTGAGATCCCAACTCGTGGTCTTAGGGAAACCCGTAAAGGATGTTTCCGCATTGGAGTATTACAAGGAGATCCCGTGGCTTCGTAGCATCGTCGAAGAATGCTACAGAAGTTTAAATGAGGAATTCGATATCGTCGTAATCGAGGGTGCCGGTGGGATCGCCGAGATAAACCTCTACGACAGGGATTTGGCAAACATAGGGATAGCGAGAATAGCGAGGCCGTCAATCTACATCGTCACCGACATCGACAGGGGAGGAGCTTTCGCTTCCCTCTACGGGAGCTATGTTCTGCTTCCAGAAGATGTGAGAAAACTTGTTAGAGGATTTATAATCAACAAAATGAGGGGATACGAGAATCTTCTTAAAGACGGAATCAGAAAAATCGAAGAGCTGACGGGTGTGAAAGTCTTAGGAGTCATCCCGTTTTTCGACGGAGATCTACCTTCAGAGGATTCTCTGTGCATAGAAGATTGGGCTAACAGAGGGCCGGTGGGAGTAATCAGGCTTTCAAGAATTTCGAATTTCACGGATTTTGAGCCCATAAGAGATTTCGTGAAGTTTGTCAATCTCAAAGATGATTTAGATGATATTGAAGTCGTAATTCTCCCTGGAACAAAAGAAACCATAAGAGATTTGAAAGATTTGAAAAGATGGGGGATGGATGTAAAAATAAAAAAATTTGCAAAAGAAAAACCGGTGATAGGGATATGCGGAGGGTTTCAGATGCTCGGAAAAGAAATCCACGATCAGGGAATTGAGTTCGAGAAAATCAGGGTCAAAGCTCTCGGATTGATCGATGCGATCACGAAATTCGAGGAGTTCAAAAAGATAACAAGACAAGTCAGGAAAAGGGTTACGGAGGAAGTTGCAATAATCGAAAAGCTTAAGGGAGACTGGGTGTCGGGATACGAGATTCACATGGGTGTGACTGAGACGAAACGCCCCATCTTTGAAGATGACGGTGGTATGAGTGATGATGGGCTCGTCTGGGGGACTTATCTTCACGGATTATTTTACAATGAGAACGTGACAAGAGAGTTCTACAAATACCTCGGCTTTAGATATAAGCGGAAAGAAGATCCAATAGAATCTTTCTCAAAAATTCTTGAAGAGAGTATAGACGTAGAGGAGTTTATATCTTCCTCCCTTTGACCTTATTGATATCGAACTTCGCCTTTTCCGAGATGTGCATGACAGCTAAAGTTCCAGCCATTACGGGGTCGCTTACGACGAGATCGCTGACTTTGGGTACGGATCCGAACATATTCAAGCTTATAACGGGTATCCCCTCTTTTCTGAGTTTTTTTACCTCCTCGCTTACTTTACCACCCATCAAACCACCTGCGAGAATAAGGATCTCTGCTCTGTGGAGTCTTGAGACCGCTCTAACAGCGTCTGCAAGCTCCTCCTCACCAACAATCGGCATTGTGTCAACGCTGATCCTCTCGCCCCTTAAATTGTGTCTGTCAGCTTCGGTTATTGCACCTAGAGCAACCTGAGAAACCAGTGCTCCTCCACCAAAGATTAATACTCTCTTTCCGAAGACTTTTTCAAAGGGTTTCTCCTCCTTTACTTCTAAAACCGTAGGAACAGTTTTTAGCTCCTCCAAAATTTTATCAAAATCTCCTCCGTCAATCTCGAAGTAGATCATGGCCTTTCCTTTATTTTTTCCATGTTCTATTATAAAACTCTGGGAATATGTTATGTTACCACGATGCTTCGCTATGATAGATGTAATATCTCTTAAAACTCCGATTTGGTTTTCGGCGAGAATCTGTAAGCCCCTCACCATCAGAATTTCGCTCCCGTAAGCGTTTTAGTCTCGATAACTCCGTCAATGGATCTTATCTTATTCACAACAACATCGCTGAGTTCCTCGAAGTCTTTCACCTTTATCTTTGCGATTAGGTCGTATTCACCAAAGAGTGGGTAGAGTTCTTCAACTTCACTGAGATTTGCGAGCTTTTCGTAGACCGATCTCTCCTTCCTCGGCATAACTTTTATCAAAACAAAACCTATGGCCATTGGAGATTGATTGAATTTTCAAATTTTTAAAGGTTTTGTTTGTAGCCCGCTTTGTGGAATCCCCTTCACTGATCGGGGGACGCATGGCAAGCGGGCATTTAGTTGTAGTCTATTGAAGTATTTAATTCTTTTCGTTAGTATCTCCGAATGACTTCAGATCCAAGAGGTAAGAGTTGCGTTTCTCAGTATCACGCTCCTTTTTAGATAATCTTTAAGGGGATGAGCTAATAACTCCTCTAAGTATTTTAAAGACGACTTAATGTCATTGAAGACAGCCACTCTTTTTTCTAAAGCTTTTTTGACACCGACCCTAATCTGCCAAGAGCCGATTGGGATGTAATACTCTTGGGTGATCTCCCTAAAGACTACAACTTTTGCCTGTTTTTTCCTGTTTCTTAGAAACTCTAAAACACTTAATCTTGCCGAGTAATAAGCTCCCAAAGTTTCGTTAGCGTATCCTTTCTTTTTGAAAAATTCGTAGTCTATTAGAACACCGCTAAATCCGAAGATGGATTTTGGAAGCCAGACTTCTGAGAGTTCGAAGGCGTAACTGTCCGGAATCAGAAGGATCGTATAGATGTTTCCCAGAAATTCGGAATGATATATTTCGAATTTGTCAATGGGTTTGTAGTTGATAATCTCCCTTTTTATATTCTCTCCAATTTTGTCTTCCACCACTGTTATACCCCATCTCGTCGGAACCAATCTCTTTTTAATTCCAAGTAAACCCGCAGAAAGTAGTCTAATTATGTAGTATTCACTAAAACCTCGTTCATATAGGGCGATAATACAATCTTCCGCCTTTAGATCATCGTTCACGATCTTTTCTACAAAATTTGGAACTTTTGGATTTTCAACAACTCTAAGCTTTTCGAGTTTTGCTTTTGGATTCAGGACAGGTGCAACATCATCTAGATTGATCTTAAACGTAGGTCTTTTTGCTAAAATCATTTCAGAATCGACTGGTTCTGTTGACATGACCAAACCGTCGAAATCGATGCTTGAACTGATGTGAACAGGTTTCTCACCCATTACAAGCACTAATCTTAGTTTTACAGCGTCATCGAGAGATATAACCTCCCATTTCAGTGGATCACTTAGGATTGAAGAATTCTCAAATTGTGTAACTGATGGAGCAACTCTAACATAAGGGTAACTCGCCTCTCCCACAAAGAGATGAGGTGGTGACTCTCCGAAAATATCTTTATCAAGTTTAAGAGAATTGTAAATGGATTTTGCTATTCTAAGCTTTCTTAAAATGGGGCAAAACGATCTCCCGCAGAGAAGCTTGTGTCCCTTGCAAATAGCACATCGGTTTCTCGGATTGTTCATTGATAATCTAGCTCTTGGTTGATTCACAACTTGTCCCGTAGCTCATCCCATTTAATTTTTTCCTCCATAGTTTGTCCGTTTACGTTAATGAGGTACAGTTCAGGTATGCCACTGCTGAAGTCGTAATACAGTCCCAAAAGCTTTTTAAGTGTACCCACATTCATCGCGCTCTTTATAGCATCATCCTTCATCATCATTTCTATCTGCCTGTGCACATTCTCCTTTGCAAGCTCATCAACATCATTTGTAGGTAGCGTGCCACCAAAAACTGTCTCTCTTATTGTGTTTATTGCCTCTTGAATGTGCGGGTTTTCGTCTCTTCCATTAATTACTGCTTTCATCATTCCACAGTTGTTGTGTCCGCAGACAATTACTTTCTCAACACTCAGATGTAATACGCCATAGTAAAAGGTTTCTAGATTGAGTAGGTAGCAATTTCCAGCATTGCTTATGGTGAAAACCTCTCCTGGCAGGTATTTAAAGCCCGTTAAGAGTTCGCCTTTTGGCACGCGAGAGTCGGCACAGCTTATCAGCATGTATTTCGGTTTTTGACCTTTGAGCAACTCCTCGCTGTAGGATGGAAGCTCAAATTCTTTCATTAAAACACCTCCATTATTAATCAAAAAGGTAACAGCAAATACATAAAAATGTTTTGGAAAAGTAGAGTCTCGCTAAAGCTGGATCAAGTTACTCTTAGTTATGCACTATTACAACCGCTTGAGGTACTGCTTATAAAGTCCAGCTGTCAATCGAGGTCTTCCAATCTGACGTTAAACAGCTTTAATACCCATCATCAGAACCGAAAAATTTATATATCACTTAGTCAAATTTACTAACCAGATGTTAGTAAACAACGATAAGTCAAAAATCGATGGATTGCTGGAAATATTAAGTAACGAAAGTAGGAGAAAAATCATCGAATTACTTACAAAAAAACCGTGCTACGTAAGCGAAATATCTTATACACTCAGAATGGCTCCCAAAGTCGTCTTAGAGCACTTGGAGAAGCTTGAGAAAGCTGGGATCGTCAAAAGTTACGAAGAAGGGAGGAGACGCTACTACTACATTGATAAGACACTAAACATCAACATAACCCTTACTCCTCACAGATTCAGCATAACCTATCATGAAGATAAGGAAGGTGATATAAAGAACTTTATATCGGAGATTAGCAAAATATTTAATGAATTAAACAACTTTAGTGGAACAGACCTCTTAGAAAAGATGAACAGGATTGAAAAATCATTCAGAGCTTTGCAGAGAGAAATAATCGAAAAATTCGATAGAATAATCGACAACATGATCGTAAAACTTGACGAAATACTTGAAGAAGATATAGATAAGATAATCACTTACAGCTTAATAAAAGGTGTTAACACACCAGAAAAAATTGCCCAAATCTTCAACATACCCTATGAAGAGGTAATAAGTAGATTCAATGAGCTCGAAAAAAGAGGATTCGTTGTTAGGGAGGAGAAAAACGGTAAGATTTACTGGAAATTAGTTTGGAGGTGATGATAATGGAAGAAGCCTATTTAAGAGTTGCGGAAGCCTACCATCGTGATGTTGGAAGAGGGATCGCAAGGATAGATCCCGAAGTAATGGAGAAAATGGGATTGCAGAGCGGAGACATCATAGAAATCATCGGTAAAAACAGAGTCCCCGCCATCGTATGGCCGGGATATCCTGAAGACAGAGGCAAAGGAATTATCAGGATAGACGGAAGCATAAGAAGCAACGCCGGCGTAGGCATTGACGACAGAGTTAGGGTTAGGAAAGCAGCCGCAAAACCTGCAGAAAAGATAATCCTCGCTCCTACACAGCCTATAAGACTGATGGGTGGTGAAGCATATCTCCTCAGAATTCTTGAAGGGAGACCTGTCATAAGGGGACAGAAGATTAGAGTTGAGGTTTTTGGACACACTCTGACATTCGTGATAACATCGACAAAACCGAGCGGTGTCGTGATTGTCTCCAGAGATACAGCGATCGAACTCAAAGAGAGACCAGTAGAGGAAGTGAAAAGACAAGTCCCAAACGTGACCTACGAGGATATTGGAGGGCTAAAAAGAGAACTTAGACTCGTAAGGGAGATGATAGAGCTCCCGCTAAGACACCCAGAGCTCTTCGAAAGGCTCGGAATTGAACCGCCAAAGGGTGTTCTTCTCTACGGACCTCCGGGGACCGGTAAGACTTTGATCGCAAAAGCCGTTGCGAATGAAGTTGACGCTCACTTCATATCGATTAGTGGTCCGGAGATAATGAGCAAATACTACGGCGAGTCAGAACAGAGACTCAGAGAGATATTTGAAGAGGCGAAGGAAAATGCCCCCTCCATCATCTTCATTGATGAAATCGATTCGATAGCTCCGAAAAGAGAGGAAGTAACAGGTGAAGTCGAAAGAAGAGTCGT
>CAZZMN010000029.1:0-14514 GCA_964655455.1 uncultured archaeon
CTCCCCTCAAGCCTCTCTTTAAACCTTCCGCCAACGAGCTCTCTATCTTCAGGATGCACGAGCTGGTTTATGGGATCCATTGACAGAAGTTCATCACGAGTATAGCCTGTCAGATCTTCAATAGCTTTGTTAACGTAAAGAAGCCTATCTCTGATTATGTATACGGGCGCAAGGGATTCATCAACGAGCTTTGAGAAAAACAGTTCGCTCTCTCTTAGCTTTTCCTCGATCTCCTTCTGTCTTGTAATATCCAACCAGTTGCTGAGAACGTATTTCCCACTTATTTCTATTGGCTTTGAAAAACCATAAGTCCAGCGAATATCCCCGTCCTTTGTCATGTATCTGGCCTCATAGAAGACCTTTTCTTCAGAAGCCCTCTTTAATTTCTCGGCCACTTTTTGTCTGTCCTCTTCGGGGAAAATATCGAGAATATTCATCTTTGTGAGCTCTTCTTTCGAGTACTTTGTAACGGCTGCGAATATGTCGTTTACGTAGACTATTCTCCCATCCAAGTCAAGAATACAAACGCCTGCAAGGGATTCATCAACGATTTTCTTAAAATCCTGCGGACTAAACATAGGACTCCCCCCCCCCCGGGCTTAAGTACTTCCTTATCAGATCCACCAGCACCTTTCCGGAAAACGGTTTTGCAAGGACATCTTTTGCACCAGCCCTTAAGAGATCATGTTTTCTGTCTGTATGTGCGGTGATCCCTATGATCACGGTTTCAGGATTTATCTGCATTATCCTCCTCGTTGCTTCAATTCCATCCATCTGTGGCATTTCAACATCCATCAGGACAATCTGCGGTCTGAATTTTAAGAATATCTCAACGGCTTCAGCACCATTTGTAGCTTCAACGACCTCGAAGCCATTCTTTGCCAAAATACATTTCAGGGCGAAACGAATATCGTGGTTATCATCGGCAATTAAAATTGTTATCATTAAGGTTAAGTATTAATCGGTAATATATTTAATAATTACGGTTTTTGCACTGAAATTGCATGAGAAGCTCTAACAGAGGGCTTCTAACCGGACTCAATTAGCAGCCTCTTAAGTTATACGCTAATGTTTCAGCCCTGAAGGGCTTAAGAGGTTTTAAACATGAAATCCGGTTGAGGTTTTGTGATTAGAGATGTCAGCTCCTTGATGAAAAGAGGATTGAAAGATATGAGTTTCTTAACAAGAAGATCAGTATTAGTAATTCTTCTTCAAGCCTTTTTGCGTACTTTTAGGCGCATGATAGTTGTATCCTAGACTTCATATGATCACAATTTTTATTTTATCGGGATCTGCAGTTCCAAGACCCGACTCCTGGGCAAGTCTTAGATGTCGTATTGATAGTGGATCCTTTCCCAGATACTTGGCTCCAATAGCATCGGCTGCGACAGGATCATCCGAGAAGATCATTATTCCAAGCTCCCTCGGCCTAGCTCCAAGCTCTCCACCAATTCCGATAACCCTCCCATCTATAACCGCAAACCCCGGTCGAATGTAAAGATTCACATCAACAATACTCTCATTAAGACTCCTGTGAAACCTTCCTTTCCTTGCAATTCTAGCCTTTTCACCAATCGTTGCTCCGAGCATATTCTTAAGCGAGAGGGTGACTCCAGTTATGGAATGTTCCTTTAGAACAGGAACAGAGACAACATATGCATCCTTCAGTGTTAGAGGGAATTCAAATTCTTTAAGAAAGAGTGCTTTAGGATTCCTTACTATCTCGAAATCATCCACATTTAAGTCCACAAGCCTCACACCATACTTTTTCACAAGCTCTAAATAACCAAGCCTTTCAAACGCTGTGAAAGTATCACACCAGCCCGAACCCTCAGCTATAATAACCTCGAACCCATTCTCACGGTAATATTCCACAAGAGCTTCCACAACTTCCACCGGCGTAGTTACCGGTGGAGGCCTGTCTATGACAAGATTTGGCTTTAAAACAACCCTCTCCCTGCTTGGCTTACCAAAATAACCTAAAGCCCTCCTAACGATTTTAAAAAGATCCATTCCACGAGCAACAACAACCCTCGACACACAAAAATACAAATCTTGATGCATAAAAAAGTTAAGGATTACTTCCTAGCACATTCCATCGCGAACCATACGGAGTTCTAACAGGTTCACCGATTTTTTATATTTCTTGGGCCGTCTTAAAATTTTTTGATGAATAATTTAGATATTTAAACAAATACCTTTAAATAACCACCTAAATATTTTAGTCACATGAAGTTAGGATTTGTTGGAGCGGGTAGAGTCGGAGCTACCGCTGCTTTTACATGTCTGCTGAACATGGATGTGGACGAAATTGCTCTTGTTGACATTGTAGAAGATTTGGCTGTCGGGGAGGCTATGGATCTCAGTCATGCTGCTGCCGGAATTGACAAGTTCCCTAAGATAGTTGGCGGAAGCGACTACTCGCTCTTAAAGGGGAGTGATATAATAGTGGTTACCGCCGGACTTGCGAGAAAACCGGGAATGACCCGTCTCGATTTGGCAACGAAAAACGCTGATATAATCAAGGACGTTGCGAAGAAGATAATGGCTAATTCACCTGAAAGCAAAATTCTTGTAGTTACGAACCCTCTCGACGTAATGACCTACGTCATGTGGAAAGAGACTGGAAAGCCGAGAAATGAGGTCTTTGGAATGGGCAACTTGCTCGATTCAGCAAGGCTTAAAGAGAGACTCTACAATCAGGGGGCGAGAAACATAAGAAAAGCTTGGATAATCGGAGAACACGGAGACAGCATGTTTATCATGTGGAGCACAGCAAACTTTGACGGAGAAGTGGACAGGGAGAAGACGTTGGAGCAGGTTAGATTCGTTGCCGCTGAGGTAATAAAGAGAAAGGGTGCCACAGTCTTTGGTCCTGCGGTTGCGATTTGCAGGATGGTTAATGCCGTCGTAAACGACACAAAGGAAGAGATTCCAACAAGCGTTGTCCTACAGGGTGAATACGGTATAGAAAATGTGGCAGTCGGAGTTCCCACTATCCTTGGAAAGAACGGTGTTGAGAAGATCGTTGAGTACGATCTGCCACCTGAAGAGCTTAAGGCTTTGAAGAATTCGGCAAAGATATTGAGAGAAAGACTCAATGAGTTAGGTTATTAATTTTTTAATTAAATTGGCTTTTCAATCCCTCCAACTGACAGAACTTTCACGTGTCCTTTAGTCTTTTTCCTGAGTTTGCTATCTTCCGTAACGAGGATATCGGAATTTTCCACCGCAAGTTGAACGTAAACTGCATCGTAAAAAGTAATACCGTATTTAAAAGCAGTTTTAAGTGTCTCTATATAGTTCGGTTCTGCCACATTCATTTTATCCACGGCTTTCATGAGTAATCGTAGCAATTCCACCCCTTCGTCGTAATTTAGGATTTTGTGCATATTTTAGCTATCGAGGTTGCATGAATCGACGATATTGCTAGGAAGGTGTTGACAACTTAATCTTGGGATACTGTCTGAACTCCAATTCAATCTTTAGCTTCCTTTTTAATCCGTCGAAGTCTATTTCGAGCTTTATCGGCTCCGTGAAGCTCAATTTTATTATACCCTCTTCGAATGTTAGTGAGATCTCGTTGCCTTTCTCGATTTGTTCAGATAACTCCTTTAGAAATCTTACTAGATCCTCCTTGGACACGTAAGTTTCGAATTCGAACTTTCCTGTTATCTCTTTTACATTCCCTTTAGGGCTCGGTATCTTCATCATGTTTTGAAATTTATACTTAATGTTAATTAAAACAATCGATCGAAAAAGAATGATATTGAAAACTCTTTCAGGAGGTCTCATCCACCGCACAGAAAATACACGGTGTGATTGAAGTAAACAACAGTTCCCATTGGTTTCCTGAAAATTAGGAATTCCAATACGTTGGGTGGAGTCACGTCGTAGGAAACCCAGCTTCTTAAGCAGATCTCCCTTTTCTCATAGTCGAGAGAAGCTAGACGGGCATTCGTGCTGTTAAGTATAACGACTTGACATTCATAGGAACTTATGATTCGTTTCAGTTCGTTATCGTTTTTTATCCTCGTGAAGTAATACGTCTTGAAATCTTCGAGATAACAGGGGAGGGGCCAGTAATCGCCAGCGGACATTATCACGCAAACTCTTGATACATTCATTTCCTTAAGTTCCTTTCTAAACTCTTTAACATCCATACTTGTCGGCAGATAAAGAGCGGGCTCTGCAGGATTCGTCGGGTTGATAATATTAAGATTAATGGAAGAATACAAAAGGAAAACGAACGATACTGCAAGAATGAGATTTCTGAATTTTTTGATCTCTGAGAGTCCGTAACCGGCAATCAGGTATAGAGGCAACTCTATGTAGACGACGAGCCATGGGACTTTTTCCTGAACGTACGAGTAGAATAGCAGGTTAACGAGTAGCCAGTAGATTAGAAAAGCTTTAAAGTTATCCAAATCCCTTTTGTGAGTCCATTTTGCTATTGTGTATATGCCCAACATAAAAACGGGTAGATCGTAAAGTAAGAGCAACGGAAAGTAATACCAGAGTGGGCCACCAATTCTCGCTATTTCGTGTTGGTGCTCCCAATATCTTAATGCTTGAACTGCAGGAAACTTATCAATCTGGGTTATGTAGGAGAGATCTGTAAAAAAGTTTGTGTATAGTGCAGAATAGATCAGAAAGAATGTGACGCACGATATTGCGACATCTTTTATTCTAAATTTTTTAATATCAAAAATAAAGAAAAGAAGCATAAGAAATGCAATTGGATAAAAATTCTCTTTAGAACACGCAAAAAGCGAAAGGGATATGGACGACAAAACCAAATAGATTGTTTTCCTTTCTTCGAAGTATCTAAAAATAAAATAAACAAAAGATAGTGTGAAAAAGAGTATTTGACTCTCATTTCTGAAAAATCTTGAATAGTTCACAATTATCGGTGAGACCGCAAGGAAAAGGGCTGCGTAGTATGCTCCCTTTCCTATAAATCTTTCAAATTTAAGCGTTAGCAGAACTGTCAGAACTCCAAAAATTGCTGGAACAAATCTGTATGCGAACTCACTCCTTCCGAGAATGGATATTACCCCTGCAGCCATATAGAATAGAAGGGGCCCATGAAAAGCGGGATTGTAATAATAATTTCCTTTTAAAACACTCTCTACAAAAGCTGTGTGAACACTTTCATCGAAAAAAAGTGGAGCCTTCCCCAAATCGTAAAATCTCAGTATTATAGCGATGATAGCTACGCCAAAAGTGATATATGCTCGTTTGACGGTCATCTGACTAACCGATAACAAATTGTATTAAAATCTTTTACTGACCAAAAATTTTTAATCCCAATACTACTAAAGATTAGGGGGTATAACTAGCGGTCGTAGTCTAGGGGCAGGACACGGGCCTCCCGAGCCCGTTGCCCGGGTTCGAATCCCGGCGGCCGCATATTGAATTTCTCTTATAATTATATCCACATTAACGACCTTGAGATGATTTTGTTCTGAAGGGGGAGTGACGGGAGTAAGCCCCCTTCTGTTCACGGCGGCATTAATCTAAGCGCCTTTCGGCTTGCACCAGCGGGGACGGCCGTTTCATCCCGCTTGGGTGACCTCAGCCTTTCGGCATCCTCGCATTTCCCCAAACGGGTATCGTTTCTGTTCCGTTGCCGTGCCTCTCGGCACGGTGCCTTACGGCACCCCGCCTTTTAGGTGGGGGGACTTTCCTCCTCTCGGGAGGCCGCCCTCCGTCGCTCCCCTACAGTATTAGACAGGATGGTTAATTAAATATTTCTCACCTTACCCAAGGGTTGTTTTCCTCAAGAACCAAACCTCTATTTTTATACATTCATTCGAATCACAGTCGACCTCTCGGCAGCCAAAGCACGGTGGTAATCCTGTGATATCTTCGAATTTTTGCATTATTTCGATTAGTGTTAGATCCTCCTTTTCCACTACTTCCTCTGCTCCAGCTGGAACTATTTTGAACGTTTTTACTCCGTCTACAACTATTTCGATCCTTTTGACTAGTCCTTCCTTTTCGAGTTTCCTGAGAATTCGGGAACATTTGCTACTATCAATGTTTAATTCTTTCCACAAATCCTTTTGTAAAACAGATCCCCTCTCCCCAAGTAGCTTTAGAATCTGGTCTCGAATCTCCATGTTACAGCGGTTGTATCAAAATTATGTTGTTCCCTCTCAGGACGATATCTCCGAGGTTTCGAACTTTCTCTTCACCCCTATACTCCATTGCATTCGATAGATGAAGATTCATATAGTCATCAACGCTCTCAAGTTTTCCAACAAGGCTGTTCTCCTCGCCCTTCATTTCTACCCTGACCATCTTGCCTATCAGTGATTTGACCATCTGAGCCGGTAGCATTCGATCACCCCCTATCAGCGAAACCAAGATTTATCAAAAATAGTATATATACCTTTCTCGATTTTGGAGTATGATACTTGTTACGGGAGGAGCTGGCTTCATAGGAAGTCATGTCGTTGACAAACTAATCGAAAAAGGGGAGGAAGTCAGAGTTTTTGATAATTTATCATCAGGAAATAAAAATTTTGTAAATGAAAATGCTGAATTTATATATGGTGACCTCAAAAACCTTAACGAAATTAGAAGAGCCCTTAAAGATGTGGACGAAGTTTGGCACATAGCCGCAAATCCTGACGTTAGAATTAGTAGCGAAAAGCCGGAAGAAATTTACAGGAATAATATTGAGGCTACGTTTAACCTCCTTGAAGCAATGCGTCTCGAAGGTGTTGATAAAATCATTTTCACATCAACATCAACCGTTTACGGCGAGGCTCCCATACCCACTCCTGAGGATTACCCGACGATACCCATATCGATTTACGGAGCATCCAAGGTTGCATGTGAGGCGCTAATCGCTTCTTACTGCCATACTTTTGAAATGAAAAGCTGGATCTATAGATTCGCAAACGTGATCGGGAGAAGATGCAGACATGGGGTAATCTACGATTTTATAATGAAATTAAGGAAGAATCCGAACGAGCTTGAGATTCTCGGAGATGGCGAACAGAATAAATCCTACATCTACATCGACGACTGCGTTAATGCGATGTTTTTCGGACTGAAAGCGAAGGGTGATGTGAACATATTCAACATCGGAAGCGAAGATCAGATAAAAGTCAAAAGAATCGCCGAGATAGTCTCAGAAGAGCTCGGTTTGAACCCGAGATTTAAATTTATCGGAGGAAAAAGGGGCTGGAAGGGGGACGTTCCCGTAATGCTGCTATCGATTGAGAAACTTAAAAAAATGGGATGGAAACCTAAATACAACAGTGAGGAAGCAGTGAGGAAGGCGGTAAGAGATTTAATCGAAGAACTCTAACACCCGTTGGACACCTAATGCGACCCCATCGACCTCGATATCGTCTCCCTTTGCTCCGTCTCCGACAACAAAAATGTTTTTGTATCTTGTTTTGTTACCCCTATCCATTCCCGCCATAACTCTGTTCACAGGCCAGTCATCTTTGTAGCTCTGAATTGCAATTATCTCGTATTGATAACCCTTAAGAAGCTCTTTTATCTCCTTTAATCCTCGAAGTATTTCGTCTTTTGTTCCGTCCCTTAATGGTTGATGGATTTGAAGCATCGGTTTCTTTCCGAGATTTTCATCCACATTCGTGACTTCGTTCATTCCGGCTATACTCATTCCCAAGGTGAACAGGACGCCACTGTGGCCGATAAAGGGCTTGTTTAGAGCAATCGTGAATTTAACTCCCCTGCTCTCTGGAATTTTCTCGTATTCCTCTCCGAGTAGCTCTGCTGTTAGTTTGTGTCCGATATCTGATATCACGTAGTCGTATAATTTTTTGTTTTTCCCAAAAACACCCACTTTATCCCCCGGTTTTAGTGCATTGACCCTTTCCATGATGATCTCGCCGCCATTAGCCCTTATTATCTTGGATAGTTCTTCTATCACGGCTCTACATCCGCCAACCGGAACACCGGGTCCTCCATACTTTAAGGTGGCTTTGTATATCGGATAGAACTTGCTTAATCTTATCTGATCAGGGAAAATGCTTAAACTCCATCCCAAAAACGATTTCAAAAAGAGATACGTGACTTCATCCAAACTCCTTCCAACCCCTTCCATAGTTTTGTCTTTTCCAAGTTTTGAAAGGATTAGTTCTTTATAGAAAAAGAGAATTTCCTTTATTGGAAAAGCTTTCTTCGTGACTCTGTATCTCTCACCCTTGTAAAGTATCTCGGCTTCAGGCTTTGAATCGACGATCTCAACATCGCAACCAAGTTTCCTCAGCATCTTGCCCAAAGGGCCTCTCTTCCCGTGAGGAATCATGTGAAGGGCACCCGTGCTTACTTCAAATCCCTTGTATCTGATGCTTGTAAATCTTCCACCGATGAAGGGTAATTTTTCGTAAACGTGAACGTGATAACCTTTCTCGGATAAGGCTGCCGCTGAAAGAAGACCACCCAACCCAGAACCTATCACAGCGATCATTTAACCACCAGAGCATCAACGGGGCAGTATCTAACGCATATCATACAGAGCACACATTTTTCCTCATTTATCTCAGCTTTCCCAATTACCTCTACAGCATCGAACTTGCAAGAGAGTTTACAGAACGAACACCCCACGCAGTTATCTCTGACGACGATCACTAAACTTAAGTATTGTCTTGATTAAAAAACTTTATGCGATGTGCTTTATGTGATGGTAGTCTGCCCTCCCGTGCCATCCCGGTATGCCCAAAATGTGCTAAAACGGATAAGGCGATCGAATTTGTCCCTCAAATCCATGAGGGAGTCGAAAAAATTAATGGAAAGGGCGAGTTTAAATGCAATCTGTGTTCGAACAACTGCGGATTTGATGACGTTTCCCTTTGCAAATTGAGATTTTTCAAAAAAGGGAAGCTTTTTTCCTTAACTTCTTCAAAAAGAGCTGTCCTTCACGCTTACGAAGATCCCCTACCGACGAATTGTTGTAACGCTTGGTTCTGCAAGGGATCCAAGCTTTACGGAACGAATTTGGCAGTCTTCTATTACGGATGTAACTTCGACTGTCTATTCTGCCAGAACTGGATTCATAAAAATGTTGAAAAGGGCTTCACGGTTACGGAGGAGGAGATAGTGGAAAAAGCGATGAAAGAAAGAGTTAAGTGTATCTGCCACTTCGGGGGATCACCAGAGCCGCAAATTGTGTTTGCAATAAATTTCAGTCGGGAGGTTTTAAGAAGAAGGGAGATTATGATCTGCTGGGAGTGGAACGGTGCTGGTCGGACGGATCTTGCACTAAAAGCGGCGGAATTAAGTCATAAAAGCGGAGGAACTGTGAAGTTCGATCTTAAAGCTTTCAGCAAACCACTTCACATGGTTCTGACCGGAAGGGAGAACGAACAGGTTCTGAAGAATTTCGAGAGGATTTATGAAAAGTTCCCTGAAGTTCTTTCGGCGACAACTCTGCTCGTTCCTTATTACGTTAACGAGGAGGAGGTTGAAAACATAGCAAAGTTTATCGCTTCCCTCAGCGATGAGATCCCATACAGCCTTCTGATATTCCATCCCGACTACAAGCTCTCTGACATGACTGTGACTCCAAGAAAACAGGTCGAAATGTGCTACAAAGCCGCAAAAAAACATCTAAAAAGAGTACACATAGGAAACAAATTTCTGCTTGCTTACGCTCCCTAAATTACTCCAAGCTCCCTCAGCCTTTCAGGAAGATAAACATCTGTAACGAAATCCAAACCGTATTTTGCCAAGGCTTGTTGCTCCGATTTCTTGCCAAGATTGAGTTGCAATTTTATCTCTTCTCGCCAGAATTCCGAGTCAAATCTCGGATCTGAGAGAAGCGAGTGGAGGGCCTTTATATCTTGTTCGTTCAGCTTATCCGAAGGTAGATCGTATTTAACAATGTCCGAGGGGCGAATCCCGACAAACTTAGCTGACGGAGTTGCTAAATACTCTGAGAGGTGAGCTGATTTAATGCTTCCGTAGGCGACACTTGCGTAGATTCGGTAGCTCCAGGGATCTCCATCAGTGAAAACTACTACCGGGAGATTGAGTTCTGTATTGAGCCTCTTCAGCAATCTTCTTGTGCTTCTTGCGGGTTGACCCTTGAGATGGACAAGTATCGCATCAAACTTCTCATCAAAGCCGTTCTCAAGTAATCTATCCTTCATACCTCCTGTCTCAATCGCTATAACGAATTTCGCATCACACTCAACAAACTCCAATTTGTCAACGTTAACGGGGATCTGGTAGCCTCCTTCCCCGACATCATCTTGGCAGTCGATTTCCCTTATTCCCCGGCGGGTTTTCTCCCTTATCTTTATCGGGCCGATGATTGTCGCTCCGTCCTCTTCGGGTCTTATGTTGAAGTGCTCTCTCTGTAGAGATGTCAGGATTTCGAGATCTTCTATCAGCCTATCGCTCTCGCTCTGTTCATCAAACTTTGCAAGACCCCAGTTTTCAGAGATGTAGTAGAGCTCTCTCAGTGTTGAGGATTTGTTTGATCTTAGTTGCTCCTTTATAAATCCCATGACATGAACCATTCTGAGAAGCATGTAAGCTCCCTTCAAAGTCTTCGCAGATCTTACAGATGTTCTGTCGCCGTATGACCAGACCGAGCTCTCTTCATCGAATTCGATATTACTTTTTGTTCTTGTGGCTATCTTGATTTCAGGGATATTTCCTTCTTTTAGCTGCTCATAAAGATCCTCAGCTATCCTCATTATAGCTTGAAGGGGTTCCAATAATTTCACCTCCAATTACCTCATCTATCCCCTCAATCAGGGGTTTTTTATTCACGAGTTTGCCGTTTAGTTCGTATTCTATCTCCATGACTTCATCTGGAGACAGATCTAACTCCCATTTTTTCGTAGTTCTTTCTACGATCTCGTAGATCCTGAATCTTTTCCTACTTTTGGAGTGATTTGCCACAATAATTTTGGAGCGGTTTTCGTTAATCTCCCTGCTGACGTAGACACTTCCAACAATCCTTGCAATGACTCTGTTCGGATCAACTCTTTCTTTCTCAACTATTTCGCTAATCTTATCCGCCAAAAGTGGGATTAACCTCATAAGTTCATTTTCTTTTCTTTTTCTTTTTTGGATGGATTTTTTTCTTTCGAGGTATTCTTTCAGTTTCCTACCACAATCCTGTAAAGCCAGTCGAATTTCTTCCATTATCTCAGGGATCGAAGCGACAGCTTCCTTGGATTCCGATATGTAGGGGATATTGGTCGATGCGAGATGGATCAAGATCACGCAGGGTGACGCTGGCAGTTCACTCTTCGCCTGATTTAACCCGTAATTCTTCCAATTAATGCTTTCGGCTACCTGAGTTAGCGCACAGCCGCTCTGCTGATAGAGCAGAGGTATTTTATTCGCATATCTTAAGAGTGTTGCCCTTTCACCTTTTATGTTCCCGCCGTAGGCTATCCCCACCTCAATCAGAAACGGATGCCCCGAATAGACTTTAGGTTTTCTCGTTGTTGCATAGACGAACTCGGGAGAGAATCTCTCCATAAGACTTTTCATAATGATTTTCTCACCAATGGGTGAAAGGCACTCAACTGGCGGTGGAAGCAGATCAACTTTCCTAAATGCCTCTATCAGCTTTTCAGCCTCTTTCCGACCCATACTCTTGGGATCATCTTCGGAGTTCAGCCCAGATATTTTGATTATTTCCTCACTTATTCTATCCCCAACTCTGACAAACTCCGATTTCAAAAAGCTCTTTAAGTTCTTGGCTTTTGTGAGCTTTAGCATCGAGAGGAGTGTTCCCACCTCTATCCCGTGAGGATGCGGCTTAATTTCCTTTGGCGGTTCGGGTGCCTTATCCGTTATCCTATCGAATTCGTGAATTTCACCATCTGGAGTTATGAACGTTATCCGGGCGTGGGGATTTACGATAGATGTTTCCTTAATGTATTCGTAGACACTCTGTTTTCTTTCTCTTACATAATTCCCTTTAATCTCAAGTTCGATCCGTGTTCCGTGTGGTGAAAACCACTCGATGGTTTCTTCTTCGATAATTTCGGGTTCGTTTTTCTTGGTGTTTATATAAAGCTTGAATCTATATGCCATCCCACTTTTGGTTTTTGATATCACTGTTGCGGGCTTTCCGGTTGTTATCTGAGCGTAAAGAACTGCCGATGATATCCCGATTCCCTGCTGTCCTCTGCTTTGTTTTATCGCATGAAATCGGGAGCCATAGAGTAGCTTGCCGAAGACTTTCGGTATCTGTTCTTTCTCTATCCCCGGTCCGTTATCTTCAACGATGATTCTGTAATTCTCATCGATTTTCGTGATCTTGACAAGAATATCTGGTAGAATTCCCGCTTCCTCACAGGCATCCAGAGAATTATCTACGGCCTCCTTAACGCACGTTATAAGAGCCTTTGATGGATTGGAGTATCCGAGAATGTGTTTGTTCTTTTCAAAGAATTCGGCAATGCTAATCTCTCTCATCAGATTTCGGCACCTACAACCGTTTGGGTTTTGGTAACACCCTCTATCTTCCTAATGCTGTCCACGGTTTTGTTTAGATCCGAAAGGCTCTGTGCTTCGATTATTACGACAAAATCGAACTCTCCGAAAACGTGATATACATCTCGAACATTCTTCAATTCCTTTATCGCATTGTAGACCTGCTTTTCCTTTCCCGGGGTTACGTTGACCATTGTAACTCCTATAACCATGCGAAGGATATTGTATGGAATCTATAAAACTGTTTCTAAGCAAACTCTTCAAGGTATAAGTAGATGTTATTTAAGAAATCGTTAAACTTATCGACAGGGATAATAAGGCACCCTCCATATTTGAATATTCTATCATCGATTAGCGAGACGATCACGGGAATTACGCTTTTTCCAATTATTTTTTCGAATCTTTTACATCTCTCCGAATGCTTTTTGGCTTCCCTTTTTATAGCGGAAGTTCTATACCAGCTTTTAGTGTATCTCTTTGCATCTATTGCTAAGATGAGATCAAACCGCCCAGCGAGGATATCTATCTCCGATCTCCCGTGGTCATCCTTAAAGATGACTCTGTGCTCCGTATGAAATCCATGGTGTTCGGCGATTTCTTTAATGAATTTCTCAAATTCCTCCCAAGCTTTCATAACACTTCAGGAGTTCTAACATTCCTAAATTTCCCACGATCATCACGTCCCCTACGGGATTCGCTTCTCTGAAACCTAAAAGGATGTTAGGGCCCGTAGCTACAACATCTCTCACATCAACGACCTCTCCGATATATGCTCCGTGACCCCCTTGATTGTATATCTCTTCATTCGTAACCTCCCCTTTAATAAACCTCTGTATTAGCTTATCGAAATCGATTTTTTTGATGATTGAAGTATGGTGTTCCATAAGGGAGTAAATCCTGCGATCTTTATCGACAACTGCTACTATAGTGTGTCCGTTCCCGAAATTGATCACCAAGGCAGGAAATTCTTTAGCGTCAAGCATAGCTCCCGCCACCGCCGCAAATACAGTATCTATGAGATATACATTAAACTCTCGGTTAGTGGACTCTCCAAAATCGCGAATGCTTTCCACTACAGATGTCATTCTATTGTAATGGGGAGGGACATCTTTAAACAGAAAGTTTTCGAGGTATGGGTTCTTTTTCAAGAGCTTCTCAAAAAGTTTGAATCTGAATTTTCTGTTACTTTCTCTGGGCGAAAAACCGTGATCTTGGACTGCGATAACGAGAGTATCAGGCAGTTCGAGATTCAATTTTGAAAGGATGTTTTCATAGAAATTTATATCTACGTCCTTTAATTCGACTTTTCTGATTTCTTTATTGTTAAAATCTTCATCAACAATTTTTATACCATATCTTTCGACGATCTCTAAGTTATCGCTTATTGTTAAAGCTGGCTTTCGATAAGAATATACTCTTACTTTTTTAGCTGCGTCAATTATTGCTTTGCTGCTAGGTCCACCACCCATCGTGTAACCTGTTAGAAGGATATCCTCATTTGCTTCGGCAAGTTTTCTTATAATTTCCGCTACGATTCTTGTTGGTGAAGGAAAGACTGACTTTGGACAGTTTCGAATATTTTCTCCGTCAATGTAGAGGAGAAAATCCTGCGTTCCTTTGCCGATATCAAGAGTGAACACATTCATGACATAGGTCTGAATAAAACTGTTGAAAAGACTACCGTGTATAGGCTCGTCCCTAGTGGATACCTAGAACCGGTGAGGCTATCCGGCACGGGCTTTAGTGACCGCGGGCTGAACGGCTCGCCGAAGCTCGCCGCTTACACCCCGGTCCTATCAAACCGGTCTTCTACCGGCGCCCTTAGGGGCGGCTCTTTTCAGGGGTGGCTTCAGGCTTAGATGCTTTCAGCCTTTAGCCACTGGCGCGTAGCTGCCCGGCAGTGCCCTGCCGGACAACCGGTCGACCAGTGGCGCCGGAGGCTCGTTCCTCTCGTACTAGAGCCTCCTTCCCCTCAGCCGCCCAGACACCCCCGTTAGATAGCAACCGACCTGTCTCACGACGGTCTAAACCCAGCTCACGATCCCCTTTAATAGGCGAACAACC
>CAZZMN010000030.1:0-2913 GCA_964655455.1 uncultured archaeon
ATCATTGAACTTCTTTCTAAACGGTTCACCTAGCTCTCTTCGCACGTGCCAAAGCCTGATCATGAGCTCCATGTACAAAAGTCTTCTTACCCTTTTCAAGTCGCTACCCTCTTTCTGCTCCCCTCTTAAATAAGATCCAAACAGCCCTATTCTCTTAACTCCAAATCCCTTTATTCTTTCTCGATTTTGCTGAATGAGTCTGAGAATTCTACAATAAATTTGCGTCAGCTTTCAGGAAATATCTTAGGCTAGATGTGATAATCCCCGAATTCAGGCCTATCATCCATAAGACGCTACAAGCTTGATATATCAGAAGCTCTCTCATTCTCCGGATCCCAATTAACAGTGCTAAGCGATGATGCTCTGATGCAACACGAGGAGATTTCAGAAGATCAAGCAAAGATGCTCAAGCTTTCATATTCCCAGCTCCATTTCTCTCCAAGGAGACAATAGAGCAGCTAACTGGAATGTCTTCCTCGGCTGAGGGATTCACAGCAGTTGAATTGTCATCAGCCGAGATCGAAAGACCAGCAGCTCTACAAAGCCCAGCTGAAATCGGCAGAGCTCTTGAAGATGCTGTTAGAACTGTTTTCGAGAGCATGGGATTCAATGCTTTTGTCAGGCACAGGCTTAAAGGAAAATCAGGAGCAGAGCGAGAAATCGATGTGTATGCTGAAAAGCAAATAGGCACAGACGTCTTCAGAATTGGAGTGGAATGCAAGAACTGGAAGCAATCTGTGGATCGCTCTACTCTAGATCGTTATCTTGCCTCATGGCTTGACTGCGGGTTCAACATGTTCATAGTCATAGCAAAAGATTTCAGCGAAGAAGCAAAGAAATTTGCTAAGACTAAGCGGGTTTATGATCGGAATAGCACAGCCTCTGCTGGATGCAATACTTACCGAGATCTCAGAGCTGAGAAACCAGTTCCAGGAAAGGCTAGCCAGGATCGAGGGTAAATTGAGGCAGTTACTAGCCTAGATGCCATCAGAATAAGGTTAAATACAACCTTTCTTGATTTCTTTAAGCATCTAGCACAAGTTTTCTTCAAAGGACTTATGTCTGACAACAATGTTGAAGCTTGATTATCTCAAGACAGCTTACATACAATATGACCCCACTCACAAATACTTTTCAATTAATCAATTCGATTGCAAAAGCAACCCTTTTTCCATAGATTCTGCACACGAAAAGACTTATTATCTTATCCAGCAGGCCAAGTCTCGAGTTCACGAGTTTTATAATCCTGTTACTTTCCCGTTCATCAAGTTCAACTGCTTTACCTTTCAACCATTCTCCAATCACTTTTCCAGTCCTTGTGCACGGTGCTAAGCGAAGGTAGGGATTTCTTCTTAACCTCTTAACTTTTCCAGATTTTATCGGTGTATGAAAGTACACCTTACCTTCTTCAACTGTGAACCAAACGGGTGTCCTTACTGCTTCACCACTCTTTTTATAAGTCTCAAGGCAGATGAATTTGGATTTTAAGAGCTTTTCTTCCATATAACCACTGTTACTGACCAGATTTTAATAGTTATCGAACGCTTGCAGCCTTAACAGTAGAGGTTATCTTTAAGGCTTTAGCAGGGCTAAAAAGAAATCTGTATCTGTTTAGATTGTTCAAGCCCCTCTAATACTTGTTTTAGGATTTTCCTTCTAAGTTCTTCAATCGTTTTTTGTCTTCTAGGGATTTACAGACTTCTTAGAGCATCTTTAAAGGATTGGCAGCTGCTGCGATAAAAGCGTATAGCGAGTTAACAAAAGGCGAAAGTTATCATAGGTTTTAGCATGAAGAGTTAAGAGCTTCGAGTGTGAAGGTGCTATTCGAAAAACTACAATCGCGGGAAAAATAAATGAACGATGCATTCTTATCAAGCTTACAAGGATCTGGTGTGCCCAGAGTTACGAGAGTAAAATAATTATACTTTAAAACCTTTAAAACATGGTCACAACCGTAGCAGGCGATGTTACAGTCACAGTAAAACCCTATGAAAACGCTGTTCTGCCAGCATTGAGTTTCGATGTTCAAATAACCCGTGAAGAGTACTAGGTAGCCATTGCAGACATTGGCGGATGGCTGAAAGCCAATGATGGAAAATTCTGGCCCCCGTTTTCCGGTCTCCAAGCAGAATCAGAGGAAAAGCTGGCAGCCAGAAAGAGTGGCTGGGATTATAAGGCGATGTAAAGCTGATACTCGATCTTAGTCTCTCTATTCTGGAGAGCCATGCACAGATTTCGCACGTTCACCTAATGCACGCGAGGAAACTTGGGCTACCAGTAGAACCTAAAGTATCTTGGCGGTCGGGGGCAGTAGACGCATATATAATGGTCCACGCAAATGTTTCCTCTGCAGAGTATTCGCCTGCTGCGGAAGATCTCTACATTCTGTCAGGCAGAAGCAATCCGGCTTTCCTTGCAACGAAAAGGATTTCCAAGACTGTCCCCATATCAATCCCTGTCAGCGACTGGATCCACGATTTTGCACCAAAGCTTGGACTGGGTGAGTATTTCATTGTGGAGATACCGAAGGGAGAAGAAATCATAAAAGAAGGCAGAGGAGAGCTTCAGGGCGTGGAACTTTGAAGGAGTCGCCGCCAATTACCGGAAAGTTCTGTCTCTGCTTGACAGAAGACTGAAAGAAAATACAAGGCCTACGAGGCTTTTAAAAATCTATCGTCTCTAGCCTTGCACTTTCTGGAGAAATAGAGGAGTCGATTGCAGGAACGATAGTCGACAGTAGCAGTTCTGGATTAAGATTCAGGGCGAGAGCGGAAGGATTGTGTATTTGAATCTTACCTGAAGGCGATGGCTCCTCTAAAGGCCCCTGAGCAGAGATCTTTGGTTAACTGTTTTTACCGCCAGAAAATGCATTTTCTCTGACAAGACATCTCAAAATTCGGAATAAAAATCAAT
>CAZZMN010000031.1:0-29095 GCA_964655455.1 uncultured archaeon
CCCTTACTTGGCGGAGAACATCTCTGAGCGGGTGAAGGCGATGAGCTATAA
Source organism: uncultured archaeon (assembly GCA_964655455.1). GTDB lineage: Archaea > Halobacteriota > Archaeoglobi > Archaeoglobales > Archaeoglobaceae > Geoglobus. Next base: position 52 of record CAZZMN010000031.1, read on the forward strand.
CAATGCCGATGCTGGCAGTCGCTCGATTGCCCATAGTTAGAAGTTTTCGTCCGTTCCAGTCCAACCAGCCAGTCCATTGCTTGCTTCCAAATTCAATGAAAATGTCGCCATCAGATTGCCGTTTAGCTTCGCCTGAAAAGAGAGCCCTCAACTTACGAGCGACAGGGAGCGTGTCCTTAAGAGGCAAAAGAGCCAAAACATCGTCGCCACCTGCATAAACAAGCTTTCCAGCATGAAGTTCTTCCACGACGTAGGGCACAGCGTTTAGGGCGAAATTTGCGAGCGCCTCGCTGATGGCAGCATGTAAAGAAGGAGATATCAGCCGTTGCGCTTCCAACACTTTTTGCCAATCTGGTTGTTGCTCAAGTTTTTCCCGCACCTTACAATGCAAAATTTCGGCAAACTTTGGCAAATCTTTATGCGTGCCGCTTAACCACTTGCCCATCTCATCACCATCCATGAACAAGACAGAGTAGTAATCGCTCGGTTGGGCAATCCTGTAAAGTTCTTCTAACGCCTTTCGCGCTTCCTGCAACTTCTGAGCAAGTTTATCGTCCACTTTAATGCCATGCACTCTTCTAATGCGTTCAGGATCGTAACTTCCAGCGAAAAGCCACTCGCCATCCAAATTCATCAACTCTTTTGCTTCGGAGTCCAAATCCTTCGCCCTCCGCTCAAGCTTTGGTATGTCCATTCCAACGAAAGCAACCTCTTTCAGCCGCCTCTCAGAGTCTATAATATCGAGCAACTGGCTAACATGCTCCCTAGCGTTTTCCCATTTCCCAAAAAGCGCTTCCACAAAGGTTGCTGCGGCGATGCTGTCGGTGGATGGGAATTCATGCGAGATGCCCAACTCTTTGGCAAATACGAATTTAGCTACAAATCGCTTGACTGTGCAGATAGCACAAAGGCGTTCACGACCTTCAGGAGCCACATCGCCGACAAACTTTTCTGCTACTTTGCTCCAAAACGCTTTCTCATGCTCACTCCAGTTTCGCGTCACCTTCTCATCTAAATCGCTCAATGCCTGCCGTTCGCCACAAAGGGAACATTTGCCTGCAGGCTCGGCACGGTCTTTGAAATCTCGGAAGGCTTTCCGAGCACCAAGCGCTCTTTCGGTCAACTCATAGCAGGCTGCATAGACAGAGCCCTGATTGTGCTCATAAGCACCTTTCGTGTCTTCAAACCACTTGACAAATCGTTCGCTTCCTGTCAGTTGTTGGAAGAGTTCAGCAATCTTTTTTGGCGTTTCATCCCACTTGTAAATTGCCCAATAGACTTCGGGAAATTGTGTCAACTGACGATTCCAGATAGGCTTTGCTTTTGCAAAGTCGGGAACTCGCTGACAAATTTCCTTCCAAACGATCTCCGCCAGCCGCTGCCATTCTTTCCGCACAGCCTCTTCTGCTTGCTTTGCTAAATCTTCTGCTTGCACAGCGGGAACGACGGCGAAAAATCGGTTGGGCAAAGTTGCCAATCGCAGTCTGTCTGGCGACGGCTTCTCAATTGGTATGCTTTTCTCACAATGCAGCCAAAAATCTACAAGCGGCTGACCGAGCAGCGACGGGAAAAGCACATGATCTGGGCCGAGTTGCTCAGCGATAATTTTAATGGCACACCAAGTCAAGTAAGAAAGCAGGAAACTGCCCATGCATAAGTCACGAGTCTTTCGGGCGGAAGAGATGAAACCTTGAACGGGTCCAATAGTGAATAGCAGTGTGGCAGGATTAGGGAGGCAGTTGACGAAGGCACTGACTACGCGGGCGTGTTGTAACAATGGATGATCCGGAATGCGAGTATCGGCAGGGAGCGAACTCCAAAGGACATTCGGTTCACGTTGCACAAGTTCGCTTTCAAGACAACGCCAAAGGAGTAGGAAGCGCTTTTGTGGGTCATTCACTTTTTGGCTTAAATCACGGATTACTTCTGCTTGTGCTTTCGAAGACTTTTGCAGGTCAGCTACAGGCAAAGGCATCTTTTGAGCGGAAAGTGGGTGAAGAGCGCAATCACTGGGTGCCCGAAGTCCTCTGGGGAAGTTCAGTCGGTCGGCAGCGGAAGCAATCATGTCGGCTTTCTTGGTAGCATCACTCCATGCTGGCTCTGGAACGCCTGTTGCTGGGACATCGGGCAAATCACGTAATGCCGCTTGCATGAGCTCATTCGCTCGCTCTTTGTGGCTGAATATATCAAGCACCTTATCAGGCGGATCATGAAGCAACGCAACTATTTTCCGCTGCCACCGTGTTGAGTTCACCACCCAGTCACCTCCAGAAGAGGTGCAACTTTTTGACGCAAGTGGTTCAGGAAGTCATTCAACAGGGCATCACTCGGCTGATTAGTGTGAACCTTTCGCTCCTCCTCTCGCTCCTTATTACGCTCACGATAACGCAATTGCAAACGTTCCCTTGGAGGCAGAAAAAGGGAGTAGAAGCGAGTCAGGACGAGCGCGTATTTGCCATTCGCCAACTTTGTCACCCTAACGATCAGAGGTGATGCCCGTCGGTCGTGCTCCTCGCCCTCTAGCATTGCACGCTTGCCTCTGAGAGATGGGAAGTAAAAAACGATAGGCAAGCCAAAAGCAGCACGCTGAACAGGCTGTAATTTATTGCTGCCTTGAAGCACTGATTTCACATTACTGTAATCGGGGTCACGGCGGTTGCGGAATTGTTGCATTTTTTGCCCAAATTCATTGAGAGCTTCCATCCAGTTGGCAAATTCACGATTGACAACAAAAATTTTGCACCAGTCGGGATGAAGGACATCAAAGGAGGGTGAAGTTTGAAAAGTGGGAGATAGCGAGCCGTTGAAAGTTGTGGCAGCCCATTCTCGCAGTTTATGCAATCCGTCCTGCAATTCTTTTTGAAGTTGCTCTGCCGTTTGGGCTTGGACAGTCAAAGGTGGTAGTAAAGAATCGCTCCAATCAGTGGACACCACTTGCAAATTCCCGCCACCTTTTCGCGACCGCATTCCCAAACCGCCTAAATGTGTCAATAGCCATAGAGCTGCTGCAGCGGCTCGCAAAGCATCGGGATTTTGCACTCCCGCTCTCAGATGAAAGGTGCATGGAAATTGGTAGCCATTTGCAATGGCTTTGCGTTCAGGTTCGTTGCGAGTCTGACGAGCGCTAAAAAACAGATAGGCAATGCCGGGATAGTTTCGCACTAATTGACTATAGCCAATGGTAGGCAAGCTTTGATGTTCTACCCGCACCACAACAGGCGAAGCTTGATCGGTGCTACCAAAAACTTCGCTTTCATGCTTAAAGATTTCGGCTGGTTTGTTGCCCAAAACACTACCTAAAAGAGCTCGAAGCCAGAAACGCAATGCACCCCGAAAAGATGCTGCCCTAAGTTCGGGTTGTTCGCGGGGATTAGAGCCGCCTATAAACAGAGGAGTGATGATTTCTATTCTCAACCTACATTCCACAATTTTTTAACGACTTATATCTTTATAAGTTTTTCTTTACGAAAAATTTTTAACTCAAATGTTATATTCTTGCTAAATGAAGACTGCCGTAATAGCCCCGCTCGGCTTTAGTCCGCCGGTGATTACGAGCTTCTTAGTTGGAATAGGTGAAAAGATAAGCGATCTTGTTCTGCTAACAACTGAAAATGAAGAAGTGAAGGCAGGATTCGAGCTGATCAGAATAGGAATGAGCTTCAGATTCCCGCAGACTAGGATTCACGAAGTTGTTCTACCTTTTGAAGACGTTAGCACAACTGAAGAAAATCTTGAGTTCATGTCCATATGCGCCAAAGTTATAAGAGAGGAGAGGGAGAAATACAAATGCGATAGAATACTGCTTAACGTTGCTGGAGGAAGAAAGAACATGTGCATCACGCTATCGTTGCTCGGCCAGCTTATGGCAGTCGATGGCGTTTATCACGTTGTCAGCAGAGATGTGAAAGTTGTAAACCAGCTCCTTGAAAGCCTTAGAGAAGACATAAGGAGGATTTATGCGACGGAAAGCTATGAGGAAAAATTGAGGATATACAGGGAAAAGGAAAGGTACTTCAACAACCTTCTATTTCCATCTCCAAACGAGTTCGAAATAGTTAGAATTCCAACTCTGCCATATCCCAAAGAATACCTCCAGAGAATTCTGGTAAACCTCGTGCAAAACCTGGATGCACTAACGCTGGAAGAAAAGCTCATGCTGGAAAAGCACGGAATTCTGGAGAGAACTGGAAGCCGATTTTACCTTTCAGATTACGGAAAAAGGTTTGTTGATGTTCTTCTGGGAAGGATTTAGATGAAAATCCTAGCGGTATTTGGCAAAGCAGGGGAATACAAAGAGGTGAAATTTGAAATAAATGGTTCTGTCTTCTGTACATACTTTGTTACAGAAGCTCTTAGAAGATACTTCGGCGATGGAGCCGAAGTTCTAATCTTTGCTCCCTCAAGCCTATTAAATTTGTACGGAGGAATGAGAGGATTTGAAAGCAAATTAAAAGAGCTGGGACACGAAGGCTTTAGAATTTTCGAAATCCCCTCTCTTGGCGACTGGGCAAAATTCAGCGATGTCGTCGTAGCCATTTTCCTGAAGCTTGTGGAAGAGAGACCGGGAAATGTTATCGTGAACATCACGACCGGACTGAACATCTACACTTTTGCTTTAGTCGATGCTGTAAGAAGGTATGTAACTTACAGACAACTTGAGCGAATTCTTCAGGGTGGAGAATTCGAAGCAAAGGTCTCTTCTCACCCACCTCCAGGCACTTCGGAAATTTTGAAGGTTGAGCTTTATGATCTCCCAGTTATGACCTTTTTCTCGGTTCCTGAAACTGATCTTGACAAGCTTTACGAGGGCAATGGTAAGAGGGCGGGAGAGATAGGTAAGAGGTATGCGGATTTAAAGAAAAAATTTAGAGAACTTTTAAGGGAACTCAGGATAGCTTTCAACTCGATCCGATACAATACGCCACTGGCCTTCTATGAACTACTGAGGTTTGATTTAGATACAGAAGAAACGGAAAGGGGAATTCTGGCTTACTGCAATGAATATCTGAAAAATAAAATCAACCTGGATTTGAGAAGGGTGACAAATGCGTTTTATGCAATTGCAATGATGAGAAGCTTCAAAGAGTTTATGAACTCGCTTAAAGAGCCGAGCACGGAAGAGCTAAAAGAAAGATTTCTTGAGTTATACAAAAACAGCAGACTAGGTCTTGGAGTGAACGGCTATTTCCTGCATAACGATATTGAAAGGATAGAAAGTCTGATTTCCAAACACACTTTTGATGGAAAAAGGACGATTCTCGAACTTGAGCATAAAAGTTCCGAGTTTAAGAGTTCAAAAGGATTTAGCAAGGATATGAAAAGGAACTTCTTTGCACACAGCGGTTTCTTAAAGGAGTGGACAGAAGTCGAGCTTAAAAATGGAAAGGTAATACTTGGCTGGAAAAAGGAGTGGCTGAATGAAATAGAGAACTGGATCCTAAAGCCTGAGTTTTAGATAACTTGACTGATAAAATGCACCATCCTTATGAGTGTTTATCACGTTAGCTGTCTTAGAGCTATCTAGGTGCGTTGAGCGTTCCTCTTTCTAAATGTATATGTTGCAGATAGAGAATATTGATATAGAGACTGCAAGAAATTTCTTCGTGTCCTCAGGCGAGGTAGAAAGAAAGGTCAAGAAAAAGAGGACAGATTGAACGTGTGATCGAGGTTCCAACTGGATTTCAAAAGGTAAGTCACTTGAGGAAGTTTATAGCAGGTTTTTCAACCAGCAATAATGCTTTCATAAAGCGTCCTGCAAATTACTGAACAGATTAGTGCACCCTAACCCTGTGTCTGGATTCAGCTCATGCTCTACTTTGCCAAGAAGAAGGAGTCCTTTTCGGGGGAGGAAAGATTTGCTCGAAGCTGTGATTCTGCTTCCTGAAAAGCTTTTCTATAACACAGGAGCCCCTAGATGCATAATGGTGTTCAACAAGAATAAAGGAGGGGAAAAATAATGCAAGCTAACGAATACGAGAAGCATCCTGAGGTTAAAGGGCTTGAACAGGCTTGAAGAAAAAAACATAAGGAAAATAGTCAAAGCATATAAAGAGTTCAAAAGAAGTTGAGAAGAACGACTTCAACCTGAACGTTACGCTTTAAGTTGTTCCTCTGAAGAAGGAAGAGGACATAGATCTTTCCAGGGAGCTTGAGGAGGAGAACGAAATAGTTTCAAAGACTATGTCCTATGTTGAGCAAATTCTCAAAACCTGACCTTTTTCAGCTTCTGGTGGTTCTGCAGGCAAGAATTTCCGCTATTTATGCCACTTTCATAGTAATGGTCTTCAAGATATCTGAAAAAGTCTCTTATTAATTTGCTGGTTCTTTTTTATTTAACAGATCTTTTGGTTCGGTTATTCCTTATGCTTCACTCGATCGTAGCCCTTTCAAATGAGATCATAGCAATTCCGAGGAACACTACAGCGAGCAGTACTAAAACACAAAAGTCTAAAACAAGTGGAAAGTTAGCTGCTTTGCCCACGAGATAGTGTCTCGCCCCGTCAACAGCATAAGTCATGGGATTTATGTAGACTAACGCTTTCATCCATTTTGGCATTGCGTCGATGGGATATAGGGCACCGCTAAGAAAAATCAGCGGAAGCATTAATACCCCCGTTATCATGTGGAAGCCTTCCATGCTCTCCATATTTGTAGCTATAATAACTCCAAAACTCGTAAAAATCATTGCGAGCAGAAATCCCACAACTAGCGCAGGAATTATTCCACTTATTTTAAGTTTTGTGAGAAGAAAAGTTAAAAGAAGAATTACAAAACCCTGAATCGTTGCAACAATTGAGTCGCCGACAATTCTTCCAGCTATACTCTCTTTTCTTGAAGCTGGAGCTACCAGAACTTCTTTAAGAAATCCGAACTCCTTGTCCCAGATCACGCTTACACCACTAAGAAAGCTCTGGTTGAAAATCGTCATGGCGAATATACCGGGCGCGAGGTAGGTTAGATAATCTACTCCACCGAAGATTTGTATGTCTTTAAATACTCCGCTCCACCCAACTCCGAAGAAGATTAACCAAACAAGCGGATTTATTATCATTCCTGCAACTCTCGATCTCGCGCGGATAAAGCGCTTGATCTGGCGGTAGACCATGATCGTAAATGCTCTCACATTTATCTCCTCGTCCTAACCCTTAATATAGCTCTTCTAAAGTTTTCTCCGCCTCCATCTCTGATCTCTCTTCCGGTCAAATGCAAAAAAACATCATTTAAAGTTGGCCTGTGGTATGTTACTTCGACAATCTTAACGCCTTTCTCCTTTGCGAGCTCAAAAAGTCTTGGCAACGCCTCCGAAACGTTATCAACATCGAGTTTAACTCTACCATCGGGCAGGATTTTGCACGTCTTTATAAAGTCCGCTTCGAAACAACACTCCTTACCGTCGAGCCTGAGGTATATGACATCGTTTCCCACCAGTCTTCTCAACTCCTCGCAACTACCTTCCGCTATGATTTTACCCCGGTCGATAATGGATATTCTGTCTGCCAGTTTTTCGGCTTCATCCATATAATGTGTGGTGAGGAATATAGTCATGTCTTCCTCCTCTTTTATCATCTCTATATAATCCCATACGCGCGCCCTAGTTTGAGGATCGAGGCCGAGAGTAGGCTCATCTAAAAACAGGACTTCAGGTTCATGCAGAAGTGATCTGGCTATTTCCAGTCTTCGCTGCATACCTCCGCTGAAGTATCTCACAGGTTTGTCTTTGAATTCCCAAAGTTCGACAAACTTTAGGAGATACTCTATTTTTTCTCTAAGCTTTCTCCCGCCCAGTCCGTACACTCCTCCGTGTATCAACATGTTCTCGTATGCGGTAAGATCTCTATCCAGACTTGGGTCTTGAAATACTATTCCTATTCTTTTTCTGACCTCTTTCGCCTCCTCCACTACATCATGCCCAGCTACGATCGTTTTGCCGCTTGTCGGCCTCAGCAAAGTGGTTAGAACGTGCACTGTCGTCGTCTTGCCGGCACCATTTGGACCCAGAAATGCAAATATCTGGCCTTTTTTTACTTTGAAAGATATGCCTCTGACAGCTTCAAAGCCACCAAATTTCTTGACGAGATTTTCAACCTCTATCGCGTACAAGCAGTATCACCCAAGCCTGCTACAGATGTTTCGATGCTTAAAAGCTTAGGTCTCTTATTCTGAATTTTCTTCACATTCCTAACAGCATCCTCATATCGTAAAAATGTGCGATCTGAACCGAGAGCAACTACGGCTCTAATTTTTGGGTTGCTTATGGCGCTCATAAATTCGTCCCCACTCCTATAATCAAATTTTATTGCATCACCAAATATAAATCTTTTCAAACTTTCTATCTTGCAAACTTAATCGGGTAGTTCGCGAAAAAGTCTTTTTCTTCTATTAAATTCAAAACGTAGTGGGTCGACGTTCTTTTTATATCCAGCACTTTTGCCATTGAGTCTATAATTCTTTTCAGATCCTCTGTTCATAGCCTTCGAGATTACGATGAAATCTTGGTTTCCAAATTCACTTCCTTCATTTCGGAGCTGGAGTCGAGACAGTTTTATTTGATCTGCTACGTCCAACGTTCCCGTCAACATCTGCTTCTTCAATAAATATAGGGTGTGTCGTAGAAACTTCTGATGGTGTACCTTTTAGTTCAAGTGACTTCTTTAATCTTGGTCTGGGGACCACCACCCTCTTAATCTGTAGTATTCTTTCAACATTTCTTCAAAATCCTCTTCTTTAACTATTACATCTTTATCGTAGATTTTTACTGGATATTTGAAAAAGATTTTAGGTAATTTTTCGTCCGTGACCCCCTCTCTCTTGTTAAATTCTCTTGTCAGATTGTGAATATTCTCTCCAATCTCTTTTAGTTTCTGGATGGGATAATTCCTTCCAGTAACGATTTTAAGGAGCTTAGAGACATCTTTCCAGTCCATTCCGATAATGGGAAGGCAAAGGAATCTGCAGTAAACCAGAGAATCAACAACGCAGTAGAAATCTTCTCTGTCTTTAACTAGCTCAGCCTGACCTTTCGTGGAGAACCTGTCGATAACACCCGCTAAATTCGGGCGATAAGCACATGACCTCATGTGACAGGCGCCCCGCTGCGAAGTTACGTAAGCTAAAGCCATTCCGTAGAGGCCACGGGGATCGTAGCCGGGAGGTTCTAATCCCTTGACATGGACGGGTTCCACTGTTACCCTTAGAATTTCGGCGGCCCGTTTAACCCCTTCAGCGAGAACATCTCCTATACCTTCTCTGAAAGCGATCTTCTTTACGAGTTCGATGATCTTCTCACCATCTCCGAATCTGATCTTTTCGTCAATCTCGCCCCTCTCACTACAGGCCATTGCGAATGCTATGGCATTTCCTGTTGAGATCGTATCCAGCCCGTATCTATCACATAAGTCGTTGGCAATAATTATGGACTTCGGATCTGAATTGTAGCAAAGAGATCCGAGCGCAAATAATGTTTCATACTCTGGACCTTCTACTTCAATGTCTTTCGATTTTCTTATCTTTCCGCAAGCCACTGAACATCCATAACAAGATGTGCTTTTTTTCACGAACTTCTGCAAGCTTTCAGCACTTATTTCTTCGAAATACTCGAAGTTACCCTTTTCCCAATACTTTGTGGGAAGGACACCAGCCTCATTTGTTAAAGATGCTATCGACGGAGTTCCAAACTTTTTCATGCTCTCAAGTTTGCTGACAACGTTTTCGTTCATCCATCTTCTGAATTCCCTCAGCCCATCGGGATCTGCCACTTCGATCTCTCCGTTACCTTTCACTACAACCGCCTTAAGATTTTTTGAACCCATAACGGCTCCAGCACCGCATCTTCCGAACTGTCTGCCTCTTCTGTGTGTGATGCATGCAAAACGAACGAGGTTCTCTCCGGCTTGACCGATTGAGAAGACTTCGCCGCCGTGATCTTTCCTCAAAATATCTTCGGTTTCGTAACAATCTTTACCCCATAGGTGAGTGGCATTCTTTATTTCAACTTCTCCGTCCTCTACGAGCAGATAAACTGGTTTTTCGGCTCTGCCTGTGATGAAAAGAAAATCTACTCCCGCTTTTTTGAATTTGGGTGCTAAAAAGCCACCGCACTGAGATTCACCGTATCCGAATGTAAGTGGCGACTTGAAAACGCATGTGAGTCTTGAGGCACCCGGTAAATTCACGCCGTTCAGAGGGCCTATTCCGAAGATAATTATATTCTCAGGAGATAAAGGATCTATCCGAGGGGTTAAACTCTCATAAAGTAATTTGGTTGCAATACCTTTTCCTCCAATATAGGCTTTTTCCAACTTTTCAGGAACGTTTGAAGCCTTTATCTCTTTATGAGTCAAATCTACTCGAAGAAGGTGCATTTTCAGCATAGGTTAAACTTTCGTTAATTATATTTAAAATTTTTCATATACTTGGACACATTATCGAGACCTTTAAGAGACCAAGCCTAGGCTTGAGGAGAACCAAGTGAAGAAAAATTTGAAGAAATCGGAAAAGATATTGAATCACCCTCTAATCTCTCGAATTTTTTCCGCTAGTAGTATCATTAATTTCCCCTTTTTCATCTTCTTTTCAACTCTAACCCTACCCCCCTCTTCCCACCAGCACTTTGGATACTTTTTTCTTTCGACTACATACTTTAATCCTAAAGTTTCACAAGCTTTTGCAAGTTCGTCTAATCTCACATTGGGAACTGCAAATCTTTTTGGAATCCTTCTACCCTCTTTCCTGCTCTTTTTTCTGTCAAGATTGACAGTCCATATGACGTAACTATTTCCTCCTCCTTCTAAGCTCGTCATAAACATCATCGAGTTTTATTTCAAGTTTCGATAGTAAAACCAAGAGGTGGTAGATAAGATCAGCAACCTCGTGGATGATTTCCTCCCTTTTTCCATCTTTTACGGCCAATATCACCTCAACAGCTTCTTCACCGAATTTTTCGAGGATGCTATTTAATCCTTTCTCTCCATAGAGCAATCTTGCCGTATACGATCCCTTAGGGGGATTTCTCTTCCTCTCTTCTATCACTTGATAAAGCTCTTCCAACATGTTAATACCTTTTGAATGTTATTTCAACAAGGGGATGCGGAACGTCCTCTATCACTTCGATATCTTTAATCGATTTAATACTTTTCTTTTTGACAAGCTTTTCAATTCCAAGCTCGATGTTCTCAGGAACTTCAAGTATGTAAGCTTTCAACTTTCGGATTCCTAGCTTCTTAACGGCAACAGCCCTATGATGCCCATCGACGAGATAGAATTTTTTACCTTTCTTTATAACTACGATCGGCTCTGCTAAACCTCTCTTGATTTCGTAAATCCTTCCTCTCAGCTCATCTGCGTAAACCTTTGTTTGCGTCGGTATAAGTTCGTCTACATCTACAAAGTCTATGTAAATATTCACTTTAGTATTGTGAACCTTTTCTATTGTCTCCTTCAATTTTAATACCTTGGATGGATCTGCCCTTTCAATTTGACTTCTGATTATATCAGTATTCGTGAGTATTCCCTTTAGTCTCCCTTCTTCATCAACGACGGGTAACTTCGAGTGACCTGTTCTGAACATCACCCTTGCGGCGTCTCTTAGATCCATGTATTCTCTTGCCACGTAGATTGATTTGGACATTATATCCTTGATTTTTGTGTTAAAGTCTTTTTTCAGGAGATCTCTTGAAGAAACGTATCCGACGACCTTATTATTTTCATCTACAACGGGAAATCCATCGTGCCCTGTCTTTTCTATAAGCTCGATAGCATCGGCTACAGTATTATCAGGCTTCAGCGTTATCACGTTTCTTGTCATGTAGTCAATAACTCTTTTTTTATTGTTTTTCACGATATTTATGACATACTTTTGATATTTATAGTTTAGCGAACGAAAGATTTTTTAAAATATCCGTTAAAGCGAGTATCTAATGAGAGTTCTTGTAGCGAGCAATATCGCTCAGGACGCCATAGAACTAATGAGAAAGGAAGGATTAGAAGTAGATGTTCGAGAGGGAATAAGCGAGGAAGAGCTTGAGAAAATTATAGAAAACTATGATGCTTTAATAGTTCGTAGCTCCCCAAAGGTCACGAGGAAAATCATCGAGAAGGGTAAGAATCTTAAAATAATCGGAAGAGCTGGCGTTGGCGTCGACAATATTGATGTGGAAGCGGCAACACAGCATGGAATTGTCGTCATAAACGCTCCCGGCGGCAACACAATCTCCACGGCAGAACTTACTATAGGAATGATAATTGCCGCTGCAAGAAAGATCCCTCAGGCTGATCGGAGCGTTAAGGATGGGAAATGGGAGAGGAAAAAATTTGTCGGTATAGAGCTCAGAGGGAAAACCCTTGGGATAATAGGTCTTGGTAGGATTGGTTATGAAGTCGCAAAGAGAGCTAAAGCTTTCGATATGAATGTTATAGCCTACGATCCTTACATAAGCGAAGAAAGAGCGAGAGAAATCGGTGTGAAGCTAGTTTCCTTCGATAAGCTGATAGAAAATTCGGATATTATCACGATACATGTCCCCAAAACGAAGGAAACGGAAAACATGATATCTGAGAAGGAGTTTGAAAGAATGAAAGACGGTGTGATCATAATCAACTGTGCCAGAGGCGGTATTGTCAACGAACAAGCCCTCGTGAAAGCTATCAAATCTGGGAAAGTTTATGCGGCAGCTTTAGACGTTTACTCAAAGGAACCTCCCGACAAGGATAGTGAGCTTTTGAAGCTTGAGAACGTGATTACGACACCGCACATCGGAGCTTCAACGCGAGAAGCACAGAAAAATGTTGGATTGATTATCGCCGAAGACATCATCAACATGTATCGTGGATATCCAGTAAAGAACGCGGTGAATCTACCTTCCCTTAGACTTGAGGATTTCGAATACCTAATGCCGTATCTGAAACTTGCGGAGAAAATGGGTAAAATAGCAGCAGCAAGACTCGAAGGAAACTTCGAAAAAGTCAAAATTACGTGTAGAGGAAAATTGGCAACCAAAAATACGAATTATATCTCAAGAGCTGTCCTAAAGGGTCTTCTTGAATACATTCTGGGACCTAACATAAATCTTGTCTCGGCGATGGCAATTGCCAAAGAGAGAGGGATCGAAGTTGAGGAGAGTAAAAGCGAAAAAACCGATAGTTACGAGAGTATTCTTGAAGTGGAGGTAAAAGGTAAGGAAAAAAGCATCTACTTAGCGGGAACGAGCTTCGGAAAGGAGGATTACAGAATAATCAAGATAGATAAGTACAAAATGGATTTCGTTCCAAAGGGTCATTGCATTATTTCTCTTCACGAGGATAAACCTGGCGTTATTGGAAGAGTTGGCACACTGTTTGGTAAAAACAATATAAACATTGCAGGGATGATCGTTGGGAGATACGGAGACAAACCAGGGGGTGTTCAGCTAATGTTTCTTTTAGTGGATGATCCTCCAACAGAGGAAGTTCTCAAACAGATGACAAAGCTTGACGGGATAATTGATGCTACTTACATTTACCTTTAACCCATTAGCAAGATAGCAAAAATTTTTAATAGTTTTCCGAACAAAGTATTAAAGGCTCCGCTTCCCACGCCCGTGTGAGTCATGATCACGGGTCGGTTGGCGGAGCTACACTTATAACAAAAACCCTCAGTCCTGAAGATAGGCGACTTCTTTTCTTGTATCGCTGTAATTTTATCATCGATCTCCACATGCTTGGATTCATTCAAGAATAGCCTCTCGGTGATATAATGCCTATGTAGGCTGAACTCCGATAAATTATTAAAAGATTTTCAGAAAAATATTCTCAATGATCTTGGAGATCTTATCAGACTGGAGGCTAAAGGAATTTGAAGAGCATAGAAAACTGAAAAAAGAAGGAGACATCGAAGTCACCGATCTGATAAGGTGTCCTTTAAAAAGGTATTTTGAAGAACGCTATCCCGAACTGCACAAGGCTTCTGTCTACACACCTGCCACAATCCTCGGATCTTTAGTCCACTTGGGACTTGAAAAAATACTCTCAGAGGAGCTTAACGCTGAGATAGAAGTTAAGGGCGAGAAGAAATTAGGCGAACACAAAATAGTTGGAAGAATTGATGCAAAACTCGGTAAAGTCGGAATAGAGATAAAAACCTCAAGGGGTGATTTCGAAATCCCATACGAACATCACGTTCTCCAAGTTAAGATCTACAACTGGCTTTTTGATCTGGAAAAAAGTGTTTTGGTTTACGTGACACCCGATAGAGTGACGGAATTCATTGTTGAAGAAAAAGCGAAAGAAGAAGAAATAATAAAGCTGATTGTTGACAAGACATCACCCCGCTATGATTGGGAATGTAGATACTGCTTTTTCTCTATTCTCTGCCCAAATAAGAAAAGAAAATAGGGGTTGGTAACTCTTAAATACCCTTTGTTTGACTTAAGTAGTATGGCAAGAAAACCGGCAAGTATGTGGAGAAGGCTCGAAAGACCCTACACAAGAAAGGAATACATAGATGGAGTTCCCGGTACAAGGCTAAGACAGTTTGAAATGGGTAACAAGAATGCAGAATTCCCAGTCATGCTGACACTGGTCGCTAAGGAAGCCGTCCAGATAAGAGATATAGCCTTGGAAGCTGCAAGAGTTGCCGCCAATAAGTATATCTCCAGAAGGGTGGGGTCGAGCAACTATTTCTTAAAGGTCAGGATATATCCCCACCACGTCTTGAGAGAACACAAAATGGCGGTTGGTGCCGGTGCCGACAGAATCTCTCAAGGAATGCGAAAAGCTTTTGGAAAGCCTGTTGGATTAGCAGCAAGGGTCTTCCCCGGAACTAAGATCATGAGCATCTGGACTAAACCCGAGAACTTTGAAATCGCAAAAGAAGCTTTAAAAAGGGCGAGTCAGAAGCTACCAACTCCCGTTAGCATAATAGTGGAAAAGGGACACGAACTACTTAAAGGCAAAGTTTAGTGACGTTATACGCTTTTATTATTTCCTTCCCCTCAACGAATGGAATGCCGTATTCCTCGGCATATCTCATGGCGTCTTCTTTTGATAAGGCTTTGCCAGTTCTCTCGTCGAGCATTTCGCAAATTGCAACGGCAGGTGTTATCTCAGCGAGCTTGGCTATGGCTAAGCTCAATTCCGTTTGTCCAACTCTCTCGTAAACCAGATTCTTGGCAGCTCTCAGAATCGCAACATGCCCTGGACTTCTGAACTCTTCCCCGAAATCAAAGTCTTCTCCCTCTAGCACTTTTTCGACAGCCTCTCCGATTTTCCTTATTGTAAGACTCCTGTCTATGTCGGTAATTCCCGTATAAGTGTCCCGATGGTTGACCCAGATACTAAAGGAAGACCGGGAATCGTATCTTATATCGAATTCAGCTACTTTTTTTAGCTTCGGAAACTTTAAGGATGCATATTTAAGAATATCGTGCATAAAAGGTAAGCCGAATTTCTCGGCGGCTTCGTGCGGTATTGAAACGCATATTAATCCACCGCCATCGATTCTCATCATCGCAACGTCTTCGGGCTTTACAGCTTTTGCTGGTATCGCTATGTCTGTTTCCCCTTCCCTCTCTTCGAAATCGTATATCAGGACGGGTTTTCCCTTTTTAAATGCTTTTATAGCTTCTTCAATCATAATAACACCTCAACAACCACCTTGTCTCCATCTTTAAGGTTTAATTTCTCCCTTAAGCATACGGGAGAGATTATTTCAAGAATATCTTTACTGTAGTGGGTTCTCTTCGGGATTACGACAGCCCCCTCGATGCCGTCAATTCTACATTTAAAAGCTTTGACCTCACCAAATGTTCGATCTTCAGTTTTAAACCCTTCAATATAGATACCTTCTTCTTCGTCGAGTAATCTCCTGAAATACATTTGCTCCTTTGATATTTTTAGATTCAGTGTTCCGGGATACGGATCGAAACCCAACTTTTCTATGAATTGCTTTCTGTATCCTTCAAGGGAGACATAGTATTTCCCCTCACCAACACCACTGATAACCCTTCCTTCGATGTAGATCTTTTCTTCGCCTTCGAAGATCTTTTTGTAGTCGAGATATTCTTTGTAAAGGAGTTGCTTCCCTTTCTCGGTTATCACTAAGAATTGCCCGTTTTTGTTGATAATTCTTTCTATGTATCCAGCTTCTTCTAGTTCCTTTAGTTTCCTCGCAGCAGTCTGAACACTCTGGTTGATTTTTTCGGCAAAATCCTTTGAGCTTATCTTTATTATTTTCTTTGTAGCGTTCATCATTGCAAGTGTTTTGAGAGCATCTATCATCTTCTCAAAAATGAGATGTTTCTCAATATAAAGTTATTGGTTTTTCTTCGAAAATGACAAAAAGTGAACAACTATATAAACGCTATACCGAGAGCGAGCGAGATTATTCCATTTAATAGTGAAAAAAGAAAGAACAAGTAGAGAGAACACTCACCGAATCTCCTTAGGGCTTCTTCGGCTTCTTTGAAAAAAACATCTCCCATAACTTTTACACTGACGTCTCTAAATCCAAAGAAAACCTTTGCTTCATCAAATTTGGCATTTTCCAAACTTTTTTTCAAGAAGGAACTAATAAATTCGAAATCTTTTTTTCCGGCAGGTTTGTACCCTATCTTAGGGGAAACTCCCGTCTTCGAGTGATTATCCGTTGTAACTATGTCGAGGTTGATTGAAGAGATTTTTTCGAGTTTATTTCTTAGTTCGACATCCATGTTGTTCGAATCTATCATAAGAATCCCGTGCTTTTCGCCATCGAATTTCATGAGCAGTAGAGATATTTTTCCGCATACGGTCTCGCTTAAGTAATCCGCTTTTTCAAAATATATCTTAAGACTGCAGAAATCCGTCTCTATTTTTGAAGCCTTTTCAAACAGAGAATTGATTTCAAGTATGTCCGAAGCGGAGATCTCGTAATTCTCTTTGTAGGCGTTGTGAGCATCAACGACAATTGGGTTATGGAAGTATTTTTCGGCAATTTCTCTGATTTTGGATGGGAGATCGTCAATTGCATCCTTTCCGTGAATTATCAGAAGATTAAATTTATCAAAAGGATACACCTTCAGTTTGAATTTATCACCCTCCACACAGAACGGTTTTTTCGGCTTTGCTTCAACTAAATCAAAAATCTGATTAACGATTTTTCTCACATCCTCTTTCGTAGCCGGATTGGATGTGTGGTCTGAAACAGCATGCAAGAACATGTCGTATTTTTTTAGAGACTCCTCTACGAGTTTAGATCCACCTACATCTCTGAAAGGACCGGGATGGAATTCTGGAGCGAAAATCTTGACATCGTTCATTTTTATTAAATACACTCTCCCCTTTTTTACTTCAGAGAATTTCAATAATTCCTTCTCAAATATTTCTGGATTTCCCTTTAACCAGTAAAGAACGAAGCTTCTGACAATCTCTGCAATGTTAATCCTCCCGATATTTCTATCGAGAAACCTTATAAATATGTAAGATAATGAAATTCCCGCTGTGGCTGAAACCACGTAGATCTCCAATCCATTCATAGTGCCGTTCAGAGGATAAAGAGATAGGATAATCAGGAATGGAATGAGTATGTTGAATCTTTCTGAAGTGAAGTAGAAAGTTACACTTAATATGAATGCTATGACTGTGGGGGAGAGAAGAATAATCTCCCGATCGAACAAGTGAATTACAATGAAATCCATGAGTTCGATAAGTATTAACAAAAACAAGGCAAAAAAAAAGATTCTTCTACTATTAAATCCCGAATTAAGAGTTTTTCCAGCAATTAGCAGGAGTGCTACAAGAGAGGCGCCCAGTAATAGGTATCGAAAAAAGAGGCCCGAAACTCCGTTGAGATAAGTGGCGAGGATTATGCTCAAAAATCCAACTGAAATGCTTACCCTCTTTTTTGGTACCGAAAAAATTTTTGAATAAAACTTTTCGATCAAATTTACGTCTATCATTTCGCGAATTCTTCAATTAGATCCTTTAGGTAGATCTTATGTTGGCCCAATTTACCTCCGTAGTTTCCTGCGGAAATCTTCACTACTCCGTCGATTCTGCTTCCGACCTCCATGCAAACGAACATAGCTTTTTTAACATCTTCGAGAGTAGTTCCGTTTATGACGATCTCCGGGATGCTTTTGACTCCATCGGGAACTTTTGAGTCTGGGATTTTTCCTTTCAGGATTGGACAGTAGTAGTGATTCGTTGTGGGTCCGATTTCGGGATACTTTGTTTCGGGCTTGCTACCAGCGGAACATATATCAAATGACGTTATTACGTTATCCATGTTCTTTAAGGCCTCAACCGCAGCCTCCCCAGCCTCTAAAGCAGCCTCTTCGCTTTCGCAGAAGAACCAAACATTTCCACCAGCAATCCCCTCAGCGTATCCGATATATCTCTCAATCGCAAATTCACCGAACATTATCGGGATTCTGATCATTCTCCTTCCCCATATCTCCTCCTCCCACTCGTATCCGTCCCCGCATCTTCCCACGTTCAGTTCGGCATCGAATTTTGTTTCGCTCTCCGTTGCATTAAATACCCTTGTTGTGGGAACAACGAGAATTCCTTGCCTGATTCTCTTGCTCATTTCCCTCATTAATACCTTTTCGAAGTTCTTACTTTTGGCGACCCATATCTGAACGATGGCACCTAATCTTCCGTCAGGAGTCTCTTGGGGAGAGACGAATTTCTCCACACCACCCTCGGACTCTCCGAAGACTGTTGATGGGAGGGCTGTTGAGCCATAAGCCGCTTTTTTCAGTAGCCATTTTTGCTTGGCGGTTATCAAAATTCTTGAGTATATTCCATCAAAAGCCTCGCAGTAGGTGTCTTCAACCTCAACACCGTTTAGCTCAAGCATGATCGAATTTTACCAAACAAATATATATCTTTTGACCAAAATACTTAAAAACAAATTAAGAGTTTTATTTTCACTGCCCGGGTGGTGTAGTCCGGCCTAACATGCGGGCCTGTCGAGCCCGCGCCTCGGGTTCAAATCCCGGCCCGGGCGCTATAAAAAAATTAGAAAATTCTCCTAAAGCTCTGAGATATTTTTGGACGCCCTGATGAATACCTCGAATTTATCGAACTAAAATCGAAAAAGTGACTTAGATTATATTAATTTCGGGGGCTTGTTACTAATTTGCCCAACTTATTCTCCCAAAATAACAGAGTTGCCGTTTTAGGATAATAAGAAAGTTTACGAGGTTTCTGGTAATCTTAGCGGTGAAAATCTTCTTGGCAACTGATGGTAACAAAACATTCTTCAACCTTAAGGTGGGCCCGGAGGGATTTGAACCCTCGACCGCCCGGTTATGAGCCGGGCGCTCTGACCTGGCTAAGCTACGGGCCCTTATTTCTATGAGGTTATCGAGGAATATATTTTTTTTGGTATCATAATTTGTAGATGCAAGGAACCCGAGACAAAATGTTCTTATCAATGGTCGAGTTAGATTTCATTAAGATTTAAGACCTTTTGTGCAATTGGTTACAACCAAAAAGGTAATAATGCTATTATGTGAACTGTTAGTAATGGATATTGAAGAATACGTGTTCAGAGATGTTGTTGTCAAAGAAAGCTCCTCACCTATCTTTACACTAAACGGAGAAGAGATTGATTTCTGGGGAGAATATAGAGAATTTTGGGAGAAAAGTGTAGTCGATCATGTTAGGGATAGAATACTCGAATACGATTTAAGAAACGAAGATCCCTTTTACGAAATCGTCGGAAAACAAAAAGAAAAAGAAATGGTAAAAAACGCATTATTGAGTGGCTCAAGCATCCTATTTATCGGAAAGAAAGGATATGGGAAAACTACATTCTCAAAATCTATAGCAAAGCTGTTACCAGAGAGACAATTGGCAATAAAGGGATGTAAAATCCACGATAATCCCGTGAGACCATCTTGCTTCGCTTGTAAGAAGAAGATCTTAGAAAATGATAAGGTGGAGCTAACATGGGTTGGAAAAAAGTGGATAAGAATAGCTGGAGATCCGATGATGACGACTCGTCAGCTAATTGGAGGTATTAGCATACAGAAGATTCGCGAGGGGTTTGATTTAGATCATCCAGAAGTATTCACGCCAGGAAAGGTTCTAAAAGCGAACAGGGGGATTGCATACTTTGACGAGCTTGGAGCCATTCCATCAGCTCTTCAGACTCTGCTCCACGAACTTATAGAAGAAAAGCAGATAACAACACCAGAGGGTGAGATAATCCCTCTAAAGCTTGACATGATAATCATAGCTTCTACAAATCCAGCGAACTACAGAGGGACATCTGAGATAAAGGAACCACTCCTCGATAGAATGGAAGCAATTCCGATTGGACCCCCAGAATCTCTTGAAGAAGAGATCGAGATCGGTTTGAGAAACATGGCTTTGAAGAACGGTGCCTCGATCCCAGAATTCCATCTAAAGATACTCGCTAGAACGGTCAGATACGCAAGAAACAAGAGATGCAGACATGCTACGAGAATAGAGAGCGAACCTTCATGCAGAGCTACTATAAAGCTGTTTGATCACGTAAAAGCAAGTGCCATGAGAAAAGGAAGAAAAGCCGTCATGCTCTCAGATTACGGATCCAATTATGAATTGATAAAATTAGCACTCAGAAGCAGGATAGAGGTTGATTTCGATGCTGACAAGGACGAGATAATAGAGAAGCTTGTTGAGGAAGCTATAAACAGAACTTGTGGTGAGATTTATTCTCTGATAGATAAGGAAGATTTCAAAAACATATTTGAAGAGATCAAAAATGCTAAAAAGATCAAACTACTTGAGGAAGATCTCAATAAGCTCCCGTCTCTGCAAAAGTACGTATACATGATCGCCAAACCCGGTGAAGAAGTGGCTGCATTAGAGATTTTGTTAGAATCTATAAGGAGATGCACAGGAATGTTGGAGCGTGCTGGAGATGTTTACAAAGCCAGAGTGCAAGATCTGCTCTGAAGAGGATTTTATAGATTTAGAATTAATGAAAAAGCTCCTATATTCAATCTTCAATCCGTATTACCGTGAAAAAGGCAAATTTGACGTTGGAGAATTCATAAAAAGCAAGATAAAGGACAAGGAATTATACGAATACTTTGAGAACTACTCCATGATCTTCAATGATATGCTAAAAGGATTAGGTTATTCAGAATCTTTGTGGATGGATAAGTTCGAAGAATACATAAATGCAAAAAAGGAGGCTTGGGAAGAGCTGAAGTCTCTAATAGCAAGGGGTGAAATCGATAAAAACGATTTAAGTGCAAGTGATCTACTTGATTTCTTTTATGAAGAAATAATCGAAGACTTGATAAATATTGATGTGATAAAAGGGATAAGCAGAAGAGTTTTCGAAAAAAGGATTATATTCAGTGAAATTGCAGAAAAGCTCGTAGCTGATAAGATTATGGAAGAAGCAATGAAGGAAGCCAAAGACTACGATTATGAAAGTGAAGGTGAAACGATATCCTCACTTCCAAGTTACGAACTCATTGAATTTGATGAGTTCATGCATCACTTTGATCTTGTAGACATACCAGAGACGATGATCAGAGCTGCAAAAAGAAACTTCGAAATAGACGAAATAGTCGCTAGAGCACCCAAAAAAGTTGGTAAAAGAAGCTACGTGATGTTGATCGATGTCAGTGATTCCATGAGAGGTAAAAAGATTATAGGTGCAATAGAGGCTGCCTTAACCCTGAAAAACTCGATTAAAGCAAGTGGTGATGAGTATGAAGTGCTTGCATTCAATCATGAAACTTTCAAGATAAGAGAGGGCGATATACTCAATCTACAAGTAAGGGGAATGACTGACATCGGGTTATCTTTGAGGAAAGCAACGGAAATCCTAAAAAATAAAGAAGGCAAAAGGATAATATTCCTCATAACCGACGGTATGCCAACAACAAGTTATAATCCGTATTATACACCGTGGAGAACATCGATAATTGAAGCAAGAAAGCTAAGAAACTATGACATCCATTTGTATATCTTAATGCTTAATGATGATCCAAGATTTTACGAATTCTGTCTTAAGTTGGTTAAAGAAAGTGGAAAGGGACAAGCCTATTATTTCCCGAATCCGTTAAACCTGAAGAATTATATCTGTAGAAGAGTAAGCAGATAAATTTTTAAATTTTCCCACTCATATTTCTCACGGGATTCACGATGAGATTTTTCGCAATTGGATTTGGTCAAGCTGGAGGAAAAATACTCGATTTATTCGTTGAAAATGAGAAATTAAGGGGAACAGAGACACTGAAAGCCTTAGCCGTAAACACTGCCAGAACGGATCTAATGGGATTGAAGCACATTCCTATGAAAAACAGAATTCTTATCGGCCAGACAATTGTCAAGGGCCACGGAGTTGGAACTGACAACAAATTGGGAGCAAAAATTGCCCAAGAAGAGATTGAAACCGTTCTACAAGCCATAGATGAACTGGGGACTCATGAAATAGATGCGTTCCTGATAATAACGGGACTCGGAGGAGGAACCGGTAGCGGGGGCTCCCCGGTCTTGGCGAAATATCTGTCCGAAATGTATTCAGAACCCGTCTATGCCGTTGGGATTTTACCAGCTCCCGAGGAAGGAAAACTATATTCATTAAATGCAGCGAGAAGCATGATAACTCTTTTGAAATACGTTGATAATCTGATACTTGTCGATAACGGAGCATGGAAGTTTGAAGGAGCAAGTTTAAAGGAAAGTTACACTAAAATAAACGAAGAGATTGTCAGAAGACTTGCAGTTCTGGCAAGAGCTGGAGAGCCGATAGAGGAAGGTTTGGTAGGAGAAATGGTTGTCGACAGCTCAGAAGTCATCAACACGCTGAGGGGAGGAGGTATCTCATCCATCGGGTATGCAACCATGCCTATTCAGCAAAAGAAGAGATCACTATTTGGATTCTTCAAGAAGAAGGAAGATGACATGATTATAGAAGATGACAAAGCAACTAGAATTGCTACACTTGTAAGGAAAGCTACTTTGGGTAGACTTACGGTTCCTTGCAACGTAAAGAGCGCTGAAAGAGCGTTAGTTCTCATCGCAGGACCTCCCGAATATCTCGACAGAAAAGGACTTGAAAAAGCTAAGTTGTGGCTTGAAGAACAGATAGCGGGAGTCGAAGTTAGAGCTGGCGACTATCCCACAAGAAAAACAAAGCACATAGCAGCCCTTGTCGTTTTAGCTAACGTCACAGACATCCCGAGGGTGAAACAGTTACAAAAACTTGCAGCCGAAGCAAAAGAAGAAGTGGAAATCGCAGAAAAAGAAAGAATAGAAAAGACAATATCCCTTTTCGAGGAAGAAGATATAGAACCCCTATTTTAGTTCCATAACTTTTTTTACGGCGTATGGTATTTTTTCTATTAAATCTGTTGACGTGTAGTTGAACCCCTTTTCTTCGAGACACATATCTCCGGCGTATCCGTTTATGAATGCAGCGGCACTTGCAACCCAGAATGGATCATCATTGAGAGCGAATAGAGCTGCAGTGACTCCCGCAAGAACATCACCAGTCCCTGCAACGGTCATACCAGCGTTTCCTGTTTTGTTCACTTTCAGCCTCCTTCCGTCGCTGATCAAGTCTTCAGCACCTTTAAGCAGTATTGTTGCGTTAATTTCTTTGGCAACATTTATGAGATTCTCTTCGGTCGGTTCTAATCCGAAGTGCTTTCGGAACTCGCCCCCATGGGGCGTTAGAATAGCTTTGCAGTGGACTTTTGTCGTTATACCTCCAGCATCGAGGACTATCTTCTCAACATGTTTTGATAGTTCTTCTGCTATATCACCCTTGTCAACTGTTCCCATACCAAATACAACCACATCATGTCTTTTTGATAGTTGAATGATTTCATCAATGTTATCCTCCGATATTTCGTCCCCCTTAAGCTTTACGGGTATTACTTCTGGAGAGAATGATGCGACGTAATCGAATATTTTTTCGGGAACTGCTAAAGTAACCCAATCTGCCCCAGCAGCATAAGCAGCTTTTGCAGCAAGGAAGGGGGCTCCAACATATGGGGATCCGCCGACAACCAAGATCTTACCGTGATCTCCTTTGTGTCCCCTATCTTTTCTTTTGTAAACTACTTTGAAATCACCGGGACCACTAAGTTTTTCGAAATATTCGGGAATCCCTATATCGGCGACGACAATATCCCCCACAATCTCCCGACTTATCAGCAATCCCGGCTTGACTTTGTGAAAAGTTACAGTGACGTCCGCTTTAACAGCTTTTTCGAACTCCCCAGTATCCGCATTCAGCCCGCTTGGAACATCTACCGAGACAACAAAGGCATCTGAATCATTTATGTAATCTACAATTTCATCATAGGGTCTTCTGAGCTTTCCCTTGAATCCAGTTCCGAGAAGGGCGTCCACGATTATATCCTCTTTATCTGAATATTCGTCCCACTTCAAAATATTAAATTTAGCTTCTTCTAATATTTTTAGATTCTTTAATGCAAGATCGCTTTTTACCTCTTTGGCAAGGACTATCTTGACATCGAAGCCTTTAAGAAAACGGGCGGCTACAAGTCCGTCACCACCGTTGTTCCCGCTACCTACGAAGATCGTGACTTTACCCTTATTAAACCTCTTTTTTATTTCATCAGCGATACTTTTTCCAGCATTTTCCATTAGTTGGATCCTCGATAAGCCAAAATACTCGCAGTTCAAATCCAAAGCTGTCATTTCCCAAGAGTAT
This sequence comes from uncultured archaeon, assembly GCA_964655455.1. Lineage (GTDB taxonomy): Archaea > Halobacteriota > Archaeoglobi > Archaeoglobales > Archaeoglobaceae > Geoglobus. The sequence goes on from CAZZMN010000031.1 coordinate 24,704, forward strand.
ATTGTTTCCATGATCTTTTTAGGATGGGATTGAATTTATGTTTTGCGTGGAAAATATTAAATCCGATGACAATAAAACGTAATCATGCCCGCCGTTGTAGACCCCGAGCTTTGTACAGCTTGTGGCGTGTGCGTTGACGAGTGTCCAGTCGGAGCCATAGAGTTGAACGATGTTGCCGAAGTTGATGGAGAATTGTGCACCGAGTGTGAGACTTGCGTGGAAGTTTGTCCAAATGAGGCGATAACGATCAAATAACAGCAAAAGCTTTTAATTTTTAAAAACTATACCGTGATAGGTATGGGTCTGATAATAAAAATTAGAAATAAATTCAGAAGTCTACTGAGATTATTCTTCAAAAAAGACAGGATCAGAATAGGGATTTACGGACCTCCGAACGCTGGAAAGACTACTCTTGCAAACAGGATTCTTAGAGACTGGACCGGAGATGTGATCGGACCAGAAAGCCCAATACCGCACGAAACGAGAAAGGCTAAGCTCAGAGAAGGTGTGAAAATCGAGGTAAACGGAAAATCTCTTACGATTGATATAGTAGATACGCCCGGAATTGCAACAAAGATTGACTTTCACGATTTTTTGAAGTTTGGATTAAATGAGGAGGAGGCAAAAAGAAGAGCTAAAGAGGCTACGGAAGGGGTTATAGAAGCTATAAAATGGTTGGATGACTTGGATGGCGTTCTTCTCGTGATGGATTCCACAGAAGATCCTTACACACAAGTTAACGTCACGATCGTTGGGAATATCGAAGCGAGAGGTCTTCCTCTCATCATAGTGGCTAACAAAATCGACCTGCCCGAGGCTTCTCCCGCTCGCATCAAATCCGCATTTCCACAACACACCGTAGTTCCAGTCTCAGCATTGAAAGGACTGAACATAGACAATCTCTACAAAATAATGGCCGATAAATTCGGGTGAGATTATGGAAGGCGTCCAGTTAAATCTTATCTCTAGGGAGAGACTTCAAAAAATGAGTTCAATGGAAAAGATAAGAATGATCCTCGACAATGTCAAAGAAGGAAAGATCGTCGTTTTGGAAAGTGGGCTGACTCCTGAAGAAGAAGCTAAACTAATCGAACTAACAATGCTTGAGATTGACCACGAAAATTTCGTAGGAATCGAAGTCGAAAGTTATCCCCATAAGGAGAGCTTCCTCTCTAAACTCTTGGGGAAGAAGTCGGGAAGGCTAACATTGATAGGTCCAGCGAACAGAGTTAAAACGATCTCGAAAAGGGAGGATCTCATAACGGCAATTGTTTTTGGTGACAGGTAATGCCCCACAGATGCACAAAATGCGGGAGAGAATTCGCAGACGGCGATGTAAAGATCCTCAACGGATGTGTATGCGGAAATAACAAATTCGTTTACATCCCTAAGAACAAAGGAAAAGAAATAGAAGAAATTAAAGAACAATTCAAGAGCTTTGAGAGAATTGAAAGTGTGAGAATAATTGAACCGGGAAGGTATGAGATCAATATTGAGAAGCTTTTAAGGAGTGGTGAGATTATAATAGCTTTACAGGAAGATGGAAAATACGCAATCCACCTTCCATCGCTTTTAAAGAAAAAGAAAAAACTCTAAACTTCAATACCAAGAGCTCCTAAAAATCTTTTCTTTACAGCCTGCGTTACGAGTTTCGCGAGAGATTCCCTGTCACTAACATCTCCGAAAATCCCTAAAGGGATCTGACCTCCAGCAGCGTGAGCGTGACCACCCGCGGATCCAACATCTTTAAAGGCATTCTTTAACACCTCGCCAATATTGATTCTAACATCCCTGTTTCTTGCAGAAAGATATACAGTATCTTTTATTATCCCAAAGACGAGAACTGTTGATATCCCTTCAAGTTTTAGCAGAAAGTCCGCCGCCTGAGGTAGCGTATCCTTGTCAGTTATGAATCCCGCAAAGGATATTAGGAATGAAGAGAAAATCTCTCTGTTCTTTATCGCAGTTCCAAGGACATCAAGAGTCTCAGTTGAGAGTGCGGGCCCTTCCATTTTTTCGAGGAGCTCGTTATCCACGAACGGATAGAGATAAGCGGAAGCAAGGAAATCGTTCGTCCTTGCATTTCTCTTAAACTCCTCCGTTTCAGTCTGAATCCCGAAGAACAGAGCTGTTGCAAGGATTTTTGTTGGAACTATTTTCAGATCTTGGAGGTAGAGAGTCAAAATGGTAGCTGTGGCTCCAACGTCATGCCTTATATCGACGTATTCTCCCTCTACCTTCTCAGCGGGATGATGGTCTATTACGATGCTGATACGTATATTTTTCGGAATTGAATTGTTTATTCCAACTCCAGCGCAATCCACAAGAGCAAATTTCGAGTAGCTAGACAGATCAACCTCGTCCGCTTTCTTCATATGGATATTGAGTAGATTCACCATTGCCTTGTTCTGTTGGTGAGATATCTCACCATAGTACAGGATGTCAGCTTCAACACCGAAATTTCTTGCAATCTCTTTTAATGCAAGAGCGGACGCAATCGAGTCGGGATCTGGGTTATCATGTGTGAAAATACCGAGCTTTCCATTCGTGCTTTGAATAACTGCTTTTAATGTTTTTAGCTTTCTTAGAGATTCTGCTTTTTTCAAATTGTTCATCAGTTGAATTCTCATGCTTTCCAGTGGTGTGATAACCACGTCAGCACCCGCTTCTTCAAATTCCTCTCTTAACTTCGGATTGGATGCTCTTACGACGATGAGGATATGTTCTGATTTCTTTCTTATCTTTCTCGTAACTTCCTTATTCAATTCGTCATCTAGTGTGAGTATAAGAACTCCACTAATTTTATTGAAATTAATTTGGTTCAATACGTTATCATCTTTTATGTCACCTACGATTGCGTCTATATCTTGATCTTTTAGGACTTCAACCCTTTCAGGATTCACATCAACTGCAAGAACTTTTTTACCCAGTGATATTAGATCTTTTACGATAGCTGAACCTAATCCACCGCAACCCAATATTGCGTAGTCGTATACAGACTCCTCAGCCATTGCAAGAGTTAATGGAGCTAAACAATATTTAAGATTTCTGTTACGATAAGATTTTTTGCAGTCGCTATCAGTACAGTTCAAAGCCCCCGTAGGGTAGTGGACATCCTGGAGGTCTCCGGAACCTCCGACCCGGGTTCGATTCCCGGCGGGGGCGTTTGCACCTCCGGTTTTAGCCTTGAAAGAGTTATTCCTTTTTGTGTCTTCCTTGGACAGCAAGATTCTTCCCTTCTTGTCAATTTTTGTTATCTTGTAGCATCTCAGATGGTACACTAACAAAAAATAAACACTAGATAAGGGTTTAAATCTTAGCGAAGTTCATGGTTAAGATGATGGTCCGCTTTACGATCAATTTCATAGCATCGGAGTCGGTGTTCTTCCGAATGTATTCTGGAGTATACGTTAGAGGTTTTCTTTACTGAGCTTTAAGGAAGATAAATATGATCCTAGCGGAGAATTTTTGAAGATAGGGAAATTAAAAAATTCAGAGTAAAGTTTCTAACTCCGTGCTATTTTAGAATACCAAATTTAGACTATAGATTCGTTCCATTACCACTTCCGCAACTCCTCTTCAGGAGCTTAGCAAGACTTTATGAGGCCTACATCTCAAGCTTACCAAAAGAATATAGGGAGTGGTTGGATAAGTGGGGTATTGCCGTATCCGGTTGCAATATCAAGACGGAAAAAGTTTTATTAAAGAGAAGCTTGTGGACGGTGGGTTTCGTTGGAGAAGCAAACTTCTCGATTCCAGATGATACATATAACGAGGAATTTTGCGAGGATTACTTCAAAACTACTTAGCCTTGGTGAATACTCTAACGTCGGAGGTGGAAGAACCTCGGGTTTAGTTACGAAGATCGAGAGTGGAAGAGGCTTTCGAGCTTTTAAGAGACAAGGAGAAATTCGAAAAGAGATTTACCGAATTGCTGCACAGGATTAAACATAAAACGCGGGATCGACGAGCTCCGTCCAGACATGTTATGGGGTTCGAATTGGTGAGAGCCGCCGCAAACCTTTTGTTAAACACTAAAAAAGTGCGCCGACCAAACGTATAAGAACGGGCCGGAGGGGATTTGAACCCCCGACACCGGGATTAAGAGTCCCAGAATTGGAAAAGGAAGAAGCTTTAAAGCCTGTTAAGGAGCCATTCGATTTAAAGAAGTTTTAAAAATATAAAGAAGACTTTGAAAAATGGCTTAAAAACAGCGGAGAAATACATCAAGGCAATCGATTCTTATCTGCCTGAAGGAATCAAAGAACCAAAGGACATTGGCAACATAATAAGGAGCAAAGCAACAGCAAAGGGCTTAAGGAACTTCCTTAACTTCCTTGAAGACCAGTATTATCTAACCGAACTTGGAGGCTACAACTTTGATTTATGGAG
>CAZZMN010000032.1:0-27958 GCA_964655455.1 uncultured archaeon
CAATCAAACTAAGGTTGGACATACGAACGTAGTTTTAGCTAATCTAACTATTAAGGGATTGTCTGAAGGAACTTCAGACATAACAATAACAGTAAACTCATTCCAGGACGACAGCTACAATGAAATCAAAGATCAGATAGCAACCGAACCGGGAACTATTACGGTAGCAACGGGACCGCCACCGACAACAACTGTTCCGCCCCCAGAGACTTCTGTAGATATGACATTCAAAGATCCAACCAAAACGGTAAGTATGAAAGTTTACGATATTGATAAGTGGTATTGGGATGATGCGAACAAGAGGTATGTTGCACAGTTCGATTTCGGTGACACCCTGAAGATATACATCTACGGGCTTGATTCCGAAGTTACAACAACGTTTGAAATAAGAGATTGGGATACGGATGATGCAAAGTTCACGGACAGCTTTGAAGCTACCTCAAGGACGTATGAAATAGATACGAGCGATCCGAAGATCGCCCTGTATCCGGGTTGCTTCTACTTCTACCTCAAGAACGGTAACTACGTTATAGATACAAAAAAGGGTGAGGTTTATCTCGGAAAACCTGATCTCAGAAAACCTGTTGCTCTGTGCCTGTATTCTGCAAAGCCAGAGATACACATAGCTATTGAAAATAAGAGGCTACCGATTGTCAAAGGTGACAACATCGTAGCAAGAATCAAAGTGTACGGTACCGGGTTGCCAGTCGATACGTATATAACAATAAGCGGACCGGTCAAGACCGTTTACTGGAATGACTCCGCTTTAACAACAAGTAAAGAGGCTGTCAAGTTTGAGACAAGAGAGAGGACGATAGTTATACCCACTGAACCGCTCTTCACGCAATACGGTGGAACTACCGGCACATACACCTTAAGCGTTAGTGTGCTTGGTGAAGTGGAGTCCGTAAAATTTGAGATAAAAGACATATCAATAACCTTCGATGTGCCGAGCACGATTGCTCTCGGAAACGAATTAAAGCTAAAGGGAACAGTAAACCTTGCAGAAACAAGATCCATTGAGGACTACGGAGATGAGAACAAAGTCTACGTTGGTGTGTTCACACCGGAAGGAAAACTCATACTAGAGGATGGATCACTTGCTGAAGCGGATGTGTCGCCAAATCATTACACAAGAGTATGTATTATCGATTCGGCTGGAATTTGGGAGCATGACAGCAAAGTCTATCTTGACCCAACTAAATTCGGAACAGGTAGCTACAAGATTGTTGCACTCGCGGTCGCAACAGCATCCATAAAGGACACTGCGACCATGTATATTAGCGTTGAGGAGCCGAAAATCGAATTCACAATGGATAAGACGGTCTATTCAAGAGGTGAGGACATCAAGTTCAAAGGAACCGCCAATGTAAAGAAGGGTACTGTAATCGAGATATGGTGCGACCAAGGGTTGAGTAACTTACTCAGAGAGCCTGTAACAAAAATCGAAGTTATCGTTGATGCAAATGGTAAGTTCGAGAGTAGCGAGTATCACATCAAGAACGACGCTGCAAAAACATCATACACAATCCACGCAAGGATAAAGGGAACAGATTACGAGGATGTTGTGACGATCAGTGTTGAGAAGGCTCCGTTATCTGCAGAGATAAGCAGAACATCAGCACCAAAAGGAGGAGAAGTCGTTATAAGTGGATCCACAAGCTTAGATTACGTGTACATCTACACAGACGACTACCCAGTTCTTAAGAACGTTGGTGAGTTATACTCAGACACTGAAGGTTTCAACCCATATGAAGTTATAGCAAAAGATCCCAGATACGCTTACTACAAAATAAAAGTAACCGATAACAAATTCAGCGTTAAACTAACGGTAGATGAAACCGCAGATACCGGCACGTATACTGTGTACGTTATCGCTCCAGCCAACGAATCATGGATCGATCCAGCGGAGGATGCGATGGTTCAGTTAAGCTTAACGGTAACCGAATTCGGATTCCTCACCGTTCCATCAGAGATCAGAATGGTCAGGGGAGATGTGGTGGATGTATATCTGCAAGTGAATGCAGATCCAGATGATGTCATAGTGAAGGCTACATTCGAAGGACTGGGAGTTAAGGTCAAAGAAGATAGGCTCACATTCACGAAATACAATGAATCCATCGGAACAGGATGGGTCTATGCAACGCTCTATCCATTCTACGATGACGGCACAAATTCATTAGTTGATAGAGGAGCTCCTGATAAGCTGCTCAGATCTGGAGTGTATACATTGACGCTTCACATGTACAACAGAGTGACTGACGAAGAAATAAGTGAAGCAAAGACAACGATACCGGTAGTCGTCGAAGATTTGCAGCTCAACGTTAACTACCCAAGTGAGGTCGTGAAGGGAGATCCATTAGTCGTAAAGATTGAGACTAACAGAAAGAGCACAAAGATCTACGATTACATCTACGTCGTCCTTGACTTAGGAGTCAAGAAGATGAAGTATCCAAGAGTTGCCTTAGATGCAAGCGGGTCTGCCGAGGTTGAAATACCAACAGTAGGAATATATCCCGGAACATACAAACTGTACGTTAGAGATGCCATGAGAACGGTTAAGGACGACGTGGAGCGCTGGTATGACATTAATCCAGCAGGCGATTATGCCAAAGAATACGACGCCCAGGATGACGTCTTAGCAGGACCATTCGAGGTCAAGATAGTAGAAGCGGCAGTCGTGACACCAACACCGGTTGAAACAACGCCAACACCAGTTGAAACGACACCGGTTGAAACAACGCCCGTCGTGACGACACCGGTTGAAACAACACCGGTTGAAACAACGCCAACACCAACACCGCGTGGCCCAGGATTCGAAGCGATCTTCGCCGTCGCAGGACTGCTTGCAGTCGCCTATCTCCTCAGAAGAAGACAGTAAACCCAAATTTTTTACCCTTTTATTTTATTTCTACCCACTTGTTGATGAACTTTTTGTAGGTTCCAAAGCGTAAGGGCTACGCAACACAGAGCAATCAAATGAATAACGGTGCAGTAAAAACAAAATCCTTCGAGTATCTCTCTTGTCACGAAATAGCCAACTCCCAAGACACCCAACAATGCCCAGATCTTCAGAAGTCTGTTCTTTAGGATCAGCCCAACGAAAAACCATGCCATTCCGAACCAATAGTTTAAGGGATCGCAGTGTCCCAGACACAATCCCACATACTCCGTCAGATATAGAAGGTATCCGCACAGGATGAGCCCTGCCAAGCAAATTATCCACAACATGACAACCTGTTTATCAACTCTTCGAGTTTCATAACATCCCTTTCGCCAATGAGCAACGTCGTTACGTTACCCGTGTGAACAACGACTGTGGGAACACCAATTACGTAATGAATGTATTCGTAACAAGCCTTTGAGAGATCCTGAACGTTACAGTAATAAATTCCCACGTTTGTGTAATTTTCCCTTAGGCTATCTATGTAGGGTTTTACGTTCTCACAGTGAGGACACGTCGGGGAGTAGTAGAAGTAAACCTCAATCTTCGAGTAGCTGCACTCATTCCGTTGTTGAGTGGGGGTGATGATGCAACCCATAAGAAATACAAGAAAAATCGACCCTACCAACAATATTAATCTTCTCATGAGGTTGAATCTACGCAAAAAAATAAAACATTTACTCAACAAGTTCATCTGGATGGGGATCGTAAGCCAGCCAGCTTTTTGCGATCCCCTTTTTATTGTAAGGTTCATAGAACTTCTCTTCATAAATCACTCTTGAATCTATACAACACATTTCAAAAGATTTTAATTCAACGGATTGATGGATTATCGTTGAGGGTGCTAATCGTTGGCGGAGGGCCAGCTGGTAGCCTAACCGCAATAAATCTTGGAAAAAAAGCGGACGTAAAACTGATCGAAAGCAAAAGTAGAGTTGGATTTCCTGTAAAGTGCGGCGGATTGATAAGCGAAAGGTGTTACAGCGAGCTGAAAAAGTATGGAGTGGATGCGAAGTTAAATAAAATCAAGGGGGCTTTTGTTTTTTCACCTTCGGGTGATTTTGTCGAACTATTTGGGAAAACCGGTGCTGTCGTAGTTGAAAGAAAAATCATGGATTTACAGCTATTAAAAATGGCATCCAAGACAACCGAAGTGATATTGGGAGCAAGATATGTGGACTCCAATGATAGAAAGGCGAAGGTTATTGTTTCTGGAGATGAGAAATTTTTTGAATTCGATTATCTGGTAGGGGCTGATGGTGTTGAAAGCAAAGTTGCCCTCACATTTGGTTTTCAAAGACCTCTGATCTACACGGGATTGCAATATCTCGTGGAGTTCGAACCCATTGATAAGAACATGGTTGAACTCTATTTTGGAAGTAAATATTCCAACGGTTTTTTTGCCTATTCCATTCCAATCTGCGAATCCTTTGCGAGGGTGGGAGTCATATCCATAAATAGTCCCAAGCTGTATCTGGACAACCTTTTAAAAAAGCACCCTTCGGTTTCGGAAAGGGTTGGAAAGTCCATTATGGAAATCAATATGGGTGCCGTTCCCCTAAGCCTCGTAAACTTCGTTAAGGATAACGTTGCACTGATCGGAGATGCCGCCGGAATGGTCAAACCTTACACTGGTGGAGGAATCTACTACCTCCTGAGAGCGGCTGAGTTGCTCGGAAATTCTTTTCCCAGCCTAATCGATTTTAAAAAAGAATATCTCAAAGAATTCAAAAGGGAATACGGTGTTGGAGAAAAGATAAGAAAACTTTATCGGATCCTCAAAGATGAAGATTACGATTTCCTTGTGAAGTTATCCAAGGACATAGATTTTTCCGAAGTGGACATGGACAGACCTTCAACAGCTTTAAACATCATCCCAAAACTCTTAAAGGTAGCTGGGAGACCCAAGATCATTTTTGAGATGATAAAGGCTTTTCTCTAAAAAGATTAAAATCGATAAACCCTAAGATATATCATGACCCTAAGGGAGAAACTAAAAAGTTCTGACATGGTCTTTATAGTTGGGATAGCCGGAGACAGCGGTTCCGGAAAAACGACGTTTGGAAACGCCATAAGAAATCTCTTGGGGAAGGATATCGTAAGCACGATAACTCTTGACGATTATCACATATACGACAGGGAAACTAGACAGAAGATCGGAATCACTCCTCTAAATCCTGAAGCGAACAACTTAAAGCTCGTTGAAACGCATCTAAGAGAGCTTAAAAGGGGTCATTCGATTAAAAAACCCACTTACGATCACAAGACCGGAACGTTTGGCCCTTGGGTTGAATTCAAACCGACACCAATTGTAATCGTGGAGGGGTTGCACACTCTCTACGATGGGTTGAGGGATTACATCGATTTCAAAATATTTGTTGATCCCGCAAGATACGTAAAAAGGAGGTGGAAGATCAGGAGAGATGTTTTGGAAAGGGGATACAGCAAGCAAAAGGTTATCGAAGAGATAATCCAAAGGGAACCAGATTACAAAAGATTCATCGATTTTCAGAAGATCTACGCAGATGTTGTGATAAAGATCTACCCAAGCTCGATGCAGAGTTTGGAAAGAATAAACTATCTCATCGAGGAGAGCGATTTTGAGGTCTATGGCGTGAGATTGATAATAAAAAAGACCGAAGACATCCCCGTTGAATCCGTAAACCTAAACATAGATCTTTCGGGGCTCGTAAGGGCGAGCGAGAGAGATTTCTCAATAGGGTTTTTCTCTGACTATTACTACTCGAAACCAGCGAGCTTTATAGACATAGACGGGTTCATGAGTACTGAGATCTTTGGCTCTCTTTTAGAGGCGATAAAAAGAGAAATTGGCTCAGAGAGCGTGAATTACTATACCGAAAGATACGTTAACGCTATCGAGGTGGCCAAATTGCTGCTATGCTGGAGGCTCTTAGAGGTAATCAATTATAAATTGCGTAAATGATTTATCCATCCGATCAGATAAACATCCATGGATCTCATATGCAAGTTCGTTGAAAAAAATGGAAAGAAGATCGGAGAAAGCATAGATGTCTATGATGGATACTTGATTGTAAAAAAATCCGACGTATTCTTTGGAATTCCAACAGACTCCATTAAGGAGGTTAAAGACGAAGTAATCATTGTCTCGGAATTTGATGAAGAAAAGGGAGCTGAGATCGGGAGGAGATGGGTCGAAATGAAATCAAAACCCGTGAGCGTTGAAGAGCTTAAAAAGTATGGATTTGGAGAAAAGTGAATACAAACAGGTAATTGTCATTAGGGATGATCTTAACCTTTCGAGAGGTAAATTAGCTGTTCAAGTGGCTCACGCTTCAATAATGGGATATGAATTAGCAGACCCTGAAGAAAGGGAAAAATGGAAGATGGAAGGTCAGAAAAAGATAGTTTTAAAAGTAAAAAATTTAGAAGAGCTTATGAATGTGTTCGAAAGGGCAAAAAAAGAAGGACTACCGACGGCTTACATTAAGGACGCCGGATTAACCGAGGTGAAACCGGGAACGATAACAGCCGTTGTTATAGGCCCGGCTCCCTCAAAAAGGGTAGATAAGATCACTGGAAGTCTTCCTCTTCTGAAATAGCTTCTAAAACATCCTCAAAAGCTTCAGCTGCCCTTTTTCTGACAACGTAGTCACACAAACTTGAGAGGGGGGTTTCATTGGGATTTACCTCGATAATTTTATAGCCACTTCTTTTCGCAAAAAGCGGAAGCGATGCGGCTGGTTGAACGACAGCCGAAGTCCCAATCACGATAACGTTGTTCCGGCTACAGAGATCCACAGCAATCTTAAGCTCTTTCTCCGGAAGCATTTCTCCAAACCAAACAACGTTCGGTCTGATAATGCCTCCGCATTCGCACTTCGGGACGCCTTTAGGAGGCTCTTCGAACTTGATCACTTTCCCGCATTCCAAACATCTTCCTTCGTCGATTCTGCCGTGGAGATGAATGACGTTTTTGCTTCCTGCCCTTTCGTGAAGATTGTCGACGTTCTGAGTTATCACTGCTTTCAAAAGACCCTTTTTCTCAAGCAGAGCTAGAGCTATGTGAGCTTTATTAGGTTTCGCTGTGAAAACCTTCTCCATCCTCCAAGAATACCATTCCCATACAAGTTTCGGGTTTCTTGAGAATGCTTCGAATGTTGCAAGTTCTTCGGGACGGTAGCGGTTCCAAAGACCGTCCTTCCCTCTGAAAGTTGGGATGCCACTGTCTGCTGATATCCCTGCACCCGTTAGTGCCACCAGCCTCCCTTTGAAGGATTTTATGATATCCAGCATGTTTTGTTTTTGGTTCGGATCGTTAAAGATTTTTTCGTTGGAATAGTATTAAAATTGACTTTTCTTATCTCACCCATTAACGAAAAGTGTTATAATCTAGGGCTCCTGATAAGAATTGATGAATCTAACCCTTGATAAATTCTTCCCAATTTTTGACGAGCCTAAAAATTCTCTCGATAATCTCCGCGAGGAGTTAAAAAAGTATCATGAACTCCTTCTTAGAGAAGCCGAAAAATGTTACCGCATTGCTGAAAGGGCGAGAAGTCTAGGTCTTGATCCAAAGCCATACGTAGAGATTCCAATAGCAAAGAATATGGCCGAGAGAGTCGAAAAGCTTCTTAACATAAATGGAATTGCGGAGAGAATACTAAGATACGAGTCGGAGGGTCTTTCAAGGGTTGAGATATGTTTCAAAATAGCTGAAGATATCGTAAAGGGAGATTTCGGAAACTATGACACGGAGGAAGCAATAGACAAAGCCGTTAGAGCAGCCGTTGCAATTCAGACGGAAGGAGTTGTGGCTGCTCCCATTGAGGGAATAGCAAGGGTAAAGCTGTATAACAACGAATTTATAAAAATCTATTATGCCGGACCTATAAGAAGTGCTGGTGGAACAGCTCAAATAATATCTGTTTTAATTGCAGATTACGTTCGCAGACTACTCGGAATCAAAAGATACGTTCCGACTGAAGAGGAAATAATGAGATACTGCGAAGAGATACCGTTATACAAAAAGGTTGCGAACCTCCAGTATCTTCCATCGGACGAGGAGATAAAACTGATAGTCAAAAACTGCCCAATTTGCATAGACGGAGAGCCCACTGAGGAAGTCGAAGTCTCCGGGTATCGGAATCTCCCAAGAGTTGAAACGAATAAGGTTCGCGGTGGAATGTGTCTTGTCATTGCCGAAGGTATCGCTTTGAAAGCTCCGAAACTCAAGAAAATAGTTGATGAAATAAAGATAGACGGTTGGGAATGGCTAGATAAGCTTATCCACAAAGAGGAGAAAGAAGATGAAGGTGATGAAATCAAACCTAAGGATAAGTATCTCTCTGATATCGTTGCAGGAAGACCTGTATTCAGTCACCCATCAAGGAAGGGAGGATTCAGACTAAGATACGGAAGATCGAGAAATTCGGGTTTTGCCACCGTCGGAATCCATCCGGCAACAATGGTCATAGCAGACGAGTTCATAGCAATTGGAACTCAATTGAAAGTGGAACTTCCCGGTAAAGCTGGAAGTGTTGTTCCCGTTACCGATATAGAGGGGCCGACAGTCCGATTGAAAAACGGTGACGTGATAAAGGTAAGAAGTTTTGAAGAAGCTTTAAAAATAAAGGATTCTGTCGAGAAGATACTGGACATGGGCGAAATCCTGATCAATTTTGGAGACTTTCTCGAAAACAATCACGTTTTGCTTCCGGCATCTTTCTGTTACGAATGGTGGATTCAGGAAGCAAAACTCAGCGGAGATTTCAGAAAAATAGACGAAGATAAAGCTCTGAAGCTATGCGATGAGTACGGCGTTCCGCTTCATCCCGATTACACATACCTCTGGCATGATATCAGCGTGGATGAGGCTAAATTCTTGAGAGACTATATAATCAAGAACGGGAAAGTTGAGGGTAAGTTTGGAAGGAGCTGCTTAATCTTCAAAAATGACCGAAAGATAAAGGAAATTCTCGAAAAGCTACTCGTCGAACACAAAATTAGGGAGGGTAACATCGTTATAGAGAACTGGAAAGTTCTCGTAAGATGCTTGGGTTTGAACACTGATCTGAAAATCATAAAAGATTGTGATGCTGAAAACACCCTCGATTTTGTTAGGAAAGTTTCTGGACTCGACGTGAGGGCGAAAGCACCCACAAGGATAGGAGCCAGAATGGGAAGACCAGAAAAGGCGAAAGAAAGGAAGATGTCTCCTCCTCCCCACATGCTCTTTCCGTTATCGGAAGCGGGAGGAAAAACAAGAGATCTGAAAAATGCTGTGAACTACACGTCTACATACAACTCGACAAAAGGTGAAATCGAAGTTGATTTGGCTCTGAGAGTCTGTAAGGAGTGCGGGCGTGAAACGTTTTATCTTAAATGCGAGTGCGGTGGGATAACGGAGCAAGCTTACATCTGTCCGAAGTGTGGGATTAAGACCGGAGAGAAGTGCAAAAAGTGTGGAGGAGAAACCAAAGGCTACCGAAAATGGAGGATAAACGTTCGGGAACTCTACCAGAAAGCCTTGGAGAATCTGGGTGAAAGGGATGTTAATGGATCGGTAAAAGGAGTTTTAGGTCTTACATCGAAGAACAAGTTTGCTGAAAGGATTGAAAAGGGAATTTTGAGAGCGAAAAATGGTGTTTGCGTGTTTAAAGATGGAACGATTCGCTATGATATGACAGACCTCCCTCTAACCCATTTCAAACCCTCTGAAATAGGAGTAAGCGTTAAAAAGCTCAGGGAGTTGGGATACAAATATGATTACGAAGGTAATGAACTGAAAAACGAGAATCAGATTGTGGAGCTAAAGCCTCAGGACTTAATCCTACCAAGATCTGCCGGTGAATATCTCGTTAAGGTTGCGAAATTCATAGATGATCTTCTCGTAAAGTTTTACAAACTTGAGCCGTTTTACCGAGCTGAGAAGCCGGAAGATCTCATAGGCCATCTTGTTATAGGATTGGCTCCCCACACATCGGCGGGGGTTTTGGGAAGAATCATCGGCTTTGCCGACATAAACGGGTGCTACGCCCATCCATATTTCCATGCTGCAAAAAGAAGGAACTGCCTGCATCCTAAAGAGAAAGTTGTTGTGAAGGATAGAGAAGGTATCAAAATCTTACGGATAGAAGAGGTTGTTGAAAAATACAAGCCGGATGAAATAGAGGTTTTACATTACAATGGGGGAAAGCTTGTATGGATTAAACCGAAAGATTTTGTAAAACTAAAGTCCCCAAAGAAGCTTTTAAAGATAAGAACGGAGTATGGGCGAGAAATAATTGTTACGCCGAATCATAAATTCCCGATATTGAATTCTGGAAAAATCATAGAAGTAAAGTCCGAAGATTTGAAACCGGGAGATTTAACACTGGCGGCACTTAAAGTGCCAGTGGACAGAGAATTGGAAGAAATTAACGTTGCTGAGCACTTTATCCACGAAGACTACAGAGCTCACGGACTGAGAGATGTTATCAAGGAAAAAGCGAGAGAGAAAGGAATTTCGATCAAGGAACTCTGCAGACAGCTTGGCATTTCGAGATCTGTTGTGAATAAGGACTCAATACCGATGAACGTTTTGCACAGATTGTTCGATATTCTCGGGCTGAAAACGGATGAAGTTGAGTTTAGAATAACTCATAGAAAGAAGTTCACTTCTGTGCCTTCAAAAATAAAACTAACGAAAGACTTTGGATTCCTTATCGGAATGTATTTATCTAACGGATTCGCTCGAAGCAATAAAAATCAGGTTTCCATTGCAAGCTCGAACAGAGAAGTTATAGAAAAAATCTCCAAAATATTCGAGGAGGTGTTTTGCTACAAACCACCAATTCGGAAAGATGGGAACGTTTACGTGTTAATAGCGAGTGGAAAAACGATATATAAGCTGTTTGTGGATGTTCTCGGATTGGGTAGAAATGCTAAAGAGAAAAGAATACCGTGGTTTGCATTTAACAACAGAGAATTTGCCCTTGGGGTGATTTCGGGATTAATTCAAGGCGATGGACAAGTCGGAAGGGATGTTTCAATAACAATAGTAAGCAAGGAACTAGCAAACGATATTGTTATTCTTCTGCTCACATTGGGAATTTTTGCTGAAATTAGTTACAACAACAGAAGCGAGCCGGAGTATATTGTGCGCATATGTGGAGACCAAGAGTTAGCAAATCTTGGTCTAAATGGCGATGCAGCTTTCGTGAAAATAAAGGAAGTTAAAGAGATTGATAGCGACACGGAATATGTTTACGACTTTGTCATTGATGGTAATAAAACGTTCGTGGCGGGACGAGGTGGTCTGATAACCATAGACTGCGATGGAGACGAAGATTGTGTAATGCTTCTAATGGATGGGCTTTTGAACTTTTCACGAGAATTTCTACCCGATAAGAGAGGCGGACAGATGGATGCCCCCCTCGTTCTCACAGCTATTATCGATCCGAGGGAAGTTGATAGCGAAGTTCACAACATGGATATCTGCAACAGATATCCGTTAGAGTTCTATAAGGCAACGCTTCGTTACGCCAATCCTAAGGAGTTCGTAGGAATTATAGAGAGAGTAGAAGACAGACTTGAAAGCGAAGAGAAGTATTATGGGTTGAGATTTACTCATAATACTACAGATATAGCTTTAGGAGTTAAAGAGAGTGCTTACAAGACGTTAGAAAGTATGGAGAGTAAATTAAAACACCAGATGGAGCTTGCTGAGAAAATCCTCGCAGTCGATGAGCATGACGTTGCCGAGAGAGTGATAAACTCCCACTTTCTTCCAGATATAATCGGAAATCTGAGAGCTTTCTCAAGACAGGAGTTTAGATGCGTTAAATGTAATCAAAAGTTCAGAAGAATCCCTCTTTCTGGTAAATGCACGAGATGCGGTGGTAATTTAACCCTAACAGTTCATGAGGGGTCAATAATGAAGTATTTGGGATTTTCAAAGAAGCTTGCTGAAAAATACAACGTCAGCGAATACACAAGGCAGAGATTAAAGCTCATAGAGCTTGAGACAATATCCCTCTTTGAGAGTGAACTTAAAAAACAGATAACCATAGACAGGTTTTTCGAATGAGGATCGAAATCTTTGGTTCCGGAGCTTTGGGAAGTCTTATTGGCGCTTTCTTAGTTAAAGCGGGGTTCGAAGTCGTCTTCGTAGCGAGAGGCAAGCAACTTGAAGCTTTGAAGAGGAAGCTAATTATCTCGGGAATAGTCGAAGAGGAACTCGATGTTTACGCAACTGACAAGCCTGAGGATGTCGATCTCGTCTTTCTTACAGTTAAAGCTTACGATACGGAAAAGGCTGCAAAAATCCTTAAGAAAACAGATTTCAAAGCGATATGCAGTCTTCAGAATGGTGTGGGAAATGAGGAGATTTTAATGAAATATTTTGAGAACGTCGTGGGAGGTGTGGTGACTTACGGGGCGAATCTAATTGAATACGGTCACGTGATGTTCGCAGGAGAAGGTGAGATCTATCTGGGAGATTTCAGAGGAAATTACGCTGGAAAGTTCTGCGAAGTTCTTAAAAGAGCGGGACTGAACGCCCAAGTGGTTAATGACATCCAAAAGAGAATTTGGGTAAAAGCCGCCGTAAATGCCGTGATAAATCCGATAACCGCTATCTGTAGGGTAAGAAATGGAAAGATATTGGAGATCAAATATCTCTGGGATATTGCGGTTAGATTGGCGAAGGAATGCGAGATTGTTTTAAAGGCAAAGGGGTTTCAAGTTGATGTAGTCGAGCTCGTAAGGGAGGTTGCGTCAAAAACAGCTGAAAACAGATCATCGATGCTTCAAGATATTGAAAGAGGAAAGAGAACCGAAATCGATTTCATAAACGGAGCTTTCGTAAAAGAGGCGGAAAAAATGGGTGTGCAGATAACCTATAACGATATAATGAAAAAACTCGTAAAGGGGATTGAGCTTGGAATGGCTTAACATCCTCCTGATATCGATGTTCCCCCTTTCAGAATTAAGGGGAGCCATACCTTATGCAGCTCTCATGAATGTGAATCCCTTAGAAGCATATCTCTTAGCGGTGATAGGTAATTTCCTCCCGATACCTCTGTTGCTGCTCATCCTTCATAAAGCTGAAACTTTAATCAGGAGAATACCAATCCTCGGAGATGCATACTCTTTTTTCGTCAGGAGAGTTGAGAAAAAGAGGAAAATTGTAGAAAAGTATGGATATCTTGGGTTGACTCTTTTCGTTGCCGTCCCCCTTCCGATAACGGGTGCTTGGACTGGCAGTCTTATTGCATTTTTAATGCATTTGGACAGAAAAAAATCGATGGTATTCATCTTTATGGGAATTCTTATAGCTGGTTTAATCGTTTTAACAGTGACCTACGGAATTTTCGGGATAACTAAGATGTTGCCGTTGTATTTAATTACGTCAGCGTCTATTCCGTAGATATCTTTTATGTTCTCTGGGGTGAGGACTTCAGCCCTTCCGGAATATCTTATTCTCCCGTTCTTAATCATGAGGATTCGATCGGCGAACATTGCGGCCAAATTAATATCGTGAAGGGCTACTAAGGCACCCTTTCCGTTCATTACAAGCATTTTCACGAGTCTCATTATGTCAATCTGGCTCTTAATGTCTAAATGAGACGTAGGTTCATCCAAAAGAAGAAATTCGACTTCCTGAGAGAAAATCCTTGCAAGCATGACCTTTTGTTTTTCACCGCCGCTTAATTCGCTAAAAAGCCTTTCCTCATATCCATCCATACCTACGAGTTTTAAAGCTTTCAGGGACACTTCAACATCTCTTTTCGTGGGCATAACCCCGGCATGCGGAACTCTTCCGAGCAAAACTATATCGAGAACTTTCAGGTTCGCACTTGTGATCTCTTGGGACAGATATCCCAAGAGCTTTGCTATATCCCTTCTTTCGAAGTCGTTAATCGTTTTTCTGTCGATGTATACCACTCCGTGATGGGGTTTCAGTATGCCAAAGATAGTTTTCAGTAGCGTAGATTTTCCGCTTCCGTTAGGACCTAAAAGGGCTACAAGCTCTCCCTTCTTTAAAGTAAACGAAACACTTTCGATTATCTTCCTTCCTGATATTTTTACGTCTACTCTGTCAGCTTTCAGTTCCAAATCTGCTCCCCCTCTTCAAAAGGTATATGAAAAAGGGCGCTCCAATCAACGATGTGATTATTCCGACCGGAATCTCCCCGTTCATCATCATCCTTGAGGCGGTGTCGATCTCGCCGCAAATAGCATCGAAGCCGGAATGAGCGTCCTGTTGTCGTATCCCAAAATGAGTCTCATTGTGTGAGGGATTATGAGCCCGACGAATCCGATTACCCCACTGACCGATACGGCAGAAGCTGTTAGTAAAGCGGAAGCCGCAATTATGATCGCTTTGAATTTCTTTAAATCAATCCCCACACTCATAGCATGTTCTTCTCCGAGTAGAAGGGCATTCATCCTCCAAGAATTCAGCAAAAGGATGATTACCCCGATTACAGCGGGAAAAAGGATCATTTTAACCTTTATCCATTTTGCAGTCCAGAATCCACCCATTATCCAAAAGACTATTTCATGCATGCTCTCTGTTGATATATAAACTAAAAGGGAAGTTAAGCCCGAGAGAAACGTAGCCATTGCAACTCCGGCAAGCAAAAGAGCGTAAGTTGAGTCCTTACCGAGCTGGTAGACTACATATACTGCCAAGATTGAGCAGAAAAACGCCGAAAACATTAAGCCCAGAGATCCCAGTCCGAGTAAGATTGCTAAAGCTGCACCAACACTTGCACCGCTTGAAACCCCGATTATGTATGGATCTGCATTGCACACCCTGCCGTAGCCAGACTCGCTCCGACAATGGATGCGAGGAAGGTTCTGCACAGTCCGAAATCGAGTATTCAGGGATCCACAGATAAACCGATCCCTGCCGGACCCACGGATATGCTTACGAATATCGATACGACTAGAAAAGGTATTAATAAAGTGAGTATTCCGGATGTTCGATTCATTTGATTGTTGTTAAAATTACTTGGATTTAAAATTTTTATGGCTTTTCGATATTTTCTGAAACCCACAAGTCTCCTAAAACTTTAACGTATCCTTTACTTCGCAGATATTCAAGTATTTTCTTTACACTTTTTTCAGATTTTTTGGTGATATACGCTAACTCACTAGTTGTGACGCCTCCTCTGACTTTCGATAACTTTTTGATAACCGATTTCAGAACTTTTCTCTCCCATCTGATCCTCTTCACATAGCAGTAAGTCCAAGCCAATCCTAACAAAGGAATTGACAGTATCCAAAAACTGAGAAAAGTAGGATAAAGCAGACCTATCACGATTCCTGAGAGAATCCAACCTTTTGAGAATATTGTGAATCTCTCGTAAGTATCGTGTTTAATAAGATTTGGAACGACTTCTGAGAATTTTTCAAGGATTGGGTCTAAATGTGTGGGATCGGGTGGATTCAAACCAAATTCTTTTAAGATGTAATCCCTCGCGGCATTTTTCCTTTCGAGCGCCAAATTGAAAATCTTTTCAAAATCCTCTTCGTCCCAGATCGATATGTTTAGTCTCTCAGCGAGTTTTCTGTCCTCATCTTTCACATTGCTACCCCAAAGCACTAAAAGGACCCTGTCAACACCTAAAATTTGTCTCTTTGTAGCCCATTCATAGATGAGATTCCTAACTGTGAGATGACTCTTTTCGTATTGTTTACATTCTATAGCCAGAGATTTTCCGTTGGATCTAACTATGACATCTATTTCATGATTTTTGATTTGGACATTTGTCTTGGTGTCAAATCCAAGTGTTGAAAATAACCAAGCTACGTTTCTTTCAAGTAGAGTTCCCCTCTTTTTATATGATTTTCTCTTTTTGCCTCTGTGTTTGTAAGTCCCTTGAGATTTTGCTCGCTTGTTCACGTAATATACTAACTTTAGGGAAATAAGTTTTTTTCGAGAACAGATTAAAAAAGTAAAGTAAAAAATTAAGTTATTTGCTCTCTTCTCTTAAGAATCTTCTCAAGAGCTTTCCTGTCGCAGTTCTTGGGAGAGGCTCCTTCCTGAATTCAATTATCCTCGGAAGCTTGTATTTGGCTATGTGCTGCTCTAAGAACTTAAGTATATCCTGTTTGAGCTCTTCGCTTGGTTCGTATCCCTCCTTCAGAACGATTATTGCTTTGACGAGTTGTCCTCTGATGCCCTCAGGATCTGGGACGCCGATGACACCACATTCCTTCACAGCCGGGTGCTGGCTTAGTGGCTGTTCGATTTCATCGGGACCGATTCTGTATCCCGAGGACTTTATGAGGTCGTCATCTCTTGAAACGAAGTAGATATATCCTTCTTCGTCTTTTCTTACGAAGTCTCCGAGGACGTTCCAGCCATTCTTAACACTCTCTTTCTGCTTTTCAATGAGAGATCTTGTTGGATGCTCCCAGTATCTGATCCCGGTCGGTCCTTTTATATAGAGACTGCCGACTTCGCCAGGCTTGCAATCTTCACCAGTCTCTGGATCGATTATTCTGGCAACATATCCGGGAATTGGCCAACCGATGCTACCAGCTCTTGGTTCAGGGGCAACAGTGTTGCTTATGCAGATGTGAACCATCTCTGTTGCACCTAGAGATTCGTAGATAGGCATTCCGAATTTCTCCATCCACTTCTTTGCAGTATCAGCTCCGAGGGCTTCTCCACCACCTGTGCAGAGCCTCAGACTTGAGATATCGTATTTCTTAAGGTATTCATCTAAATTCGGATGTGCAAGGATAAGTCTGTAGGCAGTTGGCAGAGCGCTGAACACAGTTACACCATGTTCTTCAACAAATCTGAAGAAGTTATCCACACTAAATGCCGGCCATATACTTGTTGCGGCTCCGTGGAAGTATGGAATCAGACAGCCATTTCCGTAACCCATTGCGAAGCTTACGGGTGCCGGGCCACCTACGACGTCATCTTCCGTCAGTTTCCATACATATTTTCCAACTAAATAGACTGCTGATAGAACGTTTTCAACAAAGTGTACACATCCCTTTGGTAATCCTGTTGTTCCCGAGGTATAGAGAATGACGGCTGGAGTTCCGATCTCAAGCGGAACGGGATCGAAGTTTGCACTCTCCTTATAGATTTCGTTAAACGGAATGAGGGGTTCCTTCACATCTTCTTTTTCGGTTACTATAATTTTCTCGACAGTCTTTAATTCGGGGATAGAATCTCTCACAGCATCAAATGTCTTTTCGTCACCGGTTACGAATATTGCCTTTATCTCAGCATTGTTGGATACATGGACAATCTCCTTTTTAGCCCACATCGGATTTAAAGGAACTGGGATTGCTCCAGCTTTCATTATTCCAAAGTTTACAGCAACGGCTTCGGGCATGTTCCTCATTCTGAAACCAACTCTATCGTATTTTTGTATGCCGATGCTCTTTAGGAAGTTTGCAATCTTATTACTCAGCCTGTAAAGGTCTCTGTACGTTACCCTTCTGTCTTCGAAGTATATGGCGATCTTTCTTCCTCTTCCCATTTTTATGTTCCTGTCAAGAATTTCTTCAGCGAGGTTCAGCTCTTTTCTGTCACCGATATATTCCTTCACCTCATCTGGTATGATTGTCTCTGGCCAGAGATCTTTTGGCACAACATACTTCATGATGTCCATCTCTATCTACCTCCAATACTTTATTTATTTATCGTTATAAATA
Source organism: uncultured archaeon (assembly GCA_964655455.1). Classification (GTDB taxonomy): domain Archaea; phylum Halobacteriota; class Archaeoglobi; order Archaeoglobales; family Archaeoglobaceae; genus Geoglobus. The sequence continues at coordinate 17,597 of CAZZMN010000032.1, forward strand.
CTTTACGAAATAGCATGATAACAGATTAACAAATAGAGTTATTCAACTGTAGAATCTTAACCGATGTAAAGTTCCGCCGGGTTGATAAATGGCGACATTTCCTGGCATCGGGTTCAGATTTACCTTTTTTTGGAATTCTGTCTGAGCCTGCCATGTAGAGGAATTAACCACAAGAACACCTCTGTAGAAGGCTGTTCCGTAAGTATGAACGTGTCCCGAGTGTAGGATGTCTGGGATCTCATCTATGATGAGGTAATCCTCACTTTCGGGTGCTATCGGACTTCTTTCGCCGTATATGGGTGAGAGGTGTCTCCTTTTTAGCAATTCTATAAGAGCCTCCTGCGGCTTCTCGTAACTCAACCTATTTATTTTAGAGATTACATCATCAAGGCTCCTGCCGTGATATACGAGAACACTAACACCGTCAATATCAACGTAAGCTGGATTCCCAACATGAATAACGTTACTAGAGAAAAGATCTCTAAATTCCTTTGGGAGGGATGGCTGAGGTTCAGCCTGCCTAACAGCATCGTGGTTTCCCGGTGAGAGGACTATCCTGACGTCTTTTCTTAATTTATCTAATTGCTCTGCTGCAAACTCGTACTGTTCGTATATATCTATTATCTCAAGTTCCTTATCTTGATCTGGATATATACCGATTCCGTCAACAATGTCCCCTGCTATGAAGATGTACTTAACATTCTCCGCAAGTTCGTCGAGCTTTTTATTCCCGCTTTCACAATTTATCCATTTGACAAAATTATCCCACTCTTTTTTAAGGAACGTATTGCTTCCGAAGTGAGTATCTGATATAAAAACTATTCTAAAGTCTTTCTTGATTTTAGATCCGTTTATCGGAATTTCGGGAAAAATAATCCTGTCGGCAATTATGATTTTTCCCGCCAGTTTGCCTACAACTCCGATGACTTCATCTCCGAGAAGTTCCATCGCGATCTCCTTTAGTTTACCTTCGGCGTACACTTTCACCCTTCCGGTTTTATCTTCAAGTTCGAAGATTGCTTTTTTTTCAGAAATCTCTCTAACATTATCTACAAATCCGATAACTTCGACAGTATCCGACTTTATCCTGCCCAAAGATGCTATCGGTATTGCCTTGACCCTCGGCTTTAGTATGTTGTATAGCTTATCGTATCTTGAATTAAAGTAGGCTACAAAATCTTCTACTGTCCCTCTACAAGTTGATTTACCCGTTATATCTTTAATTTTTATCTCCCCGAATTTCTGAATTTCTTGTTTGTTGGATTTTGTGACTCTTTTTTCTTCTGTTTTTTTACCATCTCTTTTTAATTTTTTCAATATTTCAGAAATATCCTCAGGCATTATTATAAAAGATCCGTTGTAAGAATTGCGAACCTCATTTATAATTTTATCAATGTTGCAATTACTCTTTAGAATTAGATCTACGGCTTTCGGATGGATATTATATCCGTTTACAGCGAATTTTGCAATTATCGTTCGAGTGTCGATATTTTTAATAACCATCGGTTCACCTCCAACTATGGGGTTAATTAAAGATTTACTTTCAGCACTAATAGTTGTTGGTATCATTGCATTAGGTGGTCACCTTATAACTGGGACATGGCCCTTCATGGTCGCAATAGAAAGCGGAAGCATGGAACCTAATATGCACATTGGGGACGTGGTCTTCCTCGTAAGTCCCGAAAAAAAAGAAATAATCACGTTTGAAGAAGGTGCAAAAACGGGTTACGAAAAATTTGGTAGATACGGTGATGTTATCGTCTACATTCCGAACGGTGATTCAAGAAGAACTCCGATCATCCACAGAGCAATCGCATATGTGGAAAAGGGGGATCCGATCCCCATCCTCGTTAGGGAGGGAAATCAAATATCTTTAAAGCTTACTAACGTAAAAGCTCCGAGTGACGGCTATATAACTCAAGGAGACGCCAATTCAGTACCTGATCAGCTTGCGGGAGTAATGCCCGTTAAGGAAGAGTGGGTTGTGGGCGTTGCCGTCTTTAAAATCCCCTACATCGGATATGTAAGAGTTCTGATCAGCAAGATTTTCTTAATTTAGCATCAACAACAACGTGATACACGTTGGGAGCATAGTTCTTAACCTTTCTAAATCCTATTATCTCGACTGATGCCCCCATCTTTTCGGCGTAGTATTTTATCCTTCTAATTGGTCTATCGATTACCTTTACGGGAGTTGATTCGTGATAGTGGATGACACCTTCGTCTCTTATGGCTTTTATAGCTGTGGGAATGAAATCCTCCGCAAATATATGTCCCATTATCACACGATCTGCAAAATCCTCTGGAGTTACCTGTTTCGAATCTCCCAATACCGGGATAATATTTTTCACGTTGTTTAGCTTGATGTTTTCGAGAAGATATGTGTAGGCGTCCCAGTTAATTTCGATTGCGTAGATTCTCTTCGCTTTAGAATGTTTCGCAACTGGTATTGAGAAATACCCTATGCCGGCGAACATGTCTAAAACGATCTCTCCATCCTCCACAAGCTTTGCAACTCTCATTTTTTCAAACTGATTTCCCAAACTGAACATAACCTTTGTCACATCAAGCTTGAATTTGCAGTTGTTTTCTGTGTGGATTGTCTCACTCCCCTCTCCGATAAGTAACTCCATCTCAGGTTTCCTAAGCATCCCCTTTTTCCCCCTATCAAGCCAAATCGCCCTCACTTTGTAGTTTCTGAAAATTTCTTCAGCAATTTTGTATTTGAATTCCATGAGTTCCTTTGGAAGCTTAATTATCGCCAAATCACCGATTCTCTTGAAATCAGCATACTTTGGATAGAATCCTGCAATTTTTTCAACTATTTCTTTGAAACTCTTATTTCCTTTAAATACGGGACTTTTATCCTCTACAACTTCAAAATCAAATTTATCTTCGAACCCATCTTTTATCGGGATGATAACGTAATCTCCTTCAACTCTGATTTTTCTGCTTTTATCCTTCGCCCCGATTTTTTCGGCAAATTTCCTTACTTCTTCTGCTTTCGGTTTGGGCACTTTTAAGGCTTTCATGATATTAGACTCGGGTGAATAGCTAGAACTTTATCCTCGTATCTGACAAGATAGACTTTATCTCCAACCGAGAATTCCATTTCCGGTTTTTCGATCGTTATGACTTTGTAGCTTTCGGGATCAATTACTTCAAGGGTTTTATCGTCTAAATTCACTACGTAGCTCTCAAAGATGTCTTCTCTTCTCGCAATGAGCTTCGGACTCTTTAGATTTATGGACTTACCGTTTTTGATTGAGAGAGCTTTTTTCTTCTCAACGTTTGAGACGACTGCAATGACGCCGTTATCCTCGACAACGTCCCCTTTCAGGTACTCTGGGAATTTTATCAGATATGTGAATCTGTAAAGGTCTTTTCCGTCCCTTTTTCCTGCAATCTTTTTGCTCTCTTTGATCTCAGCTCCGAAACTCTTTGCAACACTTCTTGATATCTTTTCCCCTATTTTTTTGTCTCCGAGATATATGTCTACACCCTCTCGTTTTGTTTCGATTTTAGTTACGAACGCTCTAGGATTGTCTGACTCCCTCTCCAGCAAACTTTTAATCATATCGATTATGAACTTGATTTCCTCTTCTCTAATTTTCCTTTTGTTTGCTCGTATTTGGATTATTGACTCGTAGTATCCTCCAGATTGGCGACTGCACTTTTCGCAGACAACCCTCTTTATCCGTATCTTTGCTTCCTTTTCAAGTTTAAGAGCGTGTCCCCTGAGGTCTCCCCACAGCTTTACGAGGCACCTGTCTTCGTTTATTTCGAATTCGAAGTTTCTTAACTCAAATTCTTCGTAAAATAAAGCATTTCTGAAGAATTGATGGCTCAGAGCATCGTAGAAATCAACACTCTTCCATCTGTCGAGTCTGAAATTACCGCAAACCGAACATTCGGTCAACTCAATAACATTCGGTATCTGGATAACTTCTATCCTCTTCGATAGACATTCTCCACATATGCTGTATTCTGTCTCTTTACCACACATTGCGCATTTCATCGCAGACATTCCAGACGATAGAGGATTATATATCATTTTTGATCGGATCGGGCTAAACTTTTTAAATCAACCCAAACGTAAAATTTTAAAACATCTTCGGATGATATAGGAGACCCCGATGAATGATGACCAAAGGGAAGGAGGTGTGAAACATGGTATACGTTAGGTTTGAGGTTCCTGAAGAATTGCAGAAGGAGGCGCTAATACTATTGCAGAAAGCGAGAGAGACTGGAAAAATAAAGAAGGGAACAAACGAGACAACGAAATCCGTAGAGAGAGGTTTAGCAAAGCTCGTATACATTGCAATGGATGTCGATCCACCCGAAATAGTAGCTCATCTTCCGCTACTCTGCGAGGAGAAAAATATTCCCTACATATACGTGAAAGGTAAGGAAGAGCTTGGTAAAGCTGCTGGAATAGAGGTGGCATGTGCTTCCGCTGCAATACTAAATGAGGGTGAGGCTAAGAAAGAACTCGAAAGTGTGATAACAAAACTTAGTGGTTTGAAAAAGTAAATTGAGGTGAAATTATGGCTGAAGAGGAAGATATTCAGCCTGTAGAGGTTGTTGAAATTATTGGAAGAACCGGAATGCACGGTGAAGCTACTCAGGTTAAGGTTAGAATCCTAGGTGGTGAAAACAAGGGCAGAATAATTACGAGGAACATTTTCGGCCCCGTCAGAGTGGGAGATATCTTAATGATAAAAGAAACCGCAAGAGAGGCTAAAAAGCTTACAGTTAGGTGAAATAATGCCCTTGGAGAAAAGAATATGTTCTTTTTGCGGTGAAGAAATCGAACCAGGGACGGGAAAAATGTTTGTCAGAAAAGACGGTAGAATACTCTACTTTTGTTCGGGAAAATGTGAGAAAAATATGCTCAAGCTCAATAGAAATCCTAGAAAGCTCAAGTGGACTAAATTCTACGCAAGGAGGTAAGGTAATGGAAAAGACCTTTGTCATGATCAAACCGGACGGTGTTCAGAGAGGACTCATCGGGGAGATAATCTCAAGGATTGAGAGGAAGGGACTAAAGATAGTTGCAATGAAGATGCTTCGGATTTCTAAGGAACTTGCAAAAAAACATTACGCTGAACATCAGGGTAAATCTTTTTTTGATTCGCTTATCAGCTACATAACGTCGGGACCCGTAGTTGCAATGGTCATAGAGGGGAAAGAAGCTGTAAAAGTTGTGAGATCTCTTGTAGGTAAAACAAATCCAATTGAGGCATCACCGGGAACTATACGTGGCGATTATGCAATGGATGTTGGTAGAAACGTGATTCACGCATCAGATTCTATTGAGTCCGCAAATAGGGAGATTGCTCTGTTTTTTAATGAAAATGAGATTATCGAATACAAGAAATTTGATGAGGAGTGGATTTACGAGAAATGACCGAAAAAAAACTCAGGACACCAATTATTGCGGTGCTTGGACATGTTGATCACGGAAAGTGTTTGGCACCGGGGGAGAGTATAATCCATCCGGAGCTTGGAGTAGTGTCATTAAGAGACTTATTTAACTCCACTGATAACTTAATTTACAAAGAAAATGGGTGTGAAGTTAAAGCAATTAATATAGATGTTCAGGGATTAAGTGAGAATGCAAAAAGCGATTTTCTTAAAGCTCAGTTTGTCTGGAGACTCAAGCATAAGGGAAAAATGCTTAGGGTTAAGCTCAAAAACTGGCACAGCATTACGGTCACTCCTGAGCACCCGTTTTTAACTAACTTAGGCTGGAAGAAAGCTTGTGAGCTTGAGGTCGGTGACTTCGTAGCAATTCCCAAGAAGATTTTCGGAAACGAAAGATTTGAGAGATTTTTAAACTATGTTTATTCAAAGTTCAGCAAAGATGCTATATTCAAGATCGATAGACTTCCTTCTCAGAAGAAATTAAGATTTCCTAAAACATATGAGGAGTGGAAAGCCGTATTCTACTTAGCTGGAGTATTGTTTGGGGACGGTAACGTTTCGAAGATTGCAAACAACGATGAAGAAGTTTTTGAAAAGCTCAAACGCATTGAATCTTTAGGTGTGGAGGTTGTAAGAATTAAGAGATCTAGTTCCTATGAGATTGAATTTAGGAAGGCTAAAAAAACTCTTTTAAGATTTATCAGGCTAATATTTGATTATCCAGAAAGAAGAAAGTCGCACACGATCAAAATTCCTCAAGTGCTGTTTATAGCACCAAAGGAGCTTGTAGCAGAATTCCTCAGAGGTTACTTCGATGTCGATGCCACAGTGAACGAACGTTCGGTTAGGATAGAAGTTTCAAGTGCATCTCACGCATTTATCGCAAAAATGTCTTTAGTTTTGCTGAGATTCGGTATTTTACCTAAGATATACAAACTTAATAGGAGATACAACGGTAAAAAGCGCAAATACACCTTACTTGTAATCTCTGGTAAGAGAAACCTTGAGAAATATGCTAGATTTATTGGATTTTCTGTTAGGTGTAAATCTGAATCTTTAAAAAGGATTATCAAAAAGAGCAAGAAAAGCGAGCTCTATCCGTTGCAGGCTGATCTCAGAAGACTAAGGATTCTGTTTGGATTCACGAAGAGTGAATTGAATAAGCAAATACCCTTTTACGCTAAATACGAGAGAGTTCAGACGCCCAGCTACGAAATTATTAAAAAATTCTTGGAAATCCTATCGAAGGGTTGTAAAAACTTGGATAGAAAGATTGCAGTCTTAGAAGGTAGAACTAAAGACCTCAATTACATCAAAGCGTTTAAAGATGATGGTTTGCTCGATGATAATGGAAATCTAACTGATTTGGGTAGAGAAGCCATTGAGATTTGGAAAAACAGAGAGTTCAGTAGAATGGATATAGAATACATCAAAAACCTAATCGAAAACGTTGCATTTGTCGAGGTTGAAAGTGTCGAGGAAGTAGAATACAATGGCTATGTCTATGATCTGACCACGTCTACGCATAACTTCATAGCAAACGGTATCATAGTTCACAATACAACATTACTCGATAAAATCAGAAAATCCAGAGTTACAGCTAAGGAAGCCGGAGGAATCACACAGCATATCGGAGCAACGGAAATCCCCTTAAGTGTTATAAAAGAGATCTGTAAAGATATTTGGAACGTTAAAATCACGATTCCTGGTCTTCTGTTTATCGACACTCCAGGTCACAAAGCTTTCACGAATCTCAGAAAAAGAGGCGGTGCTCTAGCTGACTTGGCGGTTCTTATAATAGATATCAACGAGGGCTTTAAACCACAAACCGATGAGGCTCTTATGATTCTAAAGACGTTCAGAACTCCGTTTGTTGTTGCAGCAAACAAAATAGACAAAATTCCGGGTTGGGAAAGTCACCCGGATACTCCGTTTATGAAAAGCTATGCTATGCAAGATGAGGTTGCAAAGAGAAGACTTGATAACAAGATTTACGAACTCATCGGCGAGTTATACACAAGAGGATTTTCTGCCGACAGATTTGACAGAATACGAGACTTTACACGAACTGTAGCCATCATACCAATTTCCGCTTTGACTGGAGAAGGAATTCCAGAGCTACTTCTCGTTCTTGTGGGACTAGCGCAGAAGTATCTGGAAAAGACCCTTAGACTGCATGTGGAAGGGAGAGCTAAGGGAACAGTTTTAGAGGTTAAAGAAGAGAGGGGTTTAGGACTAACTATAGATGCCATACTTTACGACGGAACGCTTAGGGTAAGTGATAAAATCGCTATAGGGAGTTCTGATGGAGTCATAGTAACCCATGTCAGGGGTATTCTCAGACCTCGTCCAGCAAGGGAGATGAGACTTGAAAGTCAATTCAAAAGCGTTGAAAGCGTAACCGCTGCAGCGGGTATCAAAATCGTCGCTCCAAATATTGAAGGAGTCCTCGCAGGGAGCGAATTCGAAGCAATCGAAAGCGATGAAGACCTAAAGAAATTTGAGGAAAGAATAAAGAAGGAGTATCGGGAGATCGTAATCGAAACTGATGAGGAAGGAATCGTTCTGAAAGCGGATACCCTTGGATCTCTGGAAGCTTTGATAAACGAGTTCAAAGAGCTTGGAATCCCTATAAAGAAAGCGGACGTAGGAGACATAACAAAAAAAGATGTTGTCGAAGCTTCTGCAAATAAGGATGAATTGAACAAGGTTGTTGTAGGATTTAACGTGAAGACTTTGCCGAATGTTGAAGAGGAAGCCTCAAAATACGGTGTTCGAATCTTTATCGATCAGATAATTTACAGTTTAATAGATACCTTCACTCACTGGAGAGATGAAGAGAAAAGACTTAGAGAAAGACAAAAGATTGAATCCCTAGTCATGCCCGCAAAGATTCAACTCTTAAAGGATTACATATTCAGAAGGAGCAAACCCGCCGTTGTTGGCGTAAGAGTGTTAGGGGGAGAACTCAGAAAAGACGTGAAGCTGATAAAGTCAGATGGAACCCCAGCTGGAACTGTAAGAAGCATGCAAAAATCTGGTGAAAATATTTCGGTCGCAAGGGAGGGGGAAGAAGTAGCCATAGCGATAGACGGAGTCACCATCGGAAGACAGCTTGAAGGGGATGAAATACTCTACGTTGACGTTCCGGAAAGGCACACTAAGGTTATTGAGAGGGAACTTTTCGACTCTTTAAGTGAAGAGACAAAAAAGGCATTTAAGGAGTTTCTCGAAATTAAGCGAAAGGATAATCCGCTTTGGGGGAAGTAACAAAATATATATTAACCTGAAGTTAGGTGGTCGAGCATGGAGTTTAAAGTAGTGATATCAGATCCGAAAACGGGTAAAGCTTATCAGAAAGAAGTTAGCGGAGCTAACGCAAACAAGCTGATCGGAAAGCAGATCGGAGACATCATCAACGGAACTTTAGTAGAGTTACCACCAGACTACGAACTGCAGATAACCGGAGGAAGTGACAAGGATGGATTCCCAATGAGACCGGACATTCCGGGAGGTGTCAGGAAAAGGATACTGCTATCTGGAGGCATAGGATATCGACCGAAGGAAAAAGGGATCCGGAAAAAGAAAATGGTAAGAGGTAGAGTCATCACGAGGGACATAGTTCAAATAAATATGAAGGTTGTCAAACACGGAAAGATTCCTCTTGAAGAATTCTTCAAGAAAGAGTAACTATGGGATTTTTAAAGAACAAGAAAAGGGCTAGAATTTTTTACAAATACTTCTCTAAAATCTACGATTACGTTAATCCGATTTTCTATTCAAAGGAGATGAGGAAACTCGTAGTAGATATGGCTAAAATTGCAAAGGGAGACCTCGTCCTTGAGGTCGGTTGTGGCACAGGTTTCACGACAGAGGAGATTGTGAAAAGAGTCGGTGAAAAAAACGTTTACGCAGTCGATTTAACTCCTGAACAGATGAAAAAAGCCATCAGCAGATTTAAAAACGTTAACTTTGTAAGGGGGGACGCTGAAAACCTCCCTTTCAAGGATAACGTCTTTGACGCCGCTATCTCAGCAGGTAGCATCGAGTACTGGCCAAATCCTCAAAAGGGTATCGAAGAGATGGCAAGAGTTACAAAAAAGGGTGGCAGAGTCGTGATTCTGGCACCAAGAAAGCCAGACAATCGTTTGATAAGAAAATTTGCGGAAAAAATCATGCTTTTTCCATCAACCCAGCAATGCGTTTTATGGATGGAAAAAGCGGGTCTCAGCGACATAAGGTTTGTTGAAACGGGACCTTACCGATTTTGGAGCAAACTTGTTGTTATAATTTCGGGGAAAGTTTCCTTAAAATAACCCTACGGATAGTCAAGTTCATGGACACTGCAAACGATTTTAGGATAAAACTTACAGAAGTCGCTGGATGAAGATTCCGAGTTTGAATTGACACTTAAGATAAGCAAGACTGCAGAAGAGATTTTAAAAAAGATAGAAGGTCATGAAAGAGATTTCCATTATCTGAACTCAAAATACTAACTTAATTATCTTCAGAAGCTCCCCGAACTACTGACTGCGGGGTTCGACCTACATAGGCTTTGATAAACCTATGTAAGCTTTGGAGCACATCAACCTCAGCTCCCTCAGGGTTCATCGGGAGCAGATCATTGGTCTCGCCCCCTTTCAGGACAACGCCGCTTCTCAGGATTGGAAGGGTGAGCTCCTCCCAAACTCTCATCGAAGCGGGAAATCCCCACATCCTTAGGTAGAGGTTTATGGAAGCGTTTAGCTGTCTGTTTATGGTTAAACCACATTTACCGCATTCCAAGACCTGCCCCTTTCGGTGCTCCATTTTACCACCACATCTGGAGCAGGTTTTGGTTGAATAGCGAGAGTTCAGCAACCTGACACTTGCTTTATAACTCATCAGAGCCACTATCTGCTTCCAGTTTTGCCTAGAGATAACCCTATTCTTTGT
>CAZZMN010000033.1:0-47175 GCA_964655455.1 uncultured archaeon
CTCCATAAATCAAAGTTGTAGCCTCCAAGTTCGGTTAGATAATACTGGTCTTCAAGGAAGTTAAGGAAGTTCCTTAAGCCCTTTGCTGTTGCTTTGCTCCTTATTATGTTGCCAATGTCCTTTGGTTCTTTGATTCCTTCAACCAAATACCGATCAAGTGCATTTATGTAGTCTTTCACGGTTTTGGCATCTACTCTTTTTTCGAGCCATTTTTCAAATTCATTTTTATATTTATCATAGAATTCTTTAAAGTCAAAGGTTTTGGCCCCAATCTTCGGTTTTTCGGTTTTCTCAGTCTCTATAACCTTATGTCGGCCTGTTAAGCCGATGGTCGCAGGTTCGAATCCTGCCGGCGGCGTCCTGAATTCAGGTTACAAATGCTCTCCTCATACGATGGGGCTTTAAATACCTCTTTTCATTGAGATACCTTGTTTGGTTAGGACATGAGCGTTAAAGCTAAATGTCTTTCAATCTCTTTTCATTGAGATCTGCTTCAATTTCGAGCAATTTTGTTGCTTTCAATCCTCTTTTCATCGAGGGATATACTCGAACAAAATCTAAGTTGATTAGGGTTATATAATTTTTTCTTTTGTATTACTTTTCTCGAACACATGATTTTGATCGAAAGCTTTAAAAAGAAAATTCAGATTGTTCGAGAAAAAATTTATAAAGTCTCAAAAAATATCCAAATTACCAACAACTAAAATCACAAAATGTTCGAGTATTATAAAATCTGTAAAATATTAAATACACAAAATCTAGAAAATAAAGCAACTTTCCATCAATCGGCAAAGGACAGTCTGAAACTTACGGTCAATAAAAATCGCTAGTAAGAACTTGAATCTGGGCTTGGGGTGATCAAAAGTATTAATCACATGTATGATTCTAAACCCAGAAAATTAAATACCAAAGTTATACAGCCTAAATTTCTGAACCCTAGCTTTCTTATTCTGTGTTTGCTGGAATTTTTATTCATTAACCAGTCTACTCCTTTTTTGAAACCATTTATGATTTGCTAGCACCACTGACGCCTCGATTTGCCTTTCAGGGATCGACCAGTATTTCCTTAAAAGTTTATCTTTCTCCTCCGAAGAAACCAATCGAAAGCCGTGTTTTTCATAGAAACGAATTGCCCAACTAGCATTTGCCCAAGTGCCAATCAACACTGGCTTATTCGTTTGCTTTAAAAGATGGGATAGCAGTTTTCCTCCTATTCCTTGATTTTGTCTAGCGGTTTTAACATAAGCATGTCTAATAAGGGTTACATCTTTTACATCTTGAATTCCCATTACACCTAAAAGCTCATTGTTTTCTTCATATCCCCAAAATTTTACTCCAGCATCGATCTCTTGCTTTAGCTCATCCTTTGTCATATATGGCTCCTTATATAGGTCTTCGGGGATAACACCCTTGTAAGCCCTAGCAGCATCGTTGATAATCTCATAAATTGCCTCAAGGTCTTTCTCATTACAAGGACGAATCATGTAAGCTCATCATTAGATAGATATAAAGCTTTTTTGTGGTTTGACTAATGCTTCAAATCCTTTTGAATTTGCTGGGAAAGATCATACGGTTGCTAATCTCATTTTCTATCTCCCTCCTAGAAGGAGTTTCAAAATGTGCTTAAGAGAGGCCGTTGCTACGCATACGTACGTATCCGCTGCACCATAATACAGGTATATCGTATCGCCCCTAACCACTGCGCCACATGGGAACACCACATTCCTCACATAGCCTTCCTTTTCATAGTACGCAAGAGGTTCGAGCAGATAGCCAGTAGTTCTAGCTATTACATTTTCAGGGTTTTTTATGTCGAGAAGGACTGCCCCAACCCTATATACGTTGTCGGCCGAAACTCCGTGGTAGAACATAAGCCATCCGTAGCTTGTTTCGATGGGCGGTGCTGCTAAGCCGACTTTCTTGCCATCCCACATGCCAACCCTTGGTGTTATGAGCTTAAAACCCAAAAGCTTATCAGGATCTATAAACTCCAGTGAATCAAGGTAATCATAAACAATATTTATACCCCCAAGTCTGTGGATGAACATGTATTTGCCATCTATAGGTTTGGGAATTATGCAAGCGTTCTTGTCGTCTATTCCCCTAGGTGAAATCAACCTAGGTTTCTTCCATTTCCAGTTGTAGGCTAGGAAATCGTCAACTTTTATGGATGTAAGGGCAACCCTCGGTGGATTGACGTTGTCATAAGCTGTGTAGAACATATACAACCTGTCACCTATTCTAACGATCCTGGGATCCTCACAGCCCGAATGACCGGGGATCAACTTCATTTCAAAGGGTTCCCTTGGAACATATATCGGCTCCTTTAATCTTTCATCGATATTGAAGCCATCTGTTGTAACAGCTAATCCTATGGTAGAAGTTTTATCACTCGATAGGGCTCTGTAGAGAATGTATATTCTTCCTTCAAGTTCAATTGCTGCAGGATTAAACGTTGCAAGACTTTCCCAATCGTGTGCAGGATTTGGTTTGATTATCGGATTTCCATGATATCTTACGAGTGCCGGTGTCGCCTTGGCCCTCATAACATCCATAATCTCTCTCACTTTAGCTGTTGCCAAGCAGCATGTTGTATCGGCTGCTCCATAGTAGATTTTCAGTTCTTCACCCTCGAGCACCACAGAAGTTGGAAAAACAACTCTGGGTACATGTCCGTAATATTCGTAAAATTCTTCAGGTACCATGAAAGGATAGTCCGTTTTGGCTAAGACTTTCCTCGGATCGTTTAAATCGAGCAAAAGTGCTTCAACACCGAAAACTCGGCTTTCAGAATCATCCGCAAAGTAGTTTTGAATGTATGAGTAAACAAGCAACCAGCCATCCCTTAGCTTTACCGGAGGCGCTCCAACCTCTATATGATCTAGCGGGCTTCTCTTAGGATCTGGAGTCAGAACATGGTCTTTAAAATTTTTATACCACTCTTCCATTTCACTATACCACAGTGCGGGATCATCTCCGAGTTGCACGATCCCGATATAAGCTGGTGGCTGGTCTGTGTGGACGGTTAAAACAGCTGTGAGTTTTCCATTTATGCGCTCCGGAAAAAGTGCCATGGCTTTAGCGTTAAATGGTGTAACTAAGTATTTTGCCTCAATCGTTTCTAAATCTCTGCTGATGGCAACACCGACCCTGATACCTTCCGCCCTTGGAGGCATTGTAGATATAGCAGTGTAGAAGATGTAATACTTTCCGTCGATGTATGTAACTCTCGGGTCCTCACATCCAAATTTTTCCCATTCCTCTTCTGGAAAAATGAATCTTCTCCTGTTTGAGAAATTTACGCCATCATCGCTTGTTGCTATACCTATTGAGCTAAAGCTGGATCCCTGTTTTTTGAGTAGATCCGAAGAGGATATTGCTCTATAAAGCATGTAGTACGTTCTGCCTCTTTTAATTACACATGGGTTAAATACAGCATACGCTTCCCAAGCCCTTTCACGGGTAGGAGCTAGAACTGGATTGTGCTCAAATCTTCTCATGAACACACCTCTTTAAGTTTGTTGTAAACATTATTAAGATTATGATGAATTTAAACACTTCGTTTGTGATAAATGATTATCAAAAAGAAAGTTTACTCCAAAGTTTTGCAGACGGTGAGCCATCAGCTATGGTCGAAAATCAAGGCATTAAAAGGGGCTCAAAAGAGTTGATCGACTCCACACAACAATCAGTCAGACTTTAGAATTGACCGAGGGGATTTACCAAAACCGGCAGTAATAGATGGGATTCTGAGGTCCGCAGAGAGTCTCTACTCTTCATGATCCCTCACAGGGTAGTGGGCAAGTTCTCTTGATGTGGGATTTGGACAAAAACTTTAAGCTGATTGTCAAATTACATAACTATATGCTTGAAAAGTATTGGGGTAATCCAATTCTCTCCCCAAGCAGCTACTCTTGGGAATCTCTCCAAACATTCAATAGTGGAGCAATCCTTCTGAAAGGTAGAGTTCACATGTTATACAGGGCGATTGGTGACGATTACGTTTCAAGATTTGGATACGCATCATCAGAGGATGGATTCAGGATCGATGAAAGATTTCCTAAACCTGTCTATGAAAGATTTTCTACCACAACTTCATTCGAGTCCTTCTCACCATCAGGCGGCGGTTATTACGGTTGCGAAGATCCAAGACTCATAGAGCTTGATGGCAGAATTTACGTAACCTACACAGCATTCGGTCCTGAAGAATTGAAAGTTTGTCTGACATCCATCAGCGTTGAAGATTTTCTGAACAAAAAATGGAAGTGGAGTTATGAAAAACCTATAAGTCCACCGGGAGAAATTCATAAGAACTTCGTAATATTTCCGGAAAGAGTAGATGGGAAAATTGCTATTCTGCATGCGATTTCTCCGAAGATATCCATAGCCTACTTTGACAATCTAGAATTCGAGTACGAATATGTGGAAAGTCAGTACCAACCGGTCTCCGGAAACTGGGAGGCTGTGATAAAGGGATGTGGTCCACCTCCGATAAAAACTGAGGAAGGGTGGTTGATATTTTACCACGGAATAGACAGAAAAGACGGTAATTACAAAATTGGAGCAATGCTTCTAGACCTAGAAAAACCCGAAAAAGTGTTATGCAAGTCAAAAACACCGGTTCTCTCACCGGATCGCTGGTACGAGACAACCGGTCACAAACCCGGAATTGTCTACACCTGTGGAGCCGTCGTAAAAGATGGGAGATTACTCCTCTACTACGGTGCAGCAGACACATATGTATGCGTCGCCCACGCATGGTTGGATGAATTCCTATCATCGTTAAGAAGAGAAGCTGATTAAATCCAGTCAGTCAACAAAAATACTATGCTTCCGAAGTTCGTGCTTCAGGAGCCAAATCTTGTTAAGAAAAGTTAGGGTGGAGAATAGATAGCAAAAGGGTAATAAAAAGTGACAAGAAAATAGTAGAATCTCGGGTCTTCCAAACATTATGAATGTGTTCACAGATCTCATTCCTAATTTTTCTCACCTAAAAAATTAATCAGTTAATCTATCACTCATAACAAACAATTCTCCGTTAAGCACACAAATAACCCTGTTTTTCGGAAGCTCAACCCAGTTCTCACTTGTGAGCTTCTGCGTTGAAATCAGAATCGCTCCTCCGTACTCTTTCTCCCTCCTCAGCATGTACATCCTTCTGTGATTGCAGAAGGCGAATAAAGCGTTCGAGTCGGAGAGAAGGTAATTGAGAGCACCACCGTAGGTTTCGAGCAACTCTTCGGTGGCATATTTCACTGCGGGACAGATCCCCCTGAATCTACCTCCCCGCATGTACTCGGCAATCTTGTCAATCATGAAGGAGAATGCCCTTGCGGAATCGTTGTTACCATCAACACGGCTCGGGTAATCTATGTCTATCGTCCCGTTGTGGGCAAAAAGCCAGTCTCTGTTTAAATACCTGTATCTGAATGGGTGGCAGTTTTCAGGACAGACATCTCCACTTGTTGCGAGCCTTATGTGTGCAATAATAACGTTGCTTCTGGCTTTCTGAACTGTACGTCTGAATGTCTCGCTGTAATTTGGATCATCGATGTTTCTCACAACTTTTGCATGAGTGCCTACATAGTAGCCAACACCCCATCCATCCCAGTATGGGCTGTGATATCTGGCAAAAAGCGGTAGGCTGAAGGCAGCCCTATCTTTCCTGTTACAACTCAAACCGAATAATTCGCACATATTACTCTAACCTCCCCTTAACTAATTTCATCTACGAATGTCCTAACTGTAGTATGGTAGCTCTGTTCCGAATATATCTACCTTTCCAATATTTAACAAAAACTATATATTTTTGAAATCCCAAATAAGCCCATGAAAGAAGAGAAAATAATCAAACAACTCTCGGTTTTTGCTGAAAATAAACCCGGAAGGCTTGCAGCGGTTACTGAAAAGCTTTACGAGAACGAAATCAACCTAAGAGCTTTCACGATAGCTGAAGCGGGAGACTTCGGTAGTCTCAGATGAACCCGGTAGCCTCTACAAGATTGCAAAAGCCTTAGGCGACGTATGCTTTCGCATCTGGAGAACATAGAGCACTCATCATTTTAAGAGTCGACAAAATAGAGGAAGCTATTAAGACTCTCGAAAGGAAGGGTGTTTTATTCAAAGGAAAAATCGAATGAAAGTTGCGATTTTCAGACCAATAGAATACATCAAGGAGACTGAAGAAAAACTCAGAAAAGCGGGATTCGATGTAGTTTCGGCTCCGATGATCGAGATACGAGAGAAAACCGTAAGGGTAAGGGATGCCGATTACACGATAATAACGAGCAGAACTGCAGCTAAGATTGCTTTAAAAAAGGGTTTAATTCGTGGCAAGATCATCGCAATAGGGCCGAAAACGGCTGAACCTCTAAAATCTTACAACGTCTTAATACCGTCAAAATACGATTCGGCTACTCTTTACAGAGAATTTGCTGATTTGCTAAGGAACAAAAAGGTAAATCTCCTTAGGAGTGATAGAGGGAGTAAAATCCTCTTAAATCTATCTGAAATATGTGACCTAAGGGAGTACAAACTCTACGAAATCGTAAAGGTAAAAAACGATAGCACAAGAAAGATCGTCTGGGAAATTGCCGAAAAAAAAGTAGACGCCGCCGTTTTCTCAAGCAGAATGATCGTGGAAAGTTTTATGGAAAACGCAGAGGATATTGGAATCATTGAAAGGGTTGTTAAAAGCTTAAATGAAATAAAAACAATAGCAATAGGTCCGCCTACAAAGGAAAAACTCAGTGAATATGGAGTAGAACCTCTAATGCCAGAAAAATATGATTTTGACGGAGTTATTGAGCTTCTATCTTCGATTTGAACTGCATCTCGTAGATTCTCGCTACCCTTTCTATCGTGTCAGCTTCCTCCACACTTTTATCATCCCTTAATCTGACGAATCTTGGAAATCTAAGGGCGAATCCGCTCTCGTATTTCGGGCTCTTCTGTATCTCCTGATAAGCTACCTCGAATACGTATTTAGGTTGGAAAACGATCTTCTTACCTTCCTGATATTTGATAAGGGGCTTGAAAAGTTCTGTCAGCTCTTCGAGATCTTCGTCGGTAAAGCCGGTTGCTACTTTTCCGACTTTGAGTAGATTTCCGCTTTCATCAATGCACGCAAGTTCAAAAGAGCTTATCAAATTGCTTCTCTTTCCTTCACCCCATTCCCCACCAACGACGACCAGATCGAGAGTTTCCATTGTAGCTTTGTATTTCAGCCAGTTCTTCCCCCTCTTACCGGGGATGTATTTCGATTCGAGATTTTTCAGCATGACCCCCTCGTGTCCTGCCTCTATCGCTTCGTTAAAGATTCTCTTAATCTCCTCGACATCCCTTGTGACTACTTGATCAGCGATTTTGATTATTTCGCTCTCTATGACAGCATCCAACAGTCTTTTTCTCCTTTCTTTTAGAGGTAAATCGATTATCTCATCGCCATCGTAAATGATGTCGTAGAAGTAAACTATCAAAGGGATTTTGGCAACCATTTTCGAAACATCGTATTTTCTTCGGAATCTCCTCAGAACATTCTGGAAAGGCATCGGCTTCCCATCTTTTATCGCAATGACTTCACCATCCAAAATTACTTCTTCTTTTACATTTTTCTTGATTTCACTAATGATCTCGGGGAGAGCTTTCGTAACGTTTTCGAGTCTCCTTGAGAAGATCGTAACCTTGCCGTCACTCCAATGTACTTGAACACGACTACCATCGAATTTCCATTCAACTCCGAGTTCTTTGATTTCTCTGACGGTTTCTTCTAAGCTTTCGGCTACCTGAGCGAGCATCATCTTTACGGGAACGTGGGGAGTTATCTTCAGCTTCAGCAGAGCGGTCTTTCCTCCTTTTTTTGCTTCGACCGCTACCCTTCCATAATCGTTTGTTATCATATAAGCTCTCTCCACTATTTCGGCATCGATTCCGTATGCCCTCGCTATTGCATCTCTTATCAATCCCTCTCCAACGCCGAGCCTCATTTCCTTAAGGATAAGCCTTGTCAGATATCTCGCATCCACCGGAGAACAAGATACATAGAGCTCCGATAAAAGCATAATCTTCCTTTTCTGGCTCCCCTCTCCCGTTAGTCCGCTGATTTCGTCGAAAATCTCCCTAAGTTTTTTTATCGTTAATTCCTCTTGGAAAAGGGAGGTTTGCTTCTTCTTTTTTATTATCTCTTCGGCAGCCAGTCCCAAATCGCCTTTCATCCTTACAAGATCTTCGATCTTATTTCTGGGAACTCCTGTAGAGATTCTCAGAGCCTCGTAAATCAAGCCAACTCCAATACCTAAATCCTTCTCGCTCCATTCGGGATAAATCTTACCCATGAGAAATAGCGTGACGTTATAAAGATCCTCATCATCCTCTATTTTCTTGAAGAAAGCTGCTATTCTTGCGGTTTTTTCAAGTGTTGACGATATCCTCTCAAGGATGTTACAGAATTCCGTAAATTCTCTGAAAGTTAACATAAATGTTTTTAGGTGTCTTAGAATTTATTGCTTTTCCTTAAATTTTTCCCAGCACTCCTTAATTTTTTCTGCAATTTCACCTCTAAATGGGAATTGAAGTTCCGACATCTGGTAGATAACGGATTCGCTAAATGGAATCTTCCCGATAAAGGTCACTCCCTCTTTCTTACACCATTTTTCAATTTTTGAGGACAGCTCCTCGTTGAGATTGAATCTGTTGATGATGACAAACGGCTTGACTTTGAAGTGGTGGCACAAATCAACAATTCTTATCAAATCACTCAATCCCGAGAGTGTTGGCTCTGTGATGATAATGGCAGCATCCGTGTTTGTGAGCGAAGCGATAACGGGACATCCAACGCCGGGAGCACATCCACCCCTTCCTTTTTGGCTATTTCATCAGCCCTTCTTCTCACCTCGGTAACCAATTTCCCGCTGTTCTCCTCTCCCGGATTCAACATCGCATGAATCATTGCTGAAAACGTTGTTTTACCTGTGCTGCCTTTTCCGCTGACGACTGCAACCTTCATGATATCGCCTCAAAAAGATCTTTAAATGTCTTTTCAAGATCTCTCAGAAGTTCTCCTCTTGAGTATTTCTTGGCTATTTCTTTGCTGAACGGAATTCTTGACAGGATTTCTATCCCTTTCTCCCGGCAATATTTTTCTAAATCTTTAAAGGGAAGTCCGTCTTTGTTTATTACGACTCCAAATTTTAATCTCAAATCAGACACAACTTTTATGGCGAGTTTTTTCTCCGATTGTCAATTCACCGTATGTTAGCTTTATATTTCCTCGAATTTCCACGATCTTTCCAGTAACCCAATCGACTTCTGAGATCGCTTTTTCGGGATAAAAGTAGCTACAGGCTCCACAACTATGACACAATTCTGGGAATGGGTGGGCTTTGTCCACAACAATTATCGCGGAATACGGTGCACTTTTTCTCATCTATTTGGGGAACTTTTCTGTAGGCGTTTCTCTCAGTCCTCCCGCCTTTTGTGAAGTGATATGCATTCGGCTCCTCCACATCCAAATCGAACAAATCTAAACCGTTGAAGTCCGCTTTTTTAAGGAATTCGAATTCTCTCAAGCTTTTCGTCATTCCTCACCTTTCCAGTGTTCGTATTTTTTATCCGCTTCTCCTGTTTCCGTATCGTAGATCGTAAAAGTCTCATTTAGGTCTTTCTGGGAATTAGGTTAAATCTAAATGAATTACACTACCGTTTACCACGTCTTCATCCTCTAATGTTATGCTTTTTGTTACATCACCACACTTGATCGTGTATGGCTCTACAGGTTTCGTGGGATAGGTCGTGTTTTGAGCGTATGGAAGAATCAGCGTGTATTTTCCGTCAATTACATCGACTTTTTGCGTGTATTCGAATAGTCTCCCCTGATTAGTTTTTATCGTTACTTTCGCAACGACGTATTCGCCGCTCGCATTTCCCGTCACTACCGCACCCTCAACTCTCTCGAAAATCTTGACGTAACCGCTCGTAGTTATGTTTATCCTCTCTCCAGCGTAAAGATTATTGTAAACTAGCTTATGTAACATTTCAAGAAAACCAAAGTAGCCTGCGGCGGCTCCGCTCTCGAAGACCATTCTGTAGTGCTTTAAACTGTCTCCGTCGAATATGTGCAGGCGAGCTTCCATCGTTTCGTAATAATTCTCGCTCGGGATATTCATCCCCATTATCGGTTGGGCACCCATGGGAATTCTACCGCTCAGAGAGATCCCTATGTTCCCGTTAATATCCTGATAGACGATACCATATCCTCTGTAGTAGATTTGATGTGCCTTCTCTAAACTCCCCTCCGCCCAAACAGCCATCGCGTAGAATTTACCGGTCGCCATTTCAATATCGCTTACGACGTATTTAACATCCAGCTTTTTAGCAATTTCGTCGGCGTAGCTTTCATTGAAAGCCGTGAAGAAGGGGGCAGCTCCCGGAACGTTATTGTATTTGTTCCCTATCCCCTGCTGGAACGGATTCGCTACTGGAATCCGATGAGCTATCGCTGTGATCCAGTGTCCGTAATCCCACCAACTTATAATGCTGTAAACCTCCTCAGGATAGGGATAACGGTCTCCTGGCGGAACTGGCTTGTAAAGTTCATAGTAAAATCCGTCGTAGAAATCTCCGTCTGGCGTGTTGTTGCGCATCCACATAAGGGCTTCAAACCACTGCTGATTTATGCCACCCACGGAGTATTTGCTGTAAGTGTTCGCCTGAGTAAATGTGGGATAGAAGAGTAACAGGACAGCAAGAACCGATGTTATTACTTTGGTAGTACTTACCTTCTTTTTGCTTTTCGTTTTCGTTAGATATGTCTTAAGGTATTCATAGAAATCGAACTTTGTTAGAATTGCATCCAATGTTACAGCGGCAAAAACTGCCGAGACAACACCAAAGTAGTAGGCAAATCTGTTCTGACCGACTAAAGCTACTAGCAATGCAAAACCCCATATCAAAGAAAAAAGATAGAACTTTTCCCTTTCTTTTAAAAACTTATACAGGACGTAAATCATTCCGGGTATTGCAAAGAAAAACGTCATACTGAAGTTCTGCCACGCTGGAAGTAGGGTGAATGATCCCCCCATCGTAAAGAAGGGTTGAACTTCGGCGATTGTTAGGGCACCCCCCGTTGGCTGGACAACTCTGATTATGCTGAGAATATAGTTGAGAAAATCTGGAGAAATAATCGATATGACAGCAGTTATCACTCCAGTAATTAGGATGATCGCAAGAGGGAAGGCAACCCTTTCATTCACTCTGAGATACACTTTCTTTACAAAATTTTCAGTGAGATAGAACAGAATTATCACAACCGCTGAACTTATCAGAACTAAAAGCTGGAATGGAGAGTAACATATCGTGCTTAATCCCGGATAAGCAAAGGAGAAAGGTGAGTATATTACAGCCGCAGTCAGTAGTGCCACAACGCTCAAAATTGTCAAGTTTTTCGTTTTTACTTTGAGGTAATCTCTCAAAAGGTAAACGATGAAAACGTAGACCAATACGAAGAGAACGGCTATGAATCCTGGACCCCAAGTGAGGATGTAGAGAGCTAAGAAAATCCCGCACAGGATTGGATAAATAAAACTCTTCTTATTTTTCAGAATTTCATTCAAGGGAGCATCCCATTTCTTAATGGAATAAACAAAAAGGGCGAAAGTCATAGTCTGCCAGATAACTTCCCATATATGATGGTCGTTGAAGCTCAAAACGCTTCTCGACATTAGCTGTCCCGGTATTATCACGACAAGGAGAGCGGCTATCACACCAACTCTTTTATTAAATATAGAGGATGCGAATATATAGACGGGAATCGGAAGCAGAGATCCGGCAACCGCCGGGATGAATGCTATTACGTTTATTATCTCGACAGAAGTTGTCGCATTAAAAATTTTTGCTAAAATTGCACTAAGATATACCAAAAAAGGTCCAAAGTGGGTGTACGTTCCGTGTGGATAGTTCGTGAAAGCATCAAACCAAATCCTGTTGGGGAAATTGTGGAGAGTTGTTTCAACAAGTCTAAAGTAATACCAAGGATCATTACCGCTTAGTCTCGCACCATCCATCCACGGGACGAAAACGGAATTCCAAGGATTCACGATTCTTAAGTAGAGACCGATGATTATTGCGATTAGGATGAACACGTAACAAAATTTCTCAAAATTCTTCATCGGTTTTTGATTACGGGAACAAAATTTAAATTTTTTTATTTGGTCTAGCATTCATGAGATATCCGACTCATATCATCTTCGCACTTGTTACGATCCTTCCCCTTTATCATTACACGAAGCTCCCGCTGATTTCCTACCTTTTCATAGCATCTTGGGCATCACTTTTACCCGACATCGATCATTCTCAATCGCATTTAGGGAAGTCCGTGTTGTCTGGGATTATCAGAATAACAACAACTCACAGGGGATGGACGCACAGCCTGTTCGGTATGCTGGTCTTTTGCTTTATCTTCACTTTGATTCTACATTTTCTCAAACTCGATCTTGCTTACGCAATCCCGTTCGCTTTGGGATACTTATCTCACTTGATATCAGACTCGTTAAATCCAACAGGAATCAGATGGTTTTGGCCGTCAAAAAAGAGGATAGGCATTGGATTAATAACAACGGGATCTAAAAGAGAGATCTTGTTCAGATATCTCCTAATAATGATACTGGGAATAGAAGTTCTCAAAGAAAGTTTAGGATACTTTTGATGGTCTCAACAGTGTGCTTAACACTTCTCTTCGATTCGATGGAAACTATTTTTGGCAAAAGTCTTAATGCTTTC
Source organism: uncultured archaeon (assembly GCA_964655455.1). Classification (GTDB taxonomy): domain Archaea; phylum Halobacteriota; class Archaeoglobi; order Archaeoglobales; family Archaeoglobaceae; genus Geoglobus. The sequence continues at coordinate 12,775 of CAZZMN010000033.1, forward strand.
AGTTTCTTTCCGTTTTGGATTGCCTGAATAAATTCATGTTCGAGTTCTATCCACCAGAACTCTTCCGAAATCTTTTTTTCAAAATTTTCGAGTTCGTTATTCTTAAGACAATCGAAAAAGATTTTCGCCGATTTTAGAGAGGGAGCGTTTCCCTCGCCAGCACCGCTAACGCATCCTATCGCTTCACCTACGCCGTAAATATTCTTCCAAACGATCGGTTTGCACTTAGAAGGCGGAAGTAGCCGTATCTTTCCAACGCAGTTGCATTTGGCTTCCGCATTTTTGAATCCGTAAAGGTTTCTGAGCTCTTTGATGAGTGTCAAAGCTTTCTCTTTGTTCAAATCACCTGCACCTATATGCCACCGTCCGTTGCCAAGGGGAAAAGCCCATGCGTAACCTGTGGAAACCATGTAGATGTAGATGTTTTCATCGAAATCGTGGTGTTCCACGTTTTGAACCGTTGTGTAGATTGCATCCCGTTCGATCTTCGGTAGGTATGCACGGCTAAATCCCGTTGCGTCCACGATTATTTCAGCGTTCTCCTTTTTCAGTTCGAAACTCCACAAATCTTCCATAAGCCTCTTCTTGTCAAGTATAGCTATTTCTCTGTTTTTCAGCTTGATTTTGCCGTTAACTATAACGAATTCGGGTTTTGACAAAAGGTAGTCGTCGACATTGATCCCGATCTCCTTGTAAAGTTCCTTAGTCTCGGAGTAGCTAAATCCCCAAGCACATCTGCAGTCGGGTTTACTTCTAACATCGTAAATCGAGACTTTGAAACCGTTATTGTTCAGGAGATGGTACAGGTAGCTCCCAGCGATCCCTGCACCGTATATCTGAATCATGTTTTTATCTCAATCCGTTCGTATTTAACCGTTCTGTGATTATCAAAAACGCCGGGACTACTGTAATCGCGGCTATCAGACAGAGCAATATGGCAACAAATGATAAAAATCCAGCACTCTTTGCTATCGGAAAGTTCGAGAACATTAAGGCGGAGAATCCGGCTGCCGTCGTTAGGGCTGAGACTGATATGGCTCTACCGATTCTTTCAACCGTTCTCTTAATAGCCCTTGTAACATCAAACTTCTTCCTTTCCTCGTAATATCTTTCTATCATGTGTATAGAGTAATCTATACCCAAACCGATTATTATCGAGTTCAGCGTTATACTCATCATTGTGTGCTTCATACCAAGGGAAAACATCAGGATGTTCATCGTTCCTATGACAACGGTTATCGGTAACAGAGGGGTCAAAGCCTTTTTAATAGATCTGTATATCGCAAGGAGTAAGACAAATATCAGAAAATAACATATCAAAGTTATTCTTTGCTGTCCTTCTGTCATAAGCCTCCCGATTTCCATGTCTAAAACGGGATCTCCCGTTATGTAGAACTCTTTAAACCCAAGAAAATTAATATAGCTTCTGATTTCATTATACGTTCTCACGTAGTCGTCATAATCTTCAAGTTTTGTCGAGATATAAATCGATTTCAAATTTCCAGAATATTCAACTCTCTCAACATTAAATCTCTCCCTTAAGTAGGATTCATCTATATCCTCGCTCGTAACAATTACATAAGTCGATTGACCACCCATAATTCTTTCAAGCTCATTAAAAAGCCTTAAGGCTTCTAAATCCTGAGGGGCATACTTCTTATGCTGTATCTCCATGCCTATCTGGGTGGAGAGAATTACTCCCAAAATCAATAGGATAACGGCTACTGACACAACAGCTCTTGATTTGGATAATGATAAATCCACAAAAATTTTTAGAATTCTCTCTTTATTTTCACCAGAAATCTTTCTGTAATGTTTATCGAAAGATAGAATAGATGGCAAAAATGTTAGTGTTAGAATAAATGCGATTATCAAACCCAATGAGAGTAGCAATCCAAAGTATCCCAGACCGGGAACTCCACTAAAGCTCATCGAAGCGAAACATAAAACACTTGTAAGTAAACTCAGGAAGATAGCCAATCCCGTTTTTCTTCTTGCTATGTTTATCGCTTCATTTATCCCTCTCCACTTTTCCTCTTCATATCTGCTCTGAAATTGGACGGCATAATCTATACACAAACCTATCAGGATTGGCAAAGCTCCATGCGTCAATTCCGTCATGGGAATTCCAAGAATCGGCATCAATCCAAAAACGTAGATAACTGAGAGAATCGATATGAGGAGAGGAAGGAACGCGTAATGGGATCCGACAACACTTCTGAATGTTAAGAAAAGTATCAAAACCATGAGCAGTGTTGAGGCCAACATCGTAACTCCTAAGCTCTTTTTCATCTCCCTCTCTATCTCATACCAGAGGAACACGCTACCAGTCTTCTGAACGTTCAACCCCACAGGCTTAGGGACGAAGTTTAGGACTCTCTCAATTTGTTTGGCGATGTCTTCTATTTTCTCGTCGTCTCCTGTTTCGATTTCGATTGAGACAATGGCAAAAGTTTTTGAAAGGAGTATGTATTCAACACTTCCAACGTAGTCTACATCTTTGAGTCTTTTTTTAATTTCTTCAAAGTATCCCAATACCTCTTCGCTTGTTACAGATTCGGATTTCAGAAATAGGAATGCGTTCTCTCTAATTTCGAAATGTTTGGCATATCGGAGGTATTCTGAATAAATTTCGTTATCTTTGCTCAGATATGTTTTTAATCCTCTTTCAAACTTAACATTTGAAGCTGAAAAAATTAGAAGGATCGCCAGTAGAGTTACAAGTAGAATTACCAGCCTCTCCTTCATGTGTGACACCCCTCAACCTAAACATTTCGGTAATCATCAGAAACGCTGGAACCACCGTCAGCGCCCCAATTAGACTGAATATTATCGCTATGAACGATAGGAAGCCAAAGTTCCAGAGCATCGGGAAACTTGAAAGCATTAGAGCTCCGAATCCTCCAGCCATCGTTAAAGCTGAAGTTACTATCGCCTTTCCAGTCTCCTCGATCGAGATTCTAACGGCGTCCTCTGGGGAGTGTTTCTGTCTTTCCTCGGCATATCTCTCAGACATGTGGATCGAAAAGTCGATTCCCAAACCGAGTGAGATCGAATTTATAGCTATGGACATGAAAGTCTGCTTAATTCCTCCTAAAAACATTGTCGTATTGAGAACTCCGATTACCACAGTAATTGTCACAAGTGGGACGATTGCTCTCGTTATTGAACGGTAAGTTGCAAAGAGTAGCAGAACAATGAAACAGTAAGCCACAAGAGTCATCTGGGTCTGACTGTTCCACATAGTTTCACCGAGATGTGCCATAATCACGGGTTGCCCCGTTATGTAATAGCCTCCGTACCACCCGAAGAACTCCACATCCCTCTTAAGGTATTCCGTGAGCTCCACCCTCTTGTCGTGAGTGTCCGCTGTTGTGTAGAGATACAGAGCGAGGGTGTGACCCGACACGTATCTCTTCAGAACGTTCTCCGGAATCATGCTCAAAATCGCAGAAAGTTCGGCATCGTTTTCTGGCAATCTGCCTAAATACTCTTTTACCAACGATGAAAGCGAGTCACACCTGTAGACCATGTCCTCCTTACTAACGATGTAGTTTCCAAGCTCGTTCATTCTTTTAAGCTCCTCAATTCCAACTTCATCAACTGATAAAACGATCGTGTAAACGTACTGCTTGCCCATGATGTCTTCGAGTTCGCTGAACTTCATCATCGCTGGCAGATTCTCCGGGAAATACTTCTTGGTGTCGGTCTCGAGCTCTATCTGGGTGTTAGCGTATGCACCAAAGATTATGATTGCCATGGCCAGAGCCAGTATAGTTTTAGGCTTCGAAGCGGTGATAGATGCTACGGAAGTCAAAACTCTCTCTAAAATTCCAATTTCTTTCCTTTCATCCTTTACTTTGATTGTTTCCTCTTCCCTATCCAGCATTTTCAAAATCGCCGGTAGTGAGATTATTGAGAATATGTAGGCGATTATCAAACCCAAAGATATGCTTGCCCCAAAGATCGCAAGTTCTGGGATAAGGGTGGTAGCCATGGACATAAAGCCTATGACTGTTGTGAGCATAGCGAGGATCACTGCTAAACCCGTTTTTGTCACGGATATTACAATCGAATTGTCCCTGTCAACTCCTCTCATTCTCTCATGCTCATACCTGTTCTGAATTTGTGCAGCATATTCGATCGCCAACCCTATGAGTATCGGTAGGGACGAAGATATTACCGTGTCAAGCTTTATGCCGACAATGGGAAGGAGGCCGACTATGACTATTACGGAGAATACAGAAATAATGAGGGGGATGATTGCTGTGTATTTTTTTCTAACGGCTCCGCTGAAGGTTACAGCTAAAAGAACGATCATCGCAATTATCGAAGCCGTTGTAGTCATTCCCGTTTCTTTCCGAGTTGTTTGTGTGACCTGATAGCTTAGGACGGGTGATCCAGTAACCTCAGTCGTTATTCCAGTGGGTCTGTGAGTGAGCTCAACAACCCTTTCTATCTGTTTAGCGAGTTCCACCGTCTTATCGGGATCTGTCACCGTTACAGTTACGGATATAAGTGCGAGTGTTTCTTTAGGAACGAGCTGGTACGCATATAGCTCGGTCAAACGTTTAAGCTGGGATTCATCCTCCGGCAGGATTCCTCCGTTCAGCTCGGAGATTATCGAAGCTGGAGACGTTACACCTCCAACACCGTCGAGGTTCCTCAGACTTACCCCCAATTTGAGCATGTATTCGTAGACTTCCCTGTTTACAACATCGTCACCCTTTATCATTATGTAAACTCCCTCTGCTCTGATCCCGAAGTCCTTTTGATACAGCTCAAGCTTTTTGTAAACCGGATCGCCGATGGGAAACATGTTTTCGTATTCGAGTGATGTGAACTCTGTTTGGGATGCAAAAATTAAAAAGATTACAACGACTAAAACTGTAGCCGAAACAACAAATCCCGGTCTTTCCGCAACGAATCTCGAAATTTTTTCGAGAAAATCTTCAAAACTCACTTCTTGCGCCTCCTTAGGTAGTAAGCAATTGCTACAATAGCTATTATTGCGATCAAAGCAATCGCACTGTAAGGTGGTTTCGGCGGTAACACTTCAATCACGGTCTTTGTAGGTTCACTTATTGCCCATTCACCCTCCAAATCCTTGTATTTAATTTCTAAATTCAATCCGTACTTCTTGGGAGTTGCATCCATATCTACACTGAGCTGAAACTTTACCTCTGTGGATTCTCCCGGTCTGAGTGTTCCGATATATGCTGTGTCGTCGCTTGAGCTAAACGGATCGGTGATTGTCAACCTCGCAGTTGCCTCCTTTATCGTGAAATTTCCGACGTTCTTTACGATGAACGTTATGATTTCGGTGCTTCCGGCGTGGATCTTAGGGATTCCGGAAACTTCGAACTTCATCTTTGGATTGACCCTAATCCCTATGCTTTTTCCATCGCTGTAGAAATATTCATCCATGCTCCTGTATTTCATCTTTATTTCGGCGGGATAGCTCACGGGCTTTGCTTCATCGCTCGCTTTAACTTTGAACACGGCTGTGTATTCTTCTCCGGCTTTGACATCGCCTAAATAGTATTCGGTGCTCAAAACTGAGAGTGGTGGATTCGCCGTAAGGTAAACGCTGACATCCTCGAGATCGGCTGTGGGAGTTAGTGTTACGATCACATCTCCCTTCGCATTGACGAATATTTTGCTTTCCACAGATTTGACAACAAAGTCGGGAGCCTTTTCCACGTAAACACCGAAGGGGACTGGATCGCTTTCTGTAATCTGACCGTATTCGTTCAGGTAAACCGCCTTTACCTTAAAGGTGTAGTTACCTTCGTCCTTAATGTCCGTTCTGACGTAAAATATCGCTTTCGCAGTTTCACCCTGTTTCAGATCTCCAACGTAGTAGGACGGCTGAGATGGCATTGCGGATGCCTTAAAGCCCGAAGGGGTTTCCAAAACGAGGTAGGCATTTTTTCCGATTTTGTTCCCGATATTTTTCACTTCGATTACAAGCTTACCCTTTCCCTTACCAATGATGTTCTCGGCGGATACGTTCACGATCTCGAGTTTTACATCTTTCTCCTTCACGTATACGGGAAGTGTTATCTCTAAGCTTTCGTGATCGTATTGGACTCTGTACCTTTTAGTTAGCATTTCGTATTTATAGGTTACAGTTTCATTAGAGCCAGACACCGTTTTTTGAACGGGAACTGTTTGGGGTGTGTATGTATCGAGATAGCTGAGATAGCTGATTCTATCAAACTCCACCTTCATTTTGAGTTCGTTTTCTCCCGCTTTCGCATCCTCAGAAACTTTAACGATGAACGAAAGTGTCACGGGTTGCATCGGTGGAAGAGCTGGGATAAATTGGGACGGTGTTTTTACTTGGATGTTGTCATCTCCCAAAAGTTCGATTTTAACATTGTATGCTGTGAAAATCATGTCCTCTCTGCCATAGAAGAACATCGCCTCTTCCCTATCAAAGTAATCAACCTTTTTCTTTTCGGCAGGATTATAGACAGTCACGTGGATTGTTATGTAATCGCCTCTCGGTATGTGGTTACTGCCACTTATAAACGCTGTCACTGTTGGTTTGTCTTCGTAACTCAGAGCTGAAGCCTTTGACAGGATTATCAAAAGTATCAAAATGGTGATTAACCTTTTCATCTTTTCACCTGTCGTAGTTGAAGCTACGAAATATATATAAACATTTCGAAACACTATCCAGCGTGGACAAGCTCATAGATGTCCTGAGAGATTTCAGGTTTTCAGACTACGAAATAAGAGTTCTTCTTTGTTTAATTCAAGAGGGAGAGCTGACAGCTTCCGAAATCTCCGAAAAAAGTGGGATTCCGAGAACTTCGGTTTACGATGTCATAAGGAGTCTTGAGAGTAAGGGTCTCGTCGAGTCCTACGGTAAACCAAGAAAATTCAGAACGATAAGTGCCGAAAGACTCGTGGAGATCTTCTCAGCAAAGCTTAAGGAAAGACTCGACGTTCTCTCTTCAAGTCTCAAGGAGCTTGAGAAAAAAAGTAAAAAAGAAGTTGTAGAACTCGTTAGGGGCGAAATTGCCTACAGATTGATCGATGAGATCTTGAGCAAGTCTAAAGAAATCAAAGTCTATGCAATTTCCCTTAACGATGAGTTGAGGAGGATTTTGGACAAAACTAAAGGAAAAAAAGAGGTAAAAGAATTCAAAAAAGGGAAAATAACCCACGGAATTATTTTTGCTGACGATAAAGTAATTATATTCACCGTTAGAGAGGGGGAGCCTTACATCATTTTGGGGTCCGGTGAATTTGCCCGATTCTATCGGGAGCTTTCAGAATACATGAAAAAGAAGAATTAACCTGCCTCAAGTAATTCTATACCGTCATCGGTTAGCTTTAGCTTGCCTTCTTCTTCTACGACAAACCCCTCCTGTATTAGCCAGTCTAGGTTGAACTTCAATTGAAAATCACTTAAATCTAGTTCTTTTTTCAGTTCTTCCCTTGTTTTTCCGTGGATTCCTATTGCCGCCACGATCTGTCTTCTTATCGGACTCATTGAGGCTTTAAACAGTTTTTCATGATGAGCTCGGTCTCTTTCCTTCTCAGCCATATTAAGACTAAATGATTAAATTAATAATGTTTTCGTTACTCATATCTCAGAGCTTCGATCGGCTCAAGTTTTGAAGCTTTCCAAGCCGGATAAAGTGAACTTATTAAAGAAGTAGAAATTCCTACAAAAATCCCCAAAAAAACGTACAAGAGCGATGATGGTTGAAAAACGTATTTTGCCGTGTGAAGAATCATCATGTCGATTAAATATCCTCCCACGAAGCTGAGAGATCCTCCGATAACACTTCCAATGAGACCCAAGATCAAAGCTTCCGTCAAGAAGATCTTCAGGATAGTCTCTCTGTAAGCTCCTATCGCCCTCATCAATCCGATTTCCTTTGTTCTCTCAACAGTTGACATAAGCATTATGTTCAAAATGCTAACTCCGGCCACAAGGAGGGATACCGCAGCGATCGCCATTAGGAATAAAGTGACTCCAGTGAACGCCTCGTTTATCCTCTCTATGATCGTTCTCATTTCGAAAGCAGAGACTTTGTTATCTTTTCTGTTAATTTTGGAGTCCACGTATTTTTTAAAATCATCGATGTATTGCAGATCCTCAATCTTAACGATCACCTGTGCATATTCAATCTCTCCAAAAATGCTTTCGAAATCTTTGGATGGGATTATCACGGCGAAATTTGGATTTATATCGAATCTCGCTTCCCTTTCAATTATCCCCCCGACTCTGAAGCTCTTTCCTTCCACGATGATTTTGGATCCAACTCTTAGTTCCAAGAACTCCGCAATGTTCTTTCCTACCAAACAACCTTTGTAGCTGCCTTTTTCAAGCTTGAAAATCTTTGTATCTTCTTCATCCATTCCGTAAACTGTAGTATATGTTTTTTTGTCTTTGTAGTAGATGAAGGCGGACTTCTTCTTAACAGCGTAGATATTCTCAACGTAAGGAATTCTCCTAATCTTCTCGATTGTTCTTTCATCGATTGAATCGTATCCGTGGATGTAGTTGGGGGTGATTATAACCTCGTCGGCGATATCTTTGAAGTTCTCAAGAATCGTCGCCTTTAGACTCTCACCGAATATGCCTATGGAGCTAATAGCCATTACACCGATAACTATTCCGATTACAGCCAAAACACTTCTAACTTTTGTTCTTTTGAGATTTCTTACAGCAAGCTCGATCAGCATAACTGACCATCCTTTATGTTGATAATGCGATCCGCATAAACTTTCAGCGATGAGTCATGAGTGACCAGAACAACTGTAACCCCCATTTCCTCGTTCAGGTCTTTTATCAAATCCATAATCTGTCTACCGCTCTTTGAGTCGAGATTTCCCGTTGGTTCATCGCATAGAAGGATGGATGGATTATTCGCCAACGCTCTCGCTATCGCAACTCTCTGCTGTTCTCCTCCACTGAGCTCGTTAGGTTTTCTGTTCTCTTTATCCTTTAAACCCACAAGAGTGAGAAGGTATTCAGCTTTTTTCTTTCTTTCCATCTTTGGAATTCCTTTAAAAACCATTGGAAGCTCCACGTTCTCCAGAGCAGTTAGCGTGGGGATTAGATAGTACTGCTGGAAAATAAATCCTATTTTATCCCTTCTTATTTCAGTTAACTGTTTTTCGTTCATTTGGGTTACATCCTCCCCGTCGATTATCACCCGCCCCTTCGTCGGCTTGTCCAAGCATCCGATAAGGTAAAGCAAAGTCGATTTACCGCTTCCTGAGGGGCCCATTATCGCCACAAACTCTCCCCTATCTATTTTCAGGTTTATTCCCCTTAAGGCTAATACCTCGTAATATCCGGTTTTATAGCTTTTGTAAACATCAATGAGCTCTATCATCTTCTTTTCCAAGCAAAAATCACGATTATCAGGACAAAGATCAAGACGATTACGGGAATTATGTGGGTAAATTGTGGAGACCTCTCAGTCGCCGCCGTGAGGCTGTTTATTTCAACAACTTCAGATTCCTCAAAACTTTCGCCCATCTCGTTTTTCCACTGAAGTTTTAAAAGAACAGTTTTTGTCGTAATTGGAAATGTAAATTCGAATGAATCAAAATCGAATGGATCGAGCTGATCGATGTAGTACGTTTTCGTTAAATTCTCGGAAATCGCCGAGATCAAGATATTGTAGGCAACGCTTTTTCCGTTATTGCTGACATCTCCTGTGATTGTCAATCCATGTGCACTAATTTCGGTCTCTATTCCGCTGAGTTTTAATGCGGATTCGTTTAGGACATTAATACTCACGCTCTTAACTTTGCAGTGCTTATAATTGAGCTCGTCCAAGTAGCATGCTGTAAAATTGATTTGATGATAACCGCTTTTTCTCGAACAAAATAGGATCTCGGTTGAGAACGTTTCCTCAGGCTTTAATTGCGGTGCTTGAATCTCATCACTTGAGAGGATTTCTCCTTCGGCTTTTATGCTGATGGAGTAGACGGTATCAGTCCTGAGATTTGTTATCTGAATATCTATTGGGTTTACATCACCGATGGGTGTGTTTAGATATCTTGGGGAGGCGTCTATCAAAATTCCACGGCTCTGAACGTATGTCACATTTATCGTTCTGACAATTTCGTGGTAATTTTTTCCGTTGTAAAATTTTATCTTAAACCTTAAGGGCTCCTCTTTTAAGGGCTCAAACTTGAATTCACCCTTTCCATCTGCAATGCGTATTATTTTTGGATTTGCATCAAAAAGGGGTTCCACAATGATTTCATCAAGCTTTATCGGAGTTGTCACAGAGAAACTAACTTCATTTACCTCGTTCAGGCGGAGAAAAGTCTTGTCTAAAACGATTTCTGGCATGATGTCAAGAACCCTAACAACTATCGGTTGCTTCACAGTCCCATTAAAAGTGTATATGTATGCTGTTAGTGTGTGTACTCCACTCCTTTCTGCTTTTATCGTGAACGGAAACTCGTAACTCGAGCCCGCCGGGATCATCCCAACACCAGAAACACCTGACGGCTCAACATCTATCCCAGAGGGTGAAAATACAGATATCCCGCTGACATAGGTGTCTCGCTGCGGAGTGAATATGATCTTGCAGTAGGCGATGTCGTTCGGCAATAGGATATTGGGATCCATTTCCACTCTTATAACCTGAGCCGACGCTAGTGAGATCACAGCGAACAAAAGAATCAGGAAAGTTAAGTTTTTCAACATAAAGCTGTGTTGGAAGGCAAGTTAATATATTTTATGATATCATCCTTATAGTTCAGGTGACTCAACAACGAGAATGCTGAAAAACATTAATATAACATCCTTCGGCAATCTTACCGTGTGCTAGCTCAGAAGGTACTCAGAAATGTAATTTACAACAGCTCATCAGTGCTTATCGCAAACGTCGTTGGTGTCATTATAGCGATATACGTTGCAAGAGCTTTAAAGCCGGAGCTGTTTGGAATTTATTCTCTGGCTTTGTCGATTGCTTTCCTTCTTCTAACATTTACAGATCTTGGAATCAATGCAACACTCATAAGATATGTTGCTTATGCTCACTGGAAAAGAGATTACGAACTAGTTAGGGGGTACGTAAGAGGTTTGAGTAAGCTGAAGATTCTGTTGGCACTGGCGGTGTCGCTGGTGTTGTTTATATCTTCCGACGCGTTATCTATCTACGTCTTCCGCAAACCCTTACTCTCTGATCCCCTGAAAGTAACATCGCTCTTCATCTTGTTTTACTCATTATCCGGATTTGTAAACGCCATTTTCAACGCTTTCAACAACTTCAAAGCTAATTTGGTTAAATCTTTGGTTTACGAACTTTCAAGATTATTTTTCGTTGTTCTTTTTATTCTTATGGGATTGTCCGTTGTCGGAGCATTATTAGGTTTTGTGATTGCAAGCCTTCTCACTTTGATAGCTTTGTTCGCTTTACTATTGAAAAGCTACAGATCCTTTGTTTTTGGAAAGATTAAATCAATCGAATGGAAGAGAATTATCAGGTTTACGAGCTATCTAACAATCGGCTCGATCACCTGGGTTGTTTTCGCTTATGTTGATTCTGTGATGATAGGGATGTTTCTACCAGCTGAGGATGTCGGGTACTACAGAGCTTCTTACAACATAGTTGGAGCCATCGCTGGATTAGTGTCTGTTCCCATTGTCATGTTTCCAGTTTTCGTTCAATTGGAGGGCAGAGACTTGAAGAATGCTTTTAACAGAGCCTTCAAGTACAGTGCAATTTTATCCTTTCCAGTTGTGTTCGGATTAATCTCTCTGGGTGAGCCTTTAATCCGATTAGTTTACGGCGTTGATTACTTACCGGCGGTCCCCGTTTTATACATTCTCTCATTTTTGATTCTTTGTTCAGCTTTGGGGTTTTGGGGAGTTATATTTAGCGCGAAGGAAAAGCCAGAATATCCTGTTTACGTTTCTTTTTTTGCAATGATTCTGAATATCGCTCTAAACTACTTTATGATACTGAGATGGGGAATTATCGGTGCGGGAATTGCTACAGTCATCTCCAACTTTGTTAGCTGGATTGTTTTAGCATACCTCTCTAAGATTGTGCTCGACGTATTTCCAAGGATGAGTCACTTGATTAAGCCTACCGTTTCAAGTTTGATCATGTTTTATTTTACCTCACAGTTTAAGCTGTCAAGATTGGTTGATGGTGCTTTAGTCGTTTTAGTTGGAGCGGCGATATACTTTGTAACTCTGTTTCTGCTTAGAGGTATAACGAGAGACGATCTCAAATATATTGGGATAGTCTTAGGTAGAAGTTAGATCCCGTTGAGGGATAATGTTGTTGCTTTAGAGTATAGTTCTCGACGAAAAGGGGATTAAAAAAATGCGGGGGGAGGGATTTGAACCCTCGAACCCCTACGGGACGGGACCCTCAATCCCGCGCCTTTTCCTGACTCGGCAACCCCCGCTCTAAAAATCATTAAAATCAGGATTTATTACATTTGCGGTTTCGAGACTTAAATTTTTTAAACGTTATCACCCAAATCCTTTTATGGGAGATCACACAATAATTGCTATCGGTTTGATTATTGGTTTGCTTTTCGGAATGACGGGAATATCAACCCTGTTTAACTTTATGAACCAAGCTCTATCGGAGACCCAAGAGCAATTAACGAAAATCGGTGCTATCTCGACTTTAGTTCTGTTTGTAATAGCTTTGATTCTAATAATAAAAATTAGAACAATCTCTTCTCTGATAGTAGGGGCGATAATCGGAGCTATTCTCAACACAATACTCGAAATGAACGGAATCCATATAACAAACACGATATTCTCAGTGATTCTGAAAAATCTCGGAATAGCATAAATTTTTTAATTTTTAATGCATTCCTCGATTTATGAAAGCGATAATAATGGCGGGTGGCTACGCCACAAGGTTGTGGCCCATCACCAGAACAAAAGCTAAACCCCTTCTACCGCTTGGAAAGAAAAAAATAATCGATTATATATATGAGAAAATAAAACCTTTCGGCTTTGAGATAATCGTTTCAACGAATCTCAGATTTAAGGATGATTTTGAAAAATGGGCTGAAGATAAGGATGTCAAACTAGTTATAGAAAATACTACGAAAGAGGAGGAGAAACTGGGTGCTGTGAGAGCTCTGTATGAAGTTTCGAAGGATATAGATGATGATATCCTCGTATTAGCTGGAGACAACGTCTTCTCTTTCGGTATTGAAAAGTTTATTGAAAAATTCAAAGAAAAAAAGCCGCTGATAGCACTATACGATGTGGGGGACTTCGATCTCGCAAAGAGATACGGAATTGCTCAGCTTAACGGTGATCGAATCGTATCCTTCGAGGAAAAACCCGAAAAACCGAAATCTACGTTAGCAGGCATCGGTATCTATGCTTTAGACTACGATACAAAAGAGATGCTTGGTGATTACGTTAGAGGTGAGAAAAAAGATAATTTAGGTGATTTCATCAGTTGGCTGATTGATAGGAAAAACGTTTATGGATTTGTTTTTGAAGGAAACTGGTATGATGTCGGAAATCCCGATAGCTATCTTGAGGCGTTCAAGATCTATTTGGAAAACTACATAAGCGACGACGTGAAATTAGACAAAACTTCAAAGATTATCGAGCCAGTCGTCATCGAAGACAATGTCGAGATAAGAAAAAGAAGCATAATCGGCCCCTACGTATATATCGGAAGGGACTGCGTAATCGAGGCTTCGGACATAAGTGACTCGGTAATATTCAGTTCAGTTATTCTGAAAAAAGTTAAGCTATGGAGAAGTATTGTAGATGAAAAATGTGAGATAAGAAATCTTGAGCTAAGCAACTCAATAGTAGGAGGTCACGCTAAAATCCAAAGGGGAGAATGATTGCAATCCTTGACGGATACGTTGACGAACCTTCATGCCTCGGAGTTCCCCCTTATATTGCACCTTATCCGAGATATATAGCGGGAATGCTCGAAGATCTGAAAATCAAATGGATATATGTCACGGTAGATGAATTCAGAAAGAACCCCACGATCTTACAAAAAGCCGATAAAATTATCGTCATTGCGGGGATAGCCGTTCCGGGAAAGTATCTTGGGGGAAAACCGCTCTCGCTCAAAGAGTTAAAGGAGATTTACCCAGAAAAAGATAAAATTCTCGTAGGCCCGATAACCCTTGAAGTCGAAGATCTCCCGAATTACGAGGTGATCAAGTTCCCCTTTGAACACGAACTTTACGAAAGATTGGGTGGCGTTGTGAGAGACAGAACGAGGAATTTCGTCAATAGATTCTCAGTCCTTGGTGCCAAAGTTGTTAAGCAGCACCCAGACTACCCTTACGTTATCTGTGAGATAGAAACTTACAAGGGATGCTACTGGGGGAGATGTTCATTCTGTATAGAGAGGATACACAAAATCTCAATGCGTGATCCCCATGCCGTGATAAGGGAGATTAAGGCTCTTTACGATCACGGAGTGAGATACTTCAGGCTGGGGAATCAAACGGACTTTTTCACCTACATGGCGGATTTCCGCTACGATATCCCGAAGCCCAACCCGGAATTTATGATGAATTTCCATAGAGCGATTTGGAAAAACTGTCCCAAGATAAAAATGCTGCATCTGGACAATGTAAATCCAAAAACGATTGCTGAATATCCCGAAGAGTCCAAGGAGATCATAAAAACGATCGTGATCTATCAGAGCCCTGGAAATATCGCAGCTTTCGGTCTTGAGAGCGCTGATGAGGGAGTGATAAGAAAAAACAGTTTGCTAGCAACTCCCGATGAAGTCATGTTTGCAATCGAACTGATGAACAGATACGGAAGATACGTCGGGCACAACGGTCTGCCGTGTTTCCTTCCCGGAATAAACTTCGTTTTCGGACTTAAGGGTGAAACCAAAGAGACCTTTGAGAAAAATTACGAATTTCTGCTAAATCTTATCGAAAGGGATCTACTTGTGAGGAGAGTGAATCTACGACAGGTAAAGGTCTTTCCGTTCACGCCGATGGCTGAGATTGGAGATAAACTCGTTAAAAAACATAAAAAATACTTCAAAAAATTCAAAGAAATGATAAGAAAGAATTTCGACAGAATTATGCTCGAAAAAGTTGTTCCGAGAGGAAGACTCCTAAGAGATTTAAGGATAGAGATACAGGGAAAAATAAGCTTTGGAAGGCAGCTTGCTACGTATCCTCTGCTTGTTGGAATTTACGGCGAATTTGAAAGAAACACATTCGTTGATGCGAGGGTAATCGATTATGGAATGAGAAGTGTCTCGGCAGTTCCAAGGATTGACATAAACAGAGCTAAGCTCTATCAAATCGAAATTGTTCCGGGAATCGGAAAGAAAACCGCAGGAAAGATCTTGGCATCCAAACCAATCAACTACGAGAAATTGAGAAAAATTGTCGGAGAAGATAAGGCAGAGATTTTAAGGGAGTACTTCATAGTCCCGTCATGAATGTGAGGGAATTTCAAAAACTTGCATCCGATATCGTTAGAGAAATCGATGAGAAGTTGGGCTTGAGTAGGGACGCCCACCTATCCATCTCTCAATTACTTGAAGAACTCGGAGAAATTAAGAAAAAAAGTCCCAAAAAAGAAAGAGTTGGAAGAAGAGTTCGCAGACGTCTTTCTACAGCTATCAGTTTTGGCAGATATGTTCGGTGTTGATTTAGAAAAAGCGGTTTTAGACAAGATCGAGATTCTCAAAAAGAGACATGGACTGAAATAAAAGTGCAAAAGTTAAAATATCCTTCCAAGCAACTCTCTTTAATGAGTGAAAAAAGTGAGAAACTCGTGATAAAACGATCAGGATACCCATCAAAAGGTGAAATCGTAATCGGAACTGTAACAAGGGTAATGGATTTTGGGGCATTTGTATCTCTAGACGAATACGAAAATAAAGAGGGATTAGTCCATATAAGCGAAGTGGCACCGGGATGGATTAAAGATATCAGGGATTACGTGAAAAAGGGACAGAAGGTCGTCTGTAAAGTCCTCGATGTAAATCCGAAGAGAGGTCACATCGATCTGAGCATCAAAGATGTTAATGAAAGACAGAGGAGAGAGAAGATTCAAGAATGGAAGAGCGAGCAAAGAGCGTTCAAATGGCTTGAGATAGCTGGAGAAAAGGTAGGAATTGATAGAACGGAGCTTGAAAAAATCGGGAAAAAGTTGCTGAAAAAGTTCGACAGCGTATACTCAGCTTTCGAGGAAGCTGCATACGAAGGTTACGAAGTCTTAGTTAAAATAACGGGCGAGAAACTCGCAAAAGAGATTGCAGAACTCGCAAGAGAGCATATAAAACCCCCAAGAGTTAAGGTTAGAGGATATTTCGAGCTGAAATCTTTTGCCGGAGATGGTATAGAAAGGATAAAGAAAGCTCTGTCAGAGGTAAAGAAGTTTGCAAAAGATGGAGTGGATATAAAGGTGGAATACGTTGGAGCACCGAAATACAGAGTTATAGTCGAAAGCGATGACTACAAAACTGCTGAGGGTGTTTTGAAGAAGGTTGTTGATGCGGTTACGAAAACTATGAAAAAGCTTGGTGGAGAAGCCAACTTCATAAGGGAAGCTGTATGAAATCTCTGATAAGGAAGTGTTGCGAATGTGGTAGATATACGCTGAAAGAGATTTGCCCGGTCTGCGGTGGTAAAACTTACATGCCGATTCCACCAAGATTCTCCCCCGAAGATCCATACGGAAAGTATAGAAGAATGCTCAGAAAGCAAAAGGGTTTCTGGATAAGGAGGTGCGAAAATGTTGAAAAGGGTTGATATAAGGTATTTAAAAAAGCCTGAAGAAGTCAATTTAAAAGATCCCGTAATGATAGAAGGGCTACCCGGGATAGGACACGTCGGCAAGCTCGTTGCCGATCACCTTGTCAAGGTCCTCGACGTTGTTAAGGTTGTTGAGATATACTCCCACCACTTCCCTCCTCAGGTGATTGTAGAGAAGGACGGACTGATAAGGATGCCAAAGAACGAGGTCTACGCTTATAAGAGTGATGGAACTTCACCGGATTTGCTAATTCTTGTCGGAGATTACCAGAGCATAAGTAACGAGGGACACTTCGAACTCGCGAATGCTTACCTGAAGATTGCGAAAGATTTTGGCGTCAAAAGGATATATACCCTTGGAGGATACGGAGTCGGAAGACTTGTCGAACATCCTTACGTTATCGGTGCCGTTAACAGTGAAAGCCTGATAGAACCACTTAAGAAGGCTGGAGTTAAATTTGAAGACGGCGAGCCTGCCGGTGGGATAATAGGTGCCGCCGGACTGATAATAGGTTTAGCCATGCTTGAGGGGATAGAAGCAGCATGTCTCATGGGGACAACATCAGGATACATGGTGGATCCGAAAAGCGCAAAAGCCGTCCTTGAAGTTCTGATGAAGTTACTGAACCTGAAGGTAAGCATTGAAGACTTAGAGGAAAGGGCTAAGGAGATGGAGAAACTGATAGCTCAGATAAAGGAAATACAGGAAGCTCAAGCAATGCAGTGGAGAAGCGAAGAAGATTTGGGGTACTTTAGATGAACTTTTCTAAGAATTCTCTTTCTTTTTTTAGCTCTTCGACCTTGTCTTCGTAAGTCATCTCTCCGTAACTCAGATCATCGAGCTCTATCGTTATTAAACCTTCGTAGCCAGTGTCCTTGATTTCTAAAAGGAATTTTTTTACTCTCTCATCATTCCTAGCAGTCGTGTGTCTTCCGTTCTTGTCGTAACTGCTTACGTGCAAATTCTTTATCAATTCCACAGAGTCTAAATACTTCCACAGATCTCCGTTTTTCATGGCGTGATTGATGTCTAAAGTTATCCCGAACCCGAATTTCTTTGCATATCCGATGACCTCTTCGTAATCTTTGCACAGGTAATTGATGAGAGGCTCGCTGTTCTCCAAAAGTATTTTGGCGTTCTTTATCTCACTGTACTTTTTCAAAACTCTGAAATATCTCTGTAGAGCTTCATGGTCTTCTTCAACGGGCTTCCTTAGTGCACTTCTCTTTCCCGCATGGATTGTGAGAATACGATTCAATTTCGAAGCTATATTTACAGCAAAGAGATTTTCTTTCATTGTAGCTTCGACAACGTGTTGGTTAACACTACACGGGTTTAAATCTAAAATAGCGCCGTGAATCGCCCCTATGTGTTCTTTTATTTCATAAAGTCTTTCTATCCTTTTATCTATCCAGAAATCAGGTGTTTCCACCCAAAACTCAAGACCGTCACATCCACTGAGTTCAACCGCTTTTATGATTCTATCAAGTGGATATTCATATAGGAACATCGTTGAAAACAAGATCATAGCAATCTCAGGGCTAAATCCTTCCTAGAAAGGAGCTTTCTCATCACTTCGTCCTCACTCTTTCCGCTCGCGAGAACGCTGACTAATGGATCCCCCTTCGAGTAACAGTCACCCTTTTTGGGGATGTCCGCAAAAAAAGGATTTCCCACTGGGGATCTTCTGATTATCTTATCCTTATCCGTGAACAAAATAGCTCTCCCTGCGAACCTTTTCTGTTTTACTTCGTGTAATCTCCCGTTTATCGCCTCCAAGTGGAGTTTGAAAAGGTTGCAATCACTGCTCCATTCTATTGAATCGAGGGATCCCTGAAATCTCGGATTTATCTCAAGGACATATGGTTTATCTGCTAGGACGAAATCAACACCAATATTTCCGATCAGATCAAACGCCATGGCTAATTCTTCCCCAATCTTCTTTAATCTCTTCGCCCATTCTGTTTTGAAGGGTGTGATATTGCCGCAATACCTAAATCCAGAGGCGTTAAATCTTTCGTCCCCTATTAACATTTTGTTCACTGCGATAGCCTTAGCCATTTTGCCATTGCTCAAAACAGAAACAGAGCAGGGAATCCCGTCGATAAACCTCTGGAGAATGTATCCCTCTTTGATCTTGTTGCTAAACTCTATGCTTTCACCGCCGCCGCCAATTTCGGGCTTCAATATCCCCCACTCTCCGTTCTTCAGTAATTCGGGAAAATCGAATCCCAAGTTTTCCAATTTTTTGTAGAATTTTCTCTTATTGATGATTTCCTCAAGCTTTTTATTAAAGAGGCTTTCATATCCTGAAGTCGTCACGATTTCAGCATTAACGCTTTCGGCAATATCCAAGGCTCTTTTTTTAACGCTTTCTTTTCCCTCCTCTTTGATGAGATAAACTTCTTTTGCATATAGTCTCAGATCTGCATCATCATGCTTGGTTAGTGCAAATACCTCGAATCCAGCTTTTCTTGCCGATTCAGCTACGTTCCGAACGTTGCTTCCTACGATCAGAAACCTCATTTATGATCTTCCTTATAACATCCTCTTCTTCGGTTCTGTGGATATCTTTCATGCTCCCGTCCCCGCTCAGATCAAGCCCTCTGAAGACAACGGCGGGAATCCCGTCGTCGGCTTCACCCATCACGAGGTTTGCGAACGCCGCAATCTCATCAGCAACGCACTCCACAGTCACTTCGAGCTCATTTCCGTAGAGATCTTTTTTACCTCTCCAATCCCTCATTGCTTGAATGCCGGATAAGCCAATTGAGAAGCCAACGACGCCCTTCCTAAAGCACCTTCCATTGGTATCCGTGATAATAACGCCCACATCCTTTCCCGTTATCTCCTTTATCTTCTCTCTTAAGATCCTTGCTGATCTGTCTGGATCCTCTGGAGGAAGAAGTAAATAACCTTTTTTTACGTTGCTCTTATCTATTCCAGCGTTTATACATATATTCCCGAATTTTGCTTTTGTCAGAAGTATCGGGTATTCTATCAGAATCTCTTCGCTCTCATCGATGACGGCTTGAATAAATCTCGGATCCTTTCCGTGTTTTTCCGCAAGCTCTATTGCCTTTTCGGATGGTTTTATCTCATCAATCCTTATTAGTCTTCCTTCGGATTTCGAGACTACTGTAGAGCAGACAGCGAGAATGTCCCCATCTTCAAAGTTAAAAAGATCTGTAAATATCTTAGCTAAATCGTCTCCTTCCTTTATCTCGGGAACACCTTTTATAGGAAAAACTCTGATCATAACCTTTCCCTTAGGTAAGTGATGATTTCCGCAATTACTTCATCCTTGCTCGGCATTATCTGTCCGGCACCTTGTGCTAGATCTTTTCTACCGCCTCCCCCTCCCTTGATTAACCTTCCGATGATTTTCATCAGGTCACGGGCATCCACCTTTTCATGTCCGCTAAATGTTGTGATTTTCACGCCGTCGTATTCAGAAAGTAACACTCCCACGTATCCCTTTTCAGCAAGTTTGATTCCGATCTTTGCGAGCATTTTCGGATCTTCCTTCATAATCTCCACGATTATTTTCAGATCTTCGAAATCCTCCGCATCTCTCTCAAGGATTTCCGCCTTTATCTTAGCTATTTCGTCTTGAAGCTTTTCTATTGTCTTTCTCTGTTCTTTCCACTCTTCGAAGAATCTGTTAACTGTTTTCGGTAGGATCTCCGGCTGAACTCTGAGAATGCTGCTTGCCTCTTTCAGTATGGATTCGTTCTTTGCAATGTGCTCTAAGGCAGCTTCTCCTGCAGCGAACTCAAATCTCAGAACACCATCTTGGATTGATTCAACCCTTATTATTTTGAAGACGCCGATCTCACCTGTTTTCTCGCAATGGGTTCCGCCGCAAGCCTGAACATCGTCTCCAACTCTGACTACTCTTATCTCCCTTCCCGGAGGGACTCCTCCCTGATAGAGTCTGAATCCGTAGAGCTGTTCGGCTTTTATCCTATCCATGAACTTCCATGAGATGTCTTTGTTAGCCATGATCTCTCGATTGACTTCGAGTTCAATTTCTCTGATCTCATCCTCGCTTGGTCTCTTGTAGTGCGTAACGTCCAATCTCGCCTTCTGCCATTCTTTTCTTGCTCCAGCCTGCCATACATGTTTTCCTAACTTGTTTTGCAAAACGTGGAGTAACAGGTGGGTAGCCGAATGATGTCTCATGTGTCTGAATCTTCTGTCCCTATCTATGAAGCCTCTAACTTTATCACCTACGTTGAGCTTTCCGTTAATCTTGTGAATTATTACACCTCCTTCTTCGAGGACATCAAGGACGTCGATTTTCCTTCCGTTCGCAATCAGATATCCCGTATCGTTATCCTGTCCACCGCTTTCTGGATAGAAAGCTGTTCTGTTAAGGATTACATAATCACCTTCGACCCCGATAACTTCGGCTTCGAATTCGAGCAGTTTCGAGTTGTAATATAACTTTTCAGTTGGAGGATACTCCTTTTCAAGAAGCTTTACTCTCTCCTTCTTTTCGGCTTTAGAGTGTCTTGAGGCAAGCTCCGCGTAAAAATCTTCGGGCATTTCCACTTCTATTCCCTTCTTCTTAGCGAGATCGACGGTGATCTCCGCGGGTATCCCATGGGAATCGTAGAACTCGATAAGGTCGTCTTTTTCGATCTTTTTCTTCTTTTCGATAGTTCTTTCGACTAGGGAAATTCCTTTGCTTATAGTTTCCCTGTATCTCTTCTCTTCAAGCTCCAAAATCTCTTGGATTGTTTCGAGGGGGACGTTAAATTCGAATTCTTTTAGAATTTTCCTGTGAAGACTAACCAAATCAAAAAGTTTCAGGCTTAGTCCGATTTCATCCGACATTCTTAATGCCCTTCGAATCATCAATCTGACGAGGTATCCTGATCCGGCATTTGATGGGACGAGGGCGTCTCCGAGCATGAATAGAATGCACCTCGTATGATCTGCGAGAGCGTATACCTTTTCAAGTGGATTGACTATTTTTTCAAGTTGATCAACGGTGATTTTAAATTTATTAGCTATGCTTTCTCTCAATTCATAGAGCTTTTCACTCCTTAGGCTACCGAAAACTCCGGCAAGCTTAGAACTTTCTGCTATTATCTCTTGAATGAGGTCGTCGTCTCTTGAGAATCTGACGTTGCTATTCTCCAATATCATGTCTATGACTTTTGGAAATATTGCATCGTAAACGGTGGGTGTTCCCTGAGATGCCCAGACAAATCTTTCCAGCCCGTATCCAGTGTCGACGATGTAGTTATCCATTTTCCTGTATTTGACGCCCTTTATCTCGATATCTCCCTCGGGGTGCTCCTCAAGGTTCATGAAAACTAAGGTGGCAAGCTCCAATCCACCGACTATGGCTTCCAAGCAAGGGCCCGCATTTCCTCCTCCAGCCCAAGGCTCCTCTTTGTAGACTATGTCCTCCTTTTTGACGCCAAGCTCGTTCAAAAGTTCGGTGCAGTACATCACTGTCTCGTTTTTCCAATAGATCTCTTTGCCGGGATAGTTAAAAGCGTGGTGAGCCATCATTTCGAAAAGTGTTAGGTGTCTTCCTGTTCTCCCTACCGAGTCAAGATCGTCCATCCTTATGCACGGCTGGGAAATTGTCAGCGGATTAGCTGGTGGAGGAACGATTCCAGACGTGACGAAAGGCTGGAAATCCGCTATGCTTGCGATCGTTAGGTAGATATCATCTCTCCATCTTGCGACAACAGGATATCGGTTGATTCTTTTATGACCTCTTTTTTCAAAAAAAGATAGGTAGTACTCTCTCATCTCGTCAAGTTTGAATTTTTTCTTGAAGATGGGGTTATTGATGAAAGTGTAGGTGCCGCAGGGAGGATCTCCACAAATCTCTCTGCTTTCATCAGCAGTCCAGAAGTGTTTCCCGCACTTTGGACACTTTTTTCTTGTAAATCCGTTTTCTTCCAAGAAAGTTATATCCATATACTCACTCTCAAGACTCATTACGAGTAAGATGCATGGTAAAATTAAAATATTTATGCTTTGGATGACAACGAATAGTTTAACGCTTTGTCGCGAGATGATTTGGATTCAGATAAATATATATAGATGATTAATCATAAGAGAAGCTATGAAATGTTATCACGATCCCGTAATTGAGTGTAAGTTTAACGGCGAATGCCACAAATGTCCGATAATTGAGGCGATTATGTCAGATTACCCTCATTAACTCCTTCAAGTCTATATCCATAGGTTTTCCGAATCCTACGGGTCCGTTGTCGTTTTTATATCGGGGGAATCATGTGGATGTTGGCTGCATTATTCCTTGTCCCGCCCAAATTCTTAGAGGTTTGAGAAATCATGTAAACTTTTTATTCCTCTGCGATCCTGTAGAACACACAGAAGTGAAGGGACTGCAAGAATAGTTTACACTCTGAACATATATCTCAGAGGAGTCCTTTTGCAGCAAACCTTCGTTTTGCCCTTCGTTATTCCCTTTAAAACATCGCTGTAGAATATCAGCGTTATACCGTATCCAATCGTTTCGATACGGTGGGCGTCGCTTCCTGCTATCATAGTTTTATTGAATTTTTTAGAAATTTTCCACGACAAAAAGTTACAAAAACCCGTAAGAAACTTGGCGTTAAAAACCTCAATCGCATCTACGTATCTGAAAAGCTCCAATCTTCTCACACCGTGCCTATCTATCTGAAAGGGGTGGGGGATAGCTGTTAATCCGTTCTGTTTTTTCACTTCCCAAACGCTTTCCTTTAAACTCATTCCCCTGTCGATATCTCTGCTCACACCGTATGCTAAGAGATGCCCGTCTGAGGTTGTTATCTCAATTCCGGGAATTATATCGATATCAAGATGCTCGTCTCTGACAAATTCGGCTGCCTCAAGACTTCCGTTCAGAGTGTCGTGATCTGTTATCGATAAGGCGTTTAAACCGAGCTCCAAAGCTCTTAAAACTATCTTTTTCACACAATCTCGTCCGTCACTGTGATTAGAGTGAACATGGAGTTCGGCTTTGAACATCAGAAGGTTTTTGAAAGGACGGAAAATTAAATCTTATGAAAGTTCTGCTTGTCACCGGAAGATTTGCCGAAAAAATGGTCAGGGAGAATTCGGGAGGTGCTGATGTTCTCGTTCTCGATATTGATGTAGCGGCTTTCATCACGGATAAGCATCTTGAAGACATTAATTTATCAGGATACGATCTTGTTCTTGTCCCGGGACTCGCAAAAGGTAACTGGAGAAAATTGGAAGAGAAAAAGGGAGTTGCTATCAGACTTGGTCCTGTTCACGCTTACGATATTCCCAAAGTGATGGAGGTGATCGAAGAGATAGAGCTTTCACATGAAATTCCAGCAGACAGGTTGTTGAATTTGAACAGAGAGGAGGAACTATTTAAACTCGTTAACGGTTTAGATGTAGGAGTGTTTGATATAAATGGAATTCAGATTGGAGGGAACAGCAGGATGAAGATAGTCGCCGAAATTGTTGACGCTACCGAGCTTGAAAGAGATGAACTAATTCAAAGAATCGAATACTACTTGGAGAGCGGTGCGGACATAATCGATTTGGGAATTCCTATATCCTACGATCTCTCAGATGTCAGAAGAGCTGTAAAAACAGCAAGAGATTATTGCGATGCATTAAGCATTGACACTTTTTCGAAAAAGGCAATTGAGGTGGGTATTGCGGCCGGTGTGGACATGATTATGAGCATTTCCTTGAAGAATTTGGAGGTTTTAGAATTAATCAAAGATCAGGCGGTTGTGGTTGTTGAGAAAAACGTTGATATGTTGAAGCATACTGTCGAGCTTGTAAAAACAAAAACTAATAAAGTTATAGCTGATCCCGTTCTCGAGATTTTCGGGGTTTTTGAAAGTCTCTCGAGATACAAAAGGTTCAGGGAAATCGATCCAATCACGCCGATGCTATTCGGTGTAGGGAATATAACGGAGCTTTTCGACGCGGATTCCCACGGGATAAACGCGATCATAGCTTACATCGCCGAAGAGATCGGAGCAGACCTCCTTTTCACAACAGAAGCAAGTCCAAAGACTGTGAATTCTATAAGGGAGCTAAAAATAGCAAGTTATATGAGTAAGGGTTCAAAAATCAAGAAAACTCCTCCAAAAGACCTCGGATTAAGCTTATTAGTGATTAAGGAGAAAGTGAGATATCCAGAAGCTGAACTGCCAGATTGCTTGAAAGCGAAGGAGAAAAAAGAATTCATCAGAGATCCAAAGGGAGATTTCAGAATATGGTTATCCAAAGGATGGATTGTCTGTAGTCATGAAAAGGTCTGTGTTGTAGGAAAGGATGCAAAGAGCATAATAGATACCGTTTTAGATTTAGATCTTGTCAGCAGACTCGATCACGCCGCATATCTTGGAAGAGAACTGAAGAAAGCTGAAATAGCACTAAGATTGAAGAAAAATTACATCCAAGATCAGGAGTTGAATTTCGGGATATATTGAGGATCTATTCGTCAGCTTTGCTGTTGTTACTCTAACCCCTAATGAGGTATTACAAAGTCAATCTGAGGATTTCGTGAAGAATCTTTAATCCAGTCACCTAAGGCGGTAATTATGTATCGAAAATAAGCGAAAATTTTATATATCTATTTCACTAACAATTTGTTAGGAAGAAAAAGTTAAGGAGGTGATGTAAATGAGACTGTTTGATCCGTTCGAGGAGTTAAGAAAAATGCAAGAGAGAGTGGCAAGACTGCTTGAGGAGTTCGATAGATTCACGACAACCGAGATAACAGTTCCGATCGATGTCATCGACGAGGATGATAAAATCAGAGTCGTTGCTGATCTCCCGGGCTTTAATAAAGAAAACATCGAGGTCTTCATCGAGGACAGTGACCTTATCATAAGAGCTCATAGAAAAGAAGAAGTTAAGGAGAAGGGTAAAAACTACATAAGACAGGAGAGAAAATACGGGGAGGTATACAGAAGGGTAGCACTACCAGTCGAGGTTGATGTCGAGAAGATCAAAGCAAGATACAATAATGGTGTTCTTGAGATCGAACTGCCAAAGGTGGCAGTCAGAGAGAGAAAAGTTATAAAGATTGAGTAATTTTTTTATTCAAGTAAACCCTTTGCACTCCTAACATTGTCGTCCACTTTCTGCAAAGCTTCTTTCAAAGCTTTTGCGAGAGCTTTAAAAGATGCTTCAATCTTGTGGTGCGAATTAAACCCTTTAACTTTTAAGTAAACATTTATCCCAGAATTTCTGCAAAAAGAATCGAAAAAGTGGACAATATTCTCACCCTTTATAGTTGTGTCACCAAACTCTCCCTCGAACGTGAAAACGCCTCTGCCACTCAGATCTACGCCGCATATAGCAACGCTTTCGTCCATTGGGATGATCGCATCACCGAATCTGTTTATTCCCTTCTTTTCAACAGCTTCATTAAAAGCCCTTCCTAAAGCTATCGCCACATCCTCAATCGTATGATGCTCATCGACGTTTAGATCTCCTTTCGCTTTTATTTTCAGCCCGATTCCGCTGTGAATGGCAAAGGTTTCGAGCATGTGATCGAGGAATCCAATTCCCGTATCTATTTCAATCTCTCTTTCTCTTAGATTTACTTCAACCTCGACAGAAACTTCTTTTGTTTTTCTAATGCATTTTCCCCTCATAATTC
The DNA here is from genome assembly GCA_964655455.1 of uncultured archaeon. GTDB lineage: Archaea > Halobacteriota > Archaeoglobi > Archaeoglobales > Archaeoglobaceae > Geoglobus. Next base: position 39,144 of record CAZZMN010000033.1, read on the forward strand.
ATCCTCCAGCTTTAATAGATCCTCAAGCTTTAACTTACCGGTGTAAAGGGCACTACCAATCACAACTCCGACTGCACCGGTATCCTTTATTTTTACAACGTCATCGATTGTTGTTATCCCCCCCGCTACGATGACAGGTCTTCTGACTTTCTTTACAACGGTTTTGACATTATCGTAATTGATCCCTCCCATTAATCCTTCGACATCGACGTTTGTATAAAGGAATTCCACCTCACAGTCTTCGTACAACTTTGCAAGATCAACAGGACTTATTCCAGCTCCCTCTTTCCAACCCTTCACAACAACTTCTCCTTTTCTAGAATCTATTGCAATTATGACTCTTCCAGGGTATCTTTTCGCGAGTTCTCTGACACTTTCGGGATCTTTCACAGCTAAAGTTCCAATGATAACCTTGTCAATACCTTTCCTTAGAAGATTCTCGGCGATTTCAGGAGTTCTTATCCCTCCACCCACCTGAACTTTTGTGAATCTAGATATTTCTAAAACGATATCTTCATGAGTTAACTTTCCTTTGAAAGATCCATCAAGGTCAATTATGTGAAGCCATTTCGCCCCAATTTCAACCCATTTCCTTGCGATGCCGATTACGTCATCTATTTCGACGATCTTTTTTTTCTCATCACCCTGTTGAAGCTGAACGCATTTACCGTCTTTAATGTCTACTGCGGGGATTATCCTGAACATGAAGTGAGAGAGATAAAATAAAATAAAAAAGTTGCTGTTAATACCTTATCTTTGGTTTTTTATACTTTTTTCGAGGGGTGTTCAGGAGTTCTTCCAACTCCTCATCACTTATTGGTTTCAAATCGTCAAGCTCGTTGTATATCTTTTTGCCCTTCAAGTTGGATCTGCCCCTCATACTATTTCTGGCATATGAAATACAATCTCATATTTAATCTTTTTGCTTGAGTCAACTGCTTCAAGCTTACACAAAAGGCACTCGGCTTCTTTGTTACCTCAGTCCATCTTTTATCATTGAATAATAAATGTTGGAGGAGTTCCCACCGTTATGTAGACAGCCTTTTCATCTCCAATATTTTTTATTTTATGAGAAACATCAGAGGGATGCACTATAGACTCACCCGCTTCAAGTCTGTAGACAGTCCCACCCACATCACATTCTATCTTTCCCTCTAGAACAAATCTAAATTCTTCACCAGCGTGTTTGTGAACGGCAGTTTCGGCACCTACATCTAATTCGGCAAGGATAACAAGTAGCTTGTCAGTTTTTGCTTTGACAGTGTATTTAACACCATCTTTTTGGATAATCTCACCTTCATTCTTCTTAGAAACGATTGCGTTCATGATAGACACTATAAATTAATTTTAATAATCTTTTCCATTTTTATCATTTTTAGCCCAAAAATACAACTGGATGGATACTACCTACCGAGATATTGCGAGAAAGATTTTGTCATAAAATTTTTCTAATAAATACTCTCACACCCTTTCCATGAAGGTGGGATGGAGTGCGAGTCACAGCGAGTTTCTAATAGATGATTATTACTATTTCAGTAAGCTTAAAAAGCTCTGTTTAGATAACGGGATAAAGGTGGATTGTGTCAGCTCCTTTTACAAATTGCAGGAGTATGACATTATAGTTTTTAATTATCCCGAGATGAGATTTAGAATTAGCGAGATAAATAGGATAAAAAACTGGCTCAAAAAAGGAAAAAAGATTGTGTTCACGTCATATTACAATAACTTCGACAATGTTACAGATGTGATCAACGCTGTTTTGAATAAGCTGAATACTCAGATCAAATTAGCAAAAGACGTAATAATCGACGAAAAGAACAATATTGGCGACATATACTATCCGATTGCAAAATGGAATAACAAAAACGTTGTAATGCCATGTTCTTCAAGAGTTCTTGGGGGAAATCCGATAATAAGAAGCGATAAAGGTGTTTTTTCGTCCGAAGAAGATATCAGCAAGGGTAAGATCGTAGTTTTTGGAACGTGTGTATTTTGGGATAACTACTCGATAGATCTTGAAAGTAACGGGGAACTGGCATTGCACACACTTTCTGAGATATGATGTTAAATCTAGGAGACTAAATTCGTTCATAAATTATTTATATATTCTTAGTCCTAATCAACAGCTATGGAAGTTGCGATCGTAGGTGGTGGCGGAGCAGGAATGACCGCAGCATCAAGAATTAAAGCACTAAAGCCGGATTGGAATGTCAGAGTCTTCGAAGCGTCTTCTTTCGTTAGTCATGCATCTTGCGGAATTCCCTACGCAATTGAGTTCGATTTTTCGAGCGAGATGCTAATGTATTACAAGCCAGAGTTTTTCGTAGAAAAGAGAGGAATTGAGGTCCATATAAATGCCAAGGTCGTAAAAGCTAAGAGAGGTTCCATAATCGTTAACGAAGAGGGTGAAGAAAAAGAATACGAATGGGATAAGCTTTTAATTGCTACGGGAGCTTCTCCAAAAATTCCCCCGATAGAAGGAGTCGATTTGAATAATGTTTTTACAATAGATCTACCCCCAATTGTGGATGAAATAAAAAAAGTTGCTACTGATGCGGAAAACGTCGTGATCGTGGGAGCAGGATACATCGGCATAGAGATGGCCGAAGCATTTTCATCTATCGGGAAGAAGGTAACTCTTATCGGAAAATACGAATATCCCCTTCCAAGATTTGATAAAGAGATCGGTGAGATCATAAAAAGGGAAGTTGAGAAAAAAGTAAATTTCAAAGCCGAAAAAGTTGTAGCAATCGAGGGAAAAGATAAAGCCGAAAAGGTAGTCACTGACAAAAACGAATATAAAGCGGATCTCGTGATCTTGGCTACTGGTGTTAAGCCGAACGTCGAACTTGCCAAAGATATCGGAGTCGAGCTGGGCAAAAGCGGAGCAATAAAGACAAACGAGTTCATGGAAACCTCAGTCGAAAACGTTTATGCGGCTGGAGATTGTGCTGAAGTAAAACATCTTCTGACGGGGAAGCCTGTTTGGATTCCCTTGGCTCCGACAGCAAATAAAGCTGGATACGTGGCTGGCGTAAATATGTGTGGTCATAGGCTTGAATTTCCCGGAGTTTTAGGATCTCAAATAACAAAATTCTACGATTTGGAAATTGGGAGGACAGGATTAACGGAACGGGAAGCAAAAGCCGAAGGATTTAACGTGAAGTCCGCTTTTATCGAAGCCCACACCAAAGTCCCCTACTATCCTGGCTCAAAGAAAATCTACATAAAAGCTATTAAGGATGCGGATACCAATCGGATACTGGGTGCTCAAATCGTCGGATACGAAGACGTTGCGATGAGAGTCAACGTTTTCGCCCTTGCAATTCAAGCTGGATTCACAACAAAGGATGTTTTCTTCTCAGACCTCGTTTACGCCCCGCCATTCACCCCGATATGGGATCCTGTGACTGTCACCGCAAGAGTCCTAAAGTTTTAGTAAATTTTTTCTTTTCAAAAATTTAGTCCGATAGATGAGTCTTAAAGAAATTGAAAAGGAAATCCTATCGTGCAGGAGATGTCCTCTCTGGAAATTAAAGAAAAATTACGTTCCTGGTGAAGGTAAGGAAAATGCGGAGATCATTTTCATCGGCGAAGCTCCCGGAAGAGATGAAGACGAAAAGGGGAGACCCTTTATTGGAAATGCCGGAAAACTGCTGACAGATTTGATTGAGAATACTCTGCAGCTTAGAAGGGAGGACGTATTCATAACGAATGTCTTAAAGTGCAGACCTCCAAACAATAGGGATCCAACGGAGGAAGAGATAAAAGCTTGCTTACCTTACCTTTTAAAACAGATTGAGGTAATAAATCCGAAGGTGATAGTCTGTCTGGGAAGGTTTGCCGCGAAAACGGTGTTTGATCATTTCGGAATACCTTTCACAACAATCAGTAAGGAGAGAGGAATAATAAGAGAGAAGAACGGAAAATATCTGATAGCAACGTATCATCCGGCGGCAGGGCTTTATAAACCTCCCTTAAAGGAAGTTATCGAAGAGGATTTCAAGAAAATAAAATATTTCATCAAAAAAACAAAAAATAAAAAGGTAACTCTCTTCGACTTTTTTAGTAAATAATGCAGAACGCTTTTCCTAAGGGAGTCAATTTTATCCTGACGTTCTTGCCTTCCCTTTTCATTTCCACAAGACCGTCCTTTTCGAGACCCTTGAGATGGTAACTCATCTTAGCTCTCTGAGCCATATACGCTTTGTGCTTTTCCAACTTACCCTCTATGAGCTTTATCAGGCTGTTTATTGATTCGACTTCTCCACCGTTTTCATCGATTACCTTTAGAATCTTAAGCTTATCTTCGCTCATTTTCTTCAACGGCGGAACCTGTATCTCTACAACTTTTGTTATTCCTACCTCCTTCCCTTCTTCATACTTTGGTAATCCGATGTAGAGCTTGCCGTTGAGTAATTGAGCTACAATGTAGCAAGATATCGTTAGAGTCCTTGGAGCATCGCTTGCATTTATGTAGATCTCGGAACCTTCCTCCTTTTCCTTTTTCACGGCTTTCAGGATCTCTATCGCCGATCCATAGACATCGTATTCATTTATGTAGACTTTATCTATCTCTATTAATACGCTTAGAGCCTTTTCGATACTGTTTGCAATCTCTTGATATTCCTCCTCCTTTGGTAAAACCAAATAGGCCTTCTGTATAGGATACCCGCCCATCTTTATGCTTTCCATTATCCTTTCCTTATTCATTCCCACTGCAATTACATGAACGACACGATTCATGAGTTTAATAGTATGAAACACTTAATAAATTTTTCTTCAGATCATAGCTTACTTAATACTTTCATATCTACGATTTTTCCAAAAAATATTCACAAAAGAAAGGTGAATCTGATCAACTATAAGTTCTAGCTTACTTTGTGTACGTTTTTTGAGAAAATTTAAAATAGCTAAAAATAAATGAAAAAAAGTGGCAAAATGCGATGTGTGCGGTAGAGAAGAGGATTTGCCCTACAAATGTCCATATTGCGGAGGAACATTCTGTTCAGATCACAGACTACCAGAGAAACACAGATGTGATAGTCTTTACGATATACCCGTCTATGTGAAGAGGGATATTCCGCAGAGAGTTGAAACAACCAAACCGAAAAGAAATATCTTCGAAATTTATGGATACAATAACGTCATACTCGGGATAATCACAGTATTTTTTGTCCTTTCAATAATTTTGGATACTTTCTTTAGACTTTTTGCATTAGATCCCGAAAGGTTCTACTACATGCCATGGCAGATAATAACGAACATATTCATACATGGCTCCTTCGACCACTATATCGTGAATGCGATTGTTCTGTTTTTCTTTGGAACGGAGCTTGAAAGGAGAGTTGGTGGGAAGAATTACCTAAAAATATTTTTGCTCTCGGGGATTGTCGGAAACATCTGCTACATCCTTTTCGCATACGTAACTAACAATTTAGCCCCAGCAGTTGGAGCTTCTGGAGCAATATACGGAGTTATGGGAGCTCTTGCCGTAATAGCTCCGGAGATAAGGGTTCTTTTGTTTTTTATTATACCGGTTGATATAAAAACAGCCATAGTGTTGTTTGCCGTATACAATTTGCTGATGACACCATTCTCCATCTTCACAGGAGTTGCCTACGTCGCTCATCTCGGTGGACTTGTATTCGGATTGTATTACGGAAGCAAAATAAAACAAAAAATTAGAGGGAGGTGGTTCTACTGAAGGCTTGGATAGAAAAGGAGAGATACAACGGACAAATCGTGGATTGTCTAACATTGATCTTGCCAACGAGAGGTTGTTCTTGGAGAAAGTGCCATATGTGTAGTTATTATTTGGAAGCAAAAAGAGACGTAACTTCCGAATATATCGAAACGGAACTTGACAGATTATTAGAGAAGAAAAGAGCCGATATAATTAAGATATTTACTTCGGGTAGCTTCTTTGATGATAATGAACTGAATAAAGATTTAAGAAAAAAGATTTACGATAAGTTAAGGAGAAATGGTTTCAAAAAGCTGATAGTCGAGAGCAGACCTGAATTCATTAGCGAAACCACAGCAAGGGAGATTCAAGAGGCGGGAATCGAAATAGAAGTAGGAATAGGAGTCGAAACGAGCAACGATCATTACAGGGAAAAACTCATAAATAAGGGATTCACTTTCAGAGATTTTGTAGAAGCCTCAAAAATCCTTAGAGAAGTGGGGAGGGTTAAGGTATATCTTCTGCTTAAGCCACCCCTGCTTTCAGAAAAGGAAGCAATCGATGACATTATCAAATCAATAAAAGATGTCCGACCCCATTCCGATATAATATCTCTCAACCTTATGACGATCCACAAAAGAACTTTGGTTGAAAGATTGTGGAAGCTTGAAGCTTACAGACCCCCATGGCTCTGGAGTGCCGTCGAGATTCTAAAGAAGGCTGATGCAGAGATTATTTGCGATCCCGTAGCTGCTGGAAAGATTAGAGGCCCCCATAACTGCTTTAAATGTGATAATCAGGTGGCGAAGGAGATAAGGGAATTCTCTTTAACCCAAAATAAGGGTGTTTTTAAAACAAAGTGCGAGTGTAAAAAAATTTGGGAGTTATGTTTGAAGGTGGAGTCAATCACGGATGTACCGTTAACTCCATAGGAAAGGCCACTGTGGATGCTTAGCAAGCTCTTCCACATCCGGAGATAGAACGCGAGCAATCTTATTTAAAGTTTCAACAAGCTTTTCACTTGTTTTTAATTCAATACTGTGGACTTTTAGAACTCCGATCATTTCTCCTCTCTTTATGACACCATCAAAGACAGGGAAGAACAATGCGTGTGTAATCTTTTGAGGATCTTCTATCCTTTTCGGTTTTCCAGTTCCGTAAACATCCATCACTGCACCGAGCCCGTGTCTCATAATGAAGAGGGGTGAAACAACCGTTTTCGGGTTAAGGGTGATATCTTTCACCTTTATCAGTGTGAACTCTCCCTTTTTGACAGTTTTATCTTCGTCAGCTATTAAGAGTTCCCATTTCCCGTTTGGTGTTCCCTCATGACCGTAAGGAGCAATGTTGATAGGTTCTCTGTAAATGTTACCGTTGTCAGCATAGACAATTTTCGCTTTCACTTCTTTCTTTAACAGTTCTGGAGCGAATTTCTTAAGAGCGATGTGATGAATTGAGGAAACACCTAACAGGTCCCCTTTCTCTATTCTACCATCTCTGATGGCAACGAAAATCGCTTTCGAAACCGTTTTTGGATCTTCAACTTTTCTAAAACCTTCCTTCAACCTAACGTCTAAAACGTCCCCAAGGGCATTCCTTATTATGTAAAGCGAATCAAGTATGGTGTTGCTCGGTATTCTTATCTCTTCAATGTCTATGGTGTAAATGCACCCTTTCTTGACTTCCAAGTCTGTTGCGGCTATTATCGGAACGTATTCGTAGACAAAGGTCTGGATATATTTGTAATTCTTAATCACCACCTCCTTCCTAATAATCTCGCCATCTTTAAAGTAAACGAGATTCGCCCTCTCCTCTCCCTCAGGAATTTTTTCTGGTGGTTTTAGACCATCAATTTCAACGAAATAAACCTTCAAAACTCCCAATAAGTCCCCTTTTCGAATATCTCCATCATGAACCGGAAGAAAAATAGCTTTGTTAAATTCCTTTCTCTCCTCAACCAAGAAGGGTTTTCTAAATTTGGATAGTGTGATGAGAACTCCTAGTTCATTTATGAGAATTTTTAAATGAGAAACCATTGTGTTCTCAGGTAAAGTTATCTTTTTTATCTTAACAATTTCAGGTTTGCCCTTTTCGATATTCTTGTCTTCGTCTGCAATTATAGGTTGCCATGCCGCTATCGGGGAAATCTTATACTTGAAGGATCTGATTTCAATCGGCTCTTTGATCAATCTGCTACAGTCATCCTCCCAGTAAACTATCCAACTTTTCATTATACTCACCTATGATTTAAAACTTAATTATTGTTTAAAAATCTATCGATTATTCATAATTTATAATGAGATTTATTTGCCCGACAAAACTTAAAAACTTATATAACCTTCCTGA
>CAZZMN010000034.1:0-3165 GCA_964655455.1 uncultured archaeon
AGCTATAGTTTCATATTCAGGTCCTTTACCTACATACTCACCGTATTTACCATCCTTAAACTGTACTACCCTCTCACACGCTATACTACAGAGAATACCCTCACCACAAACACGTTTCCCAGCTCCATACCTATATCTCTCCATAATAGTTTTCCCACTAATCTCCTCAGCACCCTCAAAAACACCCTTCATCCAATGTTTAATCGGTAAATTACCAGTTAATGCGAAAGCTGTAATACCACCTGAAGTACCGTACTCACTTAACCCCCTCCCTCTAGGTGTTTCTAAAGCTTTAACCAACCACTCACTATTTAACCCTCTTAAAACTTCAGCATCATACACCTCAACCTTCTTAGAACCCATAACAGCTCCTAAACCAGTCCTACCAGCTACCCTCCTCTCACTACTCACTATAGCAGCTATACGAACTAACTTCTAACCAGCCTTACCTATAGTTAATACCTTATACCCCTTCCCTAAAACCTCCTGAACCCTAGCTGATGATTCAATAACATCTAAACCCCATAAATCCTTAGCCGACCTTATATCTACGTAATTATCATCAATAACTATATAAACAGGTTCTTCTGAAGCTCCTCTAATCACTACTCCATCATAACCAGCCTTCTTAAGTCCTAACCCGAAGGGCCCTGCAAAGGTAGACTTACCAAAACATTTTGTTAGAGGTGATCTAGCTACGACAATAGTATTCGAACCAAAGCTGATGTACCGGTCATAGGACCGGTCATAACTATAAGTGGATTACTTGGTGATAATGGTTCTGGAACTCCATCCTTAAAGAAATCAAGTAGAAGTCTAGCAGCATATCCAACACCACCAGCAAACTTCACAACCCACTCCTCATAAGTCCTGACAGTAGCAATATTTTTCGTTGTTAAGTCTACTAATAAGAACTTACCTGCTAAACCTTTAATCAAAACATCCCACCATAAAATATACCGAAGTAGAGATAAAAAGTTTAAATTTACCTTAATTTATCTTTAACTCTCATATACTTTAAATACTCCCTTACCTAACTATATGACTAGGTCGCCAAGCTTTATTTCTCTATAGGTAGAATTAAATATTAAGTAAGTCACAACTCTTCACGAGGCGAACTCTTTAGATATTCTTAACACACTTATTTTGGCTAAAACTTTCTTATTTAAAGTGCTTAGTAACCTAATAACTCCATTATTTTTCTCCTTAGTTTAACCTCAAGTTCGTTTGCAAGGTCTTTTTCCTTTTCAATTATATTCTCCTTCTCAACTACATCTCTTCTCCAGTCAAAGTCTTTAGGAGGTGGAGGTATGAAATCTCTATAGACTCTATATAACTCAGCAGTTTTCACGATCTTAGTCTCATATATCTTGAATAACCCCCATTGATATGGGGCTTCAGCTTTAGGAGGCCATAAACATAGTGTGTAATCACCCCATCTTATACTATATGATCTTTTATAATGACCGCTTATAGCAAACTCCTTAATACTTTTAACTTCACCGCTCATTAATGGTATGAGTGACTTACCGTGGATTTCAGGTGGTTTTACTGTCCATGGACTACGTATCTTATTAACATCTATATTAAGGAAGTCGAGTATTGTAGGCATTATATCTACAGTCTCAACAAAAGACTTTATACGTCTGCCCTTACCAATACATTCCGGGTGTCTTATCATTAATACAGCTCTAGAGAGTTCTTCATAAGGCCATGGCATACCTTTCTTGATTAAACCGTGTTCACCTAGTGGAATTCCGTGATCACTTAACACTATTATCATAGTATTCTCCCAAAGTCCTAACTCCTTCACTTTCTCAAAGAACCACCCAACCCATTTATCTACTAATGTAACTTCACCAGCATATTGAGCTCTAATATGTTTAATTTCCTCATCAGTAAAGTCCTCAGTAAAACCTCCACCCCAAATAATTGGTTTATCATTATAGTCAGGTGGTGCATATAAGTTATAATATTCTTCTGGAGGATCCCATGGTTCATGAGGATCAAAGCTATCTACCCATAGAAATATCTTATCCTTCCTACCTCTCTCAACCTGACTCTTAAGCCAGTTAACCGCAGTCTTCATAACCTGAACTATGAAGTGATCTTCCTCTCCTCTCCAATGAGCAGTATTCTTCAAGTACTGAATAAATAACTTCTTAACCTCCTCTACCGGAACTGGCCGTATAGCTATAGCAGAGTAACGAGGTGTACTCCAATTCTTCTCATGCCACTTACTTATATCAACTTCTACGTCTAAAATATAAGGATCGGATTCCTGCCCTCTTATCCATATAACATGATCAAATCCTCTTTCATAAGCCATACCTGGCTTATGCATGTGATAGGTATCAGATATGAGGGCAGTAAGATACCCGGAGTCCCATAATATCTCAGCTATTGGGACGTCATCAGGCTCAAGTCCCTGCCAACCCCTAAACGGTAAGGTATATCTCCCAGTAAATAATGCTGTCCTTACTGGGAGTGTAGGTAGTCCCTCAGCATAAAATCTTTCAAATACTGCCGCCTCACTAGCAAATCTATCTAAATTAGGGGTTTTAATCCAAGAATTACCATAACAACCGAGGTGGTCAGGTCTTAAAGTATCTAACATGAGAACTATTACATTCATCTAAACACACCAAGGTCTATATATGATAAATTTATTTAAATATCTTTCAGGTCTTTATCTAACATGAGAACTATTACATTCATCTAAACACACCAAGGTCTACATACGATAAATTTATTTAAATATCTTAAATAATATTAATTTACAAAGTAAGGAGTCTGAAATAACTATCACACCATTCCTTGAAGGTGGTAGTAGGAGTATTTCACTAAACTTTACAAGATGTTAAGCACTTTAGTGAAATAATATGAAGTAATTATTAGGGTTTTAGACTTATCATTGATTATACATGTAATCCTAGATAAGTTCTCACCTGCAGGACCTATACAAGCTACTTTAATCTCTTTAGCCTCAGACTTACCTACCTCAGTACTTAACTCCTCAACTATAGCATCAGTAACTGCATGTGTATCCATACCCCATAAGTGGTGTGCATCTCTAATCTCTACCTTACCGTCATGAACCCATAAATATACAGGTCTTTCAGAAACATCCTCAAGAACTATACCGTCAAACCCAGCAAACTTTAA
>CAZZMN010000035.1:0-4351 GCA_964655455.1 uncultured archaeon
TGAATTATTTGGCTATTTTCAATTTTTGTTCTGATATTTTCAAGTATTTTCTAAATAGGAGACGTTTTATCGGATTTTGTTACACTAAATTTTTTGATAGTGTTGTTTTAGAGTTCCACAAGAAATAAAGGGGGGAGGGTCCGTGATAAATCATGATAAATTCTTGGGGAAATGATAATTACTTAAACAGGGTGACGGTATATCATGGGACTCCCTGATTTTATCTTCCAAGCTGAAGAGAACTTGGTTGAAAAGACTTGGGGTGGTGATTGGATAACTAATTTGAAGGGTCTAAAAATCAATAAGAGAATCGGAGAATCTTGGGAGTTTTCCACTCATCCATCAAGACCGTCTTATGTCAGTATTAACGGAAAGAAAGTAGATCTAATAGATTTGGTAAAAAAGGCTAAATATGAGATTTTGGGTGAGTTAAAGACGGATAATATTCCGATTCTCGTCAAATTGTTAGATATTCGGACGAGAATTAGCGTTCAAGTCCATCCATCAGACCACATCGCAAAGATGCTTGGAGAGACAGATAGAGGCAAGGATGAAGCTTGGATGGTGATTGGTGGTGGTAGGGTGTATATAGGTTTTAAAGAAGACGTCTCAGCAGAAGATTTACTGGATAGTAGAATAATTGAAAAGATAAATAAAATTAATGCAGGACATTTAGATACATTCTACATACCGGCAGGGATAATCCATTTTGCTGAGAATGTAAAACTGTTTGAAGTTTCCACAAACTCCGATCTGACCTACAGAGTTTACGACTTCAGTGGAAGGGAAACTCACATTGAAAAAGCTTTAAAAGCATTAAAAATGAAGAAAACTTCATTAGAGGATATAAGAGGCGAGAAAGGGAAAATAGTCACTGATAAGTTCGAAGCCAAAATAGTTGAAGGTGAATTGGAATTTGAAATTAACACGTTTAATATAATTTTAGCACTTGAAGGTTCTTTAACTCTGAAAAGTAAACGTGAAGTTGCAAATCTTAAAAAAGGGTATTCATGTTTGATTCCAGCAAAAACTGGGAGATATCTTGTGGAAGGTAATACACAATTTATTCATGTTTGTGCTGGCGAATTTTACCTGTAGCTCCCGAGAAAAGTTCGTAGGAGTCTTGAACTCCAGTGGCGGTCGATAATTCTTATGAGAACAATCTTCCTCTGGGGCGATAATGTGATCGGATTGTTTACCCGCAATGATTAAATACATAATCTCCATTTCCCCAATCATGGCAAGGTTCCCTGAAGCGGAGGCAAGATTGTTCAATGTAAAGATATGTATGAGATGCAACGCCAGAAATCCGATGAAAGCAAGAACATGTAGAAAGTGCGGATACAAGGGACTGAGACCGAAATCAAAGGAGAGAAGGGGTAAGAGATAAGTTTCTTAATGTTGGATAATCTTGATACTTTATTAGAAATTTTTCATCATAAACCTTTAAAAGGTTGGGTTATCGACGGATCGAAGTCACCAAAATGGTGGGGTGAGCTGACGTCACCAGAAGAGATAGCAATATCTGCCATACTAGTTCAATTAACTCGTTGGGAAAATGTTGAAAAAGCATTGGAAAATCTGCGCAGAAAAAACTTGTTAGACCTAAAGAAACTAAGCAACACCAACGAATTTGAGCTTCAGGAGCTCATAAAGCCCGTAGGATTAAGGAGATTAAAAGCAAAACGTCTCATAGAATTTTCAAAAAAAGTTATGGAAATCGGAGGACTAAATGAACTCTGCAAGATGGATGCTGAAGAGGTTAGATCTTTTTTAAGTTCAATTAACGGTATTGGACTGGAGACAGCTGATGCTATAACTCTTTTCGCCTTAAACAAGCCGACCATACCTATTTCTGAAAATACGTTAAGAGAGTTCTTGGCAGAGTCTTCTTAATTAAAGAAACTAATTACGAAACCCTTAGAAGGATGATTATCAGATATTTTCGTCATCAACTGTTTCCTTTAAAGCTGTTTTATGCTGGAGTCACTACGGTTGGAAAGTATTATTGTAAGAAGCAACCTAAATGTTGTCAGTGTTTTTTGAATTGTCTGTGTAAGACATATAAGTCCCAATAAATTTACTGGTTAATAGGCTTTAATAAAAGTAACCTCCCAAAAGGTGTAATTCTGATCAAGAGTGCCAAAGTTACAAGATTTACCAATCTTTTTTTATTAACTTCATGAGAAAATCTATTTGGTATGAATTGTGAAATTTGCGGAAAGAAAGCAACAACAATCTGCCCGAGATGCTACAGATACATATGCGAAAAGTGTCTTGATCTGACAATGAACTACTGCGTAGACTGTTCGAGATTTAAGAGGGAAGAGGAGGACGACTTGGTCAGGAGTGTTAAATCTCTCAGAAAGAAAGTGGAATATATAAATGAGAACTTGGAAAAGTGTTTCCACTGCCCGCTTATGAAAGACGAAATTATGAGAGCCCTTTACCTCATCAAGAGCCTCGAAGCTAAGGCTAGAATGGATTTAATGGAGAATCTGGAGTACGAAGTTTTGAGTTTGAAAGAGGAAGTTCAAAAGCTTGGGATAGAGTACCTTGTAAAGTTTAGAATGCGATCAATTTGATGCTTTTTATCTCTTTCACACAGTGTAAACATTCCGTTAATTGCATGGAGTTTGAAAGAATTTGCGGGAGGTATCAAGGGTATTAAGAGCGACCTCCTGCCCTATCAGACATCCACCGGAAGCCGTTAAGGGTTGGGTCACGACAGCCGTATAATCACGGCGTTTCAAAAACACTCTTCGAAAACTTACAGCCTTACCTTTCTTCTCCGCCCCTACAATATAGGGATTTCAAGATCCAGATCTTTAAGAAATTTTTTGTCATTTAGGGAGAATGAGTTAGAAGAAAGCGAACAAGTTGCTTTATTTTAACTAGAATTTTTGTGTATTAGATTTTATAATACTCGAACATTTAGTGATTTTAGTTGTTGTAATTTGGACATTTTTTGAGACTTTATAAATTTTTTCTCGAACAATCTGAAACTTTTTTCGAACACATGATTTTGATCGAAAGCTTTAAAAAGAAAAATTTCAAGAGAAAAAATTATATAACCCTAATCAACTTAAATTTTGTTCGAGTATATCCAATCTCAAATAGAGAACTGAAGCCATCTATGTTGAAATCAGACCAAAATGGGATTGAAAGATTTAAGAGCGAATTCATTAATTAGTTTTAGTTAGAGGATGTGGAAGATTATGACGAAGGAGATAACGTTAGAAGATTATAAGCGTGCATATAGGGAGATAGAGATGGAGGAGGCTAGAAGGGGCTTTATCGCACATCTAATAGTCTATATTCTAGTCAACGTTATGCTGATTGTTGTCAACCTAGTTTACGTGCCTAAAGTAATTTGGTTCTTCTACCCGCTCATAGGTTGGGGTATAGGTTTGGCTATGCACTACCTCTTTGCCGTGCGTTGGATAGAGAAGACGCTTATGGAGAAAGAGGCTAAGGCAGAGTATCGAGCTAGAAAAGCTGTAAGTCAGTAGCCAACAAACCTAAATCTAGAAACATACTCATCTTGAGAGAAATTTTGTAGACCACTGTTCTTAAGAGGATTGAAAATGAACCGGCGTCAACCATTTCTCGGCCCAAAGGTCACATCTATTCCTTTGCCCGAGACGTAAGTAAGTAGAACGATTCGCTGTAGACAGACAAAATTAATATTTTGCCAAGATTCGCAATTTCTCAAGTCTTATTCAAACTACAGACTTTTCAATTAAAAATTTAACAAAAATTTTAAATATCGTAACATTAAAGAAAACTTATGGAATTCAAAGTATCACCATTAAGCTACAGTTTTGATATGTTTGATTACAACCACAGCAAAATAGCGGCTGGATACCAGATTGTCAAGGTGAACGGCGAGGATATAACATTCTATGCTACGTCCGGAGCATTTTACGACGGAACTCCATACAGCGAGACAATGTACTTTGTCAGAATAGTAGATCCAGTATATGACTACTGGAATGGATCAATCATCGTGAATTCGACCGCATTCAAAATCGAATTTCCGCTGGGTTATGAAAAATTCGTTAAACTTTATTCTGATGGTGCTTTTTCCTCATCGTCCAGTTCTGCAACTTTCAGTCCTAAGATAGTAGAGGGCTACAAGTACTATTTGAAGGTTATGTTCTACAAAACGACGATTTCGTACAGATGGCAAAATACGGTAAATAGCCTAAATGTCAGGACATGATCGCCCATAAAACCATTTTCATTCGAATTCCAGTATTCGGATTTGTCTTTCTTCTACCCTTTATAATAGCTATAATTTCAGCCGGAATAGGATATCTCAGGATACCTCCTGAAGAGGTTGCAAAAT
>CAZZMN010000036.1:0-5551 GCA_964655455.1 uncultured archaeon
GTAGCTTCCTCCAGCGTAGGTATGAGGTGAGTCGCAAGAACGATGATAACGACGGTAAAGACAAAGAAAGACAGATAGCAAACAACGATGAACGGGAATACACCCGAAAGCCTCTTCCTCTCAAGATACTTGCTCTCCCTTGCATTTTCTGCAGCAATTTCCAGTATTTCACTGATCTTACCTCCAACCCTCGAAACCTCAATGATTAAATTGACAGAACTTTTTATCAATGGTGTCGGGTATTTCTCTGCGAACTTTTTCATAGCCTCTTCGAAAGATAGTCCCCATAACATCATTCTCTTTATCCATTTCACCTCTTCAGTGAGCTTTCCATACTCTCCTCCCGCGGCTATTTCCAAAGCATCATCCAGATCCATACCTGCCTTCACAGAAAATGCTAGGTCTGTAAGCAGATCATGGAATTTGTCTTCTATTTTCCTAATTCTTCTCTTTTCATAGTAATCGAATAGTGCCGGAATCGATAGAGATACGATAACGGATAGCAGAATCGTGTCGTAGATGTTGAACTTGATGTAGACAAGCGCTGTATAGGCGAAGAAAATCGCACACAACAATGAGAACGGTAGCAGATATATTGGCTTCTCCTTTATTACCTCCCTTGGACTCTTAAAGAATCGGACTAACGTAGATCTTTTTCTGTACTTTTCTATCGCTAGGAGGATCTCATCCTGTGTCATCTCGCTCCCTCCGGCGTTATTGTGTCAATAAGAAGCATGAAAAGGAGGGATCCAATTGGTATCATACAGTAGACAATGAGAAACAAAATGATGGGACTGGCTCCTCCCATCATTAGCATCGTTGTGTAGACTATAATCAGAAAGAGAGGGGCAGCAACCAGCGCGACAAGGTAAATTTCAGTTATTACCGCAAGTGAAGATATGAAGTCCTCATACTTTTTTCTGAGCTCTCTAAAGTATTCACCAGCTTTATTGATAAAGTAATCTCTCATCTCGCCTCCAGTAAGGGAAGTAATTACAGCTCCAGTAAGAAAAGTGCTAAGATTCTTTGAAGGAGTTGTCGCAGCAAGATTCCTGAGAGCGTTTAGAAAGTCATATCCCATGAGTTCGACGTCTCTTACAAGCCTTTTTACTTCAACGCTCACCTCTCCGTAGATGTCCTCCAATTTCGAAAGTCTCTTGAATATCTCATAGGGGGTGACGCCGACAGAAGCCATGGGTGATATGTAGGCTATAGCGTAAGGTAACTTACCATCTATTTTTCTCCCTCTCTCCCAAGCCTTAAACTTCGGATACAGCCGATACAAATAGTATACTGAGAGTGGGACAGCCGTCATTAATGTAACGACTATCAAGAGGTCCAGAATCGTTAGCTCAACCTTTAACCCTGACACCAGCATCGAAATTGTCTGCGAAATGACGGATGGGCTGAGGTTCCCGAGATAGTCTTGTAAATGGGTTATGCGGTACTGCCACTCTTGAAAGTAATCTGGGAGGTTCCTGAATGTTTCAAGCAGCGATCCGCTCACAGATAAAATTAATTTGATACTCAGATAAGCTATTGCTGATATGGGTGACGAGACGATTGAGGTGAATAGTGCCGAAGACAGCCACTTTTCAACGGGGACAAAGATGCGTGCTGCTAGTAGATCTCTCCTTAAAGATTCATACTTATGTCGCCTCTTAGCGTAATATTTTCCGAAGATTCTGAACGCTATTTCAGCCACTTTCCACAACCTCCATAATCTTGTCGGGATCCCTAGTGTACATGAAGAGTATCTTTGCTATATCTCTGAACTCCGTGATATTCTTCTTCCTCATCCACTCAAGGATCTTTACTCTCCTGTTGAACTCTTCTGAAAGCTCGTCCTCGTCGATGTTCATTTTCTCCATTATCTCGCTAAAAACCATCGATTCCCCGCTAAACTCGAATTTGTCGTCTGCAGCTCTCCACCTAAAGAGCTCATTTGTCCTTAATGATTCGGTCTCGAAATCAACGTCGAGGACTTCGATTATCTGGATACACCTTCTGAATCTTCCAGCCCCTACCTTGACCAGCCTCTGAATGCATAGCACATCGATGTTGTCTAAAAGGACGATGGGGACATCGATGGGGGGCTTCGTCAGTCGTCGCACAACCGCATCTGTAGAATCTGCGTGGATTGTCGAAAGTGTGGCGTGTCCGGTAGCCATCGCCTGAAAAAGTGTGTATGCCTCCCTGCCTCTTATTTCACCAACAATGATATATTCGGGTCTCTGCCTCAAAGCCGTCTTAAGTAATTCGAACATGTCGATCTCCTTCCTGCCCTCACCACCCTCTCTGGTAACGGCGGGGATCCAGTTCTCATGGAGAAGGTTTATCTCCCTCGTATCCTCGATTGTTACGATCTTGCTCTCCGGTGGAATGAACATCGCGATGGCGTTAAGCGTCGAAGTTTTACCGGTCGCAGTTCCACCTGCTATCATTATGTTGCTTCCGTTCTCAACAGCCATCCACATGTAGGCCATCATCTCCACGGAGTACGTGCCGTAATTTATCAGGTCGATTGGGGATAGTGGGATTTCCCTGAACCTCCTTATCGTTATTGTCGAGCCTCTTGCTGTTACCTCGCTTCCGAGTGTTAGCTGCAACCTGTCCTTAGTCGGAAGTGATGCGTCGAGAAGGGGGTTTGCGAGGGATATGTGCTTTCCGGCTCTCTGAGCAAGCTTGTAAATCAACGCGTCTAACTCCTCGGAATCGAATTGGACGTTTGTCGGCATTGATCCGTATTTCCTGTGGTAGATATAGACTGGGATGTTTGGTCCGTCTACGGAAATGTCTTCGATCGTCGGATCCCGGAGGAACACATCAAGCTTGTCGTATCTGAGTAGATCCCGGTAAATGTAATACATCAATTTCTCAAATCTCTCATTCTTGATATTTATTCGAAAATCCTTAAGTATTTTCTGAACACAGTCCCTGAGGTAACTCTCCCTGTCCGCTATCTCGTCGGGTTCGGCATCTATCACCTCGTAAAGCCTTGTCTTGATCTCTTTGATCAATTCCCTCTCCCCTGCCGTAAGCTCGGGTTCGATAACCTCGTATCTCGGTGGTGTACCTGCGACGATTCTAACGCTGACAAGATCGTCTATCTTGTAACTTTCGAGTATTTCGACTTCTTCTCCTTTCTCCTCTACAGGGGTTTCTTTGGTTTCAACCTTCTTTTTTCTCCAGAATAGCATGACTACTCCGCCAGAATTCGATAAATTTTCGTCTTCAGATCCTCCTTAGTTATCGGGAAAGCTATGAAGTCTTCAGCACCCGCCTTTATAGCTTGAACTATCGTGTCTACATCTTTTTTTTCTGAGACAGCCACGACCTTTGCATTGGAGTCTTGCTCGAGCAACATTTTTATTGCATCCAACCCGCTTACGTCTTCAAGTTGGGTGTCCACAAGAACTAAGTCCGGTTTTAACTCGTGATACGCTTTAAGCAAGTCATACCCAGTTTTTACGTACTTTAAATTAAAGCCTTCCTCTTGGAGCAACCTCTTCATCATGGCATACATGAAGGGCGAATTCGTCGCCACGATAACCTTTTTTTCCGCCATACCCGTCACCAAATTGAAATTATTTCCCTTAAATCACCTGCGATAGCGAAACCTCTGGGTATTTCTCCGACCTGACATTTAAGACATACAGGTTTGTCCACGGCTTGACGCCGTAAAAGCACGGGACACCGTAGAGGACCTTTGTTTTCAGATAGGTCGAGGATATTGGCTGCAGCTCCTTGCATACACTTTCATCGCTCGTTACTACGAAAATGAAAGCATCCTTACAGAGGTTGTATATATCTTTGAAATTCTCTTCAAACTCGTCAAAGTATACTATGCATGCCGGGGCTTTAGCATTCTCCATCACTGACTCCAGTGACTTAACATTTTCCACCACCTTAACCAAGTTGGGATCCCTTACGAGAGACAAGACATCTCTAAAAAAGTCAGGCTGTCTCTCTGATACAAAAACAACAGATCTGCCGTTGTTCGCCGCATTTATCATCATGTTCTGCATGAGTATTTCGAAAGGTAGGTGATCTCCCTCAAAGAGGTTGAACCTCCCGTAACCCCCTATTAACTCGTCGAGCTGCCTTATTCCGGTGGACATTCTGTCGTTGAAGTCGGGTATGGGTGCGGGTGGTGTGGCGCTAACAATTTTCGGCTTCCTAAACGGCTCGAAAGCTCTGAAAATTCCATCCGCAAGTGTATACAGATAGACTGGATGGAGTATGGGGGTGCCCCTGAGCTTTTGGATGTACATTTTTCTCACCCGTCTGTCTTCGATGCTCTCAACAGTTATTGTGATTACTCCGTCGACGAGGTAGTCAAGAGGTTGTTGTTCGATGTATTCGACAATGAAGATTATTTTTATGTTCGCTCGTCTTGCGAAGTCACATATGTTGTGCTCGAGCTTCTGCCTCTCCGTCGGCTCGTAATAACCGGTGTAAAACGCCACCGCGTCCCACGAGTCGATAATGACGATCGGATTTGTCATCTTCTCAATTCTTATATAAACCGCTTTTAGGAAATCTGGCACGTCTGTGTACTTGAGGGGTCTTACGCCGGGAACTTTTGAAGGTCTCTCAGACTGCGTTGCGTCCAAGATGTTTTCCGGTGAGATCTCGTCTCTTATCCAAGGTATCTGGCTGTATAACGTTCCCGGATCGACCCTGGTTGATAGGTAGACGCCGTTTCCGCCCATTGCATGAAGGAGTGTGAGAGCAAAGACAGTCTTTCCCGAACCCGGGGGACCTTTAACTAAAAGTGTTTTGCCATCGGTATCGCTGAAGAAGTTAAGCACTTCCTGTGGTATATTCCCACAGACCATAAGGTTTCTAATTCTCATGGTATAAAAACCTTTTCTCATCATCATTAAGTCATGATGAACCTCACCATAAGGTTTATATACCATGAGGATCAAAGCATGATTGCAGGTAGAGTATGGAAGAGGACAAAGTAGTGTTCGCACAGGCACCCGTGCTGAAGTGGAAGCTCGATGAGCTGAAAAGGTTGTCGGGCAAGAGTACGACCAAAGATGCCATAAACGAAGCCATAGATCACTACCTCACATGCCCTCTCGTTAGAGCCGAGAGGGAGGAAAAAAAGGAGAAGAGGAGGGATGATTGGTGGTGGTATCCCGAAAGGAGGTGAGAAAGTTGAGTTTTGAAAAGGATGAGAGAGCTGTGAGCCCAGTGATCGGCGTGATACTAATGGTGGCAATAACAGTGATACTGGCGGCGGTGATAGCGAGCTTTGCGTTCAGCGTTCCCCCACCAGAGAGGCCACCATTTGCATCGCTGCAGGCAGTTGGTTTAAATAATATAATAAAGATCCGCCATTTAGGTGGAGAAGCTCTCAATTGCAGTGAAATAGAGGTTCTTATGAATGGTACAACTCAAGATATTAGTAATCAATGTACTGGTTATTTCGGAGTTGGTGACAATATAACTCTAAGCGCAGATAAAGGAGCACACGAAGTTGAGGTTCTCCATATACCAACAAAAACGTATCTTCTGCGGGCACGTGTGACAGTTAGGT
>CAZZMN010000037.1:0-70438 GCA_964655455.1 uncultured archaeon
GAGGATTCCAGCCTTGGCTAGGTAGTACTGGGCGAGATCATCAATACCCTTCTGGCAGAAGACAACGTTCGCTCCCACTGAAGCAATCTTGTCCACCATATCCTTGATCATCCTCTCCTCTTGTTCTATGAACTTCTGGAGTTGCTCCGGATCCGTTATTCTTATTTCTGCGTCAGTTTCGGTCTCCTTCACTTCGAGAGCCGTTTTGAGGACAGCAATCTTTGCGTTTTTGACCCTCTTTGGCATTCCAGGGTGGACTACCTCTTTATCTATCACAATGCCATCGATGAGTTCGGTATTTTCGACACCTCCGCCCTGTCTCTTCTCGATCTTAATGTTGTCGTCATCAACAACCCATTTTCCGTTGACCTGCTCTGCAACTTTTTTGACAGCTTCTACTACAATCCTGCTTAAATGGTCGGTGGCATATTCAGCATGCTTTCCAGTTATTGCGGTAGCAGCAATCTTTCTTAATGTCTCATCGTCTTTGATATCGATATTAATGGCAATATTGTCGAGGATCTCCATAGCTTTTTCGGCGGCTAATCTGTAACCTTTAGCGATCACAGTTGGGTGGATCTCGTTGTCGAGGAGCTCTTCGGCCTTTTTGAGCAGTTCACCAGCGATGACAACAGCGGTTGTTGTTCCGTCACCGACTTCGTTCTCCTGAGTCTTTGCAATTTCTACTACCATCTTCGCTGCTGGGTGCTCTATGTCCATCTCCTTTAAGATTGTAACACCATCATTTGTGATAACGACATCTCCCAAGCTGTCAACGAGCATCTTATCCATTCCCTTTGGGCCGAGAGTTGTTCTGACAGCCTCGGCAATTACTCGTGCAGCCATTATGTTCAATCTTTGAGCGTCCCTCCCAACCGTCCTCTGTGTCCCCTCCTTCAAAATCAATACAGGTGTGCCTTGTAGCACAGCCATCCTCTCACCTCGCTGATATTAGTGGGATGTAACTTCTATATAAACTTTTTGGTAAGGGTGATAAAACTAGACGTTTCCTCCCTTTTTCTCCACAATTAGATTGCAGAAGTCCTTTGCATTAGATACGCAGCTTAATTCTTCCTTCATTAAGATTACTACATTATCGTCTTTTACTTTTACTTTCCTTTCAACGATGTATGTAGCCATTGTGGAAATTATCCTGCTTATTTTTCCGATTAATTCCACTCTTTTTGGAATCACCCTTACCTGTCTTATACCTGTTAAAACCGGAACGTCGTCAGCCATCGAAATTGCGTCAAATGGTGCGTGTTTGACCGTTACAACATCAATACCAATGCACTGCAGTTGTGTGAGAATCTCAGATTCGTTTTCTTTGAAATCTTTTTCTTGTTCAATCTCCTCTGGATTCAGGTCAATATCTTTAATGAAGTTCAATACATCGATTTCCTTAATAACTCTTTCTCCGAGTATTTCTTCCAATTTTATTGCATTTTCGATATTAGTGTCTATACCATCCTCGTAAAGCTTTACAGTTCTTCGAGAAACACCCAATAACTTTGCAAGATCTCCAGTGGACATTCCTAAGTTTTCTCTTGCTTTCTTTATCTTCTCGCTATCGAGTTTGACGTAGTATCCGCCGGGTGCCGAATAAACAAGAGGAGAGATATTATCCACTACGAGGTCGTAGAATGTTGCCGTATTTATCACTGGGACGTTGTAGCGGGTGTAAACGACACCCCTTTCGAGATAGTCTGACTTGTATCGCTCACCAATCACAATCGGACTTGCATTAAGCATCTTCGCAATAATTATCATTTCCTTAGCCATTTCTGGCTTGAAGGAATCTATATTGTATAGAACCTTAAGAAGAAGGGTTTGTTCACCCTTTCTTGCAACAATATCAAAACATCGAGGCTTAGTCTCAACTAAGTCCGTGACAATGTAACCAGCTTTATCCAATATCTTCATAATATTCGTTATCAGCAGGTTCTGCATAATTTGTAATGCTAATGTATACTCCTGAATATATAAATTTTATCTTGTCTCTTACGACTTCACGTATGCGTAGCCTTAATTTTGAGGCTCCACATGCTTGGTTATTCCGGCCAGAACAACTTGGCAGACTTTAGATTAGATCGAAGAAGCAGTAAAGAAGTATTTAATTTTCTTTAGAGCATATTCTCTTTCACGTATTCAAGCATCCCCGTTATCGAGTTCTTTATGAAATAGTCCTCCCTTTCTTTAATATCATCCTCAAGGTGCTTGTAATTCGAAAATCTTGCATCTTTTTCAAGCAGACGCTTCTTAACGTTCTCCGTTATCTTTTCGGGGTCGTCCACACCACCACTAACTTCGTCGAAGATCGTTTGAACCCACATTCTTAACTGCTTCTTTGCATACTTTGCAATATTTAGGCTGTCCTTATACATCCCGAAATGCCCAAAACAGACCTTTTTCTTTCCCAAACCTTCGAGTTTTTCTATAGAGCGTTCGGCAATTTCGAGAATGAACTTTGGTGGAGTTGCAGGTCTTTGATAAAGCTCGTTCCTGACTTCATGAAAAACTCCGAAAGTTTCTCCCGCAAACAGATAATCCCCTATAACGTAGCTTGAATGGTGGGGGGCATGTCCGGGGGTGTCTATCCTGTCTATTCCTTCGATTTTATCTACGAAAGCACTTTCAGGGACCGGAACTATCTCGCCGTAAGCTTTTGCGATGTCTCCCAAAACTTTCAGACTACCCTCCCATAATTTCTGCGGGTTAATGAGATGATCTTTACCCTTATCGTGAACAATTACTTTTGCATCAAAGTGTTTTAAAAACTCCCCTACACCTCCCGCGTGATCAATATGAATGTGGGTAAGCAAGACGTAATCAATTTTATTGATTCTGAGTTTTTTTATTGCTTCTACGAGGGTGTTTATCGTAGATTTTGGGCCGACATCAACGACCACATTGAATTCTCCTGTATATACCCAAGAGCTTATGAATTTTCTGAATCCTCTTAATTTCTGGGGTAGATCTATGAGGTAGAGATGATCCTCGATCTCGTAAATTTTCATAGGAATTACGTTAAAGAGAATTTTGAAAAACTTTGCGGTTTTGACAGTAAACGATTTATTTAATGATAAGATTATCTAAATTGTGAACGTTAAGATAACGAAAAGCGAAGTTAATGGAGAGATCGAGGCACCTCCCTCCAAGAGTTACACTCATAGGGCATTCATAGCTGCAGCTCTCTCCAAAAAATCCCTTGTGAAGTCTCCCCTGATTGCGGAGGACACGGTCGCAACACTGAACGCATGCAAAAAGATGGGCGCAAAATTCCTAAGAAAATCAGATGAATTTCGATTTTGGGGATTGGATACGATAGCGCCTGGATACTATTATGCGGCGAATTCTGGAACGACACTCAGAATCCTCATGGGTCTCTTAAGCCTGTCTCACGGGTTTTCGATCCTTGATGGGGACGAATCACTCAGGAAGAGACCGAACAGAGAACTCGCAAAAACTCTGATTGAGCTTGGTGCAACCGTTATCGGAGATGAAAGCTTCAGACCGCCTCTAAGGATAAGAGGCGTGATAGGGAGCGGAGAAATTGAGATGGAAGCTCCAAGTTCACAGTTCGTTACATCCCTTCTTTTCGCATTACCTCTGACTGAAGGGGAGTCCATACTAACGGTTAAGAAAATGAAATCGAAACCTTACATCGACATTACTCTACATGTTCTTGAAATTAGTGGAGTCAGAATTCAGAGGGATGGAGATACGTTCTACACCAAGCCATCAGAATTCAATCTACGGAGATTCACAGTCCCCCCAGATTTCTCTTCTATGAGCTATCTTATAGCCGCTGGAATCCTCGGAGGCAGGGTAGTGATAAACAATGCCGTTGATTCGAAGCAAGGTGACAAAGTATTCATCGATATCGTGAAAGAGATGGGCGGCAAAATCTCTTGGAAGGGTGAGAGGATAACGGCAGAGAAATCCGAACTCAGTGGAATAGATTTTGATGCGTCCGATACCCCAGACATCGTCCCTACAGTGGCTGTTTTAGCGGCCACCGCCAACGGAATCACCAAGATTTATAACGCCGAGCATTTAAGGATAAAAGAAATAGATAGGATTAAAGGTATCGTCATGAATCTCAGGTCTTTGGGAGTTGATGTAAAAGAGCTTAGAGATGGCTTGGTGATTAAGGGTGGAAATATCAGGGGTGGGACTGTTGACAGTTTTGGGGATCACAGGATGGCAATGGCTTTTTCGCTTTTAGGAATCGTGAGCGAGGTGACCGTGAAAAACGCCGAGGTAGTGAGGATCTCCTATCCGGGATTTTTCGAGGATTTAAGAAAAATCGGAGTGAGGGTTGAAAGATGTTAGGGAATACGTTCGGTGTTTTATTCAGGGTTACAAGTTTCGGGGAGAGTCACGGAAAAGCTGTGGGATGCGTTGTGGATGGATGCCCCGCGGGTCTTGAGCTTTCCGAAGAGGACATCAATAAGGAGCTCAGAAGAAGAAGGCCCGGTGGTAGATTTGCCTCTCAAAGGAAGGAGAAGGACGAGGTCAAGATCTTATCTGGAGTCTTTAATGGAATCACCCTCGGAACACCGATTGCGATGATCGTGGAGAACAGAGATGTGGATTCGAGCGCCTATGAGAAAATAAAAGATATCCCGAGACCTGGACATGCAGATTACACGTATTACGCAAAGTTCGGTGTTAGAGATTGGAGAGGTGGTGGAAGAGCTTCCGGAAGAGAGACTGTAGCAAGAGTAGCTGCTGGAGCAATCGCCAAAAAGATTCTGGAAAAATACGGTGTGAAGATTTACGGCTATGCAAAGGAAATCGCGGGGATAAAAGCCAAAATAGAGGGGGATGTGGAAGAGATATTCGAAAAAGCCGAAAAGAGTGATCTCAGAATTCCTGATGAAGAAGCTGAGAAAAAAATCATAGAAAAAATCAACGAGGCAAGAAGAGAGGGCGACAGTGTCGGCGGCATTGTGGAAATCGTGGCAAAGGGTGTTCCAACTGGTCTCGGAGAGCCGGTTTTTCTGAAAGCAGACGCCTATCTCTCTTACGCTCTTATGAGCATTCCCGCGGTGAAAGGAGTCGAGATCGGGGCGGGATTTAACGCCGCAAGGATGAGAGGAAGTGAGATGAACGACGAAATGTTCATTGAAAGGGGCAAGATAGGATTCTACACAAACAACGCTGGGGGGATATTGGGCGGAATAACAACGGGGCAGGACATTGTCGTTAGGATTGCGATAAAACCGACTCCGAGCATATCAAAACCTCAGAGAAGTGTGAATTTAAAAACATTTGAAAACACGGAAATAAGCGTAAAAGGAAGACACGATCCGTGTATAGTCCCGAGAGCTGTGCCGGTTGCCGAAGCGATGGTTGCTTTAGTGATAACAGACTTGATGATAATGCAGGGATTGATACCCCGTTTTCTTAGATAGCTTTAACCCTCTTTTTGAGGGCTGGGGGCTTAGGTTTCATCACAATACGACTTCCGCATCTTGTGCACTGGATCAGGTTTCTTTCCAAATCGACATCAACTTCGGCACCGCAAAAAACACAAATGAAAACACTCATGATCTCCTCCTACTTATCGCCTGTTCCATTATCTTTGCGGCTGGAGAAACGGGGATGTAGGCTCCGCCGGCGAATTTGTATCCACAGCTCTTGCACTCCCAGATTGCTGTTCCCACTCTTTTAACAGCTTTCTTCCCACACTTTTTGCATATATATCTCTGTCTCTGCTGAGATTCTATTTCAATGATAGCCCTTCTTACTCTGATACCGCAACGGGGTCCGAATCTTCCAGCCATCTTCACTTTTTTCGTCCTTGGCATGATTACACCTCTTTTAGTAATTTTCTAATTTCTCTCGCTTTTTCAATACTTAAGTCGATGACTTCATAAAATTTTTCCTCAGTGAGCAGATAACTACCGCTTTTTTGGATCGCAACTATGTTGTCGTTACTGTCGGTCGTTATTGTTATAAAGTTTTTCGATGCATTCTCCTCGTCTTTACACGGATCCACAATTACCTTATCCTCTATGATCAGAGAGGTCACGGCAACTGGTAGATCTCTCACCGGCAGCGGGTAATCATCCCCCAATCCGAATTTTTCAGCTGGGACTCTTGTGTTGAGCAAAGCAGAGATTGCGGCTAATGCTGAGGCATCCATCAGATTACCGTCATCATCTATTGCGTGGATGTCTATGAAGACAAGCCAGACTTTCTTGCCCTCCTCTATACAGAGTTTGTTTAGATCTATGGCTTCACTTTCTCTAATCCCCCTGTCAACGACTCTTGCGAGTTCAATAGAATTCTCATCTGGCGGCCCGGGCTCGAATGTGGGTGAGGCGAGAGGAACGAGCTCGGCGTTCGTGATTATTACCCCTTTGTCGGGTGTGTCGGGGAAGGGCTCACCCGGCTGCATCTTAATACCCACAATAACCTGAGTATTCCCGATCTTCACTAGAGCAGATCCTTCTGCTTTCTCTATCAACCCTGTTCGAATCTCAATGGGTCTGTATTCATTGAATTTTCTCCCGTCTATTCTTTCCCCTTCTCTCAGTTTGCTTAAAACGTAATCTTTGCGAATATCTAACACGATGTCTTCACTCATTCTCATCAGCCTCTTCGATAATATATCTCGATTTTATAGCTTCCTTTTGCATCCTGTATATTTCGAGGGCTCCCTTTTTTGCCATTTGTAATGCTTCCATTAATTCACTTTTGGTAACTCTTCCATCCATTTGCAGTAGAGCTATGGATTCTATCTTGTCGTTTCTTATAAAGAACGCAAATGGTATATCTGCTTCACCGTAAAAGTCTTCCTCCTTTGTCGGGTCTAATACAAGGTGCCCCTCAACTTTCGCTACAGCAACGCTTGAGATCATACCTCTCATCGGAACTCCAGCATCAACAAGGGCAACGCTTGCAGCGTTCAAACACGCAGTTCTGCTTCCAGCGTCTGCTTGTAGAACCTCGACAAACACATCTATCCCGCATCTCGGAAAGAGCTCCTTCATTATAACAGCTTCCAAAGCCTCCCGACTGACCTTGGAGATCTCAATACTCCTCCTATCTGGACCCGGTCTTTTCCTCTCCTCAACGCTGAACGGAGCCATATTGTATCTGTATCTTACAACCGCCTTTATAGGATCCTGAAGATGTCTCGGATGAACCTCTCTCGGTCCATAGACCGCTGCAACTACCTTGTTCTTTCCCATTTCCAGATAGCAGGATCCGTCAGCTCTTTTAAGAACTCCAGCCTCAATCTTTATCGGTCTAAGCTCGTCAAAGGCCCTACCGTCAAGTCTCTTTCCATCTACGATGAGCTTGATCTCCCCTTTAAGTCTTTTGACGTCCTCACTGGCCATTTAGTTCACCTTTTCTCTTCTTTATGAATTCTGTTATCCTATCCGTCAGACCCTCAGTGTGAGCTTCCGCTTCTATGATGTATATAGCTTCTTCCGCTATGTTGACCTTCCTTCTGTCACCGCTGATCCATATCAGCCCGTTTTTCCCAACAATGATTTGAACACCTAATTCGGACTTTAAGAGTTTGATCATGCTTCCCTTTTTCCCAATGACGCGTGGAACTCTTGCGGGATTTATCGCCACAACCCTACCGAATCTGATGGCTCTGCACATCTTATCCTTCATAGTGAGGGTTACCTTCATCTTTGGGTCTATGTTGATTATCTTGGTGATAATTATGTCATCAATATCAAGGACTTCGTTCGGCTTTTTATCTGGTTTCATCTCGGGGTTCTCTTGAATTGGAAGAAATCCCTGATAGGGGGAATTTATATCAACCACCCATCCGTTCGCTGTGATTTCTCGGACGATTCCTATGACTATGTCACCGATTGAGGGTATGTAGCGCCCCCTTAATGGGATTACCCTTACGGATGTGTCGGTTTTGTCAAGCAACCCAAGGACTTTTGCGTAAACTTTACCATTTTCAACGTAGGTGCCACTTCCGGCAACTTTTGGATTCGTTGCAAGTAACTCGCCCGGTAACACGATCGACCTCATGATTCACCCCCTTTTAAGAACTTTTATTAGAGCTTCACCCTTAGCAACCTTTCCAAGCAGATCCATCAGATCCCCCTGCATCCCGGCAGGTATCCTCATGACGCAGATCCAACTCCCGTCTCTCTGCCATTCCTCTTTCAGTATTGTTCCAAAGTTGTAAAGTGCAGATATAGCCCTTCCTGTATGCTCTGGGGGGATTTTTATCGCAATATCTATCTCCTCAAATTTTAGAGGTAGGATGTGCTTTATCGCTTTCACTATATCCTTGACTTGGGCTTCAACCGGTTTGAATATGTCTATGTGCACTTTGGCCTCTTCTATCGCCGCCTCGATCCTTGCGTAAGTGTGAGGAGCCCCTGTCCTCGGGTCAATTGCGTTTCTTCTTATGTATTCAATTATCTGCCTCTTCTTCTGTTCAAGCATTTCCTTTCTCTGCTCTGCAGTTATCTGCACTTCTCCTTCGATGATAATTCTCTTTATGATCTCTCTTAAATCTCTCGTTTTGAAGACTTTCTCAAGATCCTCTATTGAGGCACGACTGCCCTTTTTCGAATCATGAAAGACCTCTTCAACTGCGACGAGGGCTTCAAAATCTACTTCTTTACCCTCTTTCAAATCTCTTGCTAAGTAAGGGTCAACAAGAACTTCGAAAACCTCCCCCCCTTTCTTTAACCTCGCAATTACGGCTTTCTCCAAGGAAACCATACTCTTCCCTCTACTTTAACTGCTGACGGATAATCTCGTTAGCTTTACTGATGTATTTTTCTTTCTCTTCATTTTCAAGTAATCTGAACTTTTTATCCTCTACTCTAACAACGCCCATTTCAATTCCTTCGAGAGTGAGCTCACTTTCAATTGCCTTTCCCATAGCCACAAGTCCCAAGATTATTGCGTCTTCGAATCCGATATCTTCTCTGTATTCCTTCTCGAAAAACTCCATTACGGTGTTTCTACCGGCACCGATTGCGGTCGCCTTGTACTCTAACAGCGCTCCACTTGGATCCGTTTCGAACAGTTTAGGTTCCTTGTCAACTCCGGCAATTAGAAGGGAGACACCGAAAGGTCTGACACCGCCAAATTGAGTAAATTGTTGTTTGAAGTCACAGATTTTTTTCGCAAGCTCCTTAATGCTTATCGGCTCATCGTAAGTCAGTCTGTTGATCTGAGCTTCAAGTCTCGCTCTGTCAATTAAAACCCTTGCATCTGCAACAAGACCAGATGTGGCGGCACAAATATGCTCGTCGATCTTGTATATCTTTTCGATAGTACTCGCCTCAAGAAGTCTGCTACCAACTCTTCTATCTGCGATAAGAATAACACCCTCCTTTGTTTTAATTCCTATCGCGGTGGCTCCCCTTTTTACGGCTTCCCTTGCGTATTCGACTTGGAACAACCTACCATCGGGACTGAATACTGTTATCGCTCTATCATATCCCATTTGTGGAATTTGCATCTTTTAACACCTCCGAGTATTTTTTTCTGCATCTTTTTAATGTCCCACTAACTCCCAAGATTATTGGGAGTGTTCTTATCTCACCAACCCTATCTATTAGGGTTAATGCAATTTTTAACTTATTTAAATTTCTATGACAGCATGCCACTATACCGATATTATTTTCAAAATGAATGAGCTTAAATACTTCACCATCAAATTCACCAAAAAGAGAGAGCATCAAGCTCCACAGCGCTTTGACAAAATCCTCCTTTGCTACATCCCTTTCTGAAATGAGTTTAAACGCCACGTATCTTTTTCTTTTCCTAAGGGACGGGGGTAAATTTCTCATAAAATTTCAAGACCGTCCATAATGTATTTTTCATCAAACAACCTTCTGTAAAGCCTTTCAGCCCAGTAATCTGATCTTTTTACGTCGGCACCCAAATACTCGAAGACTTCGTGTATTTGCTTTTTTTGCCTGAGTTGATAGAAGTCTTTGGCGCCGCTTGTGAGGATGAATGGTGTGTCGAACTTTTTTATCACTTTGAACAGTGTCCTGAGCTCCTTAACGAGCATCGCTCTCTTTATCCCCTTAACAGATAGCAGATTTGATAAAGCGATTTCTATCATCACGTCTTTTTCCTTTGCGAGTTTTACCGTCACGTAATCGAGCCTCCTCTCTGGGAAATCCAGTAGGATATCAACTTTTTTCCTCATAACGGCGTATTTGTTTACTTCCTCCTTACAACTTATAACACCTACAAGTCCTTTTGCCTTTCTGAGCTTTTCTCTAAGTTCTTTTGTAGTTTCCGCATAGATTAGGCATCCTTGAATGTTTTTTTTCGTTATCTCACCGAAGACAACATACTTTTGAAACCCGAGATCGATCGAATTATCGTAATCGAATCTGATAAAGTCGATCATAAACCCTTGGACAGAATCTCTCTAGCGAATTCAATCAACTTCTCCCTCTTAGAGGGGAAGGTCACAAGCTTGGCTTTTACAACGATGCAGTCTCCGCCGAAGGCTAACTCTACTTTGCCGAGATAAGCTTGCTGCTTATCTATCCTAATGTGAAGTACTCCGTTCTCGTCAATTAGCCGATCTAAAAACTCGATGAGGATAGTCCGCTGCTCTCCTAACAGTTTTATAAGGTGGTTCCAGAACTCTTTGATCTCTCTTTTCTTTTTTATTTCAACCTCTAAAAACATTATCGGATTTCCGTAGTGTCCAGTAGCATGGCTAACTTGAATCTCGAATTCGAATGGGAAGAGGGTTGCTATGGCTTCCCCAACCTTCTCGGGATCCTCCGTAGAGTAAACTATGGCCGATACCGTGATGTTATCAATTTTCATAAAAATTTAAATAAAAAGATTATTTTCTGAAGTTAGCCCTGTAGCTCGGTCTTACCTTTTCGGCACCTCTGCCCTTCCTTCTTAGTCCTCTTGATTTCCTCCCAGCTGACGTTAGACCACGGAATACCCTACCTCTCTGCTTTGCGATTCCTGAGAGTTGAGGATCGTTCAGGATGGCTGGGTGGGCTCTGTCTACCAAGATCACTTCGAACCACTTGTATCTTCCATCTTCTCCGACCCAGTAGGAATTGAGCACCTCCATGTTTGGGTATTTTCTTGCTGCTCTCTCTTCAGCAATCCACTGGAGACTCTTTTTTGGAGTTTTCTTGTTTACCATAAGGTTTTTCGTTTTTCGACCCTTATTCGGTCGGGTAGCTCTTCTTCCCCCCCTTCTTACTCTGACTCTGACTACGATCACACCTTTCTTTGCTTTGTAGCCTAAGGCTCTTGCCCTGTCCAGTCTGGTCGGTCTTTCAATTCTAACGACTGCTGGCTCTCTTCTCCATTTCTGCAATCTCTCCCACATCAGTCTTCCAACGTATCCTTCCCAAGGCCTTTTCCAAGCCTCTCTGATATATGCATAGGCTGATTTCATCTTAATACCCCCATTAGCGTGATGCTCCTTAGATTCTCTTCTTGCTTAATAAACGTTTCTGCTCAACTGAATACAGCTTCAGCTTTCTTTAAACTCTCCTCATCGTAGATAACTAACAAAACTTCTTTGACACTGCTTGCTTTACCTGAGAAATCTCTGACGGCTTCTATAAATGTTTTTACAACCTCTTCAAGGGGACATCCATAAATCCCAGCACTTACAGCTGGAAATGCTACTGAGGTCAGTCTCATCTCCTCCGCCTTCTCTAAAGGCCCTATAAATGCTTTGTATAATTTCTCTTTCAGACTGTCGTCCCACTTACCTCCGCAAATCGGACCCACAGTATGGATAACATATTTGATCCCATATTCTCCCAGTTTCATACTGGGTGTGACAACGACCTCCCCGTGCTCTATATAGTCTCGACCGATCTGCTCCCTCATGGCTTCCTTACTGATTCTGGTGTATTCCGCGGCATCACCAGTGCACGCTTTTGCTATTGCATAGGCGACGCCGCCTCCATGTTCTAAATGCTTGTTAGCTGCATTGACGATCGCTTCCGCACCGCTCTTTGTTATATCCCCATGAGCAAGCTTTAGAGTGAGGCCGTTTATTTTTACCTCCTTAACGACTTTCATAGTCTTAAGTAGTCATATGGAAAGATAACGTTTTTCCTATATCTTACAGTAGGAAACTGCAAAAATTTTTAAGCTCAAAAAAATTCAAATGATATGGATTTTTTGAAAGAGAAAATCCAGCTAATCACAGCGTTCATGCTCACAATCCCTTGGATAATTTCTTTTTTCCTTAAAATTCATTACCCTCCACAAATTGAGGCGTTGATTTCTGGATTTGCCGTCGTCGGTGCAGCTTTCCTTCTCTCTTGGGCATCTGAAACTGCTGAAATGGATGTTCCAAGAAGCTTGAGCTTAGCAGTTGTCGCTTTGTTGGCTGTTCTACCGGAATACGCCGTTGATGCCTATTTCACATGGATGGCAGGAAAGGTAGGGGGAGAATACATCCACTACGCGACTGCAAACATGACGGGAGCTAACAGATTACTTATAGGTATCGGATGGAGTATTGTTATGTTTATAGCTATTTTTAAGAGCAAAAAAAGATATGTAGAACTCGATGACAGCCTGAACCTTGAGATATTCTTTCTTTTCATTGCCACCCTTTACTCCTTTATCTTACCGATCAAGGATTCTATATCTCTGATGGATAGTTTTGTTTTTGTTTCTCTTTACATCCTTTACGTCTTTTTGGCTTATAAAGCAGAACACGAAGAATTCGAACCTGAGGGGGTTCCAAAATTCATCTGCCAACTGGAAACTCGTGCAAGAAGGTTTATTGTTATGTTCCTGATGATATTCGCGGCGTTCGTTATTTTCATAAGTGTCGAAGCTTTCAGTGAGGGGTTGCTCGGAACTGCAAAGATGTGGGGTATCGACGAGTTTCTTGTCGTTCAGTGGATTGCACCGCTTGCGAGCGAGTCCGCCGAATTCATAGTGGCAATATATCTCGTCAAAAAGATGAGGGTATCTGCAGGTTTGAACGCCCTGATTTCATCAAAGGTCAACCAATGGACACTGCTTATAGGAACATTAGCTGTAGTTTACAGCATCTCCTTAATGGAGATTGCAGCTCTTCCATTGGATGTTAGGCAGAGGGGAGAGATCTTTCTCACGGCAGCTCAGTCCCTTTTTGCGACCGCGCTGATTTTGGACAAAAGGGTAACACTTTGGGAAGCCTTCTCACTTTTCTTCTTATTCTTAGTTCAAATAGCGTTTCCATCTGTGGAGGTCAGATATCTGATAAGCCTAATCTATCTTATTCTCGCTATTTTCGTCCTAATGAAAAACAAAAAGTATATTCCGATAACTTTCGAATACGTTAAGACCTTAGCGACGCGTTAGCAGCTATGAATTCGAGAATTAGTTTTGCTGCAAGAGTCTGCGTAATCTTCATCTCGTCTGGGACGACCTCTACGACATCGAAGGCTATTACTCTGTCGGATACCTCTTCAAGCACCCTCAAAAAATCTAAAGGGGATATGCCGAACGGTTCTGGAGCGGAGACACCGGGAGCAAATGATGGATCAAAAACGTCCATATCTAAGGAGAGGTATATGCTGTCTTTACCTTCAAGGTTATCGAGTAGATCGTCAAATCCATAGTCTATAAGATCCCAGGAGTAATAAACCTCCAAGCCAACATTTTCGGCGAATTCTCTTTCTTCTTTTGTCCCGCTGCGGACACCCACGATTATCACGTCATTAGCGAGTTCCATAATCCTTCGGGTTGTGCAGGCGTGATTGAACGGATTCGAGTCGAAACTATCCCTTAAGTCGAAATGGGCATCAAAGACAAGATAAACAAAGTCTTCAAGGTTTCTTGCAACCATGTAGCTTACGGAATGCTCCCCTCCGATTGCAATTGGGATACCTCTAACGTTTTCAAGGAATTTAGATACCCTTTCGGATATCTCCTCGAAACTCCCGTCGCAGTTCACGTTCCCTCCATCTGCAACCCTTACAAAATCGAGATCGTAATCGAAGTAAAGAGAATAGCTCTCAAGGTTCCAACTAGCCTCCCTTATCGCATTAGGGGCGAATTTCGATCCCACTTTAAAGGATTGGGTGGCGTCGTACGGAATTCCGAAAATGACGTAATCCGCTTCACTAACAGAAGAATTGGATAGAGCAAAAAAATTATCTATGTGCATAATTACTTTTCAGCAATCTTTCTCTTTCCAAGGGACTCAATATAGACTATTTCAGCACCCGGTTGGACTTTATTCGCCACTTCCTCTCCGAATTCGATTTCAAACGTCTCGTATGTTTCCAAATCCATTAGCTGTGCTACGTTCCCCGTTACGCTGATGACCTGTGCCCTTTTCCTCTCGACTATCGGAACGTATACCTTAGCCGTCACGGGCTGGACAATGCTCCTCTTCTGCTTATCGAAAATGCCGATGGCATCAATCCTTGCTTTAGCGGCACCATGCTTTCCCGGTTTGCTTACCGAGATGCTGACGATTTCACACGGTTCCTCATCGATGATAATGTAACCTCCCTCTCTAAGTTGCCTAACTTCAACCTGCTGCTTCATGGAATTTGGATGGTAGCGTGATAAATATAATTTTTCCGATTGCCAACTACTCTATCCAGTTTTCTGTTATGATCGCTTTCTTTTTGAAAAGTTCTATGTTGTCTGCGCTAAAAGTTTTACAAGTTTTCATTCTATCGTTCTGGATGTTGTATTTTACTCTGCACTGTAAATTCAGAATCCTTTTTAGCATGGATATTTTAGCCTGTAACCCTTTGGTATTCCTAATGTCGTCAGTTAAATTTCTAATCTATCTCCGTAATTAGCTTTACCAAATTTTGAGTGTTCACAAAATTTGTTCTTTAGGATTTCTGCAAATCCTTCCGTTCCAACCAGAATCGTGCCATGCTACTAAAACCGTTAAGTGTTCAAGGTTTTTATCCCTAATCACAGACAAAAACCCTCGTCATCAATCCTCCATACCTGACGTTAAACTTTCTGATATCGAAAAATTCCTTAGCATACTTTTCGAAGATTTTTGTCTCAGCTGTTATCGCTACAACTCTTTCTCTAACAATCTTCGATGCCGCTTTTAAAAACGAACTATAAAGCCTCTCTATGATCTTTTTCCTTCCTATCCTAAGTCCATAGGGCGGATTAGTGATTATGTAATCTATCTCGTTGAAGTATTCGTCTATTCTTTCCGCCTCCCCCTGCATAAATCTAACGTCCATGTTAATGAATTCGGCAATCTTCTCCGCACCTTCCACGTGCTTTCTAAACTTTTCAACACCGTAGAGATTCAGCTCTACTTCCCTTTCTTTAAATTCGCAATCTCCGTTAATAAACTTCTTAAACGCAAAATCTCTACGAAATCTACATATCGGAGTGTTGCGGGCGATCATTCCCGCCTCGAAAAGAATTGTTCCGCTACCGCACATCGGATCAAGAAGTGATCTTTCATGAGTCCATCCCGAGAGATAAACAAGAGCTGCCGCAATAGTGGGATTGAGAGGAGCGGGATGCTGATAGACTCGGTAATTCCTTTTGTGAAGTCCTTCGTCCCCCGTTGTGTCCAGACCAACGATGAAATCATCATCAACGAGATCACACCTTATTATCACATCCGGCTCGTCAAGATTTACTCTAAGCCTTACCCCTCTGCTCTTCTTGTAGCTATCTATTACAGCACTCCCAGCAACCCTCGAAATATCGATTGACGTGAAGTTATGCTCTCCCACCCTGTTGGATCTTATCGCAAAGCTCCATTTGGGATTGATGAAGGAGAAGTCGATCTCTTTAACAATCCTGTAAACATCTTCGAGGGTTTCAACCCTACCTCGTCCTAAGATTAAAACTATCCTTTCCACACTCCTTAAAAAATAATTTAACAGGGGAATTCTGTTAAAATCCGATTTATAAAATACCCTTCCTTTACCCTCTCTAATCTCGATGACTTTCCCGAGCCTTTTGTTTTTGATCTCATCTGCGGCTACAAACTCTAATCCCGGTACAATTGTCGAGTAAAATATCATTTTCTTATCTTCTCAAGAATCTCCTTTGCTTTATCGATTCTTATAACTCCCTCCTTAAGCATCCCCTCAACAACCCTATCGATTTCGTCGCCAACAGCCCCTGCCATTATCGCCACGTTCCTCGCATGGAGTTCCATGTGTCCCCTCTGTATCCCTTCGGTAACTAAAGCCCTCAGGGCGGCGAAGTTCTGTGCTAATCCGACGGCAGCGATTATCCTTGCGAGTTGCTCTGCCCTCTCAACTCCCAAAATCTTTAAACTCAGCTTTGCAAGAGGATTCACCTTTGTAGCTCCTCCTATCGTCCCAACGGCTAACGGAAGTTCTATCGTCCCTACTAGATCTCCATTTTCATTAACTTCGTAAGTCGTTAAAGGCTTGTATCCTCTTAGAGCTGCATAGCTATGGGCTCCCGCTTCAACTGCTCTGAAATCGTTTCCCGTTGCAATAACAACTGCAGATATCCCGTTCATAATCCCTTTGTTATGGGTAGCGCACCTGAAAGGATCTGCTTCTGCAAAGGCGTAAGCTTCCATAATCCCTTCGACGACTTCCTCGCCACCTATCACATCTTTTTTGAATACAGCCTTAGCCCTTGCAAGCCTATAAACTGCGAGATTCGATATAATCCTCAGGTAAACTTTGCCACCCGTTATCGATTGGATTAGAGGAGCAACCTTCTCACACATCGTGTTCACAGCGTTTGCTCCCATTGCATCCTTTACATCGACGATGAGGTGAACTATCAGCATCTTACCTCTAATCGTGTCGATAACTCTTGCTTCCACGTCTTTGCATCCGCCTCCGAGCTTTACGAGGATGGGATCACATTCGTTTGCCCTTTCGATGATTTCATCCTTATTTCTGAGAACCTCGAACTTCGCTGCATAGGGATCCTTAAGCCTTGTAACCTGAATCTGACCGATCATAATGTCTCCGGTGTAGTCCGTAAAGAAGCCTCCACCTTCCCTTGCCATTTTCGCCGCGTTGCTTGCTGCTGCCACAACACTTGGCTCTTCAATCACCATCGGGATCAGATGGTCCTTTCCATCGATTAGAAAGTTTGTGGCAATCCCGAACGGGAGCTCGAACGTCCCTATAACGTTTTCAATCATCCTGTCCGCAATCTCTAAGGGAAGTCCTCTTTCAAGTAGAAGCTTCTTATCCTCTTCACTTAATCCACAAAACTCAGCTACCTTTTTAATCCTCTCTTCAACACTTAGTTTGTAAAATCCAGGGATTCTTGAAGATCGCATGAAACAATGTAAAGTTTATAATTATAAAATCTTAATGGCTTGTATGAATTTCAGAGATGCGATGAATATCGTCGATTACAGGGTTTACGATGAAGAGATAAGACATGATGAAATTGTCGATTTTATCAGGAGGAACAAACTGGAAAAAACCCCCGTAATTCTAAATGTTGAAGGGAAGAGGGTTGCGACAAATTTCCTCTCAACAAGAGAGTTACTCTGCAAATATTTGGGGGTAGATGTTAAGGAGCTTGCTAAATATCTATCTCAGGTGATGTATTCTGGAGAGATAGAAATCAAAGAGGGAGATTATCAGAGGCTAAGGGATCTGAATGACCTTCCAATCCCCAAATACTTCAAAGACGATGCAGGAAGATACATCACGTCCGGCATTGTGATCGTTGGAGAAGGCAAAGATTTCGAAAATTACAATGCAAGCTTTCACAGAATGCTACTTCTAGATGAGAAAAGGCTCGCAGCTCGTCTTGTCCCACCGAGGCACACTTATCTCAGATGGAAAGAGGCTGTAGAGAAGGGAGAAGATCTTGAAATAGCCGTAGTCATCACACCGCATCCTCTTTTCATGCTCGCAGCCGCCACGAGAGTTGAATGGGGTAAGGAGTTCAGATACGCCGCATCTCTAATGGGAAAGCTCGAAGTAATAGAATTTGATGGGATTTACTGTCCAGAATCTGAAATCGTCATAAGGGGAAGGATAACGGCAGAAATGGTGGATGAAGGACCATTCGTCGATATAACGGGAACCTACGATATAGTGAGGAAAGCGCCCGTAATAGATATCGATAAGATTTACGCCAAAGAGGATTTCATATTCTACTCGATAACTCCAGCGGGCTACGAGCACCAGATCCTCATGGGCGTGCCGTTCGAACCAGAGATCTACAAAGCCGTTGCAAAGGTGTGCAACGTAAAGAACGTTATCATGACTCTTGGAGGGAGACACTACCTTCATGCGGTAGTTCAGATAGAATCCGTCACAGAAGGAGACGGAAAGAACGCAATCATGGCGGCTTTTGCAGCGCATCCAAGCTTGAAGCACGTTGTCGTTGTCGATGAGGATATAGATATTTACAATCCAGAGGACGTTGAATACGCCATAGCTACAAGATTTCAGGCTGACAGAGATCTTGTGATCGTAACGAACGTTAGGGGAAGCAGTTTAGACCCCTCAGCGAGGGACAACATCACGGCAAAAATGGGAATAGATGCAACGATAAAGGGAGATAAAAAAAGATACCGCCGAGTTTAATCACATTTTTATCACTGGAACTCTTCTTAGCCATCCGATGTCGGGAATGTAAAGTCTTCTCAAATCTTTCATTCCCAGTCTGAGCATGGCCAGCCTTCCGATTCCTAAACCCCAAGCTAAAACTTTCCCCTTAATTCCAAGGGGCTCTGTGACCTCTTTCCTGAAGATTCCGGCTCCTCCAAGCTCTATCCAACCCAATCCCTCTACATACACTTCAGGCTCCACGCTTGGCTCTGTGTAGGGGAAATATCCGGGTCTGAATCTGACGTTCTCAAAGCCCATTTTTACGAAGAACTCTTTCAGCAGACCCAAAAGGTGACGGAAACCCACATCCCTGTCGAGGACGACACCTTCGAGTTGATCGAACTCAGGGAGATGAGTGGCGTCAATGGCCTCCCTTCTGTAAACTCTGTCGATACAGAAAGCCTTTACTGGAGGCTCCGGGTTAAGGGCAAGGTAATGGATCGTTATGGCTGTGGTGTGTGTCCTTAGAACAAGTTGTTTAGCCTTCTGGATATCCCATTTTCCGCCCCATCCCTTTGATCCTGTTATCCAACCGTTTTCATGGGTTTGCTTAACCCTTTCGACAAATTCGTTATCGAGATCGACGTATCTGTCAAGATAGAATGTATCTTGCATCTCCCTTGCAGGATGATCCTGAGGCTGGAAGAGGGCGTCAAAATTCCAGAAGGCGGACTGAACGTAATGCCCCTTGATTTCGGTGAAACCCATTTCAAGGAAGATCTTGCGGCATTCTCTTATTATCCTCTCGTAGGGATGGATTTTTGCCGTAAACAGTTCCTTAGAGGGAATTCTTATATCGTATTCGAGGAATTCCTTATCCTTCCATGAGCCGCTCAAAAGGATTTCGGGAGTAAGATCAGATATTTTTTCTCTTAACTCTACTTCAGGCTTTCGTATAATTTGAATTTTAATTTTTTTGAGCTCTTCAACTCTAATGAGCTTTCTTTTTACAAGTTCTTTTAAAATCTTCTCATCGATTTTTGCTTTCTTATCTTCGGCGATCTTCTTTAAGACTTCTTTTTCAGGAAATTCCGGTATCTTTATTAGTTCTATTTTTCCCTTTTCGATTTTTATGACGCCCTTTCTCCTGAGATTGCCAATTGCTATGTCTATTGTCCTCTTTCCGAAAATCTTTTCGAGCTCTTCAATTGAAGTGATTCCTTCCTTCAACTTTTCAACTACCCGTTCTTCCGGTAGTCCTTTTTTCAGATATTCATTTCCCTCTTCAGTGAGTTCGTATTCATTCCAAGTGATCTCCCTGACTTTAGCGAATCCCTTTTCCTGCAGGAGATAGGCAGCCTTAATCACGGCATCTCTTTTCAATCCAGAGATTTCGGCAGCTTCATCGAGGGAGTATTTTTTTCCCTCCTCAAGAGATTTAAGTAACTTTATTTCGAAGGGTGATAGCATGTAGTTTGGATGAGAGGAAAGTTAAAAATAATTTTCCTTAAAATTCTAAGTCTCTAATTTTATCCTTCTCTTCTGTCTTGTCTCTCACTATAATAGAATTCGAAAGCAAATGTTGTTCGTATTTTCTTGGAATCTCACCTAAGGCTGTGATGTCTTTAGAAACTTCTACTGGCTCCTTATGTTCTTTTATCTTAGCTTCGATTTGCTCTCTTCTCGTTAAAATTCCTACATACCTGTTCTCGAAATATCTTGGCAAAAACGCATCGGGATGTGCGTAAATTTCCAAATCAAAAGCCCTAACGAAGGGAAGAATTCCTCCTGTATGATCGTAATGCCCATGGCTTAAGACCAATTTCGAGGGCGCATTTCTTCTTAAAATCATAAAATTCTCAAAAGCCACTCCGGTTTGCCCTGTGTCAAATAGAATATTTTCCTTATCTAATATCAGGGCTGAAAACCCCCATTCCGCTTTTAGTCCTTGAGGTCTTAAAGTTGTAACTTTGTTGTCAGCGAGAATAATAACCTCCATGATTTTTAGTCGAAGTCGAGTCTAAAAATCTTAATTTCTTATTAAGAGTAAGATCTAAGAAAACTTATTAAATCTTCCTAAGATTTATAGAATCATCAGCAAGAATAAGCATGTTTAATCGTTTAAAATATTTCGAAATGCTTATATAATTTCTTGGAAAAAATACTCATACTATAAAGGAGGTGTAAAGGGTGCCAATGATTAAGATGCCACCACCTCACGGTGGAGAACTTGTTTATAGAGTTGTGAAAAAAAGAGATCTTGCCGAAAAAATGGCTGCCGGTTGCGTAGAGTATGAACTCAAACCTACAACCGATCCTAAGGGGGTTCCGATAAGACATGTCTATAGAGAGATAATGTCCGTTTGCTACGGATTCTTCAGCCCCGTTGAAGGTTCAATGGTTCAAGAAGAACTTGAAAGGGTTCTCAAAGAGAGGAGACTTCTGAGCGAATGGATATTCCCGTATCCGATCCTCTTTGATATAAGTGACGAAGATCTGAAAGCTCTCGATGTTAAAGAGGGAGACAGGCTTTTATTAAAGCTCAAAGGTCAACCGTTTGCAGTAATGGACATTGAAGAGATTTATAAGATCAACCCAGAGGAAGTGGCAACAAGAACCTTCGGAACTCCTGAGAACAATCCAGAAGTTGTTAGAGTTCCGTTCGATGAGAAGCATCCGGGATGG
Organism: uncultured archaeon; assembly: GCA_964655455.1. Lineage (GTDB taxonomy): Archaea > Halobacteriota > Archaeoglobi > Archaeoglobales > Archaeoglobaceae > Geoglobus. Next base: position 21,156 of record CAZZMN010000037.1, read on the forward strand.
ATGATTTACAGATGTATGCATCCAAACGTTATTGCCGGCAAATGGACCATAATTAACGAACCTGTCTTCAAGCCACCATATGACAGATTCTGGTTCCCACCAGCAGAATGTAGAACAATAATCAAAAACGTGAAGAAGTGGAGGACTTGCATAGCCCACCAGACGAGAAATGTTCCGCATGTCGGTCACGAAATGTTAATGAAATGTGCTGCCTTTGCGGGAGATGTGGAGCCTGCTCACGGCATCCTCGTCAACGCAATCATCGGCGCCAAAAGAAGAGGTGACTATCCAGATGAAGCCATCCTCGAAGGTCATGAAGCTGTTAACAAGTATGGCTATATAAAACCTGAGAGGCACATGGTCACACTTACTCTCTGGGATATGAGATACGGTAATCCGATCGAGTCTCTCCTTCATGGCATCATCAGACAAAATATGGGATGTACACACCATATGTTTGGAAGAGATCATGCCGCCGTTGGAGACTATTACGACATGTATGCAACCCAGATTCTTTGGACTAAGGGTATTCCGAGCTTTGGATTTGACGCTCCTCCGAATGAAGTCGATTACGGTCTGAAGATATTGCCGCAAAATATGGCTGAGTTCTGGTATTGTCCAGTCTGTGGTGAAATCGCTTACAGTGAGAGTTGTGGACACACCAACGCAAGACAGAAGTTCAGCGGTTCCTTTATCAGAGGAATTATCGCCGAGGGTATATTCCCACCCAAGGTGATTTTCAGACCTGAAGTCTATAAAGTCATCGTAAAGTGGTGGAAAGAGTTCGGTTATCCCTTCGTGAACAACAAATACCTCGAAATCAAGAACAGGGAGCTTGAGGTTGATTTGCCACCAATGGAACTCCCAAAGGGGTGATCGAGGATGGTCTACTATTTGGGTATAATTTTGGACGATAAAAGATACGAGCAGATAAAGGGAACACCGATCGAAGAGAAGGTTCAGTATCTCTTCGGTGGAACACTCAGAATGATACCCCTTGAAATCCCAGATGACAAAGCTCAGCAAATCCTCAAAGCCTTTGAAAAAGCAAGAATCGACTCAAGAGGTTTCATAGAGGATGTCCCAGTAGCTCTCAAGAGGGTAGTGTTTGAAGAGATTGCAAAGTCAAAGTCACTGGATGTCATAGATAAAGTTCTCGAGAGACTACCCGAAATACAGGAGGCTGCCAGGAAGGAGGATGAGTATATTCCACCACCTGAGATCGAATAAAATGGAAAAGTTTTTATTAAATTTTTTGGTTACAAAAAAGGAGGTGTTGTGAAATGCCAAGTTTCGTAAACCCGGACAAGTGTGATGGGTGTAAGGCCCTAGAAAGGACGGCTTGTGAATACATCTGCCCGAACGACTTGATGACCCTTGATAAGGAGAAAATGAAAGCCTACAACAGAGAACCCGACATGTGCTGGGAGTGCTACAGCTGTGTTAAGATGTGCCCACAGGGCGCCGTTGACGTCAGAGGCTATGTTGACTACTCACCTCTCGGTGGAAGTTGCGTCCCAATGAGAGGTACTGCAGACATCATGTGGACAATCAAATACAGAAACGGCAAGATCCTGAGATTCAAGTTCCCAATCAGAACAACTCCTTGGGGCTCGATAAATCCATACGAAGGGTTCCCTGAGCCAACTGAGGAGGCTCTCAAAACTCAGCAGCTTGCGGGAGAGCCCGATATATTGGGTTTGAGTGAGTTTCCGCAGGTTAAGAAGAAGGCGTGAGGTGGTTTGAATGGTGTATGTTCCGAAAAAGATTGAAACGTATAAGGCAGACGAAGTGCCGACAGAGGTAGTCGAGACAGACATCTTAATAATCGGCGGTGGTTTCTCGGGATGTGGTGCCGCCTACGAGGCTGCCTACTGGGCAAAGCTCGCGGGTCTGAAGGTAACGCTCGTCGAGAAAGCTGCTATTGAAAGAAGTGGTGCAGTTGCTCAGGGTCTTTCCGCTATCAATACATATATTGATCTTAGTGGCAGAAGTGAGAGACAGAACACGCTCGAAGACTACGTCAGATATGTCACTCTTGACATGATAGGTCTCGCCAGAGAAGATTTGGTCGCCGACTACGCAAGACATGTTGACGGGACAGTTCACCTTTTCGAGAAATGGGGTCTGCCAATCTGGAAGACTCCCGATGGCAAATACGTCAGAGAAGGTCAGTGGCAGATAATGATCCACGGCGAGAGCTACAAGCCGATCATTGCTGAAGCCGCAAAGATGGCCATTGGTGAGGGAAACGTTTATGAAAGAGTGTTCATCTTCGAACTGCTCAAGGATAAGAACGACCCGAACAGGGTAGCCGGAGCAGTCGGTTTCAGCGTAAGACAGCCCAAGTTCTACGTGTTCAAGGCAAAGGCTGTGATCCTTGCCACCGGAGGTGCAACGCTCCTCTTCAGACCGAGAAGTGTCGGAGAAGCTGCTGGAAGAACGTGGTACGCGATCTTCGATACCGGTAGTGGTTACTATATGGGAATAAAGGCTGGTGCGATGCTCACGCAGTTCGAGCACCGCTTCATACCGTTCAGGTTTAAGGACGGTTACGGACCAGTTGGAGCATGGTTCCTGTTCTTCAAGTGCAAGGCGAGGAACGCGTACGGTGAGGAATACATCCAGACAAGAGCTGCGGAGCTTGAGAAGTACAAGCCGTATGGTATAGCCACTCCGACGCCGACACCGCTGAGAAACCATCAGGTCATGCTCGAGATCATGGAAGGCAAGCACCCGATCTACATGCACACCGATGAGGCCCTTGCAGAGCTGGCTGGAGGAGACAAGAAGAAGCTCAAGAAGATCTACGAAGAAGCCTTCGAGGACTTCCTTGACATGACAGTCTCACAGGCGCTGCTCTGGGCCTGCCAGAACATCGATCCGCAGGAGCAACCGAGCGAAGCAATGCCGGCTGAGCCGTACATTATGGGTTCACACAGCGGTGAAGCTGGGTTCTGGGTCTGTGGTCCAGAGGATCTAATGCTCGAGGAATACGCCCAGTTCTTCCCGCTCAGATACAACAGAATGACAACGGTGAAGGGTCTCTTCGCAGTCGGTGACTGTGCTGGAGCGAACCCGCACAAGTTCTCAAGTGGATCATTCACTGAGGGAAGAATCGCCGGAAAAGCTGCAGTTAAGTATGTTATCGAGCAGAAGCCCGAACCAGAGATCGACGAGGCTGTTGTGCAGGAGTTCAAGAAGAAGGCTTTCGCTCCGATGGAGAGATACGAGCAGTACAAGAATCTGACAACGGATGATAGTGTCAACCCAGAGTATATCCTTCCATGGCAGGGCCTCGTAAGACTCCAGAAGATCATGGATGAATATGCCGCTGGTATCGCTACGATGTACAAGACGAATGAGAAGCTTCTCCAAAGAGCTCTCGAGCTGTTGCAGTTCCTCAAAGAGGACCTTGAAAAGCTGGCAGCAAGAGACCTCCATGAGCTAATGAGAGCTTGGGAGCTGATCCACAGAGTCTGGACTGCTGAGGCACACGTCAGACACATACTCTTCAGAAAGGAGACAAGATGGCCAGGATACTACTATAGAACCGACTATCCAGAGCTCAATGACGAGGAGTGGAAGTGCTTCGTCTGCAGCAAATACGATGCAGAAAAGAACGAGTGGACTTTCGAAAAGGTTCCATACAAACAAGTCATCGAATGGTCCTTCTAAACTTTTTTAAATTTTTAGAAATTCTAGAGAAAAATCAGTACTCAGTTGAGAGTTTCGAGTCTTGCTTGGAATTCTCTGAACTTCTCCCTTGATCTCTCGTAATACTTCTGAGCTTTCTCGTAATCCTTCATTTCTCTGTATAAATCACCGAGATGCTTCAGTGTTGTAGCTACGAATTGTGTAAAGTCTTTATCTTTCTTTTCAAGATCCTCCATGATCTCTAAGGACTCCGTTAACATCTTTTCAGCCTCTTTGTAGTCACCTCTCATTTTTCTTAACATGCTGAAGTTGCTTAAGGTTATTGCGAGATTAAAGGCGGCACTTTTATCAATCTCCATAAGAGATCTGTATATTCTTTCGGCTTCTTTGAAGCATTTTTCGGACATTTCAAAGTCGCCTACCTTTTTATATATCTCTCCAGCATTCATGAGGGTTTCCGCGAGTTCCTCATCACTGGCTAAAGCTATTTTTATTCTCAAAGCGTTCTCAATCTTGTCTAAAGCTTCTTCGTATCTCCCAAGTTCGAATAGAAGTGTCGCAAAATCATTTTCAACTCTCGCAAATTCCAATTTATCGGAATTTTCCGCAATCTTTTCGGCTTCGAGATACATCTTTTCTGCTTCGTCTTTCATTCCCATTAAGATTAGAGCTCTTGCAGCATTTCTTAGGAATTTTGGAATCAAATAATTAATACCAAAAGCATTACAAAGCTTTACGGCATTTATTGAAGAAACAACACAGGAAACGAGAGATTGATTGTCGTTTCTCTCTGATGTAAATTTCGAAACATAAGCGAAATACACTAGCGAGACCATTTGTCTCCAAGGTTCTTCGAGTTTTTTAATACTCAGGGGGTTATTGAAAATGTTTTCAATAATTTCTTTAACATCGTCTGGTGCTTCTCTTTTCAAGTATTCTAAAGCTTCAAGGGTCTTGTCCTCTCTGAGTAGTCTGCAAATTTCGTCTAACTCTGCCATTTTTAGTGGTCGGACTTTAAACTTAAAAAGCTTTTGCTTCGTTCCGAATAATTTCACAAAAGAAAACATTTTTATCTTAATACAATCTACAACGCAATATGGAAATCGAAATTGACTGTCCTATCTGTAATGATAGGAAAAAACACGTTGCGGAAGTCTTAAAAGTTTTCGAAGGTAAGTTCAGAAGAAGATCCGCCGAGTTTGATGCCATTATTATGATCGTCAAGTGTAAAGATTGCAAAACTATTGGAATCTACAGAAGGGTGGACTCAATCAACATGGAGAATTACGAATTCCCCTATGAAGGTGAAATTTGACGACAATATTGGAACAGACACGATAGAATGCTGGGGGATTACAGTCCATCTTCTGAAAAGCATCTTATTTGGTAAAACCAAAGAGGAAAGGAAGAAAAGAATAAAAGAAATCATCTCAGAAAAACTCCTTGAAATTATTCCAAAAATAGAAGAAAAATACGGATATATCGAGGAAGTCCACGTATCCCTTGCATCCGCATGGACTCGTTATTACGTCTTTAGGCTTGAATGTTTCGGAGAAAACAAAAATGTATTCGCCTTAAATCTTCTATCTCCGAATTCACACTTAAAATCTTTCAAAAATTTCGAAGAAACGATTAAAGATATCCTTAAGAAGTTCCCCGATAATATTGCGAAACCCCTTTACATCTCGGACGATATCATGTTACAAGAATGGGTCGAAGGAAAACTGCTCTCGGATTTCAAAGATGGGGACATCCTGATTGATGAGGAGGAAGCGAAAAGGTGCATTCCTCTTACATCTTCTTTCCTCTACGAATTGAAAAAAGAGGGCTACGTCTACACCCCTTGGGATGATTATGAAGTCGTTCTTAGGGATAACAAAATAATTCTGCTCGATTTGACAAGATTCGTAAAAAGGGATTTGAAAGAAGAGGAATTCTTTGAATTCTACTATGGAGTCCCCTTCACACCTCCTGAGATAATAAAACCGCACCCAGAAAATCCAGCTCATCGGCTCTACTGGAGAGGTGTAAGTGATAAAGATTATTTCGGCACGGACAGAAAAGAATACCGCAGACTATTTTTATTAGGTGTTGCTAGGGAATGCGAATCATTTGAGGAATTTAAAAGGGTGTGCGGGAATGTAATTAAAGATGCTGAGAAATTATGGCGTGAAGCATTTCGAAAATTTCGATAATTTTATTAATACCCTTCCCTTCACTTAACCAAAATAAAAGGCGAGGTAAAACTATGGCTGGCGAAATACTTGTTATTGGCGGAGGTATTGCTGGGCTAACAGCTGCAATAGAAGTTGCTGAAACCGGTTACGACGTGATCCTTGTCGAAAAAAATCCTTATCTTGGTGGAAGGGTTGCACAGTTGAATAAATACTTTCCAAAGCTCTGCCCGCCATTCTGTGGATTAGAAATCTTCTTCAAGAGAATCAAAAGTAACCCAAAGGTCAAATTCTTCACAAACGCCGAAGTCATTAAAGTGGAGGGTGAAGCAGGGAACTTTACGGTGACTGTAAAGCTGAAACCAAGATACGTGAACGAGAATTGCACGGCGTGCGGAGAATGTGCGAAAGTCTGCCCCATTGAACGACCTAACGAATTTAACTTGGGTCTCGACAAGACCAAGGCTATCTATCTTCCAAACGAGATTGCAATGCCTTTTATGTACGTGATAAATGATAGATACTGCGACAAATGCGGAAAGTGCGTTGAAGTGTGTAAATACAACGCAATCGACTTAAACGAAACGGAGAAGGAGATGACCCTAAACGTCTCTGCGATCGTAGTAGCCACGGGATGGAAGCCATATGATGCAAAGAAGCTTGAGAACTTGGGGTACGGAAAGTACAAAGACGTGATAACGAATATGGAGCTTGAAAGAATGGCTTCGATAAACGGCCCCACCGAGGGTAAGATCACGATCTCAGACGGAAGACCGATAGAGAGTGTCGCTTTCGTCCAGTGTGCCGGAAGTCGTGACGAAAATCATTTGCCCTTCTGCTCTGCAGTGTGCTGTCTTGCAAGTATGAAGGAAGCCACATACATAAGGGAACAGTATCCCGATGCGAAGATTTACATCTTTTACATCGATATTAGAGCGTTTGGTAGATACGAGGACTTTTACAACAAGATAAAAGAGGACGATAAAATCCAATTCATCAAGGGTAAAGTTGCGAAAATTGAGAAAGATGTCGAAAAGCTCATCGTTATAGCAGAAGATACAATAAGCGGGAGAAAGATCGAAGTCCCCGTTGATCTGGTCGTCCTCGCTACGGGAATGCAACCATCATCAGCCGACTACAAGATACCCGGCATCGAATACGATGAATACGGGTTTGTTAAAGAGAAGGAGGGAATATATCCAGCTGGCGTTGCAGCAAAGCCATTAGAAGTAGCTGGAGCTAACGAAAGTGCTACGGCAGCAGCTCTAAAGGCGATTCAGATTGTAAGGAGGTGAAATTATGAATAAGGTTAGTGTTTATATTTGCACAGGATGTGGCATAGACAAACTCGACATTGAGAGGCTAAAAAAGGTCTCACAAGAAGAATACGGAATCGAACCCGTCGTTCATCCTCACTTATGTTCAAAAGAAGGAGCCGAGATTGTAAGAAACGACGAAGCTGACGGCATTGTAATAGCAGCTTGCTCACCAAGAGTGAAGACTAACGTCTTCGATATTGAAGGGAAATACGTGGAAAGAGTCAATCTCAGAGAAGGAGTAGTCTGGAGCCACGATATTGATGAGCACGCTCAGGAACTTGCCGAAGATTATCTCAGAATGGGAATCGTTAAAGCTCAGAAAGCCCAGATACCCGAGCCTTATCTCCAAGAAACATCTAAGGATATCTTAGTTGTCGGTGGCGGTGTCACTGGGCTTACGGCTGCGCTTGAGATAGCAAAGGCAGGATACAAAGCGTATCTTGTTGAAAAAGAACCAAATCTCGGAGGATGGCTTGCTAAAAACTACAAGGCGCTACCTACGGCACCACCCTACAACAGATTCGAAGAACCCATAGTTTACAGGCTCATTGAAGAGGTTACCTCCAACGGCAACATAACGGTTTACACATCATCCACTATCGAATCGATATCTGGACAGCCGGGAATGTTTGATGTAACTATTAATCAAAACGGGAATCAAGTCCAGTTCAGAGTCGGTGCGATCGTAGTAGCCACGGGATGGAAGCCATATGATGCAAAGAAGCTTGAGAACTTGGGGTACGGAAAGTATAAAGACGTGATAACAAACCTCGAACTGGAACAGATGGCTAAAGAGGGCAAGATTATTAGACCCTCTGACGGTAAGGAGGCTAAGGATGTTGTTTTCATCCAGTGTGCTGGACAGAGAGATCCAAATCATCTCCCATACTGTTCATCCGTTTGCTGTCTTGTCAGTCTAAAGCAAGCGAAGTACGTCAGAGAACTGAGCAACGGTCACGCTTTCATAATCTATAAAGACATGAGGACGGTCGGAATTTGGGAGGAGTTCTACAAAGAAATGCAGCAGGATGAAGGGATATTCCTCACGAAAGGTGAAGTCACCTCAATATACGAAGAGGACAGAAAGATCGTTGTCGAGGTGACTGATACACTTTTGGGAGAAGATCTTAAAATAAAAGCGGATTTAGTTGTCCTTGCCACAGGAATGGAGTCAACTCTCAAGGGGTTGTACACCGTAAAAGAAGAGTTTCCCGACGAGAAGACTGTCCCATACAAGCACATATACGAACTGCATCCGATCAAGAGTGAAGAAGAGGTCGAAGAACTGAAAAAGATAGGACACATACTTAATCTCAAATACAGACAGGGCCCCGAGCTTCCAACGCTTAGATACGGATTCTCCGATTCGAATTACATCTGCTTCCCATACGAGAGCAGAAGACTCGGAATTTACGCCGCAGGTTGTGTTAGGGCACCGATGGATGCCGCTGCTTGCATTGAAGATGCAAGGGGCGCCGTTCTAAAAGCTATCCAAGCTGTGGAGCTTGTTGCTGAAGGTAAGACCACGTTCCCGAGGACGGGGGATATAGACTACCCGCAGTTCTTCCTCCAGAGGTGCACACAGTGTAAGAGATGCACTGAAGAATGCCCATTTGGAGCCTTAGACGAGGACGAGAAGGGAACACCGCAACCGAATCCGCTCAGATGCAGAAGATGTGGAATATGCTTTGGAGCATGTCCAGAGAGAATCATCAGCTTCAGGCAATACAGCATTGACCAGATATCCTCTGCGATCAGAGCGATACACGTTCCAGATCCCAGCTGGGAGGAGGGAGCTGAAGAGAAATTCCGTTTCATCGTTTTTGCATGCGAAAACGATGCGTATCCAGCTCTTGACATGGCGGCTCTAAACGGTCTGAAATACAGTCCCCTCGTCAGGGTAATACCGGTCCGTTGCCTTGGATCGGTAAACACCGTGTTCATAGCCGATGCCCTTTCAAGCGGTATTGACGGGATTTTGCTTCTAGGGTGCAAGTTCGGTCAGGACTATCAGTGCCACTTCATCAGAGGTAGCGAACTCGCGAACAGAAGAATGGAGAACGTTCAGGAAACTCTTCAGAGGCTTGTGCTTGAGTCCGAGAGAGTTAAAGTCATCGAAGTCTCGATTACCGATTGGGACAAAGTTCCGAAGATCATTAACGAGTTTGTCGATAATGTGAAGCAATTAGGAGCCAATCCGTATAAAGGATTCTGAGGTGATATCGATGGAGGTGGACGTTAAATTCACAAAGGAAATCCAAGAGCTTGGCGGAAGAGATCTAAAGAAATGCTTCCAGTGTGCAACGTGCAGCGTCATTTGCCCTCTAAGTCCCGAAGATAGACCTTTCCCAAGGAAGGAAATGATATGGGCGCAGTGGGGCCTTAAAGAAAAGCTCCTGAATGATCCAGATGTTTGGCTCTGCCATCAGTGCAATGATTGCAGCGATTACTGTCCGAGAGGCGCAAAACCTGGAGAGGTCTTAGCTGCACTGAGAGCAAGACAAGTTCAGGAGTATACCTTCCCATCATTTTTAGCAAAGCTCTTTGCAAAGCCCATCGGATTGATCGTATATTTTGCGGTTCCGATTATCCTAACGTTAATATACTTCGCAACCTTTAACCCTCAGATTCCTGAACATGAAATCGTAATTGGCAAATTCATACCGCACACCCATATAGAGTATGCCGGATTTGCCGTAGGAGCATGGGTGATCATAGTTGCAGTCATAAGCGTTTGGAGATACTGGAATTACGTGATTTTAAATAACATCCCGAGATACGGGGAAGGAGCAGCAAGGAGTTTCTTCGACGGCTTGATTCAGACCATCGTAGATATAATCTATCATTCGAAGTTCAAAGAGTGTGGCAAAGCTTCTTACAGATACTACGCTCACTTCATGATCTTCTGGGGATTCATTATTTTAGGGATCGCAACAATTGGAGACATCATCTACATCTACGTCTTAGGCGTTAAAGAGCTTGCACTCCCAATATGGGATCCTGTGAAGATCTTAGGTAATATAGGAGCATTCCTTCTCTTCGTGGGATCTGCATGGGCGATAGTCCAGAGGCTTTCCGATGAAAAGATCGGGGCTGGGAACTACTTCGACTGGCTATTTCTTCTGACACTTTTTGGCGTTGCAATAACGGGAATCACAATAGAGTTACTCAGATACGCCGGAAACATAGGTGCTTACTATGCCTACATCGTTCACCTGATCTTAGTTTTCGCCCTGATAGCTTTCGCACCCTACACAAAGTTTGCCCACCTCCTCTACAGAACCTTAGCATACATCTGGGCTAAAAACGTCGGAAGAGAAGTCAAAAAGTAATCTTTTCTATTTTTTCGTCAATCTTGTATAATTCGATTCCTAACTTTTTCGCTTTCTTCAGGATGTTTTCATCGAAATCAAAAACACCGAAGACAAATCTAACTCTTCTGTTCGTGAATATCGGATTTGACAAAATTTTATCATAATTTTTATGGATTTTTTCAAATTTTTTAAGAATTCTCCTTTTTTCGGTTTCTACCTCTAAGATTATCGCTTCATCATCTTTTATTAGGATTGCATCCGGTCTGTATCCATCTTTAGTCAAACCAGTTCCCTCAGATTCGTAATAGCAACAACCGCCAAATAGCTCTACGAGCTTTTTCTTCGCTGCGTAGTGGGCAAAGCTTTCGGATCCCTTCAGATCCCCTTCTTCGTTTAAGGCGATTTTAATGTAATCTATCGCCTTACTCAGAGCCTTGCTTTTTATCTCCCTATTTATGCCTTCAAGCTCGTTCAAAATTTCCCTTAGTCTCTTAATATTTCTCGACATTTTCTCACTATTTTATCGAGCTCTACTAGAGCCTGAACGGGCGTAAGCGAATTCACATCTATTTTTGCTATTTCCTTTACGATTTCCGCATCTTTACCGTTGAGACTGAATCTTTTCATAATCTCATAGGCTCTCTTTGTGATCTCCTTGGGGATTTTTACAAACTCCGCAATCTTTATCCCGTAACTATCAGAGGCAGCCCCTCTCTTAATCTTCCTATCGAATTCGAGTTTGTCATCTTCCAAAATCCCGAAATGATAGTTTTTAACTCCCTCAAGCTCGTTTTCGAGTTCCGATAGCTCATGATAATGGGTTGCAAACAGAGTTTTTGCTCTTATTTTGTGAAGGTATTCAACAATAGCCCATGCTAAACTGAAACCCTCTTTCGTTCCAGTGCTTTTTCCGACCTCGTCAAGGAGAACGAGGCTCCTTTTTGTTGCGTTTCTTAGAATTTTGCTTACTTCGAGCATTTCAACCATGAATGTGCTGTAACCCTTTGTTATGTCGTCTACAGATCCTATCCGAGTGAATATCCTATCAACAACACCTATTACGGCGTAACTTGCTGGGACGAAACAACCTATCTGAGCCATTATCGTAATCAGGGCTGCCATTCTCAGATACGTGGATTTTCCCGCCATGTTTGGACCCGTTATGATCAGAACATGACTATTTTCATCCATTGTTACATCGTTCGGAACAAATTTTGTGCAAAGCTCAACAGTTGGATGTCTCCCATCTCTTATAAGGATTCCGTATCCGTCGTTGATTTTCGGTCTCGTGTAGTTATAAAGCACTGAAATCTCTGCAAACGTTGACAGAACGTCGATCTCTGCCACTCTTTTAGCAATCTCCTTTATCTCTTCGACCTTTTCAGCAACCTTATCTCTGACTTCCTCGAACAGATCAAGCTCAAGCTTTTTTATCCGTTCTTCGCATGCAAGGAGTTTGTCCTCCCTTTCCTCCATCTCCTTGATTTTGAATCTCTCCGCGTTCACAAGGGTTTGAACTCTTTTGTAATCTGAGGGAACGAATCTGCTCTTGCTCTTAGGGATTTCGATATAGTAACCGATTACGCTATTGTATCCAACTTTTAGTTTTTCTATCCCCGTCCTTTTTCTTTCTCGTTGTTCGAGCATTTTTATGAAGTTGTTCTGTTCCTCTCTGAATCTCCTCAGCACGTCGAGTTCTTCACAGTATCCGTCCTTGATGATCCTTCCATCTTTTACGCTGTGGGGCGGATCTTCGACGATCGCTCTTTCTATCAACTCCACCAAGTCATTGAGATTCGCAATTTCGTTTAAAAGATCCCTCAGCTTCCTTGACTCAAAACAGAATTCCTTAATGTTGTTCACAGCTTTAAGAGAGTTCTTTAGAGCGATCAAATCTCTCGCATTCGCTGTTTTATAACTAACACGGCTGATGATTCTCTCGAGGTCAGCAACTTCTCTTAGGATCTCTCTTAGGCTTAAACGAACGAAAAATTTCTCTTTGAGCTCTTCTACAGCATCCAATCGAAGTTCGATCTCATTAATATCGAGGAGTGGTCTCTCGATCCACTTCTTTAATAGGCGACTGCCCATCGCCGTCACGGTCTTGTCGAGAACTTCGAAGAGTGTCCCTTTCCTGCTCCCGTCGATTAAATTACGGAAGATCTCCAAATTCCGTAGGGTGGTCGAATCAAGTATCATGTAATTTCTTTGAGTGTACTTTTGAAGTCTTATTACAAGGTTTTTTATCAAAAGAGAATCTCGGACGTATCTTATTGCGGCACTGCTTGCTCTAAGACACTCTTCTTCGAATTCGTTGATATCCACATTCTCCTTTATTGTATCATCCAGTGTGAAGTATTCGCCGCTTACCGTGTGAACTGTTTTTACATGCTTCTTAAGCTCTTCCAAAAGCTCCTCCTCGAAGTCCGGTGGGACAATACATTCCGAAGGAGTGAATTTCAGCGTCTCCACTATCACTTCATCAAAGCTTTCAAGAGCGATTGTAAGGAATTCGCTCGTCGAGATATCTATGAACGCCAAACCGAAGAGCTTTCCCTTATAGACAGACATTAAGTAATTGTTTTCCTTTGTCAGTAATTCCTCTTCAATCAGCGTTCCGGGGGTGATTACTCTCACGACCTCCCTTTTCACGAGACCCTTCGCCTTTGATGGATCCTCAACTTGTTCGCATATTGCCACCTTGTAACCTTTATCGATTAGTCTTTTGATGTAGGGGAAAACGGCATGGTGAGGGACCCCTGCCATGAAGTGCCTTTTATCTCTCGTCGTTAGGACTAATCCAAGTTCTTGAGAAGCTATTTTTGCATCTTCATCGAAAAGCTCGTAGAAATCTCCGACCCTGAAGAATAAAAGCGAATCCTTATACTTTTCCTTAATCCTGTAGTATTGCTTCATCATTGGGGTGAGCTCTTCCACTTTATATTGTTGAGCAGGAGATATTTAAAGGCTGTGCTCTGTATCGAAAACTTTAAGCTTTACCAGCTGAAAAAAACAATATGGAACTCAAACCGAGTCAATTCACAAGGCTTCTCGTCAGACCAGTCGTCGTGATAACAACAATATCGGAAGATGGGAAGGTGAATGCGGCTCCTTTCAGCTTCAACACTCCAGTCAGCTTTGATCCTCCGCTATATGCTTTCGCCTCCGATCCTGAGCATGACACCTGGATCAACATCAAGAAAACTGGAGAGTTCGTGGCGAATGTTGCCGGAAAAGATATGGGAGATGTTATGCACATCCTTGAGACTGACTATCCATACGGTGTGAATGAACTCGAAAAGGCAGGACTGACAGAGGAACCTGCGAAAAAGGTAAAACCCCCAAGAGTGAAGGAGGCTCTTGGCTGGATCGAATGCAAGGTCGAAAAGACGTTCGAAGTTGGAGATCACGTGCTGATCGTCGGCAGAGTTCTGTGTGTCGAAGTCAAAGATGAATTCTACAAAGACGTGATCGATGTTGGGAGCGTTCTCTGCCATGTGAGCGGAAAGTTCTTCGCTCAAGACATGAAATTAGCGAAATACAAGAGAGCCTACGGATAGTAAACGAAATCCGCGTATTCTTCGTATCTCGATGTGTCAAGTTTTCTTCTCTCTTTTCGTATTTTTTCTATTACATTAAGGGCACCGATTCTGTTGAGGGGTTTGTTGTTGTTTCCGCATCTGTAGCTGAATGTGCATTTCGGACATCCGTCAACCCTTTTACAATCACAGCTTTCAAGGACATCCTTCGCAATCTCAAGGGCTTTTTCAATCCTCTCGAAGAGGAGTCTGCTTAATCCATTCCCACCTTCGGTAGCATCGTAGACGAATATGTATCCGTCCGGTGTCGAAATGCCTCCGAGATATTGACTTCCGCTTCCAGTGAGCACATCGCTTGCCTCTATAAGAATGTGCTCAAGAGCGTGGAATGATCCCGCGTAATAGTCTTCATAATTGAGATAGTCTGGATAGGGACAAACAAAGACGAATCCCTTGGTTTTGAATGTGTAGCTTATAGGTTTTTCAAGATATCTAACATCCACGGTTTTCTCATCGAAATCCTTTACCACATACCCGTCAACAAACATCGTAATTTCCACATCGCAGTAAGCCGAGTCGATCGGGTCGCTTTTCGTCTCGATAACTCTCTTTATCACAGGTATAGAAGTGTATAGGGGCATTGTCCAGTGGATTGTGTCGAATTTCTCCACTTTTGCCGTTAATTCCTCCATGTCAAGCTCCAAAACTCTGTATTTCTCTCCGTTGTGGATTAAAATTGCCCCAGGATGCAGTTCTTTCAAGGCAATCGGAAGATTTCGCTCTCCAATAACTCTGTCCTCTTCCAAGATCTTTATACTTTTACCGATTCCCCTTAAGCTGAAGTGGTAGTCGGTAACGCTGGAGATGTAGAAGTCTCCCATATCGATTAGAAGACAATCTTTAACGAGCTTCTCGATTATTTCGTCTTTGATCTCACCCTTCATTAACGGTTTCTCCCTAGCCATCGAAATTATGTGGTGTTTTTTTATCAGCTCGTTATCCTTCTCAACGTAACAGAACAGCTGATCCTCAAAATATCTCTCCGGATGCCTTCTGTAGTAGTTGCTTATTGTGTCCTCTTCCCTCAAGATTAGAACGGCTAAGCTCTCTTGACCCTTTCTTCCGGCTCTTCCAGCTCTCTGGATGAATTGGGGATAACTCACGATCTCGCTTACGACTACATCGACATCTCCTACATCTATTCCAAGTTCGAGAGTGGGTGTTGACACGATTAGATTGAGGTATCCTTGTCTGAATTCTCTTTCCACCCTTTCCCTAACTTCTTTAGGAAGTCCTGCCTTGTGGATGGCTACATTAAGCCCCTCCTTTTTTAGTATCCAAGTGATTGTCTCGGCACTTTTGTAGCTGTTCGCGAAGAATAGGACTTTTCTATCCCTAAGCTTTAACGCAAGTTCCTTCGCTATCGAGTAAAGGTTGCCGTAAATCATTATCAAATGCATTTTTCTGTTGCTCTCTTTCGAGATTATGAGGTCGAATTTTCTCTCGAAAAGCATCTCGGCAAAATCCTTTGGATTTGCAATAGTTGCCGCTGATACAATTATCTGGGGTTCCGTAAATCTCTCGATCCTTTTCATGAGCCAGTGGATATTGGATCCGAGTAAAGATGTGTAGCTGTGAAGTTCGTCAAAAACTATGAATGCTACGTTTTCGATAAGTCTTCTGAACTCTGGTGTATTTCTCAGGTGATAGTCAACCATATCGGGATTCGTCAGGACTATGTCGGCTCTGTTGCTTAAAACAAGTCTTCTCTCTATGTAATCGGAATCCCCATCAAATCTGACGACTTTGGCTCCGACAAAGGATGCGTAGTGTTTGATTTTCCTTTCCTGATCTTTTGCGAGAGCTTTTGTTGGATAAATTATCAGGGCTTTTCCCTCTCTAATTCGCTCAAGTATCGGGATGAGAAAAGCTTCTGTCTTTCCCATTCCAGTCGGTGCGACTATTACAACATCCCGACCTTTCCGAATTGTTTCGAACGCTTTGACCTGAAAATCGTATAGCTTTTTTATTCCTCTCGAAATTAGAGCTTTCTTTAGTCTTCGATCTATATCCAATCCCTCAATGCTTACAGATGATTCCGAGAATTCGGATATCCTTTTGTAGTAGACAATCTCGTTGTCAGTTTCAAATATCTTCCTAAGCCAGTCGATTCTGCAAACTCTCTCGAATAGCTCCAAATTCTTCTGCTTGATCGTTTTTTTCCTACATATGCACTTACTTTTTAATCTCCCGCATGTCTCACAAAAGAACTCGTTAATGTCCATTTACTCTACTTTACTGAAAAGACTGATTTAATCTTTTGCTCAGTAAGAATTTAATATCAGTTCGAGAATTCATAAGACATGGAGAACATCTTGAAGAAAATTACAGACTATAAGTGGGTGCTTTCAAAAGGTTACAAGCCAGGGATGAGGGTCCCTGCTTACTTTTACATAAACAGAAAGCTAATGGAGATTCTCGAAAGGGATGCAGTTGAACAAGCGGCTAATGTTGCAACAATGCCTGGCATTCAGCTCGCCTCATTGGTCATGCCCGATGTTCACGTAGGCTACGGATTTCCGATCGGCGGTGTTGCCGGATTCGACGTCGAGGATGGTGTAGTCAGTCCTGGAGGTGTAGGCTTCGACATAAACTGCTTGTCGCCGAATTCGAAAATCTTAACGGAGCATGGATACTGGGTGAAAATTGAGGAGCTTCCGAGGAATGCAGAAAATTTAAAGGTCTTCGACATCGAGGAAGGTCACAACGATTCTAGTGAGATAGCATTCATCTCAGCAAGGAAAGCAGATGAAAGAGCTGTAAGAATCCACACGGAATTAGGCAGGGTATTGGAAGGGAGCTTTGATCATCCAGTCCTGACGAAAGATGGATATAAGCCGCTTGGAGAACTCAGAGAGGGTGACAATGTCGTCATCTACCCGTTTGAAGGCGTCGATTATGAACGATTCGAAGGGGTGGTCTTAGACGAAACGGATTTCGATAATTGTAACACTCAAATCGTAAGATATCTTAAAGAAAGAGGGCTGATCCCGCTGAGATACGATGATCCGAAGATCGGAACGATAGCAAGGCTGTTGGGTTTCGCATTCGGAGATGAATGCTTAGTCAGAATGGGGAATAAATTAACTTTAGAGTTCTACGGGGAATCGGAAACTCTTGAAGAAATCACTAATAACCTCGAAAGTTTGGGCGTAAAAGCTTCGAAAGTATATTCAAGAAGGAATCGCACAGACAATCGGATAAAAGTTACCGCAAGATCCTTCGCGGTTCTTATGCACAAACTCGGATTACCAATTGGTAGGAAAACGGAACAAGCATATAGAGTTCCAGAGTGGATTAGAAAAGCCCCCCTATGGATTAAGAGGAACTTCTTAGCGGGTTTATTCGGTGCGGAAGGTAGCAAAGTCGTCTTCAGAGGCTACACACCTCTGCCAATAAATCTCACACAGTCGAAATCGATCGAGCTCGAATCGAATCTCAGAGAATTCATGAAAGATGTTAAAGAACTTCTCACGGAATTCGGAATAGAAAGCATTGTATACGAAGTTAAATCTTTCGAGGGAAAGATTACCCTCAGACTCGCGATAGTTGGTGAAGAGAACATAAGAAAATTCTTAGCCAAGATCGGATACGAATTCTCGAAGGAGAAAAAGGAAGTGGGATTGATCGCACTTGAATATCTGAAAAGAAAGAATTCTGTTAAGAGGCTGAGAAGCAAGGTGGCAAGGGAAATCCAAGAGAAGACAGGAAGTCTCAAAATGGCGTGCGTTGTCTGTGGAGAATACGTGAACGAGAGATTTGTCGAGAGAACTCTGTACGAAAACCCAGCAGATGTCAGGGTTTTCCCAACGTTTAAGGAGTTTGCTAAAAAATTCGGGGTTACCGGAGGATTCGTTTACGATAAAGTCGTAAAGGTTGAAATAGTCAAGCCTGAATGTGATCTGTTCTACGACATCGGAGTGATGCACAAAGCACACAACTTCATAGCGAACGGTATTGTCGTTCACAACTGCGGCGTCAGGCTGATCAAATCGAATCTAACTGTTGATGATGTCAAGCCAAAGATAAAGGAGCTTATTGACGAGCTTTTCGTAGCAGTCCCTTCAGGAGTGGGTAGTGAGGGAAGACTTAGGGTCAAGGATAGCGAGCTCGATGAGATTCTTGTGTCGGGAGCGAACTGGGCGATCGAAAATGGATACGGTTACGAGAGAGATCTGATCCACTGCGAGGAGAACGGTGCCCTAAAGGGTGCTAAGCCAGAGGTCGTCAGCAAAAAGGCAAGAGAGAGAGGAAGACCTCAACTCGGAACTCTCGGTAGCGGAAATCACTTCTTAGAAGTGCAATACGTCGACAAAATCTTCGATGAGGAAGCTGCAAAGGTTATGGGATTGAAGGAAGGAATGGTCACAGTAATGGTTCACTGCGGTAGCCGTGGCCTCGGTCATCAAGTGTGTTCGGATTTCTTAGTCGTACTTGACAGAGCCGTGAAGAAATATGGTATCAACCTCCCAGACAGACAGCTTGCATGTGCTCCCATAAAGAGCAAGGAGGGTGAAGACTACTTCGGAGGAATGGCAGCTTCAGCCAACTATGCATGGTGCAATCGCCAGATAATCACACACTGGATTAGAGAAACGTTCCAGAAAGTGTTTAAGATGAGTGAGGAGGATTTGGGAATGGAACTGATATACGATGTCGCCCACAACATTGCAAAGTTCGAGACTCACAAGATTAACGGGAGAAAAATGAAGCTCTGCGTTCACAGAAAAGGAGCTACAAGAGCTTTTGGTCCCGGTCATCCCGAAATTCCAAAAGATTACCGTGATATCGGCCAGCCTGTTCTCATACCGGGTTCGATGGGAACACCAAGCTACATCCTTGTTGGAACCGAAAAGGCTATGGAGGAGACATTCGGATCAACATGCCATGGAAGTGGGAGAGTGTTAAGCAGAGCCGCCGCAAAAAGAAAGCTCAGAGGAGACAAGGTCAAAGCCGAACTTATGAAAGAAGGAATTTACGTCAGAGCTACTCACGGTGCCCTGCTGGCTGAGGAAGCTCCCGAAGCCTACAAGAGAAGTGACGATGTGGTCGAAGTTGTTCACAGGGCTGGAATATCAAGGATCGTGGCGAGACTAAGACCGTTGGGAGTAGCAAAGGGATGATTCGAAGCTTAAAAATTTCGAAGAATCAAAAAGTCTCGGAGCTGGTCGAGCATTTAGTGGACACAGCATTTAACGCAAGAAGGCTTGGAGAAGCCGCCCGGATCTACTCAGAAATGATCGAAAATGATGCCTTCATTTTTTTCACATTCGCTGGTGCAATGATTCCCGCCGGGATGAGAGAAATCGTGGATGGGATTATAAGAAACGGATTTGCAAACGCCCTTGTGACAACGGGAGCTAACATCACTCATGAGATTGCGGAAGCCATCGGATGCAGACACAAGAAAGGTAATGAAAGTGCAGACGATGTCGATCTAAGTCGTAGTAACATCAGTAGGATATACGACGTGTTTATAGATAACGAAGCTTTCGAAAGGATCGAACAATTCGTTTCTGAGATCTTCCAAGACCTCGAAGGCGAATTCGCAAGCTACGAAATACTGTGGGAAATCGGGAAGGGATTGGAGAAGTCCTTTCTAAAAACGGCATACGACAGAAAAATTCCGATATTTTGTCCAACTCTCCACGACTCGATTCTGGGTCTTCACCTCTACATTTACGGGAGGCGTATCAAATACAATCCAATCAAAGATATCGAAAAGATAGTCGATCTCTGCTTTCAGGATAGGAAGATGGGTGTAGTCATTGTAGGAGGGGGTGTGCCCAAGAACTTTACCTTGCAGGCAATGCTTCTGGCAAAGGGATTTGATTACGCTATACAGATTACAACAGACTCACCTCAGTGGGGCGGATTAAGCGGTGCCACCTTAAGCGAGGCGAAAAGTTGGTGCAAGCTGAAGGAAAATGCTAAGACCGTGACCGTCTATTGTGACGCCACAATAGCCCTTCCACTCATTTACGCATACATTCTCGACAGAAATAGGTAATCTATTTAAAGCTGATAAAATATTTTTCCGTAGATGATCGAGCATTGGGAGGAGTTCAGGATAATAGAAAATGCCCTAAAAAACCTTGTGGATTCTTTGAATACTCTTCCGAGGATTAAAAAAGCTTTAACACATCTTATAAAAGCCGGTGGTAAAAGAACTCGTCCTATCATCGTTTTGCTGAGTGGAAAGCTCGCCGGTGGCGACTATAAAGATATCTTGGATATGGCCTTAGCTGTCGAGCTTATTCATACTGCGAGCCTCGCTCACGATGATATAATCGACAGAGGTGTTGTTAGGAGGAATGTGGAGACTCTTAACGTTAAATACGACCCCTCTTTGGCAATGCTCGTCGGAGACTGGCTTATATCGAAATCGGTCGAACTTACATCGAAATATGGGGAAGAAATCATAAGAAATTTCGCAAAGACCGGGATGCTAATGAGTGAAGGTGAAATTATCGATGTCTACAGCGTTAGAGATGATATAGACGAAAAGGAATATTTCAGATGTATTGAAGGGAAAACGGCGTCTCTATTCGCTTATGCGGCGAGAAATGCATACAAATACGTTTCGGGTGATAATAAGAAAGCCGAAAGGCTTTTTGAATACGGATTTAATCTTGGAGTAGCTTATCAATTAGTTGATGATCTTCTCGAATATCTCGAAATATTCGAAGATAAGAAAAGTGAATTTGAATCCTTAACGTTGCCGCTGATCCTCGAAAGGAAATTCGGTTTTAAGGAAGCCGTAAACACAGTATTAAATCATATCAAAGGATTCGCAAGAAAAAGCAAAAGCGCTCTGGAAATCTTTCCAAAATCGGAGGCTAAGTCGAAGTTACTTTATCTGGTCGATTACATGACTTTTAACCTTATAAGGAACTACGTAACAAAAAATAGGGAGATTTTATCCCTTCTTGAAAGCAATCTTAAATGAATTTTTAAAAACCCTTTCTGGGTTGTCTATTCCCGCACCTTTTAGAACCTTTTCAGCAAAATCCTTTGTTACGAAGTCGGAGGGAGAATGGGAATCCGTATTCAGAACGAATTCACATCCGAATTTCTCGCCAACCTTGACCACGTGACCATTCGTTAGACAGTGACCTTTTCTTGTTGTGATTTCAAGATAAACTCCGTTTTCAGATGCTAATTCAGCAGTTTTCTCATCGATAAGACCGGGATGTGCTAAAATATCGATTTCCTCTTGAACTGCATGGAAGTTTGTTCCCTCCTTGACAGGTTCTACAATTGTTTCTCCGTGGACAATTACGATTTCGGCACCCAAATTTTTCGCCATCTTTACGGCTTTCCCAATCAGCCTCGGCGGGATATGAGTGAGCTCAACGCCTACAAGGATTTTCAGTTCGTATTCTTCAAGAAAATCCCCGATCTTTAAGAGATTTGATAGAATGAACTCGATATTCGAGAAGTCGGCATGATCTGTTATTGCAAAAGCCCTGTAGTTCATTGTGGATAGTCTTCTTGCGATCTCAGAGGGTATTAGCTCACCATCGCTGAAAATCGAGTGAATATGAAGATCTATCATGGACTTGGGAAACGCAAAAGTGTTAAATAAATTTATTGCCTTAATAATCTCGTGGCAGGAATAAGGCGACTCGTATTAGATGTTTTGAAACCCCATGAACCAAATAACATACTACTCGCTAAAGTCTTAAGTGAACTTGAATTTGTAGACGGCGTAAATTTAAGCCTTTACGAGATAGACCAGAATACGGAGAACGTAAAGATTACCATCGTCGGGGATGATATGGATTTTGAAGAGATAAAGAGGACAATAGAGAGTTTAGGTGGCGTAATACACAGCATAGATGAGGTCGTAGCCGGAAAAAGGATAGTCGAAACCGTAATGACTGAACAAGATAGATAACGGCAAAGATTTTTATTGCCAGCGGTCTTATCGAATAGTATGTCTCTAATCGAAATGGCAAAAAAAGGGGATTATCCCGAATGGCTTAAAGAAGTTGAAAAGTATGAAGGTATAGGATTGGAGAAACTTGTTAAGCTCATTGCTGATGGTAAGGTAATCGTCCCCCGAAATGTTCTTAAAGATGATAACTTCAAACCAAGAGCTATAGGCAAGCTCGTTTCCACCAAAATCAATGCGAATATAGGGACATCCGCCGATTATATCAATCTTGAAGAGGAGATTGAAAAGGCAAAGATTGCTCAGAAATACGGTGCCGACGCGATTATGGATCTAAGCAGCAGTGGTAACCTCGATTACATCAGAAAGAAAATCATGGAAGTTGTCGAAGTCCCATTTGGAACAGTTCCGATCTACCAGCTTGCGAGGGAAAAGAACATCTACGATGCTGATGAAGACGACTTTTTCAAAGTTGTTGAAAAGCATGCAAAGGATGGCGTGGATTTCATGACAATTCACGCCGGCGTTAACTGGGTTACCGTTGAAAGGCTTGAAAAGAGCAAAAGGCTACTCGGTGTAGTCAGCAGAGGGGGATCTCTGACGATCGCGTGGATGAAGCACAACGAAAGAGAAAATCCATATTATAAAGATTTCGATTATCTTCTTGAAATCCTAAAGGAATATGACGTCACAATCAGCCTCGGTGATGCATTCCGTCCTGGTTGCATAGAAGACGCAAGCGATAGAGTGAAATTCACCGAGTTCGTTATTTTAGGAGAACTTGTTGAGATATGCAGAGAAAAAGGCGTTCAAGCAATGGTTGAAGGCCCAGGACACGTTCCGCTTGACGAGATAGAGACAAGCGTCAAGGCTATGAAGTTTGTTACAAAGGAGGCACCCCTTTATCTGTTAGGTCCCTTAGTGACGGACATAGCGGCTGGATACGATCACATTGCGGCGGCAATCGGTGCGGCGATAGCTGGAATGCACGGTGCAGACTTCATATGTTACGTGACCCCAGCGGAGCACCTTGCCCTCCCTACGGTTGAAGATGTCAAAGAAGGTGTGATCGCGGCGAAAATTGCTGCTCACGCCATCGATCTCGTGAAGGAGGGGCAGAGGGAGAGAGCAAGAAAAATTGATTACGAAATGAGCCTTGCAAGGAGGAATTTCGACTGGCTCACGCAATTTAAACTTGCGATAGATCCTGAAAAAGCCGTTAAGATCCATTCGAGGAGAAAATCTGGAACAAAAGCCTGTAGCATGTGCGGGGACTTATGCGCTATCAAGATTATGAACGAAGTGTTGGGAAGAAGCCCACAGTCCTGAACCAGAAAAATTTTATTACAGTTCGTTAATGATACCTCAAAGCGGGGGTTGCCGAGTGGACAAAGGCGGCGGATTTAGGGTCCGCTCCCGTAGGGGTTCGTGGGTTCGAATCCCACCCCCCGCACTCTGTTAAAACGAATCTAGTTTACAAGCCACTTTTATTAGAACACTTGCTGTTCAATTAAACAGTTCCTTATGCATAAAACTCAAAACAAAAGTGCCCCGGCCGGGACTTGAACCCGGGTCCGGGAGTCCGCAGCCCCCGAGGATATCCGCTACCCTACCGGGGCTTATGTCAACTTTGCGAAGGGAAAATAAATACCTTATGGGGTTCAGCTTATGCCTTGGAACTTGTATGAGTTTTCTTGCATTTTCCACAACTTTCTTGTACTTGTGCGATCTCATTCCCTTTCTATCGCATAGCGTTTTAAACTCTTTATTTCCGATTCTGGAACTCTCCCCACATCTTGTCCTAATATAACTTCCAAAAGCTTCGATGCTTCTTTCATCATGTAAAACCGTTTTACCTACCGAATGTGACATTATGCCTATCAAAGATTTAACAGTTTCGCAAGGCGTCATTTAGATAAAATATATAACCCCTTTAGGAGGTATATAGTCGGATGAGCATCGATTTAGAGAAGCTATTTTTGCACGAAAAAGCTGTGAACATTCTTGTAAAAATTTACGAATACGAAATGTCTGGCAAAGATGCCTATCCGCTTTGCATTTCAAGGGAAGTTCATTCCCCTTACAGTTACATATCCAAAGTTCTTGGAATCTTCGAAAAAGCTGCCATAATTGAAAGCAAATTTGAAGGTAGGATAAGAAGAATAAAACTAACTGAGGATGGTAGAGAACTTGCAAGACAATTTTTACAAATAAAAAATTTACTTAATAGAGATTTTTTAGCAAGAAAAAAGCTAAGAATACTTGAATCTACCTTGAAAGATCTTAACGACAACGATCCCACTCAGCTGTTGCCGATTAAAGCTGAACTCGAAAACATAAAAACGCAAGATAATGACGTCATCAAAAAGGTAGAGGAACTAAAAAAAAAGGTAGAGGAGATGTTAAATGGATATCCTTAAAAAGATAGAGGATTTCAGAGACTACGCTATCGAAATTCTTTCAAAACTCATAGAAATAAGGGCACTCTCACCGGAAAACGGTGGCGAAGGCGAATGGGACAAGGCGGAGTTCATTCAATCGCTTCTTGATTTTGCAGATAATGTAAAAAGATACGACTCAAAAGATGAACGGGCAAAAAATGGTGTCCGCCCGAACATAGTCGCAAAAATCAAAGGAGAGCAGAAAAGAACCCTTTGGATAATCACCCATATGGATGTTGTTCCTCCCGGAGACCTGAACCTCTGGGAGAGCGATCCGTTTAAAGCCAAGGTGGTCGGAGACAAAATCTACGGTAGAGGAGCCGAGGACAATGGACAGGCTATTGTATCCACAATACTCGCTGGAAAATTGCTGAGCGAATCGAATCCGAAACTGACGTTTGGCATGGTTTTCGTCTCAGATGAGGAGACCGGAAGCAAACACGGGATAAGATATCTGCTCAACCAAAATATTTTCAAAAAAGATGATCTTTTCATTGTTCCGGATGCTGGAAGCCCTGACGGAAGTCAGATTGAAGTAGCTGAAAAAAATATCCTATGGATACAGATAAAGATTTATGGAAAACAGGGACACGCCTCAAGACCTGATCTTTTTTATAACGCAAACAGAAGAGCAATGAAAATCTTATTGGAACTCGATAAAGCCCTTCACGATAAATTCAATAAAAGAAATAATCTCTTCAATCCACCCTACTCAACGTTCGAACCCACTAAAAGAGAGGAGAACGTAGAGAACATCAACACAATCCCCGGGTTGGATATCAGTTATTTTGACTGTCGAATCATACCGGAATATAATAACGAAGATGTAATCAATTTTGTTAAAGATTTTCTTGAAAGGAAACAATCAGAAGATGGATATAAAATCGAAATGTCTGTTATCCAAAACGAAAGCAGTCCGCCGACAGATGAAAATAGTGAGATAGTCCGGAGACTAAAGGAGGCCTTAAAGGTTCTACGAAATATCGATGCAAGACCGATCGGAATCGGTGGGAATACGTGTGCCTCCTTTTTCAGAAGAGCAGGATTCGAAACGGCGGTATGGAGCACAATAGACGGGAAAGCTCACGAACCCAACGAATACGCAAAAATATCGAATGTAATTGAGGACGCAAAAGTTTTTGCATATCTTTCTCTAGCTTAGGAAGTTGATGGAAAGCAATATATTTAGAAAGGATCTGTCGTAAAAACATGCTAGCATATGGCAGGTTTATCTTTCAAGATGAAATATTTGAAGGAAATTTCGAAATTCGGGGCGGGTTGATAATCTATGATGGTTTGAAATTTAATATCAACGAAGTGAAATTCCTTCCCCCCGTCAAACCCGAGAAAATTATCGGTGTTGGTCTCAATTACAGAGACCATGCCGAAGAGCTTATGATGGAAGTTCCTCCAGAGCCGATTCTGTTCATGAAATCTCCCTCTTCCATTATAGGTGATAAGGATACGATAATCCTTCCGGATGTTGGAAGAGTAGACTACGAAGGGGAATTAGCCGTTGTGATATCGAGGAAGTGCAAAAACGTGAGCAGAGAAGAAGCAGCCGAATACATAGCCGGATACACGTGTTTTAACGATGTAACTGCAAGAGATTTGCAGAAAAAATGGCAGTGGTGCATAGTAAAATCCTTTGATACTTTCTCGCCAATAGGTCCTTATATCGTGAAAACAAATCCATCTAATCTGAGGATAAGGACGTATCTTAACGGGAGGATTGTTCAAGAGTCCACCACAGCCAACCTCATTTTCGATGTTTTCGATTTAGTATCTTTCACGTCCTCTATAATGACTCTAAAAAAAGATGATGTCATCGCAACGGGAACTCCCGCGGGCGTTGGTCGTCTTCATCCCGGTGATGTTGTTACAGTAGAAATCGAAAATATAGGTAAACTTACAAATTACGTGAGGTGATATCATGGAAAAGGAATATAATGCTCAAAAGGTCGAAGAGAAATGGGTCGTAAACTGGAAAGACGAAATGTATTACTTCGACTGGAACTCGAAAAAACCCCACTATATAATAGATACGCCTCCACCCTATCCCACGGGATCTTTTCACATAGGAAACGCATTAAACTGGTGTTACATCGATTTTATAGCGAGATATAAAAGAATGAAAGGATATGAGGTCATGTTCCCTCAAGGTTGGGACTGTCACGGACTGCCAACTGAGGTCAAGGTCGAGGAGATCTACGGGATAAAGAAAAACGATGTCCCAAGAGAAAAATTCAGAGAGCTTTGCGTGAAGTTTACCGAAGAAAATATAGAAAAAATGAAAAGAACGATGAGACGCCTCGGATTCAGCATTGACTGGAGCAAGGAATACATTACGATGTATCCCGAATACTACACTAGGACCCAGCTCAGCTTTGTTAAAATGTGCAAGAAGGGGCTAATTTACAGAGCGGAACACCCAGTCATCCACTGTCCGAGATGTGAAACAACGATTGCTCTTGCGGAAATTGAATATCAAGAGGGGAAGACGAAGCTAAATTACATAAAGTTCGACGAAAACGTGATCATTGCCACAACGCGTCCCGAACTGATCCCCTCCTGTGTTGCGATCGCCGTTAATCCGGAAGATGAGAGATATCGAGATCTAATCGGGAAGACTATTATAGTCCCCGTGACAAATCACGAAGTGAAGATTATAGCTGATGAAGAGGTTGATCCGAACTACGGAACCGGAATCGTGATGATTTGTACCTTCGGTGACAGACAGGATGTCAAATGGTGGAAAAAGCACAAGCTCGAATTAAGAGATATTCTCACGAGGGATGGGAGGTTAAACGAAAAAGCTGGAAAATACAGAGGCTTAACTATCAAGGAAGCGAGAGAGAAGATTCTCGAAGATTTAAAGAAAGAGAACAGATTGCTGAAGCAGAAGGAAGTCACTCACAATGTTGGAGTATGTTGGAGATGCAAAACTCCAATAGAGATAGTTCCAGAAAAGCAGTGGTTCGTTAAAATTGATAAGGAGAATATACTCAGAGAAGCTAAAAAAATCAAATGGGTTCCGGAGCACATGTATTCGAGGCTCGAAGGATGGGTTAGAAGTATGGAATGGGACTGGGTTATAAGCAGACAGCGTGTTTTCGCAACCCCTATCCCCGTATGGTATTGTAAGAACTGCGGTGAGATCATTGTGGCAAAAGAGGAATGGCTTCCAGTCGATCCCACAAAGGATACGCCGAGGGAGCCGTGTCCGAAGTGCGGTAGCACCGAATTCATCGGAGAGGATGATGTCCTTGACACATGGATGGATTCCTCGATCACACCCCTCGTGATAACGGGATGGCCGGAAATAAAGGAGTACCCGACCCATCTCAGGCCTCAGGGTCATGACATCATTAGGACATGGGCTTTCTACACGATTTTGAGGAGTCTGGCACTTGTTAACGAACTACCTTGGAGAGAAATTGTGATCAACGGGATGGTTTTGGGAGAAGATGGAAGGAAAATGAGCAAGAGTCTCGGAAACATAATCTCTCCGGAGGAGGTTATCGAGAAATACGGCGCCGACGCCCTAAGACAGTGGGCGGCAATCGGAGGTGTTGTTGGAAGCGACATCATTTTCAGCTGGAAAGAGATAGTAGCTGCTTCGAGATTTCAGCAGAAGTTCTGGAGCATCCTCAGATTTGCGATGCCACATCTGAGAGATTACAAGCCCAACGAGAAAGACAGAGAATTCCTGAGGGATACAGACAGGTGGATTCTCTCCAAGCTGAACAGGCTGATAGAGACCGTTGATAGGGCGATGGATAATTACAGCTTTGATGAAGCTTTAAAGGCTATAAGGAGCTTCACTTGGTATGAACTCGCCGATAACTACCTAGAACTCGTCAAGAACCGTCTTTACTCTGGAAATGAAAAAGAGAAGAAAGCCGCAAAATACACGCTCTACAAGATCTTAGACGCACTTATAAGGCTTTTGGCACCGATAACACCCTTCCTATCAGAGGAGTGCTGGAGTATATTCTCTGGAGAAGGTAGCGTCCATCAGCAGAGCTATCCAGTTGCGGATAAATCATTAATCGATGAGGAAGCCGAAAAGAGAGGTGAGCTTATAAAGAGGATTGTTGGAGAGATTAGAAAATTCAAACATGACAACGGATTGGCTCTGAACGCACCCCTAAAGAAAGTCTTGATATACACGTCCGAGAAGATAGATACTAGGGACATTGCGGGAGCTGTTAATGCGGAGGTTGAGCTTCTCGATAAACTCCCAGAGATTAAGACGAAAATCAAAGAAATTAAGCCGAAGTTCAACATTCTCGGTCCTATGTTCAAGAGCAAAGTGAAGGACATAATTAATATCGTAAACAACCTTTCAGAGGAAGAAAAATCCAAATTCGTTAGAGATGAGAGAATTATCATTAGCTTGGATGGAAAAGAAATAGAGCTACTCATAGACTGGTTTGATATAATAACCGAAAACGTCGTGGAAGGGAAAAACGTCGAAGTGCTCGAAACTGAGAACACGGTGATCTTAGTGGAGCCTTGAATATAGATCTTTCAGCATTAGAGCATCCTCCTCCAAATTCGGACTTTCGGAGATCACTCTACCGTCCGCATTGAAATCCCGTAATGCTTTAAGAAAATCAGTATAGTTAAAATCGCTATTTTTTAAATTTAAGTGCCTTTTTTCACCTTTTAAATCGTATTCAATCCCACTAATATGAACGTGCATATCTTTTATTGCATCGTTGCCCAATCTGCTTTCTATGTGTTCTAAGAGGCTGATGAATTCATCATAGCTGTTATATGCCAGTGTTCTCGCATGAATGTGACTTATGTCGAGACATGGCATGACTTTATCGAGTTCTTCTGAAAGTCTCACAACCTCCTCAATCTCTCCAAACTGATTCCGTTTCCCAGTGGTTTCCACCCTTAATATGACATCGCATTCAATCATATCCATGAGCATTTTCAGTGACTCTTTCACTCTCCTGTAGGCATTTTCCCTTGACGATCTCATGTAGTAACCAGCATGAAAGACGATATTCCTCGCATTTAAAAGAATACCAATTCTAATCGAATCAAACAATCTCTGAATGCTTTGCCTGATCTTGATTTCGCTTTCAGCATTCAAATTAACATAGTAGGGAGCATGGATGCTTAATACAACATTCAAAGATTTGGCAAGCTTTCCAACTTCTATCGCCTTTTTTTCACTTATTTTGACTCCTCTGACGAACTGAACCTCCATACAATCGAGATTTAGTTCTCGAATTCTTTTAATGCCTCCGAAAGTTGATCTGTCTTTTGATGAGTTGGGAACTCCTGCGGTTCCGAAGAGCATTGTAAAAATTTAAAGATTTTAGAATAAAAACTTACCTGTCTTTTGAGTGCAACGGCCACTTAAAGCAAATCTTCTGGCATTTTTTACTCAAGCGGCAGATACATATCATATTCGTATTCAGGATTAACAACTCTAAATCCCAACTTTTTGTAAACGTGGATTGCTCTCCTGTTAGATCTCTCTGTAATCAGTGTGATTCCCTTAAATCCAACACTCCTAGCATATTCAATAATGTTTTTCAGTAATTCCTGTCCTATCCCCCTATCCTGATAGTCCTGATGAACAAAGATTGAGAGATCAGCAATGCTGCCATCTTCCGTCGGCACGATAACACAATGTCCCGCAATCCTTCCATCGATTTCGGCAACTATTGCGAAACCTCTTTCTGCAAGAAAGTCGACCCAGTTTTCTATCGCAATCCTCGTTGACGGTGGCAAACCCAAACATCTATTTTCCGGGCTGAAGGTTTCATACATTTTAATTAGATTTTCCCTATCCTTTGAATGATCATACTGTCTTATAAGGACGACCTCTCCTTTACGGTCTTTAAAAACGACTGGTTTGAATTTCGGGAATTGGATCTGCACAATATATCTTTTAACTTCCACATTTATATTATTTACTAAAAATTATTAATAATTTTATTTTTAAAAATAATTAAAAATCAAGAGCTTTTTTAATCACTTCAGGAATTTCCCTTCTTTTCCACTTTCGATCAATGCAAGTGACTTCTAAGGTGCCTTTTGCAACGATGTCTCCATCCTTAAAAGCTTTGAATTCAAAAACGATTTTTGTTGGCTCCACACTCTTTACTGAAGTTTCAACATCAATTTCATCGTAAAATCTTGTTGGCTTGAAAAATCTTGCTTCGGAATAGGTTATAGGAAAAGCGTAATTTTCATTGGGATTTCTGTAAAATAGCTCTGGGGAAATGCCCTTGCTTTGAATAAATTCGTCAAGAGCTTCCTTGAATATTCTGTGATAAGTGACGAAGAAAGTGACTCCGAAAGGATCAGTATCTCCGAAATAGATTCTTCTCTTCAAAGAAAACCCCTCTTTTCGAGGAAATCAAATACAACTTCTAAAACTTTGTCCAAAATCTTCTCAGGATCTTGGGTAATCCTTAACATCATCAAAGCGTTTGTGTCTGCTGGTGGAGCTACAGCCATTTCAACGCCCTCAATTTTTGCGTCTCTCACAGCTTTTGCAATTTCCCCCTTTGGGAGGATTTTGTCGCCCTTTTTAATTAAGAAGCCGGAATGTTGGACATCCTCAATCTCAACGAATAGGACTATTGTTTCGTATCCCTTAGCTTTTTCGAAAGTCTGGTATTTTACATTCTTTCCCCTGTATATCATAATAGTATTAAACTCTGATTATTAATTACAGTTTTGCTCAACCAAAATAGCTTACAAGCAAGGCCGAGAGAAATACTAAGATCATGGCAATAATGTGCCTTAAAGTAATCTTTTCTCTCAGGAGGATCTTTCCAACTATCGCCCCCATAACGGGAGATGTTGCGGATATCGGGGTAACCAAGTGACTTCCCATGATTTTTACAGCTGTGATGAAGGATAGAATTCCCACAACGGAAAGCATGCCACCTATAATACCCATGTAGATGATCGTATCTCTTTCGAAGCTAATGCTCCTTGTCACTACAAACAGCATAGCTGAATTCATTACAAGTCTGAGGAATGCCAAATTTATCGGAGAAAAATATCTCGTTAGATAGTCAAGTGTCACAATAGCCACAGCCCAAGAGAGGGAGGCAAAAACTGCAGTAAAGGATTTTAAAGTGAATTTTCCACCCCCTTTCGGAATTACGACTATCGCTAAAAGGGTAGTCAAACTTGCCAAAACGATATTGGGTGTGATTTCCACTCCGTAAATGATGTTATCCATTAGCGCGACGAATATGGGATATGTGGCTGCTAAAGGTAGAACGTAACTCACAGGGGATGTCTTTAACGCATTAAAGTATAGAAGATCTCCCAAAAAGAATGAAAAGAATGTAGACACAAATAGGACCAGCAAAAGCAGAGGTGTTATTTTTTCAACACCGTAATAGATCACAAAGGGGAGAAGATACAGCGAAGCGAAAGTGCTCCTGATGAGATTTCCTGAGTACTCATTAACGTTCCTTAATCCAAGCTTGAATATGACGCCTCCAACACCCCAGCATACTGAAGATATAACTGCGAGAGCGACGCCAAGCATCCGAGCATAGACACTTCATAAGCTTTAAAAAGTTATACTACAAGACAGGATCGTGAATTGGAACGAAATTTACAGAAAAATAATATCCTCAAGAAATGCTCTAAAAGGTTTGCTCAGAAACAAAGCTATAGAAATGGGAAATGTCCTAATTATTCAAGATCCACCAGTAGAAATTGAGATAAAAGACAACGAAATTCGATTCATGTTAGAGGGGGAGCTCTCAGCAATACTCGATAAAGACGGGCTAACAATCCTCGACGATGCAATAGAAGAGGAGGTAAAGTACTGGTGCGTGGCTTTATCTTCGCTTGGATTTAAGAGGTATCGGATAAAAGATAATCCGTAAGATCTTTAATCCCAATCTTTTCTTGAGTTCCAGTCCTCAAATTCTTCACAGTTACATATCCTTCGTTAATCTCCTCACCCGCGAAGAGAGCAAAGTCAGCGTTTACGGAATCGGCAAAACTCATTTGCTTTTTGACACTTCTCCCCATAACATCGACTATCGCTGGAACGCCGCTTTCCCTTAGATAATCCGCAAGCTTCAGAGCCCTTGCATAATCACCCACATTAATCACGACGACTCTTTTCTTCCTTTCGAATCCTACGTGACAAACCTCCATAACACGGTCGAATCCTATAGCGAATCCCGTTGCTGGAACGTCGCTTCCACCGAAGAGGTGGGAGAGTCGATAGCTTCCCCCGCCGCAAATCTGCTTTTGCGCACCCAATCCCTCGGAGTATATCTCAAAGACGATGCCTGTGTAGTAATCAAGACCTCTTGCAATCCCGAAATCTACTCTGTATTTTAAATTAAGCTCGTCAAGGATTTCAGTCACCTTTTCAACGTAATCGTAATCGAAGTTCGGATAAATTTCCCTCGCTTCATCGATCGAGGAAGTTTCGGAAAGGGCGAGAACGATATCCATTAATTCTGTTTTATTTTCCTTTCTGAGAAGCTTCTCCAATCCCTCCCAGTCTTTTTTGTCAACAAGTCTCAATGCTTTCTCTTTTTCATTTAATTGTTTGAAAACTTCCCTTAAAAGACCAACATGTCCGATATGCAGATCGAAATTAATCCCAAGCTTATCCAAGATCTTGTAAGATAGCGTAATCACCTCGGCATCACTCTCAGGCCTATCGCTCCCGATTAACTCGACTCCAAACTGCCAGAATTCCCTGTATCTTCCTCTTTGTGGTCTTTCGTATCTGAAACAGTTTGCGAAATAGTAAAACCTAAGAGGTCTGGGCATGACAGAGCACTCATTAACGAAAAGTCTCATAACGGGAGCTGTTAGCTCAGGTCTCAGAGCGAGATCTCTTCCAGATTTATCCTTAAAAGCGTAAATCTCTTCGATTATACTTTCACCGGATTTTATCGTGAAAAGTTCTAAATGCTCAAATGTCGGAGTCTGAACTTCTCGATAACCGAAAAGCTCTGCCATCTCTCTCATTATCTTCTCGACATGTCTTCTCCTTTCCATTTCGTCTGGAAGAAAATCCCTTGTTCCTCGAGGTCTTTCGATTTTCATTGAATCACCCCTCATCGAACATCTTTAAATATTCCTTCAACATTCTTGGAAACTTATCTGCTTCCACAAATCTCAAACCCAACCTTTCGCTCCATCTTCTGATCCCATCATCACTTGAGACAACCGCGGCGTCGAGCTCCTTTGCGAGAAGAAGCACATCTAAATCGGGAGCCGAGTCTAGAACTCCCTTTCTCAAAATTTCACGATACTTTTCTCTGAATCTTGCGATTAACTCTCCGATTTCATCCTTTAAATCTTCTTTGACTTCATATTTGAGACCTATGGCGGCACTTTCCCATATGTACTCCTCGGCTGTTCGTCTCGCTCTGTTAATTTTCTGCCTTATAGTGTTTACATATTCATGGAAGATTTCCGCAGGTATCTTCACCTCAAATCTATTCGGTGTCTTTTTTATCAGCCAAGTATCTAGCTTCACGAAAACTTCTTTGTCACAGTTATATCTCTTTAAAAAGCTAATTAGCTCCGTGTAAACTGACGGATACGGGATATAACAACTTATTTCAAGTTTCAATCTTGCCTTTGCTATGAGGTCGAGAATCTCGTTCGCCGATTCGCAGAGAGTCTCGTAACCTTCTTTAATCCGCATTCCCGTATCTGTGATGGCTGTTGTGTCCAAAACAAACCTCTGTCTCATTTCCTCCACCTAACGTAGACGAATATGTGATCCTTGTGATAAGGAGACAAATCATCGTAGCTCAGAATTTCAAAATCCCTTTTTAATTCGTTGATAACGTCTTTGTATATCTCTTCTGGATCTCTTGTTGAGTCTATGCTTCTTGCTTTTACGAATATCAGACCTAGAGCTTTATCCTTAGCGAAGAATCTGAAATTTTCCCTAAAGATTTCGATCTGGTTTCTTTGAGCTATATCTTGATAGATGAAATCCACTTTTTCGACAATCCCGCTGTATTTTTGAGGCTGGGAAGCATCTGCAAGTATGGGGATGATGTTTTTCCGTTCCCTTGCGAGTTTTAAGAACTTTACAAAAGGTTTTGCAGAATACTCTATGGCGTAGATAATTCCCTTGGTGAGAATGTCGGAAATATGGCTTACGGTCGTTCCGCTTGCAGCACCCAAGTAGAGCATCTTTGTATTCGGTTTTAAATCGATCCGATATCCTTTGAGCAGAACAGCGGCCAACTTGCTCCTCGTTGGAATCCACTCTCTGTAGCCGTCAATCTTCCTCTCACCGTAATGAGGCGGATAGGGTGATTTCGTCAAAATTCTCTTTCTCTCTTCATCCAAAAAGACATTATTTAGGATTTCTCGAAAGTTTTTCATATTTCTTTCGAACCTCCTCCGCTAATTTCTCATACAGCTCGCCTTTGAAGTAATCTATTCTCGCAGCTATTGCCAATTTTGAAGCCATAAATCTTGCCATTTTTCCCCTTTTTCTTTTCGGAAGTCCCTTAATAAAGGGATGCTGAAATATCACACCGTGTTTTGGAACCTTCGCCTCTTTACCTCTCCTTATTCTCGAAAGAGCTTTGAAAAGTGATCTCTCTGCTCCTATCACTTGAATGGTACTCGCTGGAAGTTCGGCCAGCTTTTCAAGGCTTCCAACTTTCTCAAGAAGTCTTGCAGCTATTTTTTCTCCAACGATTTCACTTAGATTTGGTGCTATTTTTCTCATTACGCTCTCAATTTCCTTCTCAAGCTCTCCTCTGAATCTTTTTAAATCCAGAATCTTCTCTTCGAAATCTCTAACAATCGCGCTCTCCTTGATCTCCTTTAAGTCTCTTAATTTTTCGTCAAGAAGGTTTATTGTCCTGTTAAGCTCATCCAACGATCTTACAAGAGCTATTACATATCGATCTTCTCTTTTTAGCTCTCCCTCCACAAGCTCCTCGGCATGGTCTATTGCAATTCTCCTCAGTTCCTCATAGTATTTTTTTCCGAAAATATCAGTCCCCATCTCACTGACTGAGAATGGTAGTGGCTCTGGATTCTCCGCTTTCGAAAAAGACTCTTTGAGATTTTTGGATACCTTGACTTTTCCGTTTTCGTAAACACCGAACCAAAGGTTATACTTCAATTTCAGCACCCCTATTTTTAGCCTTCGTTTTGATAATATCTATTCTTACATTTCTTTCTTTAAAGATATCTTTTATCACGGAAACTCCACCTTCTTCGCCTATGAAATAGACCGATGGGCCTGTAGAGGACATACCAACCGCCCCGTAATCCTTTGCTTCCTCTATTATTCTGTAGATAAGGTCTCCGTACTGGTTAATCTCAGCCCTCTTAAACCCTATATACTGGATTCTGTAAATTGCTTTTGCAAATTCTTCAAGATCTTCCTCAACGACTGAAGGCATCAATTTCATCAAAATTATGTGACAAAGCTCCCTTACCTCTTCGATTTTCAGAGGTGTATTCTTTTTGAAGAGATCCACCTCCCTTTTCCCAAAAAACCCCTTGCTTTCCGGTATAAAAACGTAAAGATCCCAGTCTGGAAAGTCGTATCTTACCAAAATCGGTGCCGGTTTAGCTTTACTGAATGAAGATGGAAGGAAGGTGTTTTTTTCCTTTACAGAATGTCCGCCATCGACGATGAAACCGCCAAACTCAAAGGCTGCAACTCCGATGCCGGATGTCCCTCCTCTTCCTACAAATTCTGCGATCTCGCGTACGCTCATTTCAATTCCGTTCAATTCCGTGAAGGCTTTTCCTACAGCCAAACTGATTTGGGTTCCACTTCCCAATCCAACATGGGATTTGAAATCCCTAAGTATTTTGATTTCGATACCACTTCCAAACACTTCACGGAACTTTTCTGCCACAGTTTTGTATCTGTCAAAGTTCTCGGATTCTCCCTTGATAACAACGTGGTCGCTCTCTTTTGCCTTGATGGATACGTAGGGTTCTTCCAACGCCAAGCCCACGCCACCGTCAATCCTGCCGATCTCTCCGTTAAGATCTATCAGAGTTATGTGGATCCTCGAAGGGGTTCTTATTTTCATGATTTCATCTTGAGTTTTATCCTTCTTAAATAATACTGTGATCGAGTGTCCACGATATATGCATCGGGGGCAATTGTCGGCATGTGATAACCCGTAAATATTCTGAGTATTTCACCGGCTTGCAGTGAGCATGTTAGGGCGTAAGAGATGGGGTCGAATTTCACCTTCGGCATCTGAACTTCCCAGAACTTTATTCCATCCGGAAGAAATGTCGTGATAATGTTGGGAATGAACGGTGAACCAATCTCATCAGCAACTCTTGCGGCGACATCCATATATTTGTGGGCGACGATCACGTCGACGCCTCTAAGCTGTCTTTTGAACTCCTTGTAGTCATCGGGATAAAGATAACTTATCACACATGAATCTGAGCTCATCGGATGGACTACGTCGTAATCGTTTGCTTCTAAGGGATCAAGGGTGCAGTCCAGCCTCGAATCATTCGGTGTGACAAAATCGCCTATGTATCTCACGCATCCGACTCCGCTTCTCCATAGGAGTTCCATGAGCATTCTACTGCCTATCACGGCGACGCTGAACTTCTGTAGGTATTCGATTTTCTCTTCCTCTGCCATTCCGTGCCAAAAGTTATGCTTCAGATTCATCTTTTTCCTCCAGTGTTTTCATAACATCATGTTTTGTAATTATCCCCACGATACTGCTATTGTCAACGACTAAGAGAGCGGGACTATTTAAAAGCATTTTTGAAATGTTTTCAAGTGTTTCGTTCGGGTGTACCTCAGGCAAAGGTCCATTCATAGCATCTTTTACTTTCATCTTCCTTGCGGCTTCAACACCTTTTGAAAGAATAACTCTTAGAATGCTACTTTCGGTTATACACCCAACATTTCGGTTTCCCTTTATAACAGGTAGTTGTGAGAATCCTTTTTCTCGCATTATGTCTATAGCTTCAAGAAGATTTG
Source organism: uncultured archaeon (assembly GCA_964655455.1). GTDB lineage: Archaea > Halobacteriota > Archaeoglobi > Archaeoglobales > Archaeoglobaceae > Geoglobus. Next base: position 58,536 of record CAZZMN010000037.1, read on the forward strand.
CATCTGGATCAACGTAAACTACAGGAGTGTTCATAATCCTCTCAGCTGTCACACCCATGCCTTCAAGTCTGCCGAGGACTTCAAAAATTTTCTTCACAAGGGAAAATTTTGGATCAACATCACCACTCTCTATTCGGGCAATGAGGGGTTGACTAACTCCAACAAGCTCGGCAAGTTTCTTTTGGGTTATTCCGAGCCTTTTTCTTCTTCTCCTTATCTCTTCTATCTCAAAAAACATAAAATATATTACGCAAAGTAATTCAAAAATATTATTGTTAGTAATTTTTTAAGACCTTAACGATTTTTTCCTTGAATTCAACTTCCACTTCATCGTTAAATGTGAACGGATTTCCATCTGCGGATATAACTGTTTCCGCAAACAGTTTCGCTTTTTTGTCAAAGCTGAGAGTCTCTGTCCTTATTGGCTCTAAGTTCATGAGTTCCTCTTTAGTTAAAGAGGATACGACAATAGTCTCACTAATGCAGGCTACGAGGCATTTAAATCCAACAAAGGCGGAAATAGAGGCTCCTCCAGAGATACCCTTCCCTAAGTATCTCCGGTCGAGCATCGAGATGAAAACGTTTCCGAAATTCCCTTCGATAACCCTTCCTTCAGCCTCAACTCTAGCGAAAAATTTCCCTCTTTTACCCTTTCTGATCTTCCCTCTCATGAATTCGAGAGCATCTATTTCTGTCACCTTTCCATTAACTGTCGAAAGAATCGTGGGTCCCGCAACTACATCGTTAAAAGCGATTCTATTATATTTTTTTACAAATAAGCAATCGAATTCGACAAGTTTAAGATTTCTGAACTCTGGATCACATAAAAGAGGGCTGACGTTTGTAGTTCCAGTTCCAATACATAAAAGGGGCTTCTCAGGAAAGGCAGAGGCGGCATCGCTCATAGTCCCATCTCCGCCGAATATTACAATCACATCGGCAACTTTATCGAGTTCTCTGACAAGCCTTATTGTATCGTTTCTGTCGTAAGATCTCTCGATTTCAACGATCTCTGCTCCCTTAAGATAAGAAGCTCCTAAATCGTCCTGTCCGGTAATGACTTTTTCGGGGTTTAGCTTTCTGAGAACTTTCAGGATTAATTCTTTATTAACACCTCCTCCAGCCTTAGGATTGACAACGACTCCAACTTTCATAATAAGCTTTATCTATTAGTTGGTGTATTAAACATTATGAGGTATCCAAAGTTTGCAGGATCCTTCTATCCCTCGAACCCAGAATCTCTTTTGGCAATGCTCGCAGAATTCACGGAAAAGAACGCAAAAGACGAAAACGTGATCGCTATCGTATCACCTCACGCAGGATACATTTATTCCGGAAGGACTGCTGGAAAGGTTCACTCCCTATTACCAGATGTTGAGACCTACGTCATAATCGGCCCGAATCATACTGGATGGGGAATGCCCGTGGCAGTCTCAAAAGACGAATGGTCAACGCCCTTAGGAGTTGTAGAAAGCGATTTGGAGTTCATAGATGCGATGCCTAAGATAACCGTGACACCTGACGAGACTGCTTTTAGAGAGGAGCACAGTCTCGAAGTTCAGCTTCCGTTTTTGCAGTACCTCCACAAAGATTTCAAGATCATCGCAATATGCATGGGATTGCAGGATGAGGAAACAGCTAAGGAGGTCGCCGATGAAATCCTCAAAGCCGCTGAGGAAACTGGAAAAAGTTTTGCTGTTGTGGCGTCAAGCGACATGCACCACTACTTACCAGATGAGGAGTGTCGTAGACTCGATACCAAAGTGATCGAAGCAATACTAAGTATGGATGTCAGCAAATACTACAAAACTATCTACGAAATGCAGGCGAGTGTTTGCGGATACGGCCCGATAGCTGTTGCAATGATTGTTGCAAAGAATTTTGGTGGAAAAGCCGAGCTAGTCCACTACTCTACGAGTGGGGACGTGGCGGATAAGAGTTTCGTTGTGGGATACGCCGGAATAGCATTCAGGGTATAGAACCGTTTCAAAATTCCTAAAATTATGAAAACTTGTAAAGCTACAAGGATGGAGGCTGTACTTACAGTGGATAGCAAAGGTCAGATTTTATTGCCGAAAGAACTCAGAGAGAAAGCAAATATCAAGACTGGAGATAGACTCGTAGCAATCACAGGATGCGACGAAAATGGCGAGGTTTGCTGTCTGATTCTTGTTAAGGCTGAACTGATTGATGAAAAGCTAAGATCTATATTATCTCCAATGCTGAAGGAGGTGCTGTAGTGAGCAAAACTAAGGAACTATCTCTGATCGAGAAATACTTAACTTTCTGGATATTTCTAGCGATAATCTTAGGTGTAGCCTTAGGTTATGTTTTCCCGCAGATCGGAGAGATGATAGGCTCCCTGAGCGTAGGAACTACTTCGATTCCGATAGCTATAGGATTGATCTTAATGATGTATCCGCCACTCGCAAAAGTTAGATACGAGGAAATGGGGAAAGTTTTTCGAAATTTGAAGCTCTTAGCTTTTTCTCTCATTCAGAACTGGATCGTCGGGCCGCTTGTGATGTTCACTCTTGCAGTGATCTTTTTAAGGGATTTTCCAGAGTATATGATTGGAGTAATCCTTGTCGGACTTGCAAGATGCATTGCAATGGTGATAGTTTGGAACGAACTCGCTGAAGGGGATAGAGAACTCGCTGTAGGGCTTGTAGCATTCAATGCGATATTTCAGATTCTGACCTATGCAATTTACATCTACATATTCATAACGATAATGCTTACTAAACTTGGACTTGTCGAAGGTGTAAATGTCAGCATATCCATAACTGAGGCTGCAAAAACCGTTTTCATCTATCTTGGAATTCCATTTATCGCCGGCGTAACGACAAGATACACATCGTTCAGATTAAAGGGCAGAGAGTGGTTTGAAAACGTTCTTGCTCCTAAAATCAGCCTGATCACACCAGCGGCATTGCTCTTCACGATCGTCATAATGTTCTCACTTAAAGGAGAATACATCGTTGAACTCCCTTATCATGTTTTCAGGATAGCAATACCTCTTACGTTCTACTTTCTCATCATGTGGTTTGTAACGTTTTTCATAGCTTACAAGCTCGGAGTCGATTATCCGAAAACTACTGCAGTAGCATTCACAGCAGCAAGCAACGACTTTGAGCTGGCGATAGCCGTGGCGGTGGCGATCTGGGGGATACAAAGTAATCAGGCTTTTGCAACCGTCATAGGGCCTTTATTAGAAGTGCCAATTCTTATAAGCCTTGTTAACGTAGCTTTAATGCTTAGAAAATATTATAAGGAGGAAGAGCTTTAATGCTTAGAGAAAAATTATACGGAGGGAGGAGTGATGAAAGTCTTATTTGTCTGTGTTGAAAATTCCTGCAGATCTCAGATGGCTGAAGCTTGGTTTAATGCTTTAGCTATGAAAGCAGCTATGAAAGCGGCAGCATCAAGTGCTGGCACAAAGCCTGCTGATGATATCGATCCGCTGGCGGTAAAGGTGATGGAAGAAGTTGGCATTTCAATGAAAAATCAGAAGCCAAAGGCTTTAACGCCCGAAATGGTCAAGGAATTCGACCTGATAGTTACAATGGGTTGCATCGATTCGTGTCCATACTCGCCGGGCAAAACGATAGAATGGAACATAGAAGATCCCAAAGGTAAGGGTATCGAGAAATACCGAGAGGTAAGGGATACCATTAAAAGAGAGGTTGAAAACCTTATTAGGGGTCTATTGTTGAAGTGTAGCAAGAAAGAACAATAACGTTCTTGATCGAACTCTTATAAATCGTTAATCCTTAGAGATCGCTAATGAGATCGTACCCATGATAATAGAAGAAAGAATACGGAAAAGTCCCAATAAAATCAGTACAATTAAAGAGCCAGATATCCCTCCCAGATGAACTTCAGCGAGACGTAGAGGAAGATGAAGCCGAAGATTGCTTTGATTACCCACGGTGGAACGACTTTTGTCAGTCTTGCTCCTATTTGTGCTCCAATTATCGTTCCAATACCCAGTGCAATCGCTGCAACAACATCAACTATGCCCTGATACAGCTTGAACGCTCCGCTGACAACTGCCATGCTGATGAATGATGCTAGGGAAGTTCCCACAGCAATCTTCACAGGAGAGCTCAGTAGGTATATGAATGAAGGAACAAGAGCGTAGCCACCGCCAAGTCCAACTATTCCCGTGATTATTCCGATAAAAAATCCGATCGCTCCCTTGGAGGATTTTGAGCCAGGAACTTGGTTTCCTGTCCTTTCCGGCATCTTCCTCTTGATTATCCCCTCGTATACCATCCTAAGGGCAACGTACAGAAATGCAAAGCCTAGGATCAGATTTAGAAGCCAGACCTGATTTGCTATGTAGAAGAAGATCACACTTCCAACACCTGCGCCAATGGCGCCGCTTACTGCGACAATTTTTGCTGTTGAGTAGTCGACGTTCTTCATTCTGATGTGTCCTATGGTTCCTGATGTTGCCGTAAGAATTACAGCAGTTATTGTCGTGCCTATTGCAACCGGAAGCGGATAATTGAAGATGAACGCAAGGGATGGTAGCATTATCACGCATCCACCTATACCCAATAATCCACCGAGCGTTCCAGCAATTAAGCCTGTTATTAAAAGAAAGATGGCGGTGATAGCATCTGCCATTTTGGTCCCCCTTAACAAGTCATTTCAGAACTTCTAACGCAAATACTTTCGACATCAAAAGCTGCGGAACCGGTTTTTCTCCAGTCATTTCTTTCCTCCTCTTAAGAATTTTCTCGGCTTCCATATTTGATTTACAAAATAAACGATATTTATAACTTTGGTTCAAATTGTAAACTTAATCAAAGTTTATTTTTTAAATCAAAAACTTAAAATAAGTTTTAGTTTAAAAACCCTTATGGCGGAAATTAAAGAAATTCTCCCGTGCATAGCTGATCCGAGCAAATACCGCGTTATAGGAAGAATTTACGTGAAGAATCTCAAGGAGGTGGCTCCTTATCTTGCCAGAGTGCTCCCAAACGCGAGCTACAACGTGAAGGATGGATGGATCAGCTTTAAGAAGGGGCAGAGGATAATAACGATACACAGCGACGGTTTTGTGACGATGACGATGATAAGCGAAAGAGAGGAAGCTCTAAGCATTCTTAAGGAGCTCGAAGAAAAGGCCAAGCTTGCCTGGGAGAAGAGGAACGAGATCGACATAACCAAGCCGCTGCAAAAGATTTTCGTTGGAGCTCTCGATGTTTATAAATACCTTCCAAAAACGAATTGCAAAGAGTGTGGGGAGCAGACGTGCATGGCTTTTGCGGTAAAGCTGTTGAATGGGGAGAAAGATGTTAAGGATTGCAAACCCCTGTTCAGGGAAAAAAAGTATTTTGGAATAAGAGAGACTCTGATCGGTCTTCTCTCAGTTGCCGGTTTCGAAATTGAGATTTAGATAGGCAGCAGTTTTATCATTTTGAAAGAGACGATGCCAGACGAACATTATTGATGTGACCTAAACAAGGTTGAGGAATATTAATGAAAAAGCGTAATAGGTTTTTTAAATCTTAAAGCCGGAGAAAGTATTGGCTTAAAACATAAGCTAAAGTCTGCCCTTGTAGAATTTTGTGGCTGGACATCCGAGGCACTTATCTGTCTCGTATCTCTTGCAGTCCCCACAGAAAACTCCACATGGAGCTCTCTCCCTATTTTTGTCTGCAACAACTTTGATATCGAGGTAGCTGTCGTAATAGATCTCTTGTATTGGATAGATCTCGAATCTTCTTATTCCAGGTTGAGATCTCAGGGAACACTTTTCGAGGCTCACACTCTCCAGGGAGTGATAGTCTTCAGCGAAAACTAATGCGAAGAGATTGTAGCCGCCTGTGGTGACGAAAAACTTTATCACTCTCGGACAGCTTTCAAATCGCTTCAGGAGATTTTCCAGTGCTTCAGAATTCTCAACTTCCATCGCAATTATAGCTGTTATAATTTTGAGCTTTTCAACGTTTAGTAATGCAGTTATTTTTATTTTCTCCTTTTCAAGCTTGTCGAGCCTCTTTTTAACACCCATTGCAGATATTCCAATCTCCTTAGCAATCTCGGAGAGAGTAGTCTTCCCGTTTCTCTGGAGAATCGATATGATTTTTCTATCCTTTTCGTCCATAGTGGTTATAACAACATAACGGACTTAAAGTTTATTATCTAAACAATATTTTAGTATATCATTTTACATTTAAACCCATTTATGACCTTAGGATTCATGACCTGAATTTTGTGAGCTCTTATGCAAATCAAAGAAGATCATATATTCTTCTCTTATATTCCAAAAATTTCTCAGAAACTCTGTCTCTCGGTTTCGGTAGATCGATATCTATTATATCAACGACCTTTGCGGGTCTCTTGGATAGGATAACAACTCTGTCTGCAAGATAGACCGCCTCATCTATGTCGTGGGTAACGAAAATCACAGTCTTGCCTCGAATTATTCTAAGAAGTTCGCACTGCATTCTCTCCTTTGTCAGAGCATCGAGATTTGCGAAAGGCTCGTCCATTAAAAGTAGATCGGGATCAATAGCAATCGCCCTCGCTATTCCAACTCTCTGTTGCATTCCACCGCTTAAATGCTTTGGATAGTAATCTTCGAATCCCTCCAATCCAACGAGCTTTACCATCTCCCTCGCTTTTGATTTATCCATCCCCATAGATCCAAGAACGAACTCTATATTTCCCAAAACTGTTTTCCAAGGCAGAAGCCTAACATCTTGGAAGACAAATCCTATTCTTCCGTCTTTTATAGATATTTTACCGCTGTCAGCCTTCTCTATCCCGGCTATGATTTTCAGCAACGTTGTCTTACCGCAGCCGCTCTCCCCAACTATGCAAAGGATTTCACCTTCTCTGACTTCAAAGCTAACTCCATCGAGAACCTTTAGATCTCCGTAAGATTTTCTAATATTCTCGATCTTTAGCGCCATGGTATCAGCACCCTTTCAAGCCTTATGAAGATGTAGTTCATTATGTATCCAATTAATCCGATCATGGCAATCCCGGAAACTATCTCAGCAGACCTTCCACCAACCTCATACATCGTAAGGATAAAGTAACCGAGACCCTCCACCGAACTTGCTATCATTTCGGCAGCGATAATGCTCATCCACCCGACACCTAAGCCGACCCGAATTCCCGTCAAAATCCCCTGCAAAGAGTGGGGTAAGACAATATGTCTGAGAACCATCCAATCGTTGGCTCTGTAGACTTTTGCCATCTCTATAAGCTCTTCTGGGACGTTTCTAGCTGAGTCAAAGACTGTCACGACACAGGGGAAGAAAGCTCCAACGAAGACGATATAAAGTTGAGAAACTTGGACTGTGTTCGGAAGTTTTGCGAATATTATGTAAGCGAGGGGAATCCAAGCCAAGGGAGGGATAGGTCTCAAAACCTCGACAATTGGAATGATGATTTCTCTGATATTTCTGCTCCATCCAGCAAAAATCCCTAAGGGAATGGCGAGGGCGAAGGCTACAGTTGATGCGATCAAAACCCTAAAGAGGCTGGCTTCTGCGTGTTGGATTAGGGTTTTTCCAAGAATTGGCTCCTCGTATATTATTAAGAACAAGAATTTATAAAAAACCTCATGTGGTGGTGGTATCTCGGTGAAAAAGGATATAAAATACCAAAGTGCCAGAGATATAAGTAAAGACAGTATCCTCATCTCAATTTAAGTCCGTTCTTTTCTACAAATAGCCTAAGGAGGAAGTCCTGAACTGTGCCATATCCTGGAATGGCGATCTTCTTTCCTGCAAGATCATTTGGATTGCTGATATCACTTCTGACAACGATCGCAGAACCCTCGTTGTTTGCTCCGGCAATAATCTTTATCTTTACATCATCATTCACCCTTTTAAGAGTGGCTGGCGAACCACCGAGGTATCCCACATCGATCTCATTCTGTTTGAATCCCTCCATTTCAAAGACTCCGTTGACGTATTCCTTTTTGACGATATTCAGACCAACATCTTCGTAGTAACTCTCCTTAAGTGCTACGTAAAAGGCGAGTTGATGAAGATCCGCCGTAAGATAACCCATCCTCACCGTTGCATTAACCTTTTTCGGAATCCAGCTCTCGTTCTTGGATAGATTTTCGATCACTTCACGATACACGCTGTCATCCAAAAAATCCTTGAAAAATTCGTCTTCGTTCTCGTATCCAAGATCCTGAGGAGATTTCGTGAGGTATTTGTTTTCCTTGAGCTTCTCGTAATATTTTTTGAACATATCTTTGTCGGGATATTCAACGAATTTTATTCTCTTTAAAGCCTCCTCTACGACGGATCTATCTTTTCCCGTAAACTCCGTTGCATATTCAATTACTTTGTCCTTGTTGCGTTCATCGTTTATGAATCTTGTAGCTTTTACGTGAGCCCAGACGATTGCCGTCAGAATATCCTTATCAACGTTTTTCTGGGCTGCTACAACACAGCAAGGATGGTTCGGCCAAATATCATGGGAAGTTGCCATAATCTTACCGTAACCGTTTACAACGGCTTCGCTGACAAATGGCTCCCACGCTACGAAAGCATCGATCTCACCGAGCTTGAGTTGTTCCACCATATCTCTCGGAGGGAGTTTTACGACCTGAACCTCCCCCTCCTGAATGCATGCCGGAAGGATAACAGCCAATAAAATTAGGATCACCGGAGATCTCCTCATGATTATTCACAAAAAGGAGAGAAATAAAAAATTTTCTAATTGGAGCAAGTATGTTTCTATTCAGAAAGTTTTTAATTCCAAATGTTCTATATAGAACATGATCTTTCGATTAGCGGAAGGTATCGCAAGGGGTGAAAATTTTGGAGAGTGTCTGAAAAAAATCCTAGAGGAGAAGGGGATTTCTCCATCAGAATTTGCGAAAAGGGCAAAAATCCCTCACTCTACCCTGTATAAGATATTAAGTGGCGAAAATCCAAGATACGAGACTCTTTCAAAAATATTCTCAGCCCTTTACGAGAAAAAGAAGTTTGTCGCTCTAATCGCCGCAAGATATATCCTCGAAGAGTTTTCCTTTGATCGAAGGGTGCGGTTATATCCGGCGACTACACTTGAAGATGCGATAATCTCCGCAGTTCGAGCTGAAAAAGAAGGAGCTGGTGTGATAGTATGTGCTCCCATCATCAGCGGATTGATTGAAAAGATTGTGGACATCCCTGTGGTAACAATAAAGCCGAAGGATAGTATTGTTGAAGCTGTTAAAGTAGCTTTAGAAAAGCTTTAGTTGGGATCAGCGTATGGTGCCAAAAAATTACAGATCAGACTCTTGGATAGACTCTTAAATTCAGTAAACTTAGGGAACACCATGATAATAACAGACGATCACATGCATCTTTACAACCATCTAAAGCTTAAAGCACTGGAACAATTCAGAAATGCCGGAGGAACCCATGTATTTCTTGTAAATCTTCTGAGCAAGCACTACGGAATAACACCTACAAAAGCTGAAGATTTTCTTGAAATTTATGAGAGACACATAAGAATGGTTGAGAAAGCCAACAAGATAGTCAGAGCTTTCGCCGTTATTGGCGTCCATCCAGCAGAGATCTCAATACTAGGGGAAAGAATGGGATTTGAAAAAGCTGCAGATTTAATGAAATCAGCCCTCGATCTTGCCGGTAAACTTATCGAGGATGGAAGAGCTGTAGCATTGAAAAGCGGAAGACCACACTACAAAGTCTCTAAAGAAGTCTGGAAGTTAAGTAACGAGGTTATGATGCATGCATTCGAAGTGGCGAAAGATGTCGGATGTGCGATCCAGCTTCACACGGAATCCTACACTTACGAGGGAATGAAGGAAATCGCTGAAATCGCCGATGAAGCTGGATTGAAGAGAGAAAAGGTTGTAAAGCATTTTTCACCTCCAAAGATAAAGGAGTTCGAGGAGATTGGGATTTTTCCCTCCGTGATCTGCTTGGATGATTACGTGCTGGCTGCGGCAAAGGAGGGGTGCAGATTCACCCTCGAAACGGATTACATCGATGATAAGAGTCGTCCGGGTGCCGTCTTGGGCCCGAGAACGGTTCCAAGGAAGATCAAGGAGCTACTTAAACACGGATTTAACGAAGATTTTGTGTATAAGATCTGTGTGGAAAACGTAGAAAAAGTTTACGGAGTAAATATTGAATGAGAGTGTATCACATAGCTTTACCACACGACATATCCGCTTGGATAAGGTATTTACCTCGTGTGATTTCTATCTTATCTCCAAGAATTATTTTCCTTGAGACTGGCATTCCCATACCAGAATACACGATAAAACAGCTTGAATCTCTTTTCGAAAGTGTCTCGAAGGGGTTACCTCCAGAATATCTGATAAGATATGTAAAAGAGAAGAGGTTGCCGGGTGGTGAATACTTCAGCATTGTATCTCGCTGTCTATACCTCTCAGGAAAATCGGTGATTCTTGAGAGAGTCCCGAAAGAATGTCAGGAATACACTTCGAGAGGAATCGACTACTGGAATAGAGCAATAAGAATGTTTTTTAGAAAAAAATTCAAAGAAGCCGCTGAAAACGTTAGGAATTGTCTAAGGGAAATTCTAGAATCGACTGCTATAAGGGACAAAAGCATCTCAGGGTTTATAAAGGATCTCAATGAAGATGTTACGTTGCTGCTCGGAGCTGCGCACTCACCAGAGATTCGTGGAATTTCAAAATGGTATCCCAAAGAATTCGAAATCGATTTAGAATATCTCCAAGAGCAGAAAAAACTAATCAAAAAAGACGATATGGAATTAGCTTTGAAAATGATTTTGGTAGATATTGCATCATTAAAGATTCCCTTTAGAGTAGCATGGAAAAAGATATGTTCTATTAGCTCAGAGGATCTTATGAATTTTTGTGAATTTGTTTCCAAAAACGAGCATAGAGCTTCTCAGGCAGCACTTGAATGGCTTAGTAGGATTTAAAAGGTCTCATTTCTTCAGGGTGAAATCAAGGAGGAAGCTCTTAAAAACATCAAAGAGGTGATCGAAGTTTACCTTGACATAAGTGATGCCGATATATGAACTCTACCGAAAAATTTATATAGAAGTAGTCATCCATCGAAAACTGAGGTGATGTAAATGCCAACGTTACAAGGCACACCTATATTAATTTTGAAGGAGGGGACACAGAGGACGGTTGGGAGGGACGCTCAAAGATTGAACATAATGGCTGCACGAGTAATTGCCGAGGCTGTCAGAACAACTCTCGGCCCAAAGGGAATGGATAAGATGCTTGTTGACAGCTTGGGAGATGTAGTTATCACAAATGATGGTGTTACAATTCTGAAAGAAATCGACGTAGAACATCCAGCAGCGAAGATGATAGTAGAGATTGCAAAGACTCAGGAGAACGAAGTCGGTGACGGAACAACAACCGCTGTTGTCATCGCTGGTGAACTGCTCAAAAAGGCTGAAGAGCTCCTCGACAACGAGATCCACCCAACCATAATCGCAAACGGTTACAGATTAGCCGCCGAAAAAGCTATGAAGGTTCTTAACAATATTGCAATTGAAGTCAAAAAAGATGATGACGATCTTCTGAAGAAAATTGCAGCAACAGCGATGACTGGAAAGGGTGCTGAAGTTGCCATAAACAAACTATCAGAAATCGTGGTGAAAGCCGTAAAGATCGTTGCTGAAGAAGTAGACGGAAAGATAGAGGTGGACACGGATAACATCAAAGTTGAAAAGAGAACTGGAGCAAGTGTTGAAGACACCGAACTTGTCGAAGGTATAGTCCTCGATAAAGAGGTAGTCCACCCTGGAATGCCAAAGAGGGTCAAAAACGCAAAGATTTTAGTCTTCAACGGTGCCTTAGAGGTGAAAGAAACGGAAACCGATGCTAAGATAAACATAACGGATCCGGAGCAGCTCCAGAAGTTCATAGAACAAGAGGAGAGGATGATCAAGGA
>CAZZMN010000038.1:0-6525 GCA_964655455.1 uncultured archaeon
AGAAATGTCAAAGAGGAATTTGACACTTTAAATGCTCAGGCCTTGAAAGTACAGGAAAAGTTAAAGAAGCCGTGAACTCTAATTTTCGTTTTGATGTTTGGATGTATATGTGTATATACATTTAATCACTCAAACATTTAAAAGAATGAGTGTATAAGTGTATAAGGATACAGCGATTGACAACGCTACTGCATGATGCTGTGCTAAGTCCGTGTGTGAAGTCGATTATACACAGATTCTCTGAGGCTTAATATCAATGAAGATTATTTGTATTTTTCTTTATCACTGTAGATTAATCTGTATTTGCCAATTCTGACACTCTTGTAGTCTCTGAGAGCCCCTTTGAGAGGTTTCCCGATATAAAAGCCTTTCAAAAGTTCACATATTTTTTTATACACTCTTTCTTTTGTTTCTCTATCAAGCTTCCTGACTCCCCTATTAAAATGATCCTGTGACTTCTGCTATGTGCTTGTATTCTTCATTCAATCTCCAGCACCTTTTTCAGCTCTTCAGGTGTCCTTGCGGTTGCAACAATTTCTTTTTCCGTTCCCTCTTCGAGCATGAGCTTGAACGTCAGAGTGTAGCTTTCAAGCTCGGACGAAGATAAAGATGATAAATAGCCCCCAGTGAGGAGCGAGATATGCACCCAAAACCCCTGAAAAAAACGCTGACTTCTTAGCGGAAAACCCCATCAAAGATGTATCTCAAGACGAACCGGTAAAAGAACCCGTGTCCCAAGCAGAACATTTGACACAGTTGAGCAAACCCAACGTGGAGACATTCTTCATAGATGATAAGGTAATAGTACTGCCAAAAGGTGAGACAGTAGCATTGCTTACATCGTCGAACACGGTTAAGACAGTCAGAAAAATACTCCAGGATCCTGACGTGACCTACGAGTTACATCCCGTCTCACCTACAGGCAAAATATTTATACTCACTCTATATAAAGATAAAAAGTTGGTAAACTCATACAAGTGCAAAATGCTGTCAAAAGATTTCAGACTCTTCTGATACATTTACAGTTTTCTTTAACCTGAGTAAAAAAGAGTTATACTGTTTTTATTCGATTATAGAATTTTGTAATATTGGGTAGAAAAGAGTTATACTACTTTTATTTTCTTACATTTTTTAGTAATGTTGCTTACAAAAATTTGTAACAAACACCCTTGTTACCTACAAAATTTTGTAATGTCTGGTAGAAAAGAGTTATACTTTTTTTATTCAATTACAGAATTTTGTAAAATTTAGTAAAAAAGAGTTATGCTGTTTTTATTTTCTTACATTTTTTAGTAATTTCAATTACAGAATTTTGTAACAAACACCCTTGTTGCTTACAAAATTTTGTAACGGCAGGTAGAAAAGAGTTATACTGTTTTTATTTGATTACAGAATTTTGTAAAATCGAGTAAAAAAGAGTTATAAAGCCCTTTATTTCTTACAACTTTTAGTAATGGATGCTTACAAAATTTTGTAACATGAGGGTAGAAAAGAGTTATGCTGGCGGTAAATCCAGTACTTCGGCAGAAAAAAGAAGATCGCAAAACACCTATACATCATTATGAGGAGCCAAGGCTAAGATGATGAGGTTACGATAGCCACATTTATGGGCTGGATTTCTTCCCTCCTTTTCTTGCTCTTGATATTGAGATACACCTTTCTTTCAGAGTATGCAGATAAATAGACTTGATTACAGCAAAGTCTGTCTCTATAAGACAATCATCTCTAAGAACGCAGCACGCGGAAAGGTAGAGAAAAGATGGATCATAGCCAGTAAGGATACCGTAGACTCTCTCGTCAGTATCAAGCACGAGTCGTCTGAGGCTCTGAGAAATGCTGCTGGAAAAATGCATGAAATCCCGTGCTATTGAGATGCTATACCCTGCTTTTTCAGGATTTTATATATTCTGAGCCGTAGATGCGGATGAGTTTGTGGAAGCGGATTTCTGAACACACCCGAGATATCCAGAGTTTTCAGAGCTGTTTTAAAGGACTCCTTAAACAGAAGTGAGAATAAATCCTTTTTTCCAACCTGAGGAAATGATTCAGGCTTCATTGGCGAAATCTTTATTTCTGCGCTCTGCAATGGAATTCCCTTCTCTTTAAAGATAGAGAGAAAACTCTGCTTTAGAAGGGATGAAATCAGAGGATCCGCTGCACCCAGCTTTTCAACGCTGTATGCATCGGCTTCGTGCTCCTCAAACCAAAGCCAGAGCATGAAAACGAGTTACAGGGGAAATTTGGTGTGTGTGTCTTTAAATACTAACCCATCCCTTGGGAAATGTGTGCAACTGAGCAGTAGCCATGAACCAGAACTCTCATTTCACGGAAGGGGATTGGTAGTTTGAATGTTTATACATTCTAAAACATGGATGCTACAATGCATAATACACCTATGCACTAAGCCCGTATCCTTTCCCGGCGAGCTCTCTCAGCTCGTTTTCCGGGATTTGCTTCTTCGGCGGCATGGCAGAGCCCTTGGTGCTCTTGTTTGCAGATACTGGTTGCATTCGTACACTAAAACTGAAAAAAGAGTATTTTCAGAGATCTATCCACTTTGTTAGGGGAGGCTCATCTCTCATCTTGTTTTCCCTTGTATTTATCTCCACTTCTACTCCGGGTTTTACTTTTCTTCCAGCTCCTTTAATCCGTCTCTCCATCATTTCCCATGCATAGGACCAGAGCTCGTCTGTGTCTGCGGCGATTCCGAGAATTTCGGCGATCTTGTCATCTATTTTCTTGAATACCGGACGAAGCTTTCTGAACATCTCAAGTTTTCTTTTTCTGTCGTCCTGCTCTTCCTCCTCCTCAATTTCAGCAGATTCCTCTGTGTCATCGTTTTCCAGACTTTCACCTGAAATCTGCCTGGCCCTGGTTTCCAGCTCATCGAAAAGTCTTGCCAGTTCCTCGACGTGTTTCCTATCGAGAATTTTCACGTTTAGCACAGGCATTTTCCGAGCTATACTAACTTCCAATCCCAGAGGGCCTTTGGCGATATATCTCGCATTCTGTTCCAGCCAAAGCCAGTTAAACGTGGAATTAAGATATGCCAGAATGGCTTTCAGCTCTGTTTCATCGAGTTTGATATTTCCTTTCAATTCATCTATAACAGTCCTATTAAAACTCCGATTGAACTCCTGAGGATCATAGACCTGATTCCCTATCTTGGTCCTGACTCTCGGAATGAAGGCTATTATGGCATCGTATGTGATTAGGGGCATACTGACCAAGAAAAACTGTGGATGATATCTTGCTTGTCTTATTGCCATTATCGGCGCAGGTATGTAACCCCCTAAGTCATACCATCCATAGAAAAATGGCATGCCAATTTCTTCTCTTGTTTTGCAGGCTTCAGCGTCCTTGCATATTCTCCCTCCCCCTCTGGACCCTTTTATCTTTGTTTTGCACTCCGTCTCGCCCCACTCAATGTATTTCTGTAGCTGGGAAGGAAGATTTTTCCTGTCCTCATGCAGCACCAGAATCCATGCGTTCGCAGGATATCTTGTGACCATTTTTTCTTTTCTCGCAAGATCTCTTATTCTTTCCCAGTCAGCTCTTGTAAAGGTGAAGATTTTCACGTACCTCGAAGCCGTTATGGCCGGCACAAGGAAGCTCTTGGCAACATTCCTGAAGCCCTTCTCCTTGTTTTCCCATTCTTCTATCTTGTCCCTGCTGAAGTAGAAAAACTCCTTGGAACCCAGATTACGCACGCCTCTCACAACTCCCCAGCTCGATAAACACAAATATAGGGCGTTGCCATATGAAGGTTTGAACCATTCTCCTGCCTTTATCATCAGCGGATGCTTCTCTATTTCTTCGACGATGTCCTCAACCTTTCCAAAGAACATGCTGATCCACTTCTCGTCCCTGGGCATCTCGGACTGCCTGACAAAGCTGTACCAGAAGCCATGCTTCGACCTGCTTTTTTCGAGAACAGATTTGTCGAACGTGTAATCCGATGTCAGGGAGTTTTCAATGCTCTTCAGGATTTCATCCAGCCTTTTCTCTATTTCATGATCGCTGAGCTTCCCATCTATCGGAGGTATTCTCAGGAGCAGGATTTCATTGTCATTGCGGGCTTTTTTATCGTGCTCCTTTTCAGCCAATATTATCACCGTAGATATCAGCGCATCGAAAAGCCTGTAGGAGATATCTATCAGGGCCCTTATCCTGAAGTTGTCCAGAAGGAACTTCCCGAAATCAACACCGTAGTCTGTCTGGAGCCACATGTTCGATATGATCATTCCAATTCTTCCCTTTTCCTTCAGAAGGTTCTTGGCAGCATGGAGTATCCAGTAAGTATATATTCCCGGCTCCCGGCCGATTCTGGTGTTTGCCTTCAGATTATATTCCTTCAGAAGATCCTTTAGCTTGTTCTTTATCAGTTTTTGTGTTTCTTTCGGAATCTCAACCCATCTCGTGTAGGGTGGATTGCCTATGACGGCATCGAATGCATCTTCGTGCTTTCCGGCCTCCCTGGCTGAGATGGAGAAGTAGTCCCTTGTTTCAATGTTCAGATTCGAAATAGGACATCTGGGTTCCATTAGCATCAGATGCAGGGCTGTCAGCTGTGTGGCAAACGCGTTTATGTCCACACCGTAGAGCCTGTTCAGGATTTCCTGATGCTCGTTGTGACCTGCGCTGCAGGTAGGATAGCTGTCGCCGTATACCTTGTTGAACATCAGGAGCATTAGCCTCTTGTATGCCTCTATGAGAAAGGTTCCTGAACCGCATCCTCCATCCAGAATGCGATCGCGCCCGGATCTTATGGCCCACCTGGCCATCAGCCTTGCAACAGCAGGAGGAGTGTAAAACTGCCCCAGGTGGTGTCTCTCGCCCGGGGGAATAAAGTCTTCGTAAACGTAGCCGATTATTCCTGGAAGGTTGTGCAGAGACTCCTTTATGACATCGGCGAGATCCACGAGTGAGCTGACCCTGTCTATGGCCTTCGAATCCCCGAAGATTATCTGATCATACAGTTCCGTTCTGAAGATTGGCCTGAAATCTCTCAGTCCGGTTGTTTTTTCCATGGCCTCAGAAACTTCTGCAAACAGTTTATCGAAAAATTCAGGAATGTCATTGGGGTTGCTGATCCCTGCGATCTTTCCATTTACCGCGATTTTACCGTTTACGACTTCCAGCCTTGGTATCTCGTAGTGCAGCTCCAGAACTTTATACGCCAGAATTTTCGTCACGAACACATAGGTCATTAACTTTGACAGATTCCTGAACGAGATGAGCTCATAGATCTTTTTGTTGTAAATGGGAGATTCTTTTTCCTTTTTCTTGGTGGTTTCCTCCTTTATATTCAGAACATCTCTGACACGCTTTTCCGACAGTTCTTTTAGATAGGCGAAGAGATTCTGAGTCGTGCTGATGTTGGAGACATCCCGCTCGATCTTTTCTGCAATTTTTTCGCATATTTCCTTTCCCGCGTCGGAAGTCTCACCGGCAAAAAGGGAAAATATTCCCCGGCCCAGAATGCCGTTCCGATATCCCTGTTTCATTGCCAGAGAGTGAATTTTTTCGAAATACTCCGGATCGTTGAAAATCTTCGCCTTAACGGCTTTCTCCACATGCTCGGCGTGAAGCTTCTCAACGGATTTCTTGAGGTGCCTGACCAGCACTGCATAGAGGCTGGCCGGCGTTAGGGGTGTCTTTACAATCCATTTGCCAGCGAGCTCGAAAATCTTCTTTATTGTGTCCTCCGAAAGGGGATTCTCGAATATATTCAGCATGTAATCCTTGAGCAATATGCTGAGTGTTCCCGGTTTCAGAGCGCGCGACCAGTCATCCGGCGACGCATGTCTCTCTTTGCATCTCTGAACATCGATCAGTTCGCAGAGTCTCTTCTTTTCTATGCCCCTGAAGATTACCAGGGCATCCCTGTTTGCTGTGGCAAAGAGCGGGGTTTCATCAAGCTCATGGAACTCCAGCGCGAGCGTTGCATAGCAGACGGCCTGAGCTATGGGGCCCTTGCCAAGCGGATCCAGGATATCTTCCCGAGATCCGTCCTCTCCCTTTCTCTTTGTTTCTATTATAAGAACCGGGAGCCCTCTATTGTCGATAACGACTATATCAGGTTGCTTGCCGAAATAAGAGGGCTTGCTGACATCCATCCTGATTCCGCTTACCATATACTTTTCCAGATAGCTTTTAAGCTCGTGGTAGATCTCGCTCGTGAATTCGGCCTCCAGCTCTCTCATATTCCAACCCCTTTACGACTTTATATAGCACCCGCCCACGGGCACGAAGTACCCGGGCTTCACGGGCTTTTCATACTTCTTTATCTCCTCAAGCTCGATGGCCATCCATTTTCTCTTTCTCCCCTCTCTCCTTCTTCTGCCTGTTCCCCATCTCTCCTGCGACTTCACGTATTCCTTCAGTTCCTTTTCGTTGAGGAAGAGCCTTTCTCCGTATTTTTCAAGGAACTCCATCGGATCGTCAGCGAAGCTTATTGCCTTAATTCTCGCTTCTCCAACGAATCCAGTGTCCTCGTGAGACTGATAGATCACGAACTTCATC
>CAZZMN010000039.1:0-1626 GCA_964655455.1 uncultured archaeon
GAGCAAGGGCTAAGACCCCTGTATGACAGCACCTATGGTTTCTGATTTCATCTTCTGGTACGCAGCTCTCACAAGAGCTTCTGCTTCTTGGTCTGTTACATGGTATCCAGATTTAATCAGAGCTATCTTCAGTTGTTCTACAGCCCAGGCAAGTTTCTGTACTCCAGAGTTCTCTGGAAACCTATCCTTAGCAGCAAGAACAAATTCCATTGCCCTGTCTACAGCCCACTGCCACTCTTGGTACTTCTGCTTGGTAATACCAAGCTTGGAAAAGACATAGGTAATGATGGTGGGTAGAGCAAAAAGGATAATCTTCAGTACTATATCCAGCCAGTCAACCAACTTGCTTCACCTCCTGATAATTGATACTGAAGAAATCGAACCATCCTATATGACGGTGTGGCATAATTGGAAGGTAATCAGGCTTCAGTTCATAGGTCACTATCGTCTCACCAGGAACACGCTTCCAATACCACCAGCAGGGATATCTTCGAGAGCACAGGCAAGGTAAAACGTATATGGTAACGTGGAGACTGGGAATGTAGCTGGTAGAACGCAAGGGAAACCAGATGCTTCAATGGCGGTAAGGGTTCCGCCAACCGAAGTATAGTACAGCGTATAATCTGAGTTCCAAGCAAAGCCTCTACATTCCGAGCTGGTTATATTAAGCCTATAATAGGAAAAGCTGGGTGGGGATGTATAGTCGCCAACCACATCGAGAGCCATAATGCCTTGAGCAGTAGCGAGAAGAAAGCCTGACCCAGTAGGTGCTGCTCCGTACATAGAATATAGAGGAGTCCCATGATTGTATGTTGTAGTAGAAGAAGTAAGTGAGCTGAAACGTATTGTGGTTGACCCGAAAAGCTCTACATTGAGAAGATTGTTTCTTGCAGCAGAATAGACGTTGCTGTACGTCCCTATACTTGAAACCCTCCTGAGACTATTGTCTTGAAATTCCCATAGATAGGCGGTATAAGACGTGCCTCCAGCCGTAAAAGCTGCAAATACTGAATCACTTACTACGAGCATAGTTGCTGCCGTAGTCCCAGGTGACGAACCACTAACGTCAGGGTCAACTCGAGTAAACGTTGTTCCTGTGGTGTAGGCACAGATGTACGGTGAAGCACTAAAGTACACAGCCAGAGCATCGTCGCTAAGAAATGAAACTCCATACACTGTGGCACCAGGATTGGAGTCTAAACTTCTTGCAGTATATTCTGTGCCCGTAAACTCGTATACAAAAAGATATGGCGAGCTATTTGTTCCAAAAGCCAAGTATCTACCCGAGGGAGATAGAGCAGCCCCATATATCGCCCCGGATGGGTTTGTGCTCAGGCCTATGGAGGACCAAGTCATAGGCCCAGTTCTCTTATAGACATATGGAGCAGACTTGACACAGGCTACAGTGCTTCCATCGCTACTGCAGGATGCAATATGCTGGTAGTAGGAAGATAACCCCGTGATCCCAGTATTTATAGGACTAAAACCCCATTCCCCACCAAAGATGTATACCAGGTCTCCCTTCTCAATATCCTTCAGCGCCTTAGCCAGTATCTCCTTACCCTTAAATGGGAACGGAGTCTTTCCAATTCTTCCCTGCATCAGTAATCACCACCAAAGACAGAG
>CAZZMN010000040.1:0-11952 GCA_964655455.1 uncultured archaeon
AAGGGAGAGCAAGTATCTTGAGAGGAAGAGGCTTTCGGGTGTATTCCCGTTCATCGTTGTTTGCTATCTGTCTTTCTTTGTCTTTACCGTCGTTATCATCGTTCTTGCGACTCACCTCATACCTACGCTGGAGGAAGCTACTAAAAGGGCTCAGGAAGGATCACCTTTCATAGGTTTTGTGTTAACGCCTCAAACGGTGGAACTCTACAAAAGACTGTTCTTCCACGCACTGATCATCCAAGGTCTCTTTAACGGACTCATGGCCGGAAAAGTTGGTGAAGGTAATATCGTTGCTGGATTTAAGCATACAGTCTTATTCACATTAATCGCAACTGCGGTTTACGTGATGTTTATAAAGTAAGGCAAGATAAGAGGATAAGAAATGATGCATGGAACGGTGGGAGAAAAGGGTGTCAGTCAAGTAATTGGATTCGTAATGATATTAATGATAGTTGCGATGCTATACTCGACCTTTCAAGCGTATGTCGTCCCTTCTTGGATCAGGGGTGTTGAGATGCAACATTTGGATACAGTCTACAGCGACATAATCGGGCTTAAGTCTACGGTCAGTGAAGTTGCATTAAAAAAGATCCCAGCATCAACGGACATACATCTCGGTGTTAAATACCCGGAATTAGTTATCTTCGCAACCCCAGTTGGAGCTACCGGAACCATATACTTCGATGACGTCAATATTACGATCGAATACGAGACACCTTCGGGGGGAAGATATACAGAAAAACTCACATCCGTTAGAATAATCTATGAGTTTTACGGGTCGATCGGAAACCCCAAGATTATCTACGAGCATGGAATCGTCTCTGTGGACTGGGGGCATGGTCGGCAGCTAGCACTGGCTCAACAGTCTCTGATAGTCGGTGGTGAAGTGTACATCCCTGTTTTGTCTGGCTCACTTCTTTCGGAATCCATGATAGGTGTCAGGTCACTTGAAATTCACCCGTACACTGGCGAGAGTGTTAAAAGAGTTAAGTGGGTAAAAGTTTCGATCGAAACAAAATATCCAGAACTCTGGCAGAGGGCGCTTAAGAATACACCGCTCTATATAGTGAACGTAGAGGGGAATAATATAACCATAAGAAGCGATACCGTTAAAACGCTAGTGCTTCCAAGTGGAAGAGAGAGCGGAGATTTAGTAGTTGGATTCATAAAACTCAGCCCTTCTGTATCTCCGATACCACCTTACACCAATGTCGATACTTCGAGGGAGTTCTGGCCATCCATTTCAGATATTTGTATAAAGAGTGTACGTAAAGATAAGAGTGTGATATATGCAACCGTTAGGAACGTCACCTCAGTTTCCGATGTATACGCCGATTTGAGCGACATAACAAAAGATCCGGCCATGATTTACATCAACCCCGACAGTATCAATGTGAATCAGACGGAGACTGTTGACGGAGTCGAAATTATAAAGGAAGCTAGGGTGAACTGGACTGTTACACACCCGGAGTACGGTCATAACGAGATAGTCTGCGTGGGATTTTGGGCCATCAATTCTGAAAACAACATGCAGTATTACACGCTGAGAGCTTTCTACAGACTGTCTAAAACTCAATGGGCTAACGAGTGTTCGTGACAGCTGAAGCCTCCTGCTAAAGCTTGAAAGATTGAAGAGTCGCAAAATTAAAATTAGCAATCATCATAACTTTAACAGATGGATAACTCGGCTCAGGTAAGTGCGGACTATATCGTGGGAATATCAGTTTTCATGCTGAGTATAACGTTCGTGTTTCTGTTTTTAGTAAACGTCTCTGCAATCCGAGAATCTAACAAAAACCAATACCTCTCTGAGGTTGTAGCCGAAATCATTCTGAATGAAATCCGTCAAGAGAATGCCTACTTAATAAACGCCGTCAACATAACAAATCTAACCAAACTTGATAACGACAAGCTCAACACCTTGCTCGGTCAGAGATCGTACAACGTCAACATAACCGTGAGGAATTTGACTGATCCATCCGACACTATCAAGTTAGGGGATCCCGCTCCCGAAGTCGAAGATTACGGCTATGTTAAGAGGGTTATCTTCAATTATGAGAACCCCTCTGAGATATACATCTTAGAGGTGAAAGTGTGGTAAAGGGGCAAACTTTCACCCTTGAAGCCGTCATCACAGCGCTCCTACTTCTGCTTGTTGTATACATTACAATACAGGCTATTCCTCTCACACCTTTGACGCCATCAACCGCAAACATAATCGTTGAGAACAATCTTGAAGCTTACGCGGGAGATGTCCTGACCGCACTGATCTATGAAAAAGAAACGGAGCCGAGCATGCTGAAAAAAGCCTTACTCAACTGGACTTGCGGGGTTATATACGGCGGAGCAAGCAGCGATGATTACAATCAATCGTTTTCGGATCCTTCAAACGCAATAGACCTTAGAGAGGTTTTGATAAACGCCTTCGAGAAAAAGGGATTAGCATACAACATAGAACTGTATTACAACGATACTTTATCCTTGAGAAAACTTACATTCATATTCAACGGCTATCCGTCGCGAAATGCCGTAACCATTACCCAAATCATCCCGATATACGATTCGGATCCGGACGACGGCGTAAAGATCTGCATACCTGACATGGATGATTCGAACCTATACAACGTCCTTTACGTGAAGCTGACGGTCTGGAGGATGTGACATGAAGGGTCAGCTGATGATCCTAACGGGATTCCTGATAGCGGTCGGACTCGTGATTCTGATAATGTTAATTGACAGCATGATCTACAGCTTAAGCTCCCCGGTAACCGTGGACATCTCGGAAAGGAGAGCAATCGAGAGCCTCGAATACTGGATAAACAAATCAGTCCATGATGCTTTAATAAACGCATCGAAAACAATAGATGCTCAAGGAATCAGCAATACTACTGTAGCGATGGTTATTCTTGAAAACGAGGCAAAAACATTTAAAAGATTCTTTAGAGCATTGGAGGAGTATTACGGAATAGAGGGGAGGCTCGTAAACATCACGGCGGATATCGAATGTGCGGCATACAATGAATCGGGGAATCTATCCCTTTGGATTAACGCAACGGTAAATCTTAGCTACAAGGACGAAGATCTCGAACTCCGAAAGGTTTTGAATATATTCGCCGGGAGGAGAGTATGAACGAAAAGGGAGTATCAACGACGGTTGAAGCTTTGCTCCTGATCTCGCTCTCATCAATACTTGTGTTCATCGTCTTGATAAATTTCTACAACCTGAACAGCAGTGTCCAGCGCAGTTACGCTCTCGAAGAAGCTTACAACGTAGCTTCAAAAATTGCAAGAGAAGTCATCTCGATTGCAGATGCTGACTACGCCAAGAAGAGGTTAAAGATACCACCCACAATCGGAGGAGAACCGTACATGATAATCTTCAAAGATCAAACAATAATCATCGAGAACAGGAAGGTCAGTGTAAGCCTGCCCGTTCCGATCTCCCTTAAGGATTCTTCTGCCAGCAGCTATAACGTCTATCTAATTGTTAGAGATGGTTTTTTGGAGGTCAAAAATGAATAGAGGTGTTACTGTTCAGATTGGAATGATTTTAATACTTTCCGTATGCCTGATGGCGATTGGTCTCGTTTACATTGGTGTTAAGCCTGTTATAGAGTCTTACGTTAAATCAACTCACCAAAGGGAGGTAATCAATGTATTTGAGCTTATGAGGGAATTCGTCATCAAAATCGATAGGGGTGTTTTTTCAAGGATGATTGAGGCGAGGATGTTTGAGGGAAACTACTTTATCAACCAGACGGGACTGATCAGCGTGAACAATACGACGATATATCTCTACTCATTTATCTACAAAAACAATGACGAGGAAATAGCCTTTGAAAACGGGGCGATCTTCAGAAAAATCAATAACAAGGTATTCATGATGGAGGAACCCTTCATGATATCCGATAACAACACTGTGCGGATATTGGTGGTCTCACTCTACGGTGAGGGCTCCGTGGCGGGTAGAGGGGTTCTGAGATTACTGTTCACGAACCTCGGATTTGATTGCTACCGAAACGGAAACAAAACTCTAATTATCAAATCAGATTACTATTCGGGATGGGCGGAGTACTTACAAAAAGAAGATTTCACAATAACATTGGATCCCAGCAACAAGACAGTCATCGTTAATGTTATCTCAGATAAAGTTTTGTTGGTGAAAATATTAAATATAGAAGTCGACTTTTTATAATTATGTCATCTGAAATAATAGGGTGGCTAACGGGATTTGCTCTGCTCACAGTAGCCGTCACCTATATCATCATAACAGTATCGCCGCAAATCAATTCGTTATCCGAAAACAGTGCGATTGAGCTTGCAAAAATCCAAATGTCCTTCCTCGATTACAGTGTAAGCAAATCATCCCTCGGTGAGTCACCGTCTCAAAGAGTGAAATTAAACCTGTTTGGCGGGACTTTAACTGTTGATAGTGACGGAAACTGGCTTGAAATAATTGGCGTTCGATCTGGCAGTGATATAATAATCTACAACAATACAATCGGCAGGATAATCTACGCCAAGGGATCTACGGTTATCGGATACGAGGGTGGAGGTATTTGGACGGAAAAAACTGTGATATCTCCTCCCGAATTCCATTACGTTGGAAACACTTTGACATTACCTATAATCAAAATCGTTAACAACTACTCTGTTAGCGGCTACGCGGTCGAACTCCCGATAATAAATGAGGGGGCAACTATCTACTACCCCAACGAAACGAGAAACTTCGTTAACCCGGTTAGAGAAGCAATACACTACATTGAGATTAGATTAAAGAGCGACTTCTATAAAGCTTGGGCGAAATTTTTCGAGACTTATAATTACAAATACAGTATTGACCACGACAACAGAACTATCACGGTTAGACTTTTCGTTGACTGGTCTAATGTTAGGATCCGAATGTCCAATCTTGAGGAGGGTGTGATTATTGGAATCCTTAATGAGAGTAACACAACCCCCTTCAGTACCCTGATATTTCATTTTGAAAATCTTAGCTCTGACTTTAATCTTCCCATATACACCGATACTGGGATGTACGAACTGTGTATCTCGTTTAAAAAGACGGGGGGTGGAAATAATGTTGACTGCCTCGTCGTCGCCTTCATAGATAATGTCAACAACACTTACGAAAGCTGGATATCGACCGAACCAATCCCGTGGAGCAATAATGCTCAGGACATTGATCTGCTTAACAGCAGTATTATGATGGAATACACCGATAAACTTCGAGGGGTCGATGTTTACGATATACAGGGGAAGAAGTTCTCAGAAACAACGGTTACATGGGGTAACAATATCGATGCTGTGGATGGCTTAGATTTAAGTGAAGGAGCCTTAAAAAGTTTGAATGAAGTTATTCAGCACTACTTTTATGTTCTCGCAAAGAAAACGGAAGGTATGATTGTTCTTAAAAAACCTCCGGGACAAAAATATAAAGGATACGATAAGGAAAACTCTTGGATATATTTCGATGCTGATACAGTGGGTAGTATACTGTTTCTTTACATTCACGATCACAGGATTAGACTTGAATCATATTAAACAGGACGTATGCAAAGGCAAGCATTATTATAGAATGCTTTACGCCAGATGAAAAGCTACCGCCACCCATAACTCCGGCAACGAGCCCCGCAAAGATGCCCTGAAAAACTGCCGCGTGCATAAACAGGTTTTTGTAAAATTCTACGTCTATCGCTCCAAGGCTGAAAGAGCTGCCAATTCCGGGTGTAAGTGCTTCCGTCATTGCTGATAGGAATGTTGTTGAGATTATGTAAACTATTCCAATGAAAACGAAGAATGCGATGTAGATGATTATTGTATACATTACCATACTTGAATACCTTTCTCTTCTGAAGAGTTCAGCATTTGTTGCGTCTCTGGCGGATATCATAAGCACCTTGGTAACATCCCCCGTCGATCTTAGAGATTCTTTTATTAAAGTTATCGTCCTCGAAAGCTCAAAAACTCTGAGTCTATTTGCAAATCTCACAAAAGCGTCACTAAGACTCATTCCCCATTCCAAATCCGCTTTTATCTTTTGAATTTCCTTTTTTAAAGGACTCGTATCTGTCTTGGCTATCATCGCTATGGCTCTGTATAGAGGAATACCGCTCTCGTTGGCTGCGGCGAGCCTGTTAAGGAATACTGGAAGCAGGCTGAGATATCTTTTTATCATTCTCATTTTGGTCTCGTAAAAAAGTGCATAGGGAGCTAGCATGGTGATAATGCCGAGAAATATGTAGTCATCCACGAAAAAAAACCAATTCATTGTCGGAGTGAAAGGAAGCAGGAAGATCCCGTAGAGGATGATGAGAAGCCCGATCGGTACGGAAATCACCAAGGAGTAGACGGGCTTTCTTATCATAACCTTAAACGGATTTTTCAGTATATTCTTAATCTTCCACAATTTTATTTTTCTTTCAAGTCTTTTTAGATCTTTCTCGTATTTTTCAGCGTTCTTCACGGGTCTCTTCACGAAGCTCTCTTTAATCTCGGGTGCTTCCTTTTCCTCGGATGGTGTAAGCAACTTTATCAATATAGCGAACATAATGGATGCAACAGGAATTATCATGTATATGACCAGATATAATATCAGATCGTTACCCTGCCCCATCATACTCATGACAGTCTGAATTATGATTAAGAAAAGCGGCCCAGCAACAAAAGCGGTGATATAGGTCTCCGCCATTAATCCAAGGAACTCTATAAAACCCTTCTGAGCTTGTCTGGCTTTCTCAAAGTAGAACTCCGATCTTTCCTCCAAGTATCTCGTTATATCTCCTCCAGTATCAAGAACTGTTATCAGACCGTGCAAAAATTCTTTAAAGTTATCGGAGGGGGAGAACTCTATGGCATCCGATAAAGCTGTTCTCAAGTCTTTGCCAAACAGCTCTATATCTCTGACAATCCTTGATATCTCCTTAGAAAATTCTCCGTATATGTCTTGATAGGATGCCAGTGATTTGAATATCTTGATGATGTTCATGCCACCGAGACTTAAAGAATACATGAATGTAATCGCATGGGGAAGGATCTTGTCGATTTTATTTTTTCTGTCGCTTATGACTGTAGAAGGATATATCAGAAAGAGAAAATATCCAATATAATGGAAAATTACTGTCATTAAAATAACCGTAATAACCGAAAAGACAAGAGTCCTATATTCTATCCAGTAACTGTAAATCTGAGGGGGAATCGCTATGGGAAACTCCGGAAAACCGGGTAGGATATAGAAGTAGGCAAATATAAATCCAATAACGGCTCCGATTACGGCGAATATGAATGAAATCATTTTTGCAGTCGCGATATACATTTCAAGAGGCATTGGAATCATTGCTTTGTAGAGAGAGTTCTCTAGCCAGTAATACTTGTGCAAATTCTTTTTTATTCCTTTACCGAAGAGTTTATATCCGAGATACGTTAGCAGATTCGCTTTCCGAAGCATACTAGATTTCTATTTTCTTAAGCACCTTTTCGGACTTAGTTTGGTAGGTATGTATGATGTTGCTGACATCTCTGAAATCTCTTATATTTTTTTCAACCATGAATTCAAGGATCAGTCTTCTTCTCTCAAGCTCCTCTTGCAGTTCAGACTGGCTCCAACCTCTGCTTTTTCTTATTTCCTCTAAAGCTTTGGAATGCCCGATCATTAAGTGCTCATCCTTTACACTATCCCACTGAAAGACTGTGGTCGTTCTGAGCATCTTTGTATGCGGGTCTAGAGATACAATCTCAGCAATCTCGATATTTCTTCTGACCCTCTTATCCCCGACGTAAGTCAGAGCCTGAATACTTATGATGTCAAGGGCTTCAATCATGGGTCTTGGAACTTCGATTGGCGGACTCTCCAAGCGGTGGATAACACCGTTAACACTGTCGGCGTGCAACGTAGAGTACGTTGTGTGGCCCGTAGCCATAGCCTGAAACAGCGTTATCGCCTCCCTACCTCTAACTTCACCGACGATAATGTATTCGGGTCTCTGTCTTAAAGCCGCCCTCAAAAGATCATACATGTCGATTACTCCCTTCTCCCCAAATGCTTCTCTTGTTACGCTGGGAATCCAATTTTCGTGAGGTAGCATTAACTCCCTCGTATCTTCTATCGTAACAATCTTAGACTTTCTCGGAATGAATAGTGATACCGCATTCATAGATGTCGTTTTTCCACTTGCAGTTCCACCGGCAAAGATTAGACTTTTCTTATTCTCAATACAAAGCCATAAATACGCCATCTCTTCGGAGGAAAAAGTTCCCCATGCTATGAGATCCACGGGTGTCACCGGTTCTTCTCTGAATTTTCTTATTGTGAATGTGGAGCCGTGATCGGTGACTTCTCTACCGAGTGTCATTTGGATTCTGCTTCCATCCGGGAGCGTCGCGTCAACCATGGGTTCTGCAATCGAAATGTGTTTTCCACTCATCTGGGCAAGCCTGATAATCAGGCTGTCAAGCTCATCTTCGCTGAATTTCAGATTTGTTTCGAGGTTTGTGTAGTTTCTGTGAAATACGAATACGGGTTTGTTGTAACCGTTGCATGAGATATCCTCTAAGCTTCGATCCATCATTAAAGGGGTCAGCTTACCATAATGTATAAAATCTCTGGCTATATAATACAAAATTTTAAAATAAGAGCTTGTATCGATGTCTAGTCTCATATCCGCTATAAGGTCATCAACAGCTTCCTTCAGAATCTTCTCCTTTACCTCTCTCTTTCTTTCAAATTCTTTTATATCTTTAATCTCTAAAACATACCTCAGATTGAATGCTAATGTGTTCAGAATCTCAGTTTCAACTGGATTTAGTTCGGGCTCCACAACAATGTATTTGTAATCTTGCAGATCCTCGTTATAAATTATGTAGACTTTACTAAAAGGTTCCTGAACCCAATATTCTTCGACAACTCTCCAACCTTCCGGTGGCGAATACTCTACGAAACTCCCATGCACGGATGGATCATAAATCTCAAGCTCTCTCTTTCCTCTTACAGTCTTCTTTTCTCTGGTCGTAAAAATATTCTTTTTTGCGTGTTCTATGGCTTCAATTGCCCGCTTTTCGTAGTCTTCCAGTCTTTCATCACTTTCTTCAGCCTTTTCCGGCTCTTTCTTTCTTCTAAGACTGAAGAGCGGCATGATTACAGTATTTTTTGTTTAAGTCTTTATAAAATTTTAGTTTTAGGCGATATCTCTGGCGGTATCTATTACGACACCCTCGCTGATGTAGTATCTAAACGTTTCTGATATCGGTTGTTTACCTCTGATCTTTGGAATTGAAAGCACATTTACCCACCTATCCCCTATTTTCGTTACATCTATGTCGAAAATAACGTCACTTAAGTCTAAGACCGTATATACTAAATCCGGTGGATGGGTGTATTTCAGTAGATAGATGTAGAACAGGCTCCCAGTTTGTTTAGCTGTTAGATATATCTTGTTAAGTAGACACTCTTTAAAGCTGGTATCTATGTTAAGCTTTAAAAAAAAAGAGATTGAATCGAATATCACGTTGTATTCTTCTTTTTGAGATAATCTATCAAGTTGTCCGTAAACAAAATCGAAGATTTCTTTGTTTCTGTAAGGATCCCCCAGTGTGCATTGCCCGTACTCGTTTAAGTAATATTGATTAAAGATATCTATGAATTCAACATCAGCCTCATATCCCATCGAACGCATATCCTTTATGATATATTCAGCCGGGCGAGATGTGTTGAAATAATAAGTTTTTCTGACCGAAGCAAATTGATAAAGAAAAGCCTCAGGCATACCTATAGGATTTGCGTAAACGCAGACTAAGCTACCTTTGGGTAACCCTCCATCTAATCTCCTGTCGATTAGAATAATTCCAGTAGGAACGCTTCCGCTTCTTAGAATCATTATATTACTGTTATAACAGAACACTTAAAAATGTTGCCCACTAAGTGAAAAAGAATCTCAACGATCCTCTGACCGAGACAGCATAGATGTTCATAACTCCGATGACATCGCCTTTCAGTAGCTCGCAGAGTGCATGGGTCTGAACGTCTTCTTCAGAGATCACCATTTTCCATTCTCCCAAATGCCATCTAGAATACCATAATTGACTTTTATCGGATAGACCTTTATGATTCCTAAAATCCCCCTTTTCTATCGTTCCGTTTTCTATGGGGAAAAAGTATGCGTGAGCGATCTCTTTAGTTTCCTCAATTTTTCTCGGACCGTTCCAAGAGCATGTCTCATTATGGATAGGGAGCAACGGTGCTTTTTGTGGCAGATTTATCTTTCTAATCTTCGTCTGCTATTAGCACTTTTCAATAAGCTTGATTTGAGCTTTTGAAAACAAGATTCTTTACATTAATCAATTTTCTCGCAATCTTCCCCTTCTTTACATCTAAAACATTAAAAAATTTTTGGTATCAAAACGGCAAGCTATCTATGAATCTGATTCTCTTTGGAAGCGGCGGATGAGTTGAAAGGAATTCCTCTATCGGATTGACTTTCTCCCTTTTGATTCTCTCAATATCTACGTAAGGATTGGCAACAGCACTCATAAAGGCGTAGATGAAGAGCGTCCTAAAGGAGCTTTGGGAAATCTCCTCGTAAGCCCTTGGAATTCTTCTATAGAACTCGTGTATCTTGACTAATGCCGACTCCATCGGATATTTTCCGCTGGCTCTGACTCCTTCGAAATCGGCGTAATACTCCCTCAGCCTACTGAACGCCAAGACGAGTATCTGGATTATGAAACTGACGACAACAGCGACTATACCAATTAGAGCTAAATTTCGATTTCTGTCCTCTCTGAAAGATGAATGAATAAGGGAGTATCCTAAGTAGAATATAAGTGACGGCAGCAATCCCAAGAGAAGCATTATGGCTCCGTCTTTATGTTTGTGATGTCCAATTTCGTGACCGATCACGCTTTCGAGTTCCTCTCTTGAGAGCAATCTGAGCATCGAGTCGCTTACAGCGACATATTTCCCGGTAAGAAAGTTTCCGTAGGCAAAAGCATTTGGAGGAGCATTCACGATAACAGCTTTGAATTTGTCGCGGACACCAAGTCTCATTGCAACTTCATCTACTATTCTCTGGAGATTCTCATCTCTCTTGGCATGGTAACTCAGATTGATCATGTAAGGTGAGAGCAGATACATCAGCAGGTTTATTGCTATGAGGAATGATATGAGGGCGGTAATGCTAAGGGAGACACCCACATAGAACAGAATCGCGTAGATCACGATTGCACTTATGAAAATGATTAGAGCTGCAAGTAAAGTCATTGATGTGTATAGGGAAAACTTCCCCGAAAGTCTTCCAGCTACTTTTGGAGCGACTAAGCTCGCAAGGGCTAACATGATCAAGTATCCTAACACCGTGAGGGCTATGTATATCGGATCGAATATCACGAACATAATTACCTATTCTCTGGAAGGGTATTTAAATTTTACAGGGCAATTACCGCTAAGAAAGCTCTATCTGTTGGTAAAAAGAATGCCGAACACACGTTTTCAGTTTGTCCTTTCTGCGGAACTGGGAGTAGAAGATTGACACCCCTACTCACATAAGGGGTTCTCCCGTTCTGTCCTGACTTTGCGTTAAGGCTTAATTTGGATTTCGGGGGTTCAAATCCCTACGGGAACATCCCATTTTTGTTAATTAGATTTAAGTCCCACCACCTCTCCTTGCGTATCCTCTTCGAGAAATTTTTTGTCATTTAGGGAGAATGAGTTAGAAGAAAGCGAACAAGTTGCTTTATTTTAACTAAAATTTTTGTGTATTAGATTTTATAATACTCGAACATTTAGTGATTTTAGATGTTGTAATTTGGATATTTTTTGAGACTTTATAAATTTTTTCTCGAACAATCTGAATTTTCTTTTTAAAGCTTTCGATCAAAATCATGTGTTCGAGAAAAGTATTTCAAGAGAAAAAATTATATAACCCTAATCAACTCAAATTTTGTTCGAGTATATCCCTC
>CAZZMN010000041.1:0-29447 GCA_964655455.1 uncultured archaeon
ATAATCGTGGCTTTAGAGGACAGGGATGAGAGGATAATAAAAATAGCCAGGGCTAAGGCTGAATACATAAAGAAGCTCATTCAAATTGCAAGAGAGCTGGAGCTTGGAATGGAAGAAGTAAAGCCAATAAGGCTCGATGAGATTACCAGAAGGATTGCGGAAAGCTCAGGAGTCCAGTTTGAGGGAGAGGAAGTCACAGTCCTTGCAAACGATTCAGTTGGCATAATAATTCAGAACCTGATTGAGAACGCACTGGTTCATGGAAAAGAGGGCGTGAAGGTTGAGACAGTGAAACTGGATTTCAAGGGAATCCTGAGAGTCTCGGATAGGGGAGAAGGAATACCGGATGAAATAAAAGAAAAGATATTCGAGGCAGGATTTTCAACAAAAAGCAGAACAGGATTGGGGCTGTATATAGTCAAAAACCTTGTTAATGTTCTCGGGGGAGAGATAAGGGTTTACGATAACAAGCCGAGAGGAGCTGTCTTCGAGGTGGTTTTCAAAGCCATATCATCACAATAGCATTTCAAACAAATCGCCGAAGTCGATTCTGCCATTTTTATTAAAGTCGAAAAACCCACTCAAGATGCTCTTATTGTCGTCTATGTTGATCATCAAAAGTTTTTTAAGAAAGATTATGAACAAAAAACATGGACAAGAACTGCGAAAAATGCGGAAACTGGTTGCCACACATAGGATATCATTTCCTAGGTTTCTGCAACAAAAAGGTAGACATAAGCTTCAGGGAATCCTTCTGTGAATTCTTCGTGGAAATGGAACTTAGTGGGGAATTTCTATGGTGCGAGGATTGCAGATCTATCATAAGTTTTGCAGAATTTGAAGAGCATAAAAATAGTGGGCACAAAATATTCAGAGGAGTTTTCGTGGACAGCGATTACAGAGAAGAAATTTATGAAGGTTGATCTTAGCATTGCCATTGGGGGTTTTCAAGGAGGAGGAATCGAATCCGCCGGGCAGATTGCTGTTAAGGCTTTTGCCATTAAGGGCTACGAAGTTTTTGGTAGTAGAGAATACCATAGCAACATAATTGGTGCGCATAGCTACTATCATATAAGGGTTGGCGGAAAAGCCCTAAGAATGCCATTGGATGCGCTGATAGCCTTGGATGCCGAAAGTGTATTCACTCATTTCCGCAATCTCAGAAGTAACGCAATTCTGGTATGTGATCGAAGTAGCCTTGAAAAGAAGGTGTCCGAGATCCCTTCGATGAGCAAAGCATTAAGGGAAAGAATTGAAAGAACCTACGGTAATATTTCTTTGAATCAGATTCTTGAAAAGCTTGAATTAAGGCTGATATCCCTTCCTATGGCTGAATTGCTTAAGAAATTATCTGAAGCTGTTAAAAAGCCTATGAGCTCGGTATCTAGAACGTTAAACGTTATGGGAGTCTCAGCGGGACTTTATTTGCTCGGATTGGATGAGTCGACAATAAAAAAAGCTATAGAGAGACAGTTTCCTGATTTTGAGATAAATCTGATGGCAATGGAGATCGCGATAGATGAAGTGAGGGACAAGGAAAGAGATAAAATTCCAGATGGAAAGAAAGGAGAAAAACTCGTTTTAACGGGCTGTGAGGCGGTTGCAATTGCAAAGCTTTTTTCAAACATTGAATTCCTGAGCTTCTATCCTATAACTCCAGCAACCGATGAGGCCCTTTTTATCGAGGAGAACAGGGGGAGAATAATAACTGTTCAGGCTGAAGATGAAATTTCGGCGTTGGGAATGGCTCTTGGAGCAAGTATAGCTGGCTTGAGGGCTACAGTCACAACAAGCGGTCCGGGATTTAGCCTTATGAATGAGATGATAAGCTTCGCCGTTCAAGCAGAGATTCCGATAGTTATAACACTTTGGATGCGGGCCTCTCCGAGCACTGGAATTGCTACAAGGACAGGACAACAGGATTTGCTCCATGCGATATTCTCCGGACATGGAGATGCTTTTAAGGTTGTCATCGCTTCAGGCGACCATGAAGAGGCGATTGAAGATGTCCCCCTTTCATTCAAGCTTGCCGAGGATTTTCAAATTCCTGTCGTTCATATTCTCGACAAGTTCATAGCCTCCTCGTTAACTAGTATCGAAAAAAACAAATTCACTCCACTCCCGAAAAGGGAGTTTTCAACACCTCCTGAGAACTATCTGAGGTATAAGCTGACGGAAAATGGTGTTAGCCCTTTTCTGCCAATTGGAATGGCTACGATGATTGTCAGCAGCCTTGAGCACGATGAATATGGATTTGCAAGCGAGGATCCAGTTATAAGAGAAGAAATGATGCTGAAGAGGATCAGAAAATTCAGGAAGCTTGCTAAAAGAGTTTCGGGAAACAGTTATTCAGTTTATGGGGAGAAAAACGCGGAAATAACGATCATCTCATTTGGCTCGACGAAAAATGCAATAGTAGAGGCAATCGAAATATCCAAGATTCCGGCCAAGTTCCTTCAGCTTAGAATTCTAAGCCCTTTTCCGGATATTTCAGAAGAAATAGATGGAAAGGTGCTTTGTATAGAATCGAATGCCGGTCAGCTCTCGTTTCTGTTAAAAAATTGTTGCAGGGTTGATTGTGTTGCAAAAAAGCTGAATGCAAGACCTCTGTATGTTGATGAAGTTCTAAGAGCCATTGAAGGAGCGATAGAGGGAAGAAAAGAGGTGATTTTGAGTGGGGGTGTCTGAGTACAAAACTGATGCATGGGTTCAGTGGTGTCCGGGGTGCGGAAATTACGGAGTTCTGACTGCCTTGCGAGAAGCCGTTTCTGAGCTGAAAATCGATCCTAAAAAACTCGTGCTGGTTGGGGGGATAGGGTGCTCTTCTAGGATTGTCTACTACATTCGAGGCAGTAATGTGCACGCAATCCATGGAAGGGCAATTCCAATTGCCTCCGGAATAAAGCTCTCGAATCCCGAGCTTACAGTAATAGTAGCAGCGGGCGATGGCGACATTCTAGGCATAGGAGCCGGGCATTTCATCGCTTTAGGCAGAAGAAACATCGATGTTAAAGTTCTTATCCACGACAACGCTGTCTATGGACTGACAAAAGGCCAGGCAGGTCCGACTCTACCTTCCGGTGTTAAGCTGAGGGCGATGAATTATGCAAACGTGCATGAAGCTCTGAATCCGCTACTTCTGGCATTTGCTAGCGGTTACACATTCATCGCAAGAGCCTATGCCTATCATGTGAAAAAGCTGAAGGAAATACTATTAGAAGCTATAAGGCACAGGGGATCTGCGGTTGTTGACATTTTGCAACCCTGTGTCACTTACAACGATTTGATGACAAAAGAGTGGTTTGAAAGGAGAATTTACTATCTCAAATCCATTCCGAGCGGGGAATCCATTCTGGACAAGATGATGGAAAGGGAAAGAATACCGCTAGGCATTTTCTTTAGGAAGGAAATGGACACTTTTAAGAAGAGAATGGAGAAATTCGATGTTGATCTGGAATCTGTAATCAGAAAGAAGACCTTATTTTAAATTGTTCTGAATTCGAACATTTTTTAGCGATAGTGGCAAAAATGCTCGGAGTGCACAAGAACTCTTGTATGCATGCGGAGATAAACATAGAGAACTACTTGAGACGGACAGTCCATTTTGTCTCCTCTCAAGGGTAGAAACGAGCCTGCAAACGTGATACACGCTATTAAAGAGGTTGCCGCCTTAAAAAACTGGCAAAATTTATTATAGTAACGTGGAAAGTGTTTTTAATACGTAACACGTAAATTATGTATAGGTGAGGTTAATGCTGAAACCTTCAATAAATATTTCGAAAATCCAGAAGTTTAAGAAAATCCTCTCAGCGAGGAAAGAAAGCAAAAAAAGAATAGGAGTCCTCGTTGATGGTCCGAACATGCTTAGAAAAGAGTTTAATCTCAACTTAAAAGAAATAAGAGAAATTTTAAGTGAATATGGTGATGTGAAAATTGCAAAAGTTTTTCTAAATCAGTATGCGGGAGATAAGCTCGTTGAAGCCATAGAGAATCAGGGATTTGAACCTGTGATAACCTCGGGAGACGTTGACGTCAGAATGGCTGTTGAGGCGATGGAGATTATCTACAATGATCATATCGATGTTTTAGCTCTCGTAACAAGAGATGCCGACTTTAAGGCAGTTTTAAAAAAGGCAATGGAATTGGGGAAGGAAACAATAATCATAGGTGCCGAACCGGGATTTTCGGCGGCTTTAAAGAATTCGGCCGATATTGCAATAATTTTGAATGAAGATGAGACGGAGTAAACTCTTTATCTACGAACACGGAGTTTGCGGAGAAAAAATTCCCGATGAGATTGCGATAGAAGGAGTAGCAATGTTCAAATCTCTTCTATCTTTCGACAGATATTTTGATCTGATATCCTTTGTTAGAGATGATTTTTTATCAGTATTTCCCTTTGGAAGCGGTTCTTTTAAAGAATGTCTTGAGATTTGCGATAAAGCGATTGTAGTTGCTCCTGAGGATGGTTTTACTCTTCTGAACCTAACGAAAGAGATCGAGAAAGCTGGCGTGGAAAATCTCGGATCCTCAAGTAAGGCTATTGAGATAACATCTGACAAGTGGAAAACGTTCAAAAAAATAAAGGATAAGGTTGCAACACCCAAAACATCTCTGAAACCCTTGGATTGTGAATATGTCGTGAAGCCGCGGGTGTCGTGCGGTGGAAGCGGGATAAGAGTTGGAGGAGATGTCCCTGAAGGCTTCTTGGCACAGGAGTTGATAAGGGGAAAGCCTCTCAGTGTAAGTCTCTATGTGGATGAAGAGATAAAGGTTCTAAGTATTAACGAACAGATTCTCGAAAATTTTTCATATAAAGGTGGAGTGGTTCCAGCCGAATACAACAGGGATGTTGTTGAGGCGGCCATTTCTTCAGTCGAAGCAATCGATGGTTTGAAGGGATACGTGGGGGTTGATATAATTCTGGCGGAACAGCCGTTCGTGATCGAGATAAACGCAAGACTCACGACACCTGTAATTGTATTTGAGTACGTTTACGGGATGAGTTATGCGGATATTGTGTGGAATTTTATGAACGGGAGGGACGTTGAGATAAAACCCAAAAGAAGGGTTATGTTCTATAAAGGGTACGGTAATGGTTTCGTTACATACGGAAAACATTCCATAATTTTAAAAAACCTTTGAGCGATCCGGAATCATGAGATCTAAGCTTTTTTATTTCTCTCTTCTCACCACTCTTGCAATTTTCATTGCCCTCGTCTATGTCGTTCAACCTTTTAAAATTCTGAGTGCGATCCAAAATCTCCGTCCAGATCTTGTTCTGACATCTTTCCTGATATATCCCGTATCTTTTATTTTAAGGGGTGTAAGATTTGAAATTATAATGAAGGAGATAGGATATCGGGCGGGATACGGGTTCGCAGTCATGGCGGTAGCAATAAGCCAAACACTTAACGTGATAACACCCGTAAGGGTAGGAGATCTTGGAAGAGCTTACATTTACAAAAGAAGGGAAATCCCGTATCAGTCAAGTCTCAGCGGTCTTGCCGCCGAAAGAATCTACGACATTATTGCGATTCTCTTAATTGCCCTTTTCAGTATCGTATTTGTTAGTTTGGAATTCCTCGACATTCTGGTATATGCACTGGCTTTTCTTCTTCTCGTTTTGATCGGGGTAGTGATCCTCTCAAGGGCGAGAGGATACGTTGCGAGGATTATGATCGACACAAAAAGCATAGTTTTCAGTGAAAACACTCTGAAACTCCTTCCGATTTCCCTTTTTATCTGGATAATAGATGTGTTAACGTGCTACATAATCCTCCAATCTTTTGCGTCCGTATCTCTACCGCTTCCCGCTTTCGCTGTTGCCGCTGGAAACATAGCGAAGACTTTCCCCATAACCCCCGGTGGCATCGGAACCTATGAGGCTGCGGTTACCCTCATCCTCTCGACAAAACTTCCGAATGATCAAGCTCTGGTGGTAAGCTTCGTTGATCATGCTGTGAAAAATGTTTCAACTCTCGTTATGGGACTTGTGTCTTCTTTGAGGCTTGGAATAAATTTCAGGGATGTGAGAGTATGATGGAAAGAATCTTCCTTTTTGTTTTCATTCTCGCTCTTCTTTCAAACTTGTTGAGACCTTATTACATCTCGAAATTTCTCTCTGTTATCCTGATATCAACGATAACCTTCTTTTTGGGACATTTCATGAGATTCGAATGGGCTTTTTATATATCTTTCATAGCCGTCTTTTCTCTAACGTTTTATGGGATATTGAAAAGGGGTTTCGAAATTGATCGAGACAACGAGTCGGTCTTTTTAATATCTTTTGCTTACTTTCTTTTCCTGAGATCGCTAGTTCCGGACATTCTCGATGCGGAAAAATTCATGGATATGGCTTTTATGAATTCGGTTCTGAATGCTGACAGATTACCGCCAAATGATCTCTTTTTTGCTGGAGGAAGGATTGACTTCTACTACTATTTCGGACACGTTATAGCGGCAGTTATCACAAAGATGTGTTTTGTTCCACCGGAATACGGATACAATATCGCAATGGCTTTTGTTTCCGCCGTAAGCTTTTCGATTCTTCACGGATTTCTTCGAGATGTCGGTATCGGGAAGATAGGACTGATCCCTCTGATTTCAGGACCTATTTACTCTTTCTATGATCTTTTAAAGACTCTATCCTCTGGAAAATTGCCGGGATTTCTATTTTACTGGAACTCGACGAGAATTATTCCAGACAGCAAATTTAAATACGTGATAACCGAGTTTCCCTATTTCAGTTTCATTCATGCGGATTTGCACGCTCACGTTATTGCCATACCGATAAAGATTCTTTTCATTGCACTCCTTTACAGGTTTTACAAAGAAAAAGAGCTTGGGTTGGAGATTCCTCTATTAAATTTTGTTTTATTTGCAACAAACTCATGGGATGCTCCAGCGTTCTTTCTTTTATCCTCTCTGATTCTTTTAAAGGGGAGACGATTTGATCTTCTCATACTCTCAGCTTTGTTTATTGTAATTTTCAAGCTTGAGTTGAATACCGGAGCACCAATCTTTTTCAGTAGCGAATTCAGCGAGCATCTGCCGTTCCTTTCTTTCTGGGGGTTGTTTTTGGTTTTGCTGTACTACAATTACCTCGAAGAGATTAAAAGAAAACCTCTCCTAATCCTACCCGCTGTTCTGTTTTTTGTTTCTCCTGCCTTTATCTTCTTACCGCTAATACTCTTCGCAGTTAGAAGGAGGGAGTTTGAAGATCTTCTCGTAGCTATCGGTGCCCTTTTCATCATCATCTGTGAATTCGTAACGATAGATTGGAGAATAAATACGTATTTCAAATTTTATCTAATCGCATTGGTTCTCTTTCTCCATCCCACTGCAAAATCTCTCGAAATTATCTACAAGAAAAGAAAGCCTGTTGCTCTTCTGCTCATCGCCTTAATGCTTACTTATCCCGTAATCGCTACACCCGTAAGGCATTACAAAGCTGAACTAACGCTGGATGGACTGAACTTCATGCGAGAGCAGAATCCGGGAGATTATTATGCAGTAAAATGGCTTTACGGGAAAAACGTCGTAATTGTCGAAGGAGTTGACAGCAGTTACTCCTACAGTGGTAGAATAGCAGTCTTTTCGGGGAATCCCACTGTAATAGCGTGGCCTAGTCATGAGATTCACTGGAGAAACAATACAAAAGAAGTTATCGAAAGAATTAACGATGTTAAAAAGCTATACAAAGGATCCTGCGATGATATTTTAGAGATCGCCAAAAAATACAACATCAGTTATATCGTGTGCGGGAGATACGAGAAGGAACGCTATTCGTGCAACTTTTCCTGTTTAAAGAAGGTTTTTGATATGCATGGTACTGAGATATACAGTTTGAATACCATTGAATAAAAAAGATTTACATTCTCTCTAAAGCATCTATTCCAAGAAGTTCAAGGCCGTTCCTCAAAACAATTCTCGTTGAATCAACAATTGCCAATCGGTGCATCCTTATCTCACTGTCTTCCGAAAGCACCGGATTTCTGTGGTAGAAATCGTTGAAGGTATCTGCAATTTTCATTAAGTAATCCGCAAACAGATTTGGCTTTAGTGTTCTGATGACCTTTTCAATGACGAAAGAGAACTTTGAAAGCTGGAGGATCAAACTCCTCTCGATATCATCCATAAGATCAGATCGGAACTCCAGTTCTCCCATACCCCTTTCAACAGCTTTTCTCATTATGCTACAGGCTCTTGCGTGGGTGTATTGGATGTAACTTGCGGTCTGTCTCTCAAAATCGAGAGCTTTCTTCATGTCGAAAACCATCGGCTTCTCTGGCGAAACTTTGATGAAGTCGAATCTTATGGCACCCACAGCGACCGATTGGGCTACTTTTTCTTTTTCTTTCTCATCGAAGTCTCTGTCTTCGATGATCTTTTTAGCTTCTTCGAGAGTTTTCGATATCACTTCGTCGGCCGATATAAACCTCCCCTTTCTCGTGCTCATCGACCCTTCTGGAAGTGAGACAAATTCAAAGAAAACAATTTCAGGAGGTTTCAGTCCCAGTAGCTTCAAGACATCTGATAGCTGGTTTGCTATTAGCTTGTGATCGGCACCCAGAACATTGATGAATTTATCGTAGTTTTCGTTTTTCCATAAGTGGTAGGCGAGGTCTCTTGTGATGTAGAGTGTTGTTCCGTTTTCTCTTCTCAAAATGACCTCCTTTTCATATCCCGGAAGCTCTATCCAGTATACTCCATCCTTTTTGAGCAATCCCCTTTCTTCAAGCATCTTGAATATCCTATCTACGTATCCATTTCGGACAAAATCGGACTCCCAGATGAATTCATCGTGTTTTACGTTTAACGTTTTTAGTGTATCTTTAATTCCCTCCAAAGCTTTCTCAATAACTTCTCTGAAAAATTTTACAACTTCTTCGTCTCCTCTCTCATATCTTATCATCAGATCCTCCACATCCCTTTCAATCTCTTCATTCTTTTCGGCTTCTTCGTTGATCCTAATATAAGCCTTCGCAACGGCATGATCTGGTTTTTCACCAGTCCAACCGAATTTCTTGATGCCTAGAACAGCCATTGCAGACTGTCTTCCCATATCGTTAATATAGTATTGGGTCGTAACGTTTAGTCCGGCTTTTTTGAATATCCTCGCAAGTGCATCCCCTATTATCGAGTTTCGAATGTGCCCGACGTGAAGGGGCCCATCGGGGTTTGCTGAGGTGTGTTCGATCAAGACCTCTCCCTTTAAATTCAGTTCTCCGTATCTGTAATCTTCATCAAGAATTCTTAGCACACAGTCTTCAAAAAATTCTTCAGATGCAAAGAAGTTTATGTAACCGTTAACAACCTCTATCTTTCCCAAATAACCTGTAAGCCTGAAATTTTCCACTAATTCTTCTGCAATCTCCTGGGGATTTCTTTTTTGCTCCTTTGCAAGTTTAAAAGCTATTGTGGAGCACAAATCCGCGTGTTCGCTTTCCCTTAGGTCGTCGAGCTTGGTTGCTTTTTTAACATCCTCGTAAAATGCTCTGAACATTACCATCCCTCTGGTTTGAACCTAAGAATTGCCGCAATTCCGCTGAAAGCGTTTTTCAGCATTGCTCCCTCTTCAGAGTCTCCGGAGACGAATTCTACTTTTGCTCCGCTCTGTTCGGCGAGCTCTGTAAGTTCGAGGATTATATCCCTCCTTTCGATTTCTTCCATTTTAACATTATCTTTTTCGCAGAAAACATCCCTCTCTGTGTTCTCTTTCACGGTGATTTCTTTCTTCTGACCACAAACGGGACATCGGTACTTAACCCTGTCGAGTCTGAGATCTTCTGAGATGAGTAAGGTATCTACGGCACCGTATTTCAGATACTTTCTGACCTCCTCCTCACCGTATGCCGCGTTTCCATCCTTAACGACCTCTTTCAAGAAGCGGTTTATCAGATTTTTCTCTCGGGAGATTTCGAGTTCCTGCATGGTTTCGCTTGCCTTCTCAACAAGCTCGTATAACCCGCTCTCGTCTGTGTAGCTAACATCGAACAATCCGATGATTTTCGCCTGAAGCTCGTGGTGAAGGTAAAATCCCTCATAGAACTCTTCCTTTGTCGGTGAAGGGCCTCCTATCATCACTCCAACGAGTTTATCCTTGTAAGGCAACAAAACCTCGGTAGCCTTGTCCCCTATCCTCTTATAGAACTCGTGTATTGCGATCTCTCTAAGCCTCTCAAATCTAACGCTACTCTGTCCGCCTTGCCTGTGCTTTCCCGGGACGTTAGAAGTCAAATAGGCTAAGGCTTCTATCCTCTTCCCTTTTAATATGCCAATCGTTGCCTCCCTTCGATCGAGGACGATGAGACCGTAAATCTTCTTTTCAACGAGCATCTCCTTTAACGGCTCTAAATAGAATGTGGAATCACAGTGATACTTATACAACGGAACTGGCTCCGGCGGCTCTATTATATCCGTAATGTGTTTTTCTTTTCCACCGTCGAGTTCTATGACTCCGCTTATGATTACCATTCCGTTCTTCGGGGGTTTTCGGAAATACTTCAACCTCTGGAGGATAGCTTCGAGTCCCGCCATTACGTGAGTTCTTGTCTGCTTAGATTTGATGTTCGAAGCTTGACTAAGTTCATTCCTGAGTTGAGACACAACATCGGCTATATTCTTATCTGGAGGAATGTAAAGTGTAATTAGCTCAGTACCCCTTCCCCTATACCTTTCAAGTTCTTCAAGTTTCCTTTTAAATTCATATTTAAGCTTGTCCATAACGATCACTTCCCCCTTACCGATTAATATATCTTGCTCTGATGTTTTGCCATGTCCTTATAGCCCTTAGCAAATCTATTTTTCTGAAGGCTGGCCAGTATACATCAACAAAGTAAGTCAAACTCGACGCCGTCTGCCATGGAAGGAAATTCGATAGCCTGAGCTCTCCACCAGTTCTTATAACAATATCAACGTTTTCATAGCCGTTATCTGAATAGAGATAACGTGAAAAAATATTTTCATCAATTTCATCAATACTGATTTTGCCTTCCTTTACGTCCTTCAAAATTGATCGAATTGCGTCCACGATCTCCTGACGTCCACCGTATGCGAGAGCTACATTGAGAAAGTAGTTGTCATAATTTTTCGTGACTCTTTCGACCTCTTCCACAACTTCAAGGACATCTGGAGGGAGCAATTCTCTCCTCCCTACGATTTTTACTCTCATTCTGTATTTGTGGGTTCTTTCATCCTTAATTAATCTTTTAAGCTCTTTTTTTGCAAGTTCAAAGATGTTTTTCTTTTCCTCTTCTTTTCTCTTAAAATTCTCAGTTGAAAAAGCATACATCGTCAGTGTTTTTATCCCAATCTCTCGACACCATTCCAGAACCCTTTCAGCTTTTTTAGATCCAAAAACATGACCCATAAATTCTGGGAGTCCTTTGCTTCTCGCAAATCTCCTGTTTCCATCCATGATTATCGCTAAGTGTTTTGGGAGAGGTTTCCTCTTTATCTCCCTAAGAAGTTTTAATTCATAGAGTTTTCTTATCATACTCTTCTAATAACTTTTTTATTAGATTTTCATATTCTTTTTTCATGTAATATTTATTTTTTTCACCCATTTCGACCTTTAAGATTCCTAATCTTGCGCTCATGAGACCCACCATCGCTGAAACTCCCTTTATGTTGATGTTATATCCTCTGCCTTTCAATTTTTTATGAATATCCTCTGTTGTGAATTTTTCTCCCTCAAGTAGGATTTTTATCAAACATTTTCTTATTCCGCTTCTATCCCTTTCCAAATACTTTCTGAGTCTTCTCTCAATCTCCTCCATTATCATCTACTCCAGCGGGATTTTTTCAACGATTATTCTCTTGCTTGTAGGGTATCTCTCAATGATCGATACCATAAATTCGTTTTTCAGAGATTCCGCTACATCAACTGGAACTTCGAAACCTTCCTCAACTTCTTGAAATTCTACTCCATTCTGAATTAAGACTTTTCTGATTAGTTCTTTGTCACCTTCTATAAGTCCGCATATCACGGTTCCGTCTTTGGTAACTTTGTAAAAATCCGGCATATTGAATGCCATTCTGATGAGTCTTCTCCTTAACTGTGCAACATTCTTGAACCTAACGCTACAGAAATGGAATTTCCTTACTTTTTCAGCATATTTGTCTGCTATTTCTTTACTCCCCTTTGCCTCGTATCCCTCTCCGACTTCCCACCCTCTTTTGATGAGATTTGAGAAATTTGTCGAGGAAAATTCGAGCTCGTTCACGTTCAGAAACGCATCGTTTCTGTTAACTATCTCAACAATCTCCTCCTTGTATTCTACAGCTGGTATTTCGAATCCAGCTTCAATACTAAATTTTATTGCCTTCTTTAGGGGCTCCTCGTATTCTTTGATTCCCTTTAGCTCCGGTGGATGGAATCTGATCTCATGGAGACCTTTCTCGGCAAGCTTTTTAAGAACACTTTCCTTCGCTTTCACGCTCGTATAGAGATGAACATGCATATCCGCTTTTGAAAACATCTCCACAAATTCCAAGACTCTTTCAAGCTTTAATAAAGGTTCTCCGCCCGTTATTGCAACTCCTTCGGCATCCATGGACAATGCTTCGTCCACGACATCGTCAATGTCTCTAACCTCTCTTTCATTCGCAAAGATTACATCCTTTCCTTTTTTCTCTTCCGAGATCGGACAGTAGTAGCACTTCCTCTTGCAGAGTCCCGTAACGAATAAAACGAGTTTGGCACCCCTTCTGCACAATCTGCAACCTTCCGTTAAATACGTGTAGTAGCTACCACCCTCTATCCTTTTCATATCTCCGC
Source organism: uncultured archaeon (assembly GCA_964655455.1). Classification (GTDB taxonomy): domain Archaea; phylum Halobacteriota; class Archaeoglobi; order Archaeoglobales; family Archaeoglobaceae; genus Geoglobus. Next base: position 12,785 of record CAZZMN010000041.1, read on the forward strand.
AAATCTTTTCTTTACCCATTCAACTCCAAGAGATTTCAAAAAATATCCAGCTCTTGGTCCGTGTTTCGTATCAAGGATAGCCTTGTATATAGCTTGAAAAGCCTTTGCCGGTTTTATATTCACCTTAGCGGAAACTTCATAAACGAGCTTGTGGATTCTTTCGGCATCCATATCCTCCCTTAGTTGAGATGCGAACTCTTTTAGAAATCTCTTTTCATCCTCTATGAATTCGGATTTTATCTCATCTCTTTCTTTGACTTTAAATTTCAAGCTTTCAGGAGCGTATCTTTCCAACCAAGCTTTGGCGTATTTGAGTCTTCTTTCGACATCTCTCCTAAGCGTCTTGTCAATCTCATGACCGTTTCTTTCAAGAATCTCTAAAACTTTTTTGAGATCCCAGTTTGCTATTTGTCCCACTATTATCAGATGCCTGAAAGGGACATCCGAATAAACAACATCCTCAACGAGAGATAGCTGAACAGATCTATCCCCTCTTCTGTAGGCATCTTCGAAATCATCTATGATTTCAAGGAGACCTACACCGGGATCGAATTCGATGTGCCTCTCCGGCTTCACTCTGATGGTTATGTATCTCACTATTTCTGGTGGGAGTGTCTCAACAATCTCGTTTACGGGTACTACGATACCTTTAGAGCTTTTCATAGCACCCTTTCCTTTTAAGTGTATCCACTCGTAGATTATGGGAAACGGAGGATCGTATCCGAAAATTTCCTTTGAGATCATTTTTCCGGTGTCGTAACTTCCTCCAGCAGTGGCGTGATCCTTCCCAAAAGGTTCAACATCTATCCTGAGAATTCCCCATCTTGCTGGCCAATCAACTCTCCAAACGAGTTTTCCCTCGTTTATCTTGTTTTTTCCCTCGTATCCGCATTCGCAGATGTATTCCACTTCTCTTTCGTTGAATTCCATCACTTTGGTTGAGTTAATCCTCCCGCAATTCTTGCAGAGAGGCATAAAGGGGCTCCAGTTTTCGTCCACTTCTCTTCCCGACACTTCAGCGATTATCTTTGCAATCTTGTCTTTATTCTTTAACGCTTGAATTATCTTTTCGTTGTATTCTCCCCCTAAATACATCTCATGAGCCTTTTTAACCTTAACTCTAATTCCGAGAACTTCTAAGGATCTCAAAAAGGGCTCTAAAAAGTGTTCCGCATAATTACCGTGGCAACCATCTGGATCGGGAATGTTGCACAGGGGCATTCCGGCGAATTCCTCATATTTTTCTGGAAGAAAGGGATACCTCCTTCTTAAAGGATCGAAAGTATCGGCTACGTAGATGATTTCCGCTTTGCCACCTTTGTCCTCGATGGCTCTTTTAACGGCATCTGCTGTGAGCATTTCCCTCAAATTCCCGAGATGGATGTGTCCGCTTGGTGTGATTCCCGTTGCAATTCTGACATTATCTTTTTTCTCCAGTATTTTTTCAGCGATAACATCCGCCCAGTGAATGATCTCGCTCATTGTTTATTGAAAGAAGGGGTGTTTTAAAAAAGTTTCATTCTCCTCTTAAGGTGGTTGTTCTGAAAGGACAGGCTCGCTAAATAGCTTTCGAAGGACTCGGTTTCTGGAACTCTTTCGTTAAGAAAAATCCCCGTTCTGCCAATCTCTCTTCTTCTTTCTAAGACTCTGAATCTTTCCTCTACTACCTCTATACAGACATTCAGAAAGCGGGCTAGCTCACTTTTATCAATTTCGTTTGTTGGAACCTCGTAGTGCCCATCCTTTAGGGGGACTATGAGGACTAAACGCTTGTCAACACCCGCAATCCTTTGATTTCTCTTCAATCCTCTTAGATCTAAGTAGCCGCCGAATCTGTAAAAATCCATTTCTTTTTCTCTCATCTTAACGAGAGGGAAGCTAACATTTGCTTCTTCAAGAATTATTTCACCTTTTATAGCGTAATTCGGAGTTGCCTGAATAATTCTTCTCTCAAGAATTCCAAAATCTTGTAGAGCTAGCTCCAACTTGTATGAGGGGATTAATAGGGGAATAAAAATGTCCACGTCGCTTGTCGGCTTTACGTCACCCCTTGCTATCGAACCGTAAACGATTGAAGGAATTCCGTAGTCTTTTAGGGTTTCCATGATTTCCTTGGCTATCTTTCGCTTCTCCCTTAGGAGTTTCCAGTGATCTCTGGTGTATTTTACTTTTTTTCGGCTTCCGAATACTGCTGTTTTCATTCTCCCACAATGCTATCAATCCACCTTAAGAACTCAGTATTTCCCTCCTCGACGTTCAACACACATATGCAAGGCGTTGTGTAGCTGTGAAGCTTCTTGATTTCATCCCTTATTTTAGAGTAGTTTTCTGCTTTCGTTTTGACAATCATTGCAATCTCTGATTCCTCTTGGATTGATCCTTCCCACCAGAACATGGAATTGATCTTCCAATAGTTAACGCAAGCCGCAAGCTTCTTTTCAAGCAAGTGTTTTCCGATCTTCTTAGCTTCCTCTTCATTTGGAAACGTCACGTAAATAAAGTAATACATGTTAGTGTTTCGTCCCCAACGTATTTAAATCTTTGTCATTATATTTTGGGCAATGAGAACCGGCATATCTCTAATAGCAGCCTTCTTCCTGTTCATGTTCGCACTGTCTTTGTTTACATCAGCTTCGATATTGCTTTTCAAAGATGAATTTATAAAAGAGCTCAAAAGATTTGATATTCCTCCAGATATTGATCTAACCAGCATGATTTCGATGACATTCTTCATCGGCTGCGTCTATTCAGTCCTCTGCTTGGTGGCTGGTGTTGGTCTCTTAGTGCTGAAAGAATGGGGAAGGAAACTCGCCCTACTCCTTTCGCTACTACACATGGTGTATGGAATCCTTACAGTTGCTTTAATCCCTCCTTCGGTGATAAATCTGATAATAGGACTTTCTATTTTCATTTACCTGAACAGAAAAAGCGTTAGGGATGAGTTTAAGCATTTATCAATTGAAGAAAAGATATTGGGTAGACATTAGGAGGGAACTTCTCACAGTTTTTGCTTTCATAGACTTTTGCGAGATGAGATCGAGCATACTATTACTGCAGACCAAATAGAGTTTTTTATTATCTTTTCGATGAAAAGGCTGTTTTAAGAATTTTATTTGCAAACAAGGTTCTCCGCAAGATCTCTAGCTAAAGGAAAAAAGCTTTGTTGCTTTATCTAAGAGGGTTAAACGAGAAGGCATTATTTTACACTAACAGACTTTAGAAATAGTAGTAATACTCTCCAGCCGCTTTCTGCTCCCTGTCCAGCCTCGATCCGGGCTTATTCACTCTCGGTCTTTTTGTGTCTTCATCCCTTCTGAATGTTATGTCGAGATTTTTCAGGAATGTGTTCATCCCCTTTCTCAATCCAACTGGCTTTCTCATCCTGCCGTATTTTCCGGGGATTCCCTCACACACCATAAGCCGATCGCTTAACATGTCGATCAGATATATGTCGTGATCGACCACGAGAACAGATTTCGAATTGTTGAGAGCAAACCTCTTTAGCACTCTTGCAACCTCAGTCCTCTGTTCAACATCGAGATGGGCGGAGGGTTCATCAAGAAGATACAGATCAGCCTCTTTTAGAAGGCATGCGGCTATTGCAACCCTCTGGAGCTCTCCTCCACTTAACTCATCCAAGTTCTTATCGAGAAGTTTTTCGAGCTGTAACGGCTTGATGATCTCCGTTTTGTAGTAAGATGAGTCTATCATCGGGTTTATGCTTCTCAAAAAGGATAGCACCTGCATACTTATGTCCGCCTTGACGTATTGAGGCTTGTAGGAGACTTTGATATTGAGATTTACCTTTTTCTCGTCGTCCTCTATAACTCCGGCAAGAACTTTGATAAATGTGCTTTTACCTATTGCATTCGGCCCGACTATCCCGATAACCTCTCCAACTCTTATGTCTCCTCCCTCGACTTCAAGAGTAAAATCTTTGTAAGATTTTTTGAAATAAGGATACTCAACGAGAACCTTATCAATCTCCAACTCAGTCGGCTGGAATATGTTAAACTCTATTTCCTTGTCTCGAATTCTTATGTTCTCCTCAACGAGGTATCCCCTGAGATATTGATTAATCCCGACTCGAACTCCCTTAGCGTTTGTTATTACACCGTAGACTGCTGGTTCACCGTAGCTTATATGGACAAAGTCTGCAAGAAGATCTAAGATGGCTAAATCATGTTCCACGATCAGTATGGGGCTTTCTTTGGCAACTTCTCTTATCGTTTTTGCGGCTTCTATTCTCTGGTAGATATCCAAGTAAGAAGTAATCTCGTCAAGGAAGTAGAAATCAGCCTCTTTTAGAAGGCATGCGGCTATTGCAACCCTCTGGAGCTCTCCTCCACTTAACTCTTTTATATTTCTCTTTACAGCATTCTCAAGCCTTAGCTTCTGGATGTATTCATCTAATGCGTTTTTTTCATCAACCCTTTCAAGAAGGTCTCTCACGTTCCCTTTATACACACGGGGAATAGCCTCGATATACTGAGGTTTCACGCTAACCCTTATCCTCCCCTCTGATAGGGCTTTCATGTAATCAAAAAGCTCAGTTCCGTGAAATCTTTCAAGAATTTCATCCCAATCTGCTTTTTCCTTCCCCAAATTTGGTTTAAGCTGACCCGAAAGGATTTTAACAGCTGTTGTCTTTCCGGTTCCGTTCTGACCTAATAATCCGACTACGTATCCCTTTCGCGGAATTGGAAGGTTATACAAAACAAAACCGTTCTTTCCATATCTGTGAATTTCTTTTCCTTCAAGTTGCTTCGGTAAGCCGATTATTGATATCGCCTTAAAGGGACACTTTTTTACGCATATCCCACATCCAACGCAGAGCTCCTCGCTTATTATGGCCTTCTCGTTTATCACGACGGCTTCAGCTCCCGTTCTGACGAGTGGACAGAACTTCAGACACTCCTCTCCACACTTCTTTGGATGGCAGCGTTCCCTATCGATCACGGCGATCCTCATGTTCTCACCAATTGAGCAGGAGTGTCCACGAGATATACCATGTTGTAAGGGTTAGGAACGAAATGCCTATCCAATCTTTGGATTCTATTTTGACCCCCCACTTGGGTAGAAGGAACTTGTGGAGGTAGATGAAAACAACTAAGACAAATATTCCAAGGGGGTCTCTGTTTCTAATTCCGTCGGTTATGAGGTATGACAGTATCCCCGCAATAACTCCCAAAAGCAAGGGGATATATGTTTTTAAATCGTTTTTATCCAAGGTATCACCTCATCGAAGGTCTTTTTGACAAAAGTATTGGCAAAGATAGCGGCTTAAAAGGCTTACCATCCGTTTTGGATTTTATTATTTCCACAAGCTCGTCAACTGTTATTTCCACTCTCTTTTGCTTCTCTATCGTTGATTCCTCTCTGATTGTGACAGTTATCTTCCCGGATTCGATCTCTTTGTCTCCTATGACCACGATATAGGGTATCCAGCTTGTCGAGGCATCTCTAACCTTCTTTGCGGTAGTTTCTTCTCTGTCGTCGATATCTACTCTAATCTTGTTTTTTCTAAGTTTCTCGGCTATTTCTATAGCTTTATCAAGATGCCTGTCGGCTACTGGAATTATTCTAACCTGTGTTGGTGAGAGCCAGACCGGAAGCATCGGTAACTTCCCTTTTTCCGTGTCCATGTAAGCTTTTTCAAGCAGAGCATACATAACTCTCTCGATCGCACCACTCGCCGAGCAGTGGAGAATAAGGGGGTGCTTTTCCTTACCGTCCGAATCCACATACGTGATTCCGTATCTTTCGGCATTCTCAACATCGATCTGGACAGTGCTTAAAGCTGAAGCCTTGTCGAGAGCATCTACAAAGTTGAATTCGAACTTCAGAACGAAATAGAAGAATCTCTTGTCCCACATTTCTATGAGAATGGGCTTTTTAAGCACTTCAGCTATCGAGTGAATGAAATCCTTATTTTCTTCGTAGAAATCCCTTGTCACTCTAATTGCGACCTCATAATCCTCCGGGTTCAGCCCGATCTCTTTCAACACTTCGACTGACAACTTATATTGGTTGTAGAATTCCTCCTTCGCCTGTTCGATATCCCTTACAAGAGTGTGCATATCGGGCATAGTGAAAGCTCTCAGTCTTCTTAATCCAACGAGTTCTCCTCTTTGCTCCTTTCTAAATGAATATCTGGTAAGTTCGTAAATTTTTACCGGAAGATTTCTGTAAGTTATCATCGATTGAGATGCCATCAGAAACTGTCCAAAGCAAGCTGCAAATCTGAGGAAGAATTCTCTTTTATCACCCTTAATGACGTACTGTCTTGCGGGAAATCTTTCCAAGTATTTTCTCAAAGTGGGGTGTTCCTTATCATACATTATCGGTGTCTCGACTTCCATCGCTCCGTATTCGATGCACTTTTCAGTGACAAATGTCTCAAGCAGGCTTTTTATAAGTCTCCCGTTCGGGTAATACCTGAGATGACCGCTATCCGATGCTTCCTCGTAATCCGCAATCTCCAGTCGCTTCATTAATTCGACATGAGGTGGTATGCGGTCAACAGCTCTTCTTTTAGTGATTTCGTAATCTACAAACTTTTTCAGATTTGGATAATTTGTGAAATCGAATTTATCAACCTCTACTAGCTCTTTATCGGGAGTGAGAATAAACCAGTAGCTTTTTGCCTTTTCTTCGTCCCTGAGAGCTTGTGTTACCTCTGTGTCTTCGCCCTTTATCTCTCTTGAGAGTTCGCTTAGCGGATGTCCCTTACAAGAGATTTTAAACGCTTTATACCAGCCGAATGGAGAGCGATGAACTTCAAATTTTTCGGAAAGCTTTTTCTTCATTAACTTTAATATCTCAACAGCATTTTCAGGATTTGCTAAATCGGATGACAGGTGAGCGTAAGGGTAAAGGACGACTCTTTTTGCATTGACCTTTTCTGCGACGTCCGTTATCTCTTTAACGGCTTGATCAACAACGTTTTCGTTATCTCCCTTTTCAACAGAAACGAAAACAACTAAGGCTTCATCAACTCTTTCTCCTGATCCTTCATAGGATTCTGCAAATTTCGTCTTTTTCTTTACCTCGTATTCTATATAATCAGCATGAATTAGCAGAATTTTCATGGTCACCAGTAAAAGAAGAGTGCTTTAAATTTTTCGTTAGGTGACCTTTCCCACCTCCCTTTCGGAAGGGGTCTTGCAAGCAACAGGAAGATAAAAAATTGGAGGCTCAGCACTCAAGACCTTCATCACGAGATCAGCGGGGCCCTTTCATCATCGCCCTATTCAATTTGAATTAGACCTTCTTTTATTTCTTTCTGAACTTCTTTGGGGTGTTTGCCCTCTACAGTAATACCCATTGAAACGGCGGTTCCCAGAACCTCAAGGACGGCACTTTTCAAATCGTAAGATAACATTTGTTTATGCTTTGTTTTAGCGATCTTTATCACCTGATCGAGGGTAAGGTTGCCAACAAATTCTTTTCCGGTGGCTTTTGATCCTTTTTCGATGCCAAGTTCCTTTTTTATTAAAGCGGAGACCGGAGGAACACCGACTTCAATTTCGAAAGTTCTGTCTTCTTTTACAATTATTTTGACGGGAACCGGCAGCCCATCGAAATCTTTCGTTACCTTGTTTATCTCATCAACGACCTGTTTTACGTTTAATCCTAATGGACCTATTGCGGGACCCAACGGCGGTCCTGGAGTAGCCTTTCCACCGGGAACGAGAACTTCAACAACTCTTGGCATGATTACACCTCCTTCTTTTCAAGAACTCTAACGTGATCGGCTTTAACCGTAATGGGGATGGGGACAACTGCCTCAATAAGCTCAACAGTGATCTCATTTTTGGATTCATCTACTCTCTTGACAATGGCTATTTCTCCTTTAAACGGACCGCTTATTATCTCTACCTTATAACCCTCTCTGATCTGTTCTACGGCTTTCTTGGGCTTTAGAAAATGTTCTATTTCTGAGAATTTCAGCTCACCCTTTACAAGACCCTTTACATGAGGAATTCCCCTTATAGCCTTTACAAGGTCTTCATTGCTTTCGGCTTCCACGATCACATAGCCTTTGAGTTCTTTTGGTGCCAGTATCGAATAAACGTTGGCATTTCTCTTTTTTACACTGGCTGCCATCAAATTCGCCACGATTCTTTCCTGATTTGCCGTCGTTTTTACAGCAAAAAACTTGCTCATTTTAACGCCCCCGGCAAGATTTCCATTAATATGTAGATTAAGAAGCCGATAAATCCGACTACAAACATGACTGCTACGGCTATTTTTGTTGTTGAGAGAAATTCATCCCTGTCGGGCTTTCTTGCCATTCTCAGTACTTTCAAGTATTCATTGATTGTTTCACCGATATTTTTCATGAGTTCAGAGTTTGATGAAGGGTTTTTAAAATTTTACTTCACAAAATCGATTCCGAATCTCTTTGTCACGTTTGTTTTTCTTCCAAATATCTGAGGCGACTTTACTCCAGTTATGATGAGGAGAGTTCTTATTGTATTTTCAAGTCCGGGGTCGATCATGGCGCCCCAGATAATTCGGGCGTCTGGATCAATTTTGCTGTAGATTTCTTCTACTATGCTCTCAGCCTCTTCGATTGTCATGTCTGGTCCGCCTGTGACGTTGACGAGGGCCGCTTTGGCTCCCGAAATATCTACATCAAGTAACGGACTCTTGAGGGCTTTTCTAACACTTTCCGATGCCTTATCTTCACCGCTCGCTTCTCCAAGTCCGATCATGGCAACGCCACCCTTCTCCATGACAGTTCTGACATCTGCAAAGTCGAGGTTTATCAGAGCTGGTTTCGTTATGAGCTCTGTGATTCCCTTAACGGCTCTTATGAGGATTTCGTCGGCTACTTTAAAAGCTAACTGTATCGGATAGTTGGGAACGACCTCCAACAATCTATCGTTGGGGATTACAATGACTGTATCCGTTGTCTCTCGGAGTCTTTCCAGTCCGGCTTCGGCGTTGGCTCTTCTTACAGCACCTTCTGCTGAGAAGGGTATTGTTACAACTGCAATTGTTAAGGCACCAGCTTCTTGGGCAGCTTCGGCTACTATTGGAGCTGCTCCCGTTCCAGTTCCACCGCCTAAGCCACACGTTATAAATACCAAATCAGATCCTTCAAGGGCGGCCCTTATTTCATCTTCGTTTTCCTTTGCAGCTTCTTCACCTATCTGCGGGAGGCTACCAGCGCCAAGACCTCTTGTCGTTCTTTTTCCTATTAAAATTCTTCTGTGAGCCTTAGTGTAATAGAGGTGTTGAACATCAGTATTGATTGCGATTAGCTCGGCTTTATCAATCCCCTCTTCAAACATTCTTGTGATAGTGTTGCAACCACTTCCTCCCACACCAACGACTTTGATTACGGTTTTTAATTCGTGAAGCATTTTGAGAATCTCATCTTCTTCAGTTGTGTATGGTCTCCTTTCTTCACTAGCTCGTCTAATAGCTTCTTTAACAATTGATTCCATAACTTACCCCCATTTGTTTTTCTATACTACTCCAATACAGTATTTAAATCCTTTGTTTAACTGAGACATCATGAACATTTTCGGGAAAATTATTCTCGGTAGAAAGCTTGTTGAAGCTGGAATAATAATAGAAGATGGAATAATCACTAAAATAGGAAAGCAAATTTCCGGAAAAAAGATGAAAGGAATTATAATGCCTGCAGGAATTGATGTTCATGTTCATCTAAGAGATTTTGAAGAAAGCCATAAGGAGACAATAAAAACGGGAACTTTAGCTGCATTAAACGGTGGAATCTGCCTTGTCGTAGATCAGCCGAACACGAAACCCTTCATAGATAGTGAGGAACGATATATCGAGAGAATAAAAAAAGCAGAGAAATGGACGAACGTGGATTACTCTTTGAACATCGGATTGACCCGAAAGAATTACAAGGAAATCCAAGAAATCGTTGGGGATCTGAGAAACATGGGATACAATCCAAAGATTGGTGAAGTTTTTCTTTGTCACGAAAAAGAAGATTACCAGATCGATTACGAGATTATAGAGAATTTGAAAACTTTTCTGACAATCCATGCCGAAGATCCCGCATATATAATTTCAAACGAAATTCCAAACTTCAAATTTAGGAAAAGGGAAGCAGAGATTGAAGCCGTTAGAATACTCTCGGAAGGAGAGTACTATTTCTGCCACATTTCCACAAAGGATGCCGCAAAGATGATTTTCAAAGGTCCATCCTACATCGAAGTTACACCTCATCATCTCTTGCTTGATGAAGGGGATTACGAAAGACTAGGCAAACTCGTAAACGTTAACCCTCCTTTAAGGAAGCGGGAAGACAGAGAATTCCTGCTCTCAAACTTCCATGAAATAGATGTTCTGGCCTCGGATCACGCACCTCACACGATTGAGGAGAAGGAGAACGGAGCCTCAGGCTATCCGAACGTAGAGACAATGTATCCTATTATGATGGGTCTTGTATTCAAAGGTGTTCTGAACATCTTTGATCTCTCCGAAAAGATAGCGGAGAATCCTGCGAAAATTTTTGGCTTCAAAGGATACGGCGAAATCAGGGAGGGAAATTACGCAAATTTTGCCGTTTTCGATATTTCTCAAACTGAAAAGATCAAGACTGAGAAGCTCCACAGCAAATGCGAATGGACTCCCTACGTGGGTTTTGAAGCTATCTTTCCACACACCGTAGTGATAAGGGGGGAGATCGTGAAAGAAGATGGCGAAATTTTCGAGGGCTTCGGGAGAGTTTATACCGATAAAGCTTATATTTACCATCACAAAAACACACTCTAATGTTCTATACGGAAGAGAGACTGAACAACTGGATAGAAAGAATAAAAGAAGTGAACGATCCAAGGGAGAACTTGGAAATATTCGATAAAATGCTTGAGGACTTCATTATCGCAGGAATAAAGCTTTTGGAAAGCATAAAATCAAAGGAGGTGACAAAAAAAGAGGCAATTGAACAGATAAAAAGGATGAACGAGATAATCAACAAGAGATTTAATCTTGAAGATGATGTAAAGAATGAGTTGTTTGAAATCACCAGAGATAGTATGCGTGTGGTTCTGAAAGGTCTTGAATTCGCAGTTAACGATAAAATAAGTAAAAAATCCTTTGAAAAATTATTCCAAGAAGCAGTAAAAAAGGAGAAGGATAATGACATTAGCGGAGCCTTTGAAAATCTTGCAAAAATGGCTGCAAAAGTCCTAAAGGGGGAGAAACTTCCGGAAAACTTCGAAATTCCAGATGAGGATCTTCTCGTAATCGGATGGTTCGATGCAGTCGACGCCATAAATACGATGCAAATACTGAGAGAAATTGACAGGGGAGATGAAGATTGAGGGATTAAAAAGATTCAAAAAACTCGATTACGATCTTTACAAATATCTCATAACCCATTTCGGTAAAAGGGGTGATAAAGCCTTCTTCTATGTAAGGGAAGGGAGAGTAAAAAAATACAGAGATTTCTTTGTTGTAGTTGGAAGAGAAGAGTACATTGTAGATGAGGGATTCTGCACTTGTAGAGACTTTCAGATAAACTTAAAAGGCAAAAAGCCCTGTTCTCACATAATTGCCGTTGAGATAGCCAAGAATTTGGGGATTTACGATGAAATTGACAGATACTATATCGACTTTGTGAGCATAGATCACAGGAGGGGTTTGAAATGGTAGTTTTATCGAAAGAAGAAATAAGAAAGCTAATACTTGAAAGAGGACTGATCAGGGATTATATTGATCTTGAAACGCAACTCCAGCCAAACGGTTTTGATTGCACTTTAAGAAAAGTAGCAAAAATCATTGAAGAAGCAAAGATCGATTTCAATAACAGCGAGAGAAAGCTTCCCGAAACAAGGGAGATAGAATTCGAAAACGACTGGGTTTTTTTAAGCAAGGGATATTACAGAGCTTACATCAATGAAATCGTAAGCATTCCTGAAGATATCATGGCAATCGGCAGACCTAGATCGAGCCTTGTGAGAGCGGGAGCCATAGTCCTGAGTGCTGTATGGGATGCGGGATATACGGGAAGAAGCGAAGTAGGACTGGTAGTCTACAACGAAAGGGGGATCTGGTTGAAAAGGAACGCTAGAATTATGCAGCTAATCTTCTTAAAGCTCAGCGGGAAAACTGAAAAATATAGGGGAATATATAGCTTTGAAAACATTTAAGGACTTCAAGTTCAAGGATTCGATAACAAGGTGCTCTAAATTGGGTAAAGGAATGCTACTTATTCCAAATTCCTGATATCCTCCCTTATTATCTTTACCACATCGCAACTTTCGAGCCTTCTCACTATTGAGGCGATGGGGTTTCTTAGATTAATCTTATCCATTTTCGCAACAGTAAAACTCTTAAAAAACGGATTTCTTGTTGCTGCTCTAAAGATTTTTTCTTCGTCAAGGAAGTAAGCGGAAAACTTCACCTCATCAATCATGGATGGCGTTGCTATCATGGCGTTGTCAGTTCCCAAATACCATCTGTCGTAATCGCTGAGGATTTCGTAATTTTTCAGATTGAACAGACCGAAAAATGCATTTGATCTGAAGCAAGTTACTATCGGGATCTCTAAATCCATGGCTCTTTTAAGATTGGATAAAGACGCCTGATTCATGTGAATCAGAAAGTCCGGCTCTAAGGATAGGGCAGCTTCTACATCTTCGTCATATCTTTCACCGGCGTGAATGGCGAAAATCTTATTCCTTTTCATCGCAAGTTCCCTGCACATCTCAAGAAAAGCAAAATCATGGTCTCTAACACTGCTAAATCCAAATCCCCATGAGATATCTATTAAAATTTCCGCCTCCTCTTCATTTTCAGGTCTTGAGAGAGCGATCAGCCTCTTATTTACGTCGGCTTTTTGATAGAGCTTGTAACCTGATAATCCTCCCTCTCTGAATTCAATGGAAGTTGCCGAAGATCTTTCGATTATCTTGATTGATTGCTTCATCTTCTTAACGATTTCATCTTCTTTTGACTCTCTTAACACCTTAAATTTCAGTCCATTGGGTCCCACAAGCTTTTCAAGTTCGATTTTTGGAGCTTCAAATACCGAGTCCCCGATGTGAGTATGGGCGTTAAAATATGAGGGTAACAAAACGTAATCGGGGGTTAAGGTTGCGGATTCGAAGATCCATTCTCCATCCCTGATGAGTTCACCCGTTTCTCCAGTTAAAACGTTCAAACAGCGCATGGTAAAGATTATATACAAAAATAATAAAACAGTTATCTATGCCAAAGAGAGAGAGGGCGCCACCCTTAATGTCATCAGCAGGTATAATGAGATACTTTGAAGAGGAGAAAACCCAGATAAAGATCAGTCCAAAAACGGTTTTAGCATTTGGCTTTATAGTTGGAATACTGACTATTATCCTAAACGCATACTATGGTCTATGGCCGGGTTAATTTAGAACTCATTTTTGTTGGCAGATCAAATGTGGGAAAATCAACGATATTTTCTTCTTTGTTTAATGTAAAGGTCAGGAGAGGTAAAAAACCGGGGACGACAATAAACCCCAACTACTACCAGTATAAGGATTTTCTTGCAACAGATCTGCCCGGCTTTGGGTACATTCAGGGTGTGAGTAGGGATTTTAACGAACGAATAAAAGATTTTATAGTCAGGTATATCGAAGACAACGCCAAAAGAATCTTCGCAGCAGTCCACGTAATAGATTCGAAAGCATTTCTTGAGATTGTCAGGAGATGGGATAGCAGAGGATACATCCCCATAGACGTGGAAATGGTGGACTTTCTCAAAGATGTAGGAATAGAGGTTGTGATAGCTGCAAACAAAATGGATAAGGTTGAAAATGTAGAGGAAACCCTGCGAAATATATCCGAGATAACAAAGGTTGAAGTCGACAATGTAATTCCAACAATTGCGAAAAAGGGTGAGATTAGCTTGCTAAAGCGCAAGCTGAGAGAACTTGTGCTAAAGCAACGTAGGGCAGATTTGTTAAAAATATTTAAATAAAATTATCTTTAAATATCTCTTCCAAAAGGACAGTTTTGTGGTTGGTATATTGAGGTTATAAGGAAGCCTGCCATTCAGCTTATGTAGAGTTTTTGAGTACTCCAAATAGTCGGTAAAGTGTTTATACATCTCTTTCCATTCATCGAGCCCTAATTTCTTCTTGCTCTCCAAGATCCTCTTAGCTCTGTATCGGGATGGATGGGAGTGTTTCGTGAGGATTTAGGTTCAGTGTGTTTTGGTTGAGAGGAGACATCTGGTGGGAGTTTGAGTTTTGCATGCGTTAAACGGATAAAAACAACCTCAGCCCTCTCCTTTCAGCTTCCTACAACGTATTTCTTTATGAAGCATTTTCTGCACCGCACCGCATTTGCTATGCATTTCAGAGAATCCATGTTCGAGTTGCCGGGAAATTTTAAGATTTTTGCAAAAATAGAAACCTGCTTTAAAATGTCTTCCGCGTATCGTCGAATCCAGCTTTATTTTCGCTATTAATCGGACTTATTTAACCCAAAATTATTATTTCGCTTCAAAATCGCTGTTCAGATTTTTCAGCAGTAGTTTCCAAAAATTTGCAATATTCTCCCATCTCAGATTTTCCGGAACAGGGAATTTTTCTAATCCTTTGCAATAAACATCCACTATCGCCCTGCAGATACTCTCGCTATTTGGTTCGACTAAAATGGCTCCCTTGTAATTGCTTAAAGCTTCTGAAATTCCTCCAACTTTCGATGCGATGATCGGAAGTCCAAAGTGCATTCCAATGTGAGCAACTCCGCTCTGCGAAGCCCTTGTGTAAGGCAGAATTAAAACGTTGCTTGCGGAAAAGTAAAGGGAAACCTCACTGTCAGGGACGTATCTGCTGACAATCGTTATCTTCTCCTTCCGCTTCGAATTCATCGCAAGCTTCCCAAACCTCGCTCACTATTAAGCCTTGAATTTCAGGCAAAGCTTAAAAGCTTTTATTAAACATAATGCGATTCAAAGCTTCTTAAGATGGCATTTTCAAGTGGATAGACGACTTCATGAAACTCAAGTAGTTTTTAAAACTTAAGGTCAAAGATGTGTCGATGAAAGTCTCCGTATAGTTTCAACTTACACAATCGAAAGATTTCCCGATGTCATCAAATGCTTGAACTCAAATCGAGAATCAAACTCAGAAGCCACACGAAATTCTGCTCGTTTTGGATCCAGTCGTTTCTGAGTCCTTTGGACTTTCCAGTGCACGAAATAAAGGAATCATGAAGTCGAGAGGAGAAATCATAGCTTTCATCGATGACGATGCTTGGGCCGAAAAGGACTGGATAGAGAGAATGACGAGAAATTTTGAAGATGAGAACGTTTTCGGAGTAGGAGGCAAAATAATATCAGTTTTCGACTCAAAAAGACCCAAATGGTTGGCCGAGGAGCTCGACTGGATCGTGGGCTGCACTTATAAAGGGATGAAGGAAGAAGATATCAGAAATCCAATTGGAGCAAATATGGCGTTCAGAAGAGAGGCATTTGAAATAGCTGGCTTTTTTAAGACAGAAATTGGAAGATATGGAAAGAAGCTACTTGGAAGCGAGGAAACAGAGTTCTGTCTTAGGCTGAAAAAGTTGAAACCTGATGGGAAGATAATCTTCGATCCTTCAGCAGTAGTTTGCCACAGAGTCCCTAAGGATATATGTAGTCTTAGATATGCGCTGAAAAGGGCTTATTACGAAGGCTACAGCAAAGCAATCCTGAGCAGAGAATTCGATCTCGGTGTTGAGAAGGAATATCTGAGAGCTCTGATCAAAAGTTTTCTTTCCAGTTCTTTGAAGCTCAGATTTTCGAAATCCTTCGGCATTACAGTTGTCGCTCTCTCTGTTGGAACCGGTTTTATTTCTGCGAAGATTTTTGCAAAGCCTTTAAAGGATTTCAAAGATAAATCGTTATAATTATGATTTAACAAATCGGTTAACCGGAAAAAGCCTTTTTGGCAGCATGTTGCGAAAAAGTATTGCCTTCACTTTAGCAAACTCGGAGAGAGCGTTTGACAAGCGGATTGTGTAGTAGCTGACACCAGAAAGAAACCTCTTTGATGGCCCGATTATGGCGATTTCTCGCTGACTCACATCTTTTTAAATTGCCGATTAGCATTTAATTTTTGAGTTGCTATATTGAACGTCCGAGTTGAAGAATAGTCTATTTATATGGCAATTTCTTAAATCTTAACATGAGAATAGGGTTGGTCAGAAGGGAGTACATAACTCACTTAGACGGTGTTAATAGATTTATTGCTCTTCTATATGAAGCATTTGAAAAACTAGGCCATGAATCAGTGATTTTGAGCTGGGGATTTTATGGTGTAAGAAAAAGCGATTTGCCAAAGTGGTTCAAAGAATCCCACGGTTTGGAAATAGAACCCAAAATCATAACTTTAAACGACAAATCCAGTACAGGAAACCCTTGGATCAGAATCGGATTGGACTGGTTCTATAAAGGTTCCAAATTAGTCAGAAAGCTAGATTTGGACGTAGTTATTTTAAACGGAATAATTCCGCTACGATTTAAACCAATAATTGCCGTAAATCATGGAATACATACTCTAAGAGGTAATAGATTCTATAATTTTATCGCAAAGAGTTTGTATAAAAGAGCTGACGCTGTTGTTTCAGTCTCGAATAGGCTAAGCATCGAATTAAGAGATTGGGGAATCGATGTAACGAAAGTGATAGCCCTGCCCATGAAGTT
>CAZZMN010000042.1:0-7610 GCA_964655455.1 uncultured archaeon
GAGCTAGAGATCTTTCATAACTTTAAACTCTTTGCCTCATTCATGTATTAAGTAACAGCCTTTCATAGACCTTCTTGTAATAAATGGAAGGACTATCGTTCCCGTTGCGTTTGCGTAAGCCATTGCAAGGAATATCCAAGCATCTTTACCTGTGTAATTTGCCACTGACAGACCGAAGCATACAAGGACAAGTAGACCGAGACCGGCGGAAAGAGTAAGATGTCCGAGTTGCAGCGTAAAAGCTGTGAAAAGAACTCCAGCAAACCAGACGGCATGGTTTATGGCGATTCTGTTCCACCACCACAGATAAGGGAGAGACCAAGAATGCAATTGCAACCGTAGCTCCGAATATATCACCGCCGGCAATGACAAATACCATAGCAATCGTTTCCATTATTGCACCTGTTAGCAAGACGAATCCAAAGTCCTTTGGTTCGTTTCTGCCGATACCCATTTCAACAAGCTGCTTTCCACAGCAACGTGTTCATTGCTACATGTACTAACTCGCTCGCCATGCAATTTTCTGAATATCGGAAATATTTAAACATTACGTAAACTGTCAATGATTATGATTAGGATCTAAGACTTTTTCTACACTCCTTACACAGTCCATGATAGAAGTGACATCTGTCGCAGATGATTTTACCGCACCTCCTGCATCTCCTCATCCCCACTCTCGATTTACAGAGCTGGCATATCAGACGTGACACCCCCGTATCCGATATACCTTGAAGATTTTATATCTGTAAACCTTTCTTCCGAAACTGTAGCGTGGGAGCTCCACGACTTTGCTGAAAACACCGTTTATCCCTACCGCTTCATTCTGTTCAAAACCGTAGCGTAGCGTTTGCGGTAGGGATTTCCACCTCGCCCACAGCCCTTTTGGTAGAGCTGAGGGTTCATGGATGGCTGTCGAGGCTAACGGAATGAGCCTCCCATCTACATTTAGCCCTGCGAAGCTTGGAGCACTGCTCCCATCGCTCCGCAGGGCTCTGAAAAGGATGTTCCAGCAGGCAGCAACATCTCTGTGCCAGAGTTCTCCGCCTACACTGCATTCACCAATCCTGGAGCTATCATCATAGGCTATATGCGAGCTGTGCACCGGGCAAAGCTTGGAAGTGTTTCTTGGGTTAACGGGGACTACTGGCACACCATACTCTCTAGCCTTCTCCTTGATTGCATTCTGAATGCCCTTGAAGCTTGCTTGGAATATCCTATGGCGTAGCTGTGCATCCTTTATCCTCTTAACCATGTTGTTTGCTGGCTTCTTGCCGAGCTTCTCCAAGACAATAGCATGTTGCTTCTCGTGGGCAGTTCTAACAACTATGTTCGCAATCTTCCACCTAATATCGGATTTCTTCTTTCTCTCCTTGAGCTTTCTCAAAACCTTCTTCTCTCTAGAGCTTGCACTATGAAGCTTGTCGTATTTTTTCTGCACGCTTTTCCTGCGGTAGTAGTATCCAAGCACAAGCTTCTCCATGCTGGTCTCGAAGAGATAGGCAGCGCCGTCAACCAAAATAGTGACATTGTTCTCGTTGACGTCAACGGGCAGATATCCTTTAGGCTTGTATTCTTCAGCTTCCTTGAAGAAGGTTAAGTAGATAAATAGCTGTCTATTCCTTTTGTCAAGTTTGATTTTGGCCTCAGAAGCCAATTTCCAGCCACCATTGATGTACTTCCAGTACTGCTTGTGAGGCTCGAAGCCTACTTCAACCCACCCCCTGTGAGTCGCTATCCTAATGGACGTTAACCCATTCGGCTTCCACAGGTGGTCGTCGAGCCAGATGCTTACGTTTCTGATTTCTGGACACTCTTTCTCAGCTAAACCCTTTTTCTTCAGCCTTAGAAAGCTCTTAGCCCTAGTAGAGGCATCTTGGCATGCAGTGTAGGCATAGTGCGACGGCAGCTGATACATTGCTCTGAGCTCTCTGTACTTCAACGCTTTAAGCCTGATGAAGCTCGTAGTGCTGCTTCTGACAGCGAACATTGTCAGCTGCTCGACCATGTTCCTGTATATGCCCTCAAGCTCGACAAAGACTCTAAACACCTTCCTCGGCAGAGGAGCCGACTTGACTACGACAGTCCTAACTACCTTGCTCATTCTTCTCTACCTCCTCCAGGAGCTTTTTGAATCCTTCAACGAGCCTCTTTTTCCTGTGGCTCCTCATGCCGTAAAGCTTGCCTGCAAAAGAGGTGAGAATCGCTATCAAATCCTCAACAAGTTCCTGATAAGCATCCTTAGGTTCTTCACCATGGACAACCTCTATTCTCACGCCGTGGTGCTTGAAGAAAAACTCCAGATACTCGAAGCCGAACCTAGTCAACCTGTCCCTGTAGGTTATGACCGCTACATCTATCTGCCTGTTCACCACGTAGCTGAAGAGCTTCATCAGGCCTCTGCGACTTGTATTGAGGCTGCTGGCCACATCGCTGAGAACATCGACCAATCTGTAGCCCTTTGCACTACAGTACTGTATAAGGTGCTCTATCTGCTTCTTAAGGTCGCTCTTCTGATCGCTGGAGCTGACACGGGCGTAGATAACAGCTCTAACTTCTTCAACTCCTGTCTTTTCACCAATAATCCTCTCTATTTCGCTTTCCGGTATCCTCCACCTACCGGAAGGAGTCCTGACAGCTCTAATCTTACCTGCATAAATCCACCTCTTTAAAGTGATGAAGCTAATCCCGAGACGCCTACAAGCCTCTTTTGGCGGTAGCAGTCTTTCTGTCATATGCTATTCTCCGATATAAAATGATATAATCTGAGATATTTAAGCGTTTCTGCCCCAGACCTTGATCTTGTCCTTGCCGTATATTTTGTAGAGTTCGTAATCTTCGAAAAAGAGGATTTTCTTTCCCTGTATCTCCTTTGGCTCTTTTTTATCTTAAGCTCTACTTCATTCCCTCGAAAAGCCATGCCGCTATTCCGAACATGTAAAAATCCAAACCATCTGTACTTTGTTTGGGTAGCTCGTGGCAAACGACTTTCGCTATCATCGAAATCTATTTTTCTCCCCTAAAATAAACAATTTTCGTGCGAGGGTTAATCGTCAAACAACCGTTTGCATCGATAATAGTTAAAGGGGAGAAGAAATGGGAAATCAGGAAGACGAACACAAACATCAGAGGGGAGATTTTGATAGTCAGCGATGGATATGCCTTGGGAAAGGTTAAACTTGTGGACATTTTGGGCCCTTTCACTGTTAAAGAGCTTTTAAAGCATTACAGCTACCATAAGGCTGACGAAAAATTTTTAAAAGAATATTCCAAGGGAAAAAAGCTATATGCATGGGTTTTTGAAGATCCAGAAGAATTTAAAGAGAAAATTAGAATAAAAATACCGAAAGGAGCCAAAATATGGGTTAAGCTTTGAGGTCTTCTTTTATCAGCTCGGCGACCCTCTTCCCACTCAAGAGCATTCCGCCGAATATCGGACCCATCCTCGGTAATCCGTGAACAGCTGCAACGGCCATTCCTGCAACGTACAATCCTTCGGCAACCTTTCCCGTCTTTTCAACAACGAGTTTTTCGCTCATTTCGCTGTAAGCTGACTTTTCCCCTTTCAATTCAATACCAAGCTCAGGGATTTTTCTTGCGGCAACACTAACCACTTCGGCGTCGTGTCCCGTTGCATCGACGACTGCCCTTGATTCGATCATAAGGGGATCAACATGCAATCCCGATATCTCGACGGCACTCCACTGAATTAAGACGCCGCAAATCCTTAAGGGATCCGGCCTAAAGATGACATCTTCAACGGAAACACCCAAGATGACCTTAGCTCCCCTGTCGATGGCTCCGCTGGCGAGCTTTGCGAGAAATTCGCTCGCATCTATTGAGTAGAGACCGCTCTCTATCTCTTTGCATCTTATTCCGAAGTCTTCTGCAATTTCTTTTGCTTCGTCCTCTATCACAATTTTGTGGAAAAGCATTCCTCCGCCGCCGATGCCACCTCCAAAGCTGAGCCTCCTTTCAAAGACAACAACGTTAAATCCAAAATCTCTGAGATAATAGGCAGCTGACAGACCCGAAGGGCCCGCTCCGACTATGACAACATCGGTATTTTCACATATCTCCTCCCAATCCTTTGCGGCTTCTTTAACTATAATTTTGGTTATACTCCTTTCACTAAATGGCATGCCTAGTGTTTTTTCTGAAAGTATATAAGTAATTTGCCACTGCTAAAAATTTTTGTTTTTTAAACTGTGATCATCGCAAGCCGATCTATCGATGCATTCAGAGGAGCTCCAGTAAGCTAATAGTTCCAGAGAGGAGATTCTTATGGGATCGGATACCACACCGAAAAATGAGGTGGCAATAGCTTAACCCAGAAGTCAGGATAGGAGCGCAGAGTTTTTGGTTTCAGAAGTTAATTTCAGCTCAACTTTCTTAGCTTTTCCAGAAGTCTTCAGTTTAACCACTCCAGCTTTTTCAAGCTCTTTAATGTCTAAGTAAACGTTCTTAACATCTCCTCCAACTTTCTTGACGAGCTCTCTTATCGACTTCGGATATTTCTTGATCGCTTCTAGCAACTGTAGTTTTTGAGGCGTCAGAAATGACACATCGGTGACAAAGATCTCCCCTCTCCTCGACCTCGATGTATGGGTAATCATCCGGATGCCTTTCTAAATACCTTTCAAGCTTCTCTAGACTGTCATCTTTCTTCTTAAACTCCTTAATCAGCTCCTTCGTCTTAACCTTTCTCATGAACTTTATTTGCATATCTCCTCCCTCAACTTCCCAATAACGACTTTCCTGTACCTCTCAATATGCCTCACAACTATTTCGACGATCTCATAGACGTTATCCGTTTTTATCGGTTCTCTGTCCAGATGAATGTGAAGATATCCGGGGTGATAATTGTTTATCAGCACGTTATCTTTTTTGACGACCGCCCGTCCTTTTTTCGGGACTATTCTGTAAATCACTGTGCGACATTGCCAAAATATTTAAATCTAGCGAAAGATAATCTGAAAAATCAGAACATTTTAAGCAATTCCTCATTTTGTAGAACGTCTATGACCTACGAATACATAACTTTTCTAAGGAAAAAGAACAAAATGGACAGTTTTTATAAACCTTGACTTCTTCGAAAGTTTATCTGTATTGAACAGACTAGTTTCTAGTTTTCCGGCATCTTCTGGAACTATCAATGTGCATGGTGTTGCTTTGTTGTATACCTGACAAAACACACTAAACTTCTTGTTCAAAAGCATAAAAATTTAAGCTTTCGTGCTGTGCTTTTGAGCATAATTTAGGATTAAAAAGCGATAAGCAAAGATAAGCCCCCGATCGAGTATAACAGGCCAAAGCTTGATCAAAGGAAATGTCTCCAACCTTTATCCTCCAATTCAATTAGTCTACCGTCCTTTTTTAACCAAACTCCTTTCTTCTCTACAGTCTTGCCGATTACAGTAAAATTAAAGTCTATCTTTTTTAGATTCTCTTCGTTAATTGTGAAAATAAGCTCAAACTCCTCCCCTGAACTTAGTGCAATATCTACGGGATCTAGATTATTTTTTTCACAAAAAAGCTTTACCTCCCTGCTTATAGGAATTCTATTACTGTATATAATTAATCCAACGTTGCTCATTTCGGAAATTATTCTCAACTCCTTTGAAAGTCCATCACTTACATCAATGGCACTAGTAGCGTACTTCGATATTTTGTAACCTTCTACAAATCTCGCATAGGGTCTCACAAGCTTTTCAAACAAAACTTTTGCAATTGCATCGTCCGCTCTGAGATCTTCCAAGACAACTTTCAAGGCACACAAAGGTCTACCAAATTCACCCGTTACGCAGACAAGCTGGTTTGTCTTGGCGTTCTTCCTCAGAAGTAGATTCTCGGCAAATCCTAATGCGATTCCATCCACTACAAGCTCTTTGGATTCATTGGTATCTGCCGAAAGTAATCTCATTCCGTAATAATTTAGGGCTTCAGAAATACCCTTAAATAAATTTTCGATAGATTCAGTGTTTCTCCTGATACCTACAGAAAAAGCGAAAAACTTCGGTTTGGCTCCCATCGCTGCCAGATCGCTGACATTCATGGTTACAGTCTTGAATCCAACATCTCTTAGACTCATTATCGGGACATAGTCAGTTGATTCGACAAACATATCATTAGTCAAGACGAGCCATCCATCATTTATCGGAAAGAATCCAGCATCATCTCCAAGTTCTTCTGATTTGAAAGTACTCATTCCAATTTTTATAATTTCATCTTCCATTAGATTGTCACAGCTTTTTGAGAATTGAAATATATTTCGGCAGAACAAAATCCGTTGTATAGACTCTACCCTTCTTTCTTATTTCATATCCATCTTTTATCATATCTTTTGCGTTAATCATTAGGATGACGGGCTTTTCTGAATATCTCTTTCCAACTTCGATCGCATCTTCCACAGTTTCAGAGAGATGGACTTCTCTACGTTTCATCGGTAGTAAACCGTGCCGCAGTATGCTTTCCAAATTCTTTGGAGATGTTCCGTGATATAACAGCGGAGGGATTTCTCCAGATTCACTCCACCTGTGATTAACGGGGACTGTGTGTCCGTATTTAGCTCTTATCTTATCATTAACTATCTCAAATCTACCCTTTTTATCGAGATGAACCAGAGCTCTTAGGGAAATTTCATCTATTCCATACCTTTCTTTTAAGATATTCAAAACTTTTCTTAAGTCCGCGAATCCGTTTTTATCCAAGTTTAGCCTAAACTTTTCAGGGTAATGTCTGAGCAAGCCGCTTAAAAACTTGCTAACTTTAATTCTTGTTTTCATGTCCAAAAGAATCCTACCATTACCGCATTTGCATTTTCCTTCGAAAAAACCACATTTCTCACAGTAACCGATGTCCATAAACGTTTTCAATTTTCTCTATAAATCTAGGAAGCTCTTCGACAGATCGGATGTATTTTCTCACAACCGACCTTATTCTCATTCTAATCGACACATCTTTGAATTCAATAATTCTTTCTAATTGCTCTGAAATTCTTTCACCTCGATAATCCCAGTCGGTTAGTATTACAGCTTCTCTACAACCCAATCTATCGACTAAAACACTGTTCGGTATTTTAGATATCTCGATAATTTCTCCTTTAACACCGAGATTTTCTAATGCGATTTTATCCTCCCTACCTTCCACTATTATTACGGAGCCTTCCTCACACTTAATTCTAAGATCTTCAATGGCCTTTAATAAGATCCTATATTCCTCCAAGCTTATCATAGACCTTCTTTTCTCTGGATTTTTTTCCTGATACAATTGCTACATCACTTTCGAAAAACTTAGACAGGAACTTTTCGACTTCCCTATTCGCCTTTCCTTCTGAAGCGAACACCTTCATCCTTACTACAATAGCCTTTTTCCATTCATTGTAGCCGTCGATTTTATTTTCCATTAGCATTCACAAGAATCGACAAGCTGAAATAAAATATAACCTTTACCATTTATCATGATTTATCACAGACCCTCCCCCCTTTATTTCTTGTGGAACTCTAAAACAACACTATCAAAAAATTTAGTGTAACAAAATCCGATAAAACGTCTCCTATTTAGAAAATACTTGAAAATATCAGAACAAAAATTGAAAATAGCCAAATAATTCA
>CAZZMN010000043.1:0-19140 GCA_964655455.1 uncultured archaeon
TCAACAAGATCGTGAATTTTTTTCGTAACATTCACTTCATGTTCGTATACATGCTCAAAAGCTGCCAGAGGAGATTCCCAGTCACTTGGCGGCTCATCCACCGCATAAAGCTTCACTCTCCCACCCCTCTCGCTAACAAAATCGAACAGCTTCATGGCATGCATCAGCTCCTCCTGCCACTGAACTCTCAACCAGTTTGAGAAGCCTTTAAGACCGATGGAGTCAAAGTAGGCTGCCATGGAGAGATAAAGGTATGCAGAGTAGATTTCTGAATTTATCTGCCTGTTCAAAGCCTCTACCATCTTTTCAGATATGGATGCCATACCATCACCCTATTTAAACTAATTTAAACCTTCTCGTTTTTTCCTTACATTAAATAACACTGAAATAAATATAATCTTTTGTTTCGATTTTCGATCAGGAATATTAGAAGTCTTACCTTTAGCCCTGTAGAGTATCCAGAGCCAACTTTTATCTGCCGTCGTTTTTCCGGTGGTTTTAATGTCCGAAATTAAAATCACGATAACTTCATAAAGTTACGGAGATTGATAGTTTCTCCCATCTTTTCTCGTTCGTTACGAATGTTGAGATGTCCAAGGTGCTCTTAAGCTGCCATAATAACCTTTCAGAGTTTATTCTGGATAACTCACAACCTTTTAAAAAATAAGATAACTAAATGGAACTTTGTGTGGAGTTTAAATTTCAGCCTCGAAATCCTCGACACTATACGGGACTTCTGTGAATCCTCTGTTCTTTAAAACTTCTCTTGCCAAGATCCAGTATACTAACGCTAAAGCCTTTCTACCTTTGTTGTTCGTTGGAATAACGAAGTCCACATTCGATACACTGTTGTTCGAATCGCACAGAGCTACAACGGGAATCCCAATATCTGTAGCCTCTCTAACGGCTTGAGCATCGATGGTAGGGTCGGTAACCAGGATGATGTCTGGTTCTCTGTATTCCTTTATCGCTGGATTTGTGAGAGTCCCGGGGACAAATCTCCCGATAACGTAGTCGGCTCCTGTGGCCTTGGAAAACATCATTATCGGTTTAAAGGCATACTGCCTCGCTGCTACTACGAGGATTTTTGATGGATTGTATCTTGCAAGAAGTTTCCCTGCAAGTTTCAATCTCTCATCAAGGATTCTGATGTCGAGGACGTAGAGACCGTCGGGTCTAACTTTGTAGATGAACCTTTTCATGTCTCCCGTTTTCACCTGAGTTCCTATGTGGACACCGGCGGCTAAATACTCATCTGGGGGAACCAGATATTTATATCCCTCCTCGACCTCTCTTATCTCCCTTTCTTTTATCATATTACCACCTTATTTTCGTCATTTTTGCATTAGTAATCTCTTCGAGTCTTATTAGTTCATTAAGTTTGGCAATCCTTTCACCCCCAACAACTCCCGTCTTTATTAAAGTTGCGTTGAAAGCTAAAGCTAAGTGGGCAAGTGATTCGTCTTCGGTCTCACCACTTCTGTGAGAGAAAACAATATCCCACCCTTCATCTTTCGCTAGATTCACGGCATCCACAGTGTCTGAAAGCGTCCCGATTTGGTTCGGCTTTATCAGTACGGTGTTGACCGAACCGATTTCGATAGCTTTTTTAATCCTCTTGACATTCGTTACGAGAAGATCATCTCCGCAGATCATTGCCTTGACCTGCTTTGTCAGTTCCGCAAATCCCTCGAAATCCTCTTCGTGAAGCGGATCTTCCACGTAGAGAAGATTATACCTATCGATGAGTTCAGCTATGTAGCTTATCTGTTCCTCTGGAGTGAGCTTTTTGTCTTTATAAACGTAATGAGATCTGTTCCAGAGCTCACTTGCCGCTACATCGATTCCCATTCTCACTTTGATTCCGTGTTCATCTTCTACTCTGCTTATCGCCTCACTGAGGATTTCAAAAGCCTCTTCGTCACTAATCTGACAAGCCCAAGCTCCTTCATCTCCTTTCGCTGCGAAAATACCTCTTTCCTTTAGGATTTCTCTGATCTTCTTGTGGACTCTTGTGTTCGTTAACTGAGCTTCGAAGAAGCTCCCGGCACCTACCGGGATGATCAGGAACTCCTGAATGCTCGTCGATCCTTCGGCGTGCTTTCCACCTCCTATCACATTCCCAAGAGGATAGGGGAACTCTTCGACAAACGCCCCGCCGAGGTAGTGAAACAGCGGGATTCCGAGGGCATTCGCAGCGGCTTTTGCACAGGCTAAGCTTGCCGTGATCGCGAAGTTTCCACCTATATTCGAGAAGTTATCCGTTCCATCTATCTCTCTTAACGTCTTGTCTATCTCTCTCTGATCGAAAACGCTTAATCCAATTAAAGCTTTCGAGACCTTCTCCTCAATTTCTTCTGCTTTAAACGGATCTACGACGACTGCCTCATGGGTTCCCGTGGATGCTCCACTCGGCGCTATAGCCTTCCCGTAACAGTTTTCCGCGAAGACCTCACACTCCACTGTTGGATTTCCACGGCTGTCAAAGACGATTCTATAAAGGACATCTTCTATGAGCATTCTACCACCTCAAAATAAATCATACCTCTGTAACCAGACAAAAGCATCCCTCCTCCTCTTAACCGTTATCGGTATAACTCCTCTTTCAAATTCCTCCTTCGCAATATCAATAGGATTTTTCTTATCCGTCTCGATCAAAACCGGAGCACCCATAGCTATCTGCAACGCTCTTGCTCCGATAATACGGGCTTTCTCAAATCTTGTATATTTAAAGGGGAATACTTTCAGACGCATCACCCCGTAATGGGGCCGCCGAGATTTGAACTCGGGTCACGGCGTCCCGAACGCCGCAGGATAACCAGGCTACCCCACGGCCCCATGATATCGGGCAAATTCTTCAATTACAGATTTGTACGTGAAAAACATTCTCCTACAGCAGTATCTCTTTATCCCAAGGGAGTCCAGAGCTTCTTTCGGGGATTTTCCCTCCTCTATGAGTTTTTTATACTCTTCCCACTTATGGGCAATGACCGCACCACACGTAAAGCATCTGACGGGAAACATGAAATCACCTGTATGAAGTCTGTCTTCTCTTTCTTGCTCCTCTTCCACCTTGCTTTTTCGGCTCCTTTCTCCTTACATCGTTTACTAGGAGAGTTCTGTCGTATTCTAAGAATGCTCTCTTCAGCTCGGGGTCACCGCTGAACTCAAGGAGAGCCCTTGCGATTGCAGTTCTCGCCGCCTCAGCCTGACCCATTACACCTCCCCCTTCGACATTGACATCGATATCTACCTGCTTTGCAAGATCCTTGGCGATCATGAGAGGCTCCATTATCTTCAACCTGACCATTTCTGGCTGTATAATCTCGATTGGAATTTTATTTATCCTAACCCTTCCGATTCCCGGTCTTGCGGTAGCTCTTGCAATTGCCGTTTTTCTTTTACCGCTCGTTACAACGACCTTCATACTTTCACCTTATAGCCTAAATATTCACTTACATCCTTAAGGTAAACATACTTTTGGGTTTTTGAAACCTTCTCATAGAGAGCCACGTCCACCTTCTCAAATTCCTTCCCCTTCAGGGGTTCTGGAACACCCATGAATACCCTAAGCCTCTTGAATGCCTCACGACCTTTCCTACTCTTCCACGGCAGCATTCCTCTTACGGTTCTCTTAAATATTTTTTCGGGATGTCTCGGGAAGTATGGTCCCTTCTCTTTGCTACCTCTGTCGTATTTCTCTTTATATCTTGCTAATACGTTCTCAGGATTTCCTGTGATTATTGCTTTTTCCGCATTTACGACTACGATCTTTTCACCCATGAGCAATCTTTTTGCGATGTAGCTCGATAGTCTTCCGAGGATGTGACCTGAAGCGTCGATTATCCTATAATCCTTACCGAGGGTTTTTAGAGCTCTTTCAACGTTAACACTCATTTGATCACCTCAAGTGATGATTCTAATGTTTTTACCTGACGGATTTTCTTTAATCAGATCCCGGATGGAGAGTGCTCTTCCTCCGGTGGATTCAATCTTCCTTCGAGCGCTTTCAGAGAACCTCCACGCTGCCACTATTACGGGTTTGGTGAGATCGCCTCCTCCTAGAACCTTACCGGGAACAACAGCTATCTCATTCTCTTTCAAATATCTGTCTATCTTTCCGATGTTGACTTCAGCGTAGTTTCTCAGCGGCTTTGCTAGCCTCTCGGCTATGTCTTTCCACACTTTTGCATTATTTTCGGCTGATGCTTTGAGCAGATCATCTATTAGCCTGACAAGATTTGGATTCGACTTTTTCCTTTGCATTTTTCTTATTGTGCTCATCTTATCACCGTGTCAAGAGAGTGAACGGAATGGAAATATAAGTGTTTTTGTAGTGGGGCCGCCGAGATTTGAACTCGGGTCACCGGCTCCCAAAGCCGGGAGGATAACCAGGCTACCCCACGGCCCCTTTAGTGAGAAAAAACTAAAAAGATTTAAAAAATTTGCTTAAACTTTAAGGGATGAAAACTATTCACGACGTAATACATGGTAGTATCAAACTCAATGAGTGGCAATTAGAGATAATCGATACACCCACTTTTCAGAGGCTTAGAAGGATAAAGCAACTCGGTTTCGCTCATCTCGTTTATCCCGGTGCAAATCACACAAGATTCGAGCACAGTTTGGGTGCCATGCATGTCGCATCGAAAATAACAAATAATGAAGAGATCGTAGCCGCCGCCCTTATCCACGATATAGGTCACACACCATTCAGTCATTCAACTGAAAACACGTTAAAAAAATACCTGAAGAGCAGACACGAAGACATCAAGGACATCATTAAAAACAGTGAAATAAAAGACGTTCTTGAAAAATACGGAATGAACTGGAAGCTAGTTGTAAAGAACGTAACAAAACCTCCCGTAAGTGGTGTAATAGATGTTGACAGGATAGATTATCTTCTAAGAGATTCCCATTACACTGGCGTAGCATACGGGATAATCGATGCTGACAGGCTTCTCGATAAGATCGTATTTGACGGAAGGGAAATCTACATAGAACGTGGCGGGATAAGGGCGGCGGAATCCTTTTTAATCTCAAGATATCTTATGTATTCTACTGTTTATTATCACCACGTTTGCAGAATCTCAAAGAAGATGTTCGAAAGAGCCCTCGACTACATGATACGAGATGGACTGCTTCTTGCGGAGGACCTTAGAAAAATGGACGATTACGATATAACGTGCCTGATGAGAGGATCTGAAGGATTTCCCAAGGAAATCATCACGAGGCTTGACAATAGAGATTTATACAAAAGAGCCCTATACGTCCCGATAGATCATGTTGGTGTAAATATAAATCGAATTAAGATTGAAAAGACTGAGAGGGAAATCGCAGAGACCGCTGGAGTCGATCCTCAGGAAGTTATAGTAGATATCCCTCCGATTGAAGTTGAAGACTTCGATATCCCCGTAGAGATCGACGGTGAAAAAATCAGTATTGGAGAAGTTTCACCTCTTGTGGAATCTTTAAAAGAAGCCCATTTAAAAAGCGTGACTCTCGGTGTTTACACACCTCAAGAAAACGTTGAACGAGTCAGAAAGGCCGCTTCAGATTACTTCAAGGTCAGACTACTGAGGCAGAAAAAATTAGAGGAGTTCTAAGACCGCTTTTTTCATTACGTCAACGGGTGCCTTCAACCCTGTCCAGATTTCAAAGGATTTTGCTCCCTGAAACACGAGCATATCCACGCCGCTAACGGTCTTGCATCCCATTTCTTTGGCAATTTTCAGAAGTTTTGTCTCTGGGGGATTGTAAACCATATCGAACACTATAGGCTTGTTTTTCAGAACATCTGCAGATATCAGAGGATCATCGGAGAAACCCTTCATTCCGACGGGAGTCGCGTTCACAATTAAATCGAATTCACCCTTTATCCTATCGAATTCGATGAACTTGCATCCAAATTCCCTCGCTAATTTAATTCCCCTTTCCCTCGTTCTGTTTGCGATGTAGATTTCGTTATCATCTTTCAAAGTGTAAACGGCTGCTCTTGCGGCACCACCGGCACCCAAGATCAAAATCTTGAAACCCTTTGGAGAAATACCAGCATTTTTTAGGGCTTCTTTTATCCCAAAGACATCGGTGTTGTAGCATCTTTCCTTAGACAAATCGATTGTGTTTGCGGCACCAATCTCTTCAACTTCTTTTGATGGTCTGAAAAACTCGATAACCCTCTCCTTGTGAGGTATTGTCACGTTAAGTCCCTTAATCCCAAGGGCTTTTGCACCGATCAAAGCATTTTCAAGATCCTCTTTTTTGACTTCAAACGCCAAATATACTCCGTCATAATTCAGATGCCTGAAGGCGGCGTTATGCATAGGAGGAGAAAGGGAATGCTTTATAGGATAGCCTATGACACCGTATATCTCCGTCAGATGTGACCTTACACGGCGCATCCCAGCTCACCCAACTATTTATTAACGAGAGTTCCACTTAATTCTTCTTGTCCTTTTAACGTATCTCCACCTACCGTATTCACTCGGCTTGAATCAAAAATTCGTGTAATTTCCGACTAATAAAGGCTCTGCCCTAACGGTCACTATATGACCTTAAAGTTTTTGCCATGTTGATTCATACCAGTTTCTTAATTTTTTCTGAAATTTTTTTAAGCCTTGACTGGGTCTTGAAGAACCTTGCGGGATGTTCCGCTTTTCTTATCTTTATTTCACTTCCAGCCTCAACCTCTACCGCTTTGTTTCCATCTGCAATTGCTATTCCATCTCTTATAGGGATTAAACGCACTCGAATCTCTTTATCGGCATCAAAAATCCAAGGTCTCCATCCTAATTTGAACGGGGAAACTGGAACAAAGCATATGACTTCAAGATAGGGATCAATTATGGGTCCTCCAGCTGATAGAGAATATGCTGTCGATCCGATGGGCGTTGAGAAAATAGCACCGTCCGCTCTCATAGACTCTACTAAAATATCGTTGACAAATACTTCAAATTCGATCAACCTTGCCTGAGTTGCCGATAGCACGGCGATCTCATTTAAAGCGACCAATCGGGAGTCTTTGTGAAGACACTCTATTCTCATGAACTCCTCTACCTCAAGTTCATTATTTAAAGCTTTGATAAGATGCTCTTTGTAATCCTTCGGGTCAGCACTCGATAGAATTCCGATTCTACCCATATTTATCCCGAATATGGGCGGCGGATTCTTCAACTCCTGAAGAGTTCTTAAGATCGTTCCGTCTCCGCCCACTGTGATGATTAGATTGCAATCTTCTAAACTACATGAAGGTATGTGGTGCAGCTCAAAATCGTATCCCATTTCCTTAAGAAATTCCCCAACTTCTTTTGCGAGGTTTAGTGCATCGTATTTATATACTATGCCCACTCTCATAGGATACTTTTTATCTTTTCATGGATTTTTTCGTTTGAAACGATAAGTCTGAATCTTTCATCTATTGAAATTTTTTTGTCATCCAAGTTACCGTCAAGATCTGTGATAACAGCACCAGCTTTCTTGGCTATAAAGAGTGAAGCAGCTACGTCATAAACCCTGAGATATCCTTTTCCATCTTTTTTTCTTATATCTATAAAACAATCGAAAGATCCGTCCGCAATCATGCAAATTTCGAGACTCGCGCTTCCGAAAATTCTTAACCTTTTAAAGGGATACATCTTGATAGGGTAGTAAAACACTACATTACAGTCTTCTAATCTATCTACATCACTAACTCTGATCTTCTTCCCGTTTTTATACGAATTACTATTGGCGTAATATTCATCTCCTGTTGCAAGATTTCGGACATAGCCGAAAAAGGTTCCGCCAAGATTCTGAGAGTTGGAAAAACAGAGGGAGATTGAATAGATTGGTACACCAGCGGTTGCATTGAACGTTCCGTCTATCGGATCCAAGGCTACGAAAACGTCCCCTTCTCCAATGACGCCTGCCTCTTCACTTACGATTACGACGTCCTCTTCTTTTAGGATTTCGATTGCAGCATCTTCTGCAAGTTTGTCAATTTTTTTCGTAGGAGTTCCGTCTTTTCCAATCCCTACGATGATCCCAGCATCAGAGCGACCAACTACGTCTTTTATTTTCTGCTCCACATTTTCGGCAACTTTTCTTGAAATTTCAAGGGCTTCTTTAGGTGTCATTTTTGTCAGAAAATTCTAAGAATGTGTGCTATTTAAAATTAACTAAAAAAAATTAGGCATCAAGTCCGTATTTCTTTGCGTTTTCGTCAGCAATTCTCTGGAGTAGTTCTATGATCTCCTTACCTTTTGGATGATAGAACAGATGTCTAAACCTCCTCTGCAATTTCAAGTATTCCTCAACCGGCTTTCTCTGTTTGATCTTTCTAACTCTGACAAGTTGTCCGTTCTCGAATTCCACTAGAGGATAAAGTCCTGTTTCTACCGCAAGCCTTGCCACCTCGACCGTTAACTTCCCATCAATTCCCCATCCGGTGACACATGGGCTGAAGACATCGATATATTTTGTTCCCTCGAATTCTGCTGCTCTTTTGATTTTCCTCTTTAAATCTGCCGGATAAGCTATGCTAGCTGAAGCAACGTAAGGACATCCGTGAGCTACCGCAATGCTGATCATATCTTTTCTCCTTCCAACTTTACCCGGTTGAAGCTTTCCCACTGGTGTCGTAGTGGTAGCGGCACCCGGTGGTGTTGCCATGCTTTGTTGATTTCCAGTATTCTGATAAGCCTCGTTATTGTAACAGATGTAAATTATGTTGTGATTTCTGTCCATGACTCCCGAAAGGACACCAAATCCAATGTCGTAGGTGGCCCCATCTCCCGCAAAAACGACGATATGACCATCCTTTTCTCTTTTCATTGCTCTTAGGGCGGCTTCGATACCCGCAGCTACGGCGGCGGCATTCTCGAATAGTGAGTGGATGTATGAAACTCCCCAAGCATTCCGTCCATACTGTGAGCTAATTATCTCAAGGCAACCGGTTGAATTGACAGCGATTACCCTTCCATCTAAGGCTTCCAAAGCAGTTCGAACAACAATAGGTATTCCACAACCGGGACAGGCACCGTGACCCGGACCAAATAGGCTCATGAGATCACCTCCTCTGTGTAGGGGATAACCTCTTCAAATTCCTTAACACCCTCGAATCTCTTTCCGGGCTTCACCTTACCTTCAAGAACGTCATCTATGATCTTTATGATAAGCTCCCTCGGGATGTCTCTTCCGCCGAGACCCGTGACAACAGAATGGAACTCGGGCGATAGACCAAACAACGCAGACTTGACATCTGCGGCTAAAGGTAGCTCGGCTCCGATGGACAGAGCCCTGTCGATGACGATCACTTTATCGACGTCCCTTAATGCGTCCCTTATCTCCTCGGACGGGAACGGTCTGTAAGTCCTAACTTTGACCACTCCCACCTTCTTCCCTTCCTTCCTCATCTGCTTTACGACTTCCCTTATCAGTGCTACTGTCGATCCCATTGCTACGACAGCAACGTCCGCATCCTCGCATTTCTCCGCTACGATGTGTCCGCCCCAGTTTCTTCCAATCATCTCATACCACTCGTTAAATATGTCAAGCATGACTTTTTTTGCCCTCTCCATTGCAAACTCCATTGCAACTCTGAATTCCATGTAGGTGTCAGGGGATGCATAGCAACCCATTGCAACAGGCTTGTCGAAATCGAGCTTGACTACTGCTTTTCTTGGTCCTAGGAATTTATCTACAGTTTCTTGATCCAACAGATCCACGGACTCGTATGCGTGTGTGAGCTTGTAACCATCAACACATACCATAAACGGAAGGAGAACCCTTTTGTCCTCGGCAATCTTAAAAGCTGTCGGAATCATATCGTGAGCTTCCTGATTATTTTCAACATAGAGCTGGATGATGCCAGCGTCCCTTAGAGCGATGCTATCCTGATAATCGTTCCAGATACTGAGAGGAGCCGAAAGCGATCTGTTAGCTACTACAAGAACGATCGGAAGTCTCATTCCAGCCGCATTGAATAGAACTTCAGACATCAGAATCAATCCCTGAGCGCATGTTGCTGTGAATGCTCTCGCACCCACTGCCGAGGCTCCTAAAATAATGGAAGCGGCACTAAATTCAGATTCCGCTGTTATGTAGACTGCGTCTCCCAACTCACCGTTAGCATACATTGCTGCAAGATTCTCTACAATCTCAGTTTGAGGTGTAATCGGATACGCTGCAATAACGTCTGGTCTTGAAAGTCTGACGGCATCAGCAATTGCATAAAAACCTCTAACAACCTTTTTCATAGAATCACCTCAAACTTTGTAAATTTCTTTTGTTTCCATTCTTATAGCTTCTTGCGGACACACGATGTAGCAGATCCAGCAACCCTTACAGTAATCGTGGTCAACGACAGCTAGTTTTTTATCGTTTTTCTCTACGAGTATGATAGCTGGTTCGGGACAGAAGCTGACACATCTTCCACATCCGTTACACTTCTCTTCATCAATGAATGCCCACTCCGTCCCCCAGTCTCCCGTTTTCATTTGGGTCGTTTTCGGCGGCGAACTTGCACCAACATACAGCTTCAGCTTCATTGGCGCACCCCCTTCATGTATTCGTAAGCTTTTCTAACAAGCTCCACATTCTTTTCAGCAATTTCACCACGGAAAAACTCTTTGATAGCCTCTTCGAGACTATTCAGGCTGACAACATCGGTTGCTCCAACGAGTGCACCAACAATCGCTGTGTTCGTTATGGGTTTTCCCAAAATCTCTGTAGCAAGCTTTGTTGCGTTAATCGTGTAGACCTTGATATCTTCTATTTTTAATTTCTTTTTAAGTTCTTCAGGTCCCATAGGATAGTTCGCTACGAGGACACCGTCCCTTTTGAGTCCGGCAACTACGTTCACTACATCGAACAGAGAGGGATCCATTACTGCTACATAGTCGGGAGTCTTGATTTCATCTCTTATGACAATAGGTTCGTCGGAAATCCTACAAAAAGATACAACCGGTGTTCCCCTTTTCTCAGCACCGAACATCGGGAAGGAAAGTGTGTAGTATCCATCTTTGAAACCAGCGACTGCTAGAAGATCTGCCGCTGTCACTGCACCCTGTCCACCCCTACCGTGAAACCTGATTTCTACTAAAATATTGAACACCTCCTTTAAATTTAGGATTTTTTAGGTAGAAAGTAATATATTTTTTATGCTTTC
Source organism: uncultured archaeon (assembly GCA_964655455.1). Classification (GTDB taxonomy): domain Archaea; phylum Halobacteriota; class Archaeoglobi; order Archaeoglobales; family Archaeoglobaceae; genus Geoglobus. The sequence goes on from CAZZMN010000043.1 coordinate 11,147, forward strand.
CTTCCCTTGGAAGGATATCTAAGAGGTGACAAAATTATGATCTACCCGAAATACATTGTCAGCTTGCTTATAAATAATATTGAAAAAACCCGCAATCCCTTAGGGATTCCAAACTCTTCTATCAATAATTGGTGGAAAAATCTTGATATAAAAAGGGACGGAGATTGGCTCCTGTTTACTGGCTTGCTTTATCAAATCACGCCGTATATCGATTTTATTGTGAACATTTTTGAAAAAATTGAAGATAGTAAGTTCCAGCATTTAATTCCGTTAACCAAACCTCTTCCAAAATCCCCTTTAAAATTGTTGGTGAACCGAAATCTGAAAGATACTTTCGACAAAGTTCTTCGGGACATATATACGATCCTTAACAATTTTGAGGATGTCTATTATCTTCCAGAGTTGGATTTTTATAGCGGAATACTTCTCCATGATTTCGGAAAAGATGAAGCCTTCGAAAAGCATACAAATTTTGTTACGGAAAAGCTTGAAAGCGCAGGTGTTCATAAAATCGTGACTGTCGATCCCCATACAACTTTTGCTCTGCGGGTTTTGTATCCAAAAAAATTCAAGATAAAAACTTATTTCGAGACTCTCGCTGGAAAAGTTCAAGAAAACTACAGGGATAAGGTTAAAATCCACGATCCCTGCTATTATGGCAGGTTTCTCGAAATATCTGATGTCTACAGAAATATTCTCGACGACTTGGGTGTTAAGTACGAGGAAGTCAGGAATTCAAAAAAGTTGACCTCCTGCTGCGGTGGGATTATGGAGGCGTTATCTCCTAAGATTTCAAAGGAAATATCAAAACTGAGACTAGAGGAACTCGGAGACGGAAAGATAATAACCCTCTGTCCGATATGTTTCGAAAACTTAAGGAAAGCAGGAGGTAATGTTGAGGATTTCGTGGAGATTATCAAGAAAGGCTCACCGATAGTTTGATAAGTCCAAAATACTAAGGCTGCCGTTGACAGGTTGCAGTTAGTGTATTCGGAAATCTTAAATAAAAATTCCCAGCACCTCTCCACATGCAAAACGAGGTTTTGTGGTTTATCCTGCTCTTTGTAAACTTCATCGGAATAACTCTATCATACAGGCTTTTCGGTAAAAATGGATTGTTCGCTTGGATAGCTATGGCGATAATTCTTGCAAACATTCAGGTTGCCAAAATGATACGATTTTTCGGACTACTAACAGCCATGGGCAACATAATCTACGGCTCAACTTTCTTAGCTACGGATATTTTAACGGAAAAATACGGAAAAAGAGATGCAAAGAAAGGTGTGTTAATCGGATTCTTCACTTTAATCATGACAACGGTGATTATGCAGATAACACTAATGTTTGTTCCGGCACCCGAAGACACACTCGATCCCGCATTGAAGCAGATATTCTCCCTCATGCCAGATGTGATGGTGGCAAGCCTGACAGCTTACATCATCTCCCAGTTACATGATGTCTGGGCGTTCCATTTCTGGAAACAGAAGACCAAAGAAAGATTTCTCTGGTTGAGAAATAATGCATCTACAATGGTTTCACAGCTCATAGATAACGCAACATTCACTTTTCTGTTTTTCGTCGTATTTAATCCGCAGATATTCGCTCAAATCGGATGGCAAGGAGTCTGGGAGATATTTCTGACATCATACATAATGAAGTTCATTGTCGCAATCTGTGATACGCCTTTCATATACTTAGCCGTGAGATTTTCTCCAAAGGAATCTTAATAAATCTTCACTAAAAATACCATTATGCTATCTGGAAATGCCTTGAAAGTTCTCAATCTAATAAACGAAAATGTAAACGAATTTGAAAAGCTAAGAAAATCGACAAGGTTACCCGAGAAAATCCTCAGCGGGATTATCGAAGAACTTAAAAACGGGGAATTTATAGTAGAAGAAGGTAATTCCTATAAAATCACAAAAAAGGGGATTGAAGAATTAAAAAAGCTGAAGATATGATAATAGAGTACGAAAGGGGTAACGAAAAAGTTTTCCTGATAAGGAGAATAATTGAAGTCAGGTTCGATAAAGATGTTTACGAGGCTCTTAGCAAGAAGTACTCAAAAGAGGAGATAATCCAATACTGTGACGACAAAAGGGTGTTGCATCATACAACCAAAAGAAATCTTATCTACATAAATCGGAACATCCCTCTCTGGGGACATGCCGCTTTTGGATTAATCGATAGGGGGACTAATCTCATTCAAGTCAGACCGATAACTGGGTGTAATCTCAACTGTATATTTTGTAGCGTTGATGAGGGGAAAAAGAGCAAAACAAAAGCGAACGATTTTATAGTTGATCCTGACTATCTGATCGAAGAATTCCGCAAAGTTGCCAAATTCAAGGGAGATTGTGTCGAGGCCCATATAGACGGTCAGGGTGAGCCGTTTCTTTATCCTTATCTCACAGAGCTAATAGAAGGACTTGACAGCGTGAAGGAAGTTAATGTAATTTCGATTCAAACAAACGGAACCCTAATCACAAAAAGCTTTATAGATACAGTTGAAGGAAAGCTTGACAGGATAAATCTGAGCCTTAGCACGTTAAATGAAGAAAAAGCAAGAAGAATTCATGGAATCCGATATCCTGTAAAAAAGGTCGTTGATATAGCAGAATACATCGTAAACAGCAAGATCGATCTCTTGATAGCTCCCATATGGCTACCAGGAATTAACGACGAAGATATCCGAGAGATCATAGAGTTTGCTCTCGATATCGGAGCTGGAAAAAAGTGGCCACCTCTTGGAATTCAGAAATACATTCTCTACAAAGGTGGAAGGAAGCTGAAAAACGTCATGAGCTTCAGGGAATTCTATGGAAAGCTAAGAGAACTCGAAAAGGAATATGGCGTAAAGCTCGTTCTAAGTCCAAAGGATTTTGGAATAGTGAAAAAAAGGAGAATTCCGCAGGAAATCAAGAAAGGGGATGTTTATATGGCAAGGATCGTTGCAGATGGCAGAAATTTTGGAGAGAAAATAGCAATCGTAAAGAATAGGGTAGTAACCGTGTTAACTGACAAAAATGTGGGGAAGACTGTTAAATTTAAGATAGTCAGAGCGAAGGATGGAATATTTTTGGGAGAAGAGGTATAGAAAAGATGTAGCATGTGTTAAAGCTACGAGTTGCTGTGAAGAAGAATTCTGACCTCAGAAATCGGCAAAATCATCATGCACTCAGCTAGGGGAGGGTTCATCATCGGCAGACTAATCTTGATCAGATATGATTAAAGCTTTTTCGTTTGCGGTACGTTTATCTAACAGGCTGTAGTAATAGGAGTGTGCACCTGAAACATTTGGAATTCAAGGAAAAATATCTAGAGAAGCTTCTGAGCAGTGAAAAGACGATTACGATAAGGAGAAGAGCTTACGTAAAGCCGAATGATGTTGTTTTCGTTCACTGTGGGGGCAAGATCATAGGAAAGGCTAAGATTAAAGATGTGAGAAAGATAAAGAGGGAAGAACTCAACGAAGAAATAGCGAAAAAAGATGGATTCGACTCTTTTGAGGATTTTATAAAAGAGATAAATGACTACTATTCTGATCAGGAGTTATATCTCATAGAATTTGAATTGGAACCCTTTGAGAATCCTTTAGACCCAAGGGAGATGTATTACGGAGAAGAAGATCTAATTGAGATTGCGAAAAAAGCTCTGAACTCCGAAAAGTTAAGTGAAAGAGAGAAGGAAATCCTGAAACTTTTCATAAGAACTGGAAGCATAAGAAAGACTGCAAGGAAGATTGGAGGTCTCAAAAACAGGGGAATTGTCAGGGAAGTCCTTAGAAAAGCTTATAAGATAGCTTTTGATAATCAAAAATGAAAAGATTTTAATAATTTGTTGATTATCGGGATCTATGAATCTGATTTTGCTCGGTCCACCCGGTGGAGGTAAGGGAACTCAAGCCAAAAGAATTGTTGAGAAATACGGGGTACCTCAAATCTCTACTGGAGATATGTTTAGAGAAGCCGTTGCAAAGGGAACTGAACTCGGTAAAAAAGCCAAAGAGTATATGGACAGGGGAGAATTGGTCCCCGACGAGATCGTTATAGGAATTGTTAAAGAGAGACTCGCCCAGCCCGATTGCGAAAAAGGTTTCATTCTCGATGGATTTCCAAGAACCTTAAAGCAGGCGGAAGCACTTGACGAAATTCTTGAAGAGATGAATAAGAAAATCGACGCCGTAATAAACATAATCGTCCCCGATGAGGAGATAATCAAGAGAATTGTATACAGGAGAACTTGCAAGAACTGTGGAGCCGTCTACAATCTCATATACAGCCCGCCCAAGGAGGATAATAAATGCGACAAATGCGGTGGCGAACTATACCAGAGAGATGACGATAAAGAGGAAACCGTTAGAGAGAGACTTAGAGTGTATAAAGAACAGACAGAGCCCCTTATCGATTACTACAAAAAGAAAGGCACCCTCTACGAAGTTGACGGAACTAAACCAATAGACGAGGTCTGGAAGCAAATCGAGAGCATTCTCGAAAATATCAAATCTTAATTGACTCTATTTTTTCTTCGTCTTTATCCTTATCTGAAACAATCCATTCGTAGATTATTTTATATATCGCCGGTATTTTTCTGAGGAAGTGATCCCCGTTTTCTATAAGAACGAGTTTCTTAGGCTTCTTAGAGTACTTAAACAGCCTTATCCCGTGATCGGGCGGCACTATATTATCCTCAGCCCCGTGAATAACGAGAACATTCCTTTTAGGTTTCGAGTTTTCCGGAGCAATTACGGAAAATTCTTCAATGAATTTGTTTTTGAATGTATCAAAATCTTTCAGACCTCTAAGTATTCCCTTAAGAATTGCGTTTGAATAAATAGCTTTCAGAGTATTTTCATCGAACATGAGGCTAAACGGAGATGCGATGATCCCATAGCTTTCAGCTTTGATGTTGTAAGCTATTGTTCCTCCCATGCTAAAACCGACAACATGGACTCTCTCAAAATTAGAAACGATGTTTTCGAGATCCTCCAACCAAGATATAAGACTGAACTGCCCCTGAGATTTTCCAGTTCCGCTAAAATCGAAAACCAATGATGGAATACCTCTTTTTGAGAAAAATTCAGCTATTCTATCGTAGCTCTTGTCTATAGCGGATCCGATCTCGTAGGGAAGACCGTGACAGATAATCACGATTTCATCTATGTTCAATCTACAGAAATTTCTTCCAATCCTTAGATCTATTTTCATTTCAGACCTACAAGTTTTTCGAGATCTTCAAGATCCTTTTCAAGCTTTCTGATCTCTTCCCTTTTCTTCTTAACTAAATCTTTCACAATATCTTTTATATCAAGGCTCAATTTGTAACTCTTTAACGGTCTTCCCTTTCCCTTCTTTTTGATTTCTCTCTCCTTAATCCATCCCATCTTCTTCAGTTCCTTCATTGCCAAGCTTACCTCAGGTTGTCTTAGATTTGCTTCGCGTTCAATCTCTCTCGACACGGCTTCTCCGACTTTGGAGAGATAGACGACAACCCTCGCTATGTTTTTATTCAATCCCGCTTCTGAGAGGAGTTCAACAAGCTTTTCATTGGTAGTATCCATAATCATTACCTCATATTTATTTAGTATCGATGATATAAATATTTTACTATTTAACTATTTATTGAATTGCCGAAATCGTATACTTTTTATTTTGATTCTAAGTGTCTCAAGATATGATTGTTCTTGCTCTTGGTGGTTCCGTCCTCTTCGGTGACTATGAAATCAAACAATTTGCGGACGTTTTAAATGAATACCAAGGAAAGTTGGCGATCGTTGTCGGCGGTGGAAAGATGGCGAGATACTACATAAATCTCGCGAGGGAAATGGGTGGAGACGAAACTACGTGCGACATGATCGGAATTGAAGTTACAAGGATAAATGCAAGGATACTAGCATTAGCACTTCAAGATTGCTCTCCAATCATCCCAAAGGACTTTGAAGAGGCTTATCTGCTTTTAAAGAATCATAAGAAGATAGTAATGGGTGGAACTTTCCCCGGTCATACAACGGATGCAACTGCAGCCCTTTTAGCAGAGTATCTCAAAGCAAAGAGGCTTCTAGTCGCTACAGCCGTTGAGGGTGTTTACGACAAAGATCCAAAAGTTTACAGTGATGCTGTTAAGTTTGATGAAATCACCTACGATCAGCTCATAGAGATAGTCTCAAAGGTCGAAGCGAAGGCTGGAAGTAGCAGTGTAATCGATTTACTTGCGGCAAAGATAATTCAAAGAAGTCAAATCGAAACCCTTGTGTTTAAGGGGACACCCGAAAACCTGAGAAGAGCTCTCAAAGGTGAAAAGGTTGGAACGCTAATTATTTAATATCCCCTTCAATAGCCTATACCATGAGTGACGTGTTTTTTGTAAGTGCCGATGTGGATGTTGTAGAGCCAGAGAAATGGTATCAACCTCAACAGAGTTTAGTTTTCAGACTTGAAAAGCTAATAGATGAAAGCGGAATTCTTGAAGATATATCTCAGGGAGATATTGTTGCCGTTAAAACCCACTTCGGAGACAGAGGAACAACAAAGATGTTAAGATCCCTTTTCATCAGAAAGATCGTTGAAAAAGTTAAAGAAAAAACAAAAAATGTCTATGTAACGGAGACAACGGGTCTTGGATTGCTAAGGGATAGATCGACGGCAACTGGACGGTTGCTCATAGCCGAGGAAAACGGATTTACATCTCAGACTGTGGGTGCTCCCATAATAATCGCTGACGGCTTAAGAGGTTTTGACGGAGTCGTTGTCCGCCAGAATACTAAGCATCTGAAGGAAGTTCATGTTGCGAAGGCGATTGCGGAGACCGATTTCATTGTAGTGGCGACCCATTTCAAACTACACATGAAAGGAGGGATCGGCGGTAGTCTGAAAAACATCGGAGTAGGTTGTGTTACAAAAACAACAAAGTACGATATCCACATACCGAATCCTCCAAGGATAGATAGAGAGAAATGCACTGAGTGCATGAAATGTGTCGAAATTTGTCCCGTTAATGCAATAAAAGATTTTGAAATCGATCTAACGAAGTGCCTAAAGTGCACCGGATGCGCGGAAGTATGCAAGGATAAAGCCGTGAAAATCGGTCCGTGGATTGATGGAGATGAGTTTGCGGAGAGGCTTGTTGAAGCAGCCAAAGCTGTTATAGATACAGTCGGCAAAAAGAATTTTTCCTACCTGAATTTTGCAATAGATATCACACCACACTGTGATTGCCATCCATACAGTGGTATTCCTCAAGTCCCCGATATCGGTATCTTCGCTTCAAGAGACATCGTGTCCATCGATGCAACAAGCTTGGACGCCTACAAGAGGGAGAGTCTAATAAACAAAGCCCTCTTAAAGGAAAAATTCTGGGAAAAAACCTCACCCGACCGTCAGATACAGTATGCCGAAGAGCTTGGATTGGGCGAGAGCCAGTATAACCTGATACGCCTATGAGATATCTTATTATTTTAAAGCTCGATAATGGTTGGAAAGCTTGGGAGAATTAATTTCAAAAAAGGGTTACTACATCTATGTTGGCTCGGCTAAGAGGGGATTCTCCAAGAGAATTCAGAGACTGGTGTGAGCACGAACCCCCACATCCTGAGAGTAGATCACGAGCTCAGAACCATTCACACAACTTATTTTTGCATCAGGAGGATTCAGAAGCTCGCCAAATTCAAGCCGAAAACTGCTGAGAGGTTGATGAAAAAGTATTCGGGAAGGGAAAGGAGGAAGGTAACGGACTTGTGCCACAAGATTTCAAGAGAGATCGTTAATTTCGCCAAACAGCACGGTTTCAGCATAGTGATGGAGAACCTGAAGAGGAGTCTCGTTCCCCCTGAAAGTCGATGAATTTGAGAGAGGAAAGGCTGTCCGCCACTCATGGCAGATAGTCAGAACGGATCAAAGGCTTTGGATGCTTCGACTGCCGATGCTAGAGGCACCTGGTTCACACACCACATTATCTACAGGAGCGTGAAGAAGAGGGGTGAAAACTAATATATATAT
>CAZZMN010000044.1:0-22302 GCA_964655455.1 uncultured archaeon
AGCCGAAATTCAGCCGAATTGATGTTGTGGATGTAAAGCCACTTTAATCCTTATTTTTTAATTCGCTCATCGCCACAGCTTGATCAAATCAGCATCAGCTGGATTCTCCATGAACATCAGCTTTCGATCTAGGTTATGACATTATCTGAAATGTGAACTCTGTTACAAAATTTTCCAGCTCGAGCAGTTCAGGCTTTATGGATTCGAAGTTCGGCCTTGAGCTTGGATTCTCCTTTCAATCCCACCTTGGTCTGATTTTGACCCCCAGTAATATATACTGTCGCGGATCCCCAAAGTTATAAGTCATTTATAAAGATGTGTGACTTTTAAATCTATTTGAAAATAAAAAGATTTGCAACTTCATAGAAAGCTGTTCTCCAGCCAAACACCTTTTTTTTCGTGAAGCTGAAAAAGTTTTAGATATTTAAGAAGCTGCAGTTAAAGTTCTGAAGACCTGTGTGGCGGAATTGTGATTATATCGGTCATAGCTGTGGCTGAAGAACTTGAGAAAGCTGCAAGAGGACTGGTTGATTTGCAGGCTTGAGCTGTTATAAGAAAAAACAATTATGCTCCGGCCGGGATTTGAACCCGGGTCGCCGGCTCGAAAGGCCGGAATGATTGGCCGGGCTACACCACCGGAGCCTATTAGGTAAAGATAATGCTGAGTTTATAATACTTTTGCAAGGATAAAACTTTGGAAGGGATCATTAAAGAAGATGAAAAATTTAAAAATTGAAAATGAAATTAATTTAATATGGCTGAGAATAACAAAGGTAAGAAAGAATACTATACGATTTCGGAGCTTGCAGAAGAATTTGACATAAGTACACGAGCCATAAGATATTATGAGGAAATAGGATTGCTGAATCCAAAAAGAACTCCCGGGAATCATAGAATTTTCACAAGAAAGGATAGAGCTAGGTTAAAACTAATCCTCAGAGGTAAAAGGCTCGGATTTACTTTAGAAGAGATAAAACAGGTCTTGGATATGTACGACGTTAAGGGTGAACCTGAGCAGATAAGGTTGACTCTCAAGATCGCGGATGAGAAATTAAAGGAGATCGAAGATAAACTTCAAGATCTACAGATATTGAAAGAGGAACTACTTGATCTTAAAGAAAGATTGCTCTCAAGGTTGAAAGAGCTGGAAAAAGCCGAAGCAACGTAAAATGAAGATATGGGTAGGTATCGACGACACTGATTCGAAAAAAGGAATGTGCACAACATATCTATGTAAGCTAATACTAGAGCGCTTGGAGAATAAAGGCCACAGGATATTGGGTCTTCCAAGGCTTATCAGGCTAAATCCGAACATCCCCTTCAAAACAAGGGGTAACGGTGCCGTCTCTTTTCTCGTAGAAACGGAAGATCCAAGAGATTTGGTTGATATCGTAAATGAGGTTATTCTTGAGTATGCGGAGCTTGATGAAGATCTCACAGATCCGGGAGCCGTCTTCGTCAACGCTGAAAACGATGAGTTGTTGAACGTCCTTTTCAAATTTTCAAAAAGAGCAATAAGAGATGTTGTAAGCTTGGATGAAGCCCTATTCATAATAGGGAAATATCTGATCCCCCACTTAAAATATAAAAGAGGAAGGGGGCTGATTGGAGCCTTAGCGTCTGTGGGTGCCGAATGCGAAGACTACACTCTGGAACTCTTAGCATACAGAAAACCCGAAAACTTCGGTAAGAAAAGAATCATTGAAAGGGACAGCTTCTTTTACGCCGACCTTCTGACATATCCGAAAACGTGGGATACAGTCGATTGGGGTAACGACGAAGTTGTCTGTGTTCCGAATTCTCCGGATCCCGTTTTATTCGGAATAAGGGGTGACGATATCAAAGCTGTATTTGATGCTTTTGAAGTCGTGAAAACTGAAGAAGTGGACAAATACCAGTTGTTCATAACGAATCAGGGGACGGACATGCATCTGATTCCAGAGGATGAGGTTTACCAGCTTTTTGAGAATAGATCCTACATCCTCAGCGGTGTCGTTTCAGAAGAACCTTTCGAAATTGAGGGAGGTCACGTATTCTTTACGATAGATACGGTATTTGGCGATATTAAGTGTGCCGCCTTTGAGCCAACAAAACAGTTTAGGAGAGTTATAAGAAAGCTGAAGAAAGGAGATAAAGTCATCGTTTACGGTTCATATAAGAATGAGACGATCAATCTTGAAAAGATACAGATTGTCGAGTTAAAGAAAATAATCAGAGAAGTAAATCCTGTCTGTCCGATCTGCGGAAAGAGAATGGAAAGTGCTGGAAGAAACAAGGGATTTAGGTGCAAAAGATGTAAAACAACATCTAACAAGAAAGAGATAATCGAAATAGAAAGAGATTTAGAACCGGGATTCTACGAGGTTCCACCCTCAGCAAGAAGACACCTCTCAAAGCCTCTTATAAGAATGACCAATACTAATGGAGAGAAGCACATATTCAGATAGCATGAAGAGGAAGGGAATCAGATTCGAAAGAGAATTGATCCACGCACTGTGGAACGAAGGATTCGCCGCCATTCGATGTGCAGGAAGCGGTTCGATGAGCTATCCATCCCCGGATATCGTGGCGAGTAACGGGAAGATAACTATCGCAATCGAAGCCAAAATGAGAGACAAGCTCCCCCTTTACATCCAAGGAAAAAAGGTAAGAGAACTCGTTAAGTTTTCGAATATCTTCGGAGCTGAGCCTTTAATCGCTCTCAAGATTAAAGGAGAAAAATGGAGGTTTTTCACAATCGATCAGCTTTTGGAGACTGAAAGGGGATATAAAATTGGAAAGGAAAATTTCTATCTCGGAAAGGAACTCGGAGAGATTATCGGAAAGTTCCATCAAGAAAGACTGCAAAAATATTAAAATCTGTAACCTATCTTCCTCTATGATACCAAAATCCCATCCCCGTTATCACTCCCTCGTAACGAGAGAAAAGCTCGTTGAAGGCTTCAAAAAGGGTTTAGTTGTTCCCGAAGGCTTAATAGCTCACGGAAGAGGTGAGTGCTTCGACTACATTTTGGGTGAAAAAAGCCATGATTTTGCATTAGAAGCTGAAAAAGCCGCAGTTGCCCTAATGCTTCTTGCAGACCATCCGATCATCTCAGTAAACGGTAACACAGTCGCATTAGTTGCAGAGGAAATCTCCGAGCTATCGAAGATTCTCAATGCCCCCCTTGAGGTAAATCTGTTTCACTGGAGCCGGGAGAGAGTGGAAGCGATCGCAAAGGAGCTTGAGAAGTTTGGAGCCGTTGTCTACCACAGAGGCGACGCTGAACTCAAAGGAATAGAACACTCAAGAAGAATCGTGGACAGTAGAGGGATACTGAAAGCTGATGTCGTTTTGGTTCCATTAGAGGATGGAGACAGATGTGAGATCCTCAGAAAGCACGGAAAAAAAGTTATAGCTATAGATATTAACCCTCTATCGAGAACATCTAGAATGGCGGACATAAGCATCGTGGACAACATAATCAGAGCGATACCCAACATGATCAAATTTGCAAAGGAATTAAAGAAAGAGAGTAAAGAGCTTGAAGAAATTATCAGAAATTACGATAATAGAAAAATTTTAATGAGAGCAGTTCTTGCGATAAGGGACAATCTAACAAAAATTGCTGGTGAGCTTAATGTGGGATGAGATTATCGAGAAAGTTCGCCCAATCGTTGAGAAAGTAAAATTGGAGGGAGATAAGGCTTTGATAGAGTTCACCGAGAAGTTCGACGGTGTAAAGATAAAGAGTGTTAAAGTCGAGAAAGAGGAGATTGAAAAAGCCTACGAACTTGTTGATGATGAGATTCTCGATGCCCTTGAGGTTGCAAGAGAAAATATCGAGAGATTCCATTACATCACAATGCCGGAAAACGACATTCGCATAGATTTCGGTGATTTGATTATGGGGAAGAAGTGGGTTCCCCTCGATTCTGTCGGCCTATACATCCCCGGTGGTAGAGCCTCTTATCCCTCAACGGTTCTAATGGCTGGAATTCCCGCAAAACTCGCCGGCGTTGGCATGATCGTAGCATGCACTCCTCCGAACGAAAAGGGATCCGTCAATCCACTAACACTTGTGGCGATGGATCTTGTCGGAGTGGATGAAATCTACAGGGTTGGAGGTGCCCAAGCGATAGCCGCGATGGCTTACGGGACTGAGAGTGTGAAAAAGGTAGACAAGATCGTGGGTCCGGGGAATGTTTACGTCACAGCGGCGAAACTTTTAGTCCAAAAGGATGTTGCAATAGACATGCCCGCTGGTCCTTCGGAAGTCCTTGTAATCGCAGACGAAACGGCGGATCCTAAGATAGTAGCCTTAGAATGCTTGGCGCAACTCGAACATGATCCAATGGCTAAAGCTTATCTAATCACAACGTCAAGAAGGTTAGCTGAAAATGTCAAAAAAATTGTTGAAAAAAATATCGTTGGAGAAAATTTAAAAATCCATTTGGTAAAAAACGTTAAGGAAGCTGTTAAAATTTCGAACGAGATCGCACCGGAGCATCTCGTTATCTTAACCGAAAATCCTTGGGAGATTTTCAGTAAGATCAGACATGCCGGCAGCGTTTTCATCGGAAAGTTCTCACCTGTGGCTGCTGGAGATTACGCCAGCGGAACAAATCATATCCTTCCGACATCGGGGTACGCCCGCATGTTCTCAGGAGTAAGTGTTGAAACTTTTATGAAGAGTTTCACATATCAGGAGCTGAAGGAGGAAGGGTTAAAGCGGATTGCTCCCGCAGTTATCAAACTTGCAAAAGCCGAAGGATTACCTTGGCATGCAAAATCTGTGGAGGCGAGGTTAAAATGAGGAAGTTTACGTCGGATATCAGTGAAGAAGACTTCGGCAAGGAAGTTGAGTTATACGGATGGGTTCACGAAGTTAGAGACTTAGGAGGTCTTGTTTTCGTGATCCTAAGGGATAGAGAAGGATTCGCTCAAATCACTTTGCCGAAGAAGGTTGTTGACAGAGAGATCTTCATGAAAGCGAAAAAGGTGAGAAGGGAAAGTGTTATAATAGTTAAAGGTGTTGTGAAAGAAGAGGAAAAGGCTCCAAACGGTTTTGAGATTATTCCAAATGAATTCGAGATTCTTAACGAAGCCGATGCCCCTCTCCCTTTAGAAGTTACGGAGAAAGTCCCAGCAGAACTCGACACCCGACTCGACAACAGATTCATGGATTTGAGAAAACCGAGAGTTCAGGCAATATTCAGGATAAGGCACATAGTGTTGCAAACGATAAGGGAGTTCTTCGACAGAGAAGGGTTCATAGAAGTCCAGACACCCAAGATCGTTTCGACAGCAACCGAGGGGGGTACGGAACTCTTCCCAATAAGTTACTTCGAAAAGGAGGCATTTCTCAATCAAAGTCCCCAGCTGTATAAGCAGATATTAATGGCGGCAGGATTCGAAAGAGTTCTTGAAATCGGCCCAATTTTCAGAGCCGAAGAACACAATACGGTCAGACATCTTAACGAAGCCACGAGCATCGATATCGAAGTTAGTTTCACAGATCACGAAGGTGTGATGAGATATCTCGAAAGGCTGATAAAGGAGATCCATGAAAGGGTTAGCGAGAAGTGCGAACGCTACCTTAAATGGCTTGATAGGGAGATAGAAATCCCCAAAATCCCGTTCGAGAGAGTGAAATACGATGAAGCTCTTGAGATCGTAAACAGACGGGGAGGGATAATCAATTGGGGTGAAGATTTACCCACTCCGGCTCTGAAGATTCTTGCAGAGGAATTTAATGGATACTACTTCATAGTTGACTGGCCTACGAAATCTAAGCCATTTTACGCAATGCCCTACGAAGACAATCCCGAGGTTTCAAAGACCTTCGATCTCATGAAGGGATGGTTGGAGCTCGCAAGTGGCGCCCAGCGTATCCACAAGTATGATCTGCTCATTAAGAGGATCAGAGAACAAGGGTTAGATCCTGAAAGCTTTAGATTCTACCTTCAAGCTTTCCGCTATGGCATGCCACCCCACGCGGGATGGGGTTTGGGTCTCGAAAGACTTCTTATGGCCATGCTCGATCTTCCCAACATAAGAGAAGCAACTCTCTTCCCAAGGGACAGGCACAGGCTAGTTCCTTAATTTTTATAAAAAATTTAAATAGCATAACGTTTTCAGTGAAGTAAGCAGGATCTGGATAAAAAACATAAACATGAAACTCGGAATTTACATCGAAAGCTTGGAAGCGTGGTGTTCTATGCAAAGGCTGTCCAGTTTGAATCAAATACTAGCGGATGAGAAGTGGGTTGCAAATTAGCACATCCTACGGAATCAGAGATGGATGCTCTGAAGAAAGAAATACATGAACGAATACAAGAACAGACAGTCTTTTTGGGATAGATCTATGGCAATACTCATATACGTGATAAGACCGATGTCTTTCTGAATAAATTTTTTAAACCCCCCTTTCTTACAAAATTCATGAAAAAAATAATTGTACTGCTGTTTGTCTTTCTTCTAATCTTTCCAGCATCCTCCCAGTTTGAGAATTATGTTGAGAAGAAGATAAAAGCAGTCGCCGTCGTGAGCGGTGAGAAAAGGGGAGCTATCATCGACATCACTGTGATCGTAACACCCGGTAACGGTAGGGTCTTCGTTTCGGTTTCACCCTTTACGGAGATCGACATGCAGGGGTCTGCACAGCTTGCCGCTCTGACAGCTTGCGACCTAACGGGGGAAGACTTCCTTAAGCATAATTTCTTTTACATAATTGAGGCGGACGCTCCAATCGTTGGAGGCCCCTCAGCCGGGGGAGTGATGACAGTAGCGACGATAGCTGCCCTTAAAAATCTCACTTTAAGGGATGACGTTTTTATGACCGGGATGATATATCCAGACGGTAGTATCGGCCCGGTAGGCGGAATCCCCTACAAGCTTGAGGCGGCAGCCGAAAACGGTGCGAAAATATTCCTAATTCCAAAGGGACAGAGATTCGTTTACGTAGAGGAGACTAAAAGGATCCAGAAAGGTCCTTTCATTTTCATAACGACCCAGACAAAGAGGGTTGACGTTGTCGCCTACGGTAGGGATTTGGGCGTCAAAGTGATCGAGGTTGAAAACGTTAACGATGCTCTAAAATATTACGCTGGCGTAGAGCTGAAAGGACAAATCAGTCAGCCCACCGTCCAGAAGTATTCCGATCTCCTGAAGAAATTAGCTGACAACATGAAAAGAGACGCAGAAACTCTCTACAAAGAATTTGAGAAGGTTGCCGGGTGGAATACTAAGAAAGAGGTTGATGAGAAGATCAGAATTGCCGGAGATTACTACTCAAAGGGATATTATTATTCGGCGACGAGCATGTTTTTCACAGCAAAAATAATCATGAGGAATGAAATCTACTCGAAAACAATTAAAAATGAAAAAGATTTTAGCTCAGAAGCTAAATTCATTGAATATGAACTCAAATACCTTGAGAATTCGATCAAGGGATATCCGCTCGGAATTGTTTCCTTCCAGATAATAGGAGCGGCACAGGAAAGACTTGCAGAAGCTAAGAGCTATTTAGAAAGGGCGAGAATGTCAGAATCTCTCAGCGAAGAGTCTTTGAGTTATTTAGCTCTTGCAAGGGAGAGGGTTGAGAGTGCTAAGTCGTGGTTATCTCTTTTAAATGAGATAAGAAGAGACTACTTAATCAATGAAGAGGAACTAAAGAGGAGGTGCAATTTTTACTTAAGCATGTTCAAGTCTCTCTACATATATGCCAACTCAATTGGAGGCTATGAAGTCCTTCTGAACTCGGCTGGTGAGCGTTTAAATCTTGCAGAATACTTATACAGCAGCGGATATTACGCTGGATCAATTTTCACTTTAATAGATGGTATGGTAAAAGTAGCCGTGTCAATCGAACTCATAGGTGTTAGAAGCGCAGATGAACTCGCCGAAAAGATAAAGGACGCAAGGGATTCTGCTAAAAACTCAATAGGTTTGGCTGAAGAAGTATCCACACCCATCCTTGCGTATTCATATTACGAGTTTGCAGAAACGTCTGAGGGTGTTTACAGGCTGATATACTACAAGCTCTCGGAAAGAATTGCAAAAACGATCAAGTCTCTCGCTGGAAAGGAACAAGTTGTCAACGTAAGTTACAAGATCCCAGAAATTCCGATAACGCCAGAAGTTAAGAGCATAGTTGAAGAACATATCCCAGAAATCCCCGAATTCTCCGCTACACTTACAGTAGCAATATTATCGTTGCTAATACTGCTGAAGAGAAGGTGGCTGTAAAATTCACACCGGAGTTGTTTAAATATCCCTTTTTTTCTAAGGTGGCTCCAAGAATGCTATCTATGTGAACCCCGATAAATCCGGATAGAAGAGCGATTACAAATCCCCATACATCTATCATTCCGGAAACAAATGCGTAAAACGAAATGATAAAGGATCCCACGAATGCAGAAATCTCACCTATCAAGGACACACCGCCACTCTCTCCCGGTCTAACCGGTTTGAAATTTGTTATTAAGTAAACTCTTTTGGAAGTCTTACCTATCTCGCTTGCCAGCGTGTCTCCTAAGGCGGTTGCAAGACTTGCAATGAATCCGACTTTAAAAGCATCTATGTGGAAGTATCCATAATTTAGGGCAAAAAAGAGGGCGGCTAGGCTGTTGGCAAAAACGTTTGAATATCCGCGGGCTCCGCCGGCTGGCTCTGCGATTTCGAGTTTTTCCTTTTCCAAGTATTTGTATTTTGTAGCCGCCGATCCTATTCCGTAAAAAAGTAGCAGAGCAACAAAAAATCTCAAATCTGTGGAGATTATTATAAGCATACCGACGATTGTTGCAGCCATTAATCCCGTTTCGTCTGCTACACCACTCTTCATTGCTAAAAAACTCAGAATAAAGGCTATGGCAAAACCGTAAGCGAGATCGTAAAGGCTGAAATCTATTCTGTATATATCAAACGCAATTAGGATAGACATGTTGAGTAGCATGAGAAGAACGGAGCTACTCGCTCCACTGTTTGCGTGAATTATTAATGATGAGCTCAGTGCAACTACCACAGCAATCAGCAGGATCATCTGAAGATTCCATTCAGTTTCAAGATATAAAAGAAAGAGAAAAGCTATGAAAAAGTAGATAACCAAATTCAAAAGATAGTGAAGTCTTTTTCTAAAAGAGGCAACGAAAATGGGGAGAATTGCTGATGATACCGGTATCCATTCAAAACGAGCAGCTATAATCAGTAGAATCGCAAAAATAACACCAACAAGAGAATCCTCCTTATCATTCGGATTTCTTATCCTGATTTTCCTGCTCTGTAAACCTCTTAATACGAGAAAAGCAGTTGATAAAGCGAGAACCTCATTGAAATTTAATTTCGGATACAGCAGTGCTATTAATGCAAGAGCCAGATCCATTACGGTAACTTTAAAATATTTGAAATATAAAGGTAACCAATGCTAAGAAAAATCTACGATAAAAAACTCGAAACCGAAATTAAATCTCAAAAAGTTCCCGAACACATACTTGTCATTGTTAGTGAGGAGGAATTCTTTGAGAATATCGATAAGTTTGCAGAATTCGTTAAGTGGTGCAAAAAATTTTCTGTAAAGGAAGTCACGATCGCCGTAAATTCTGTTCCGAATAAGGATAAAGTGGAACACGTAACAAAAATATTTAGAGAAAAAATAAAAACAAAAATAAAAATTCTTGGTGAGGAGATTGAATATGAGTTGGACGGGTCTTACCCAGTGGTCAACCTAAATTTTGGATTAAAAGGAAGGAGAGAGATTGTAAATGCGACAAAAGAGCTCGCCCGCTTGGTTCTGAGTGGAAAGATGGATATAGAGGAAATCGATGAAAAAACTATAGAAAGGTTTCTAAAGATCCAATCGGAACCCGACATGATCATAAGGGCGGGATCTGAGACTCAAGATTTTTTGATCTGGCAGAGCATTTACAGTGAGCACATATTTTTCGATACTGACTGGAAAAACTTAAGATATACTGACTTCCTAAGAATACTAAGAGATTATCAAAGGAGGGAAAGAAGATATGGAAGATAATCTTCGATTCGTCAGAGTGCTTGCGGACTACCAATTCGGAAAGAATGCAGGGAAGATACTTTTCAGTGATAAATGCGAGTTCGTTGTATCACCGAAGACCGGAAAGATAAGACAGATATTGGAGAACGGTGTCCGAATTGCTACGATAAAAGCAGATACCGGATTGCTAACGATAAGCATAGAAGGTGCGAGAAGGCTAAAGGAAGCGTTTGAATATCCTCGTTTAAGGGTTGTCGTCTTGAAAGAAGTTGCCAACATAATCTCAAAAGGGAAAAACGTCTTCTCAAGACACGTTGTTGATGTCGATCCAAATATCAGGGCAAACGATGAGGTCATAGTAGTGGACGAAGACGATAGACTTTTGGCTACGGGTAAAGCCGTTTTATCCGCATTCGAAATGCTCGAATTCGATAGAGGTGTTGCTGTTAAAGTAAGGCAGGGGGTGAATAAGTGAAAAAATATAGATTGAGCAGAGACGGAACGCTTATAATTTCTAAGGATTCCATCATCGATAAACATCTGAGGTTTGATGGAAAAGTGTTTGCCGGAATCATGACTATTTTTTGGGGCAATATCGAGGCGAAGGAGGTAAATCTTGCGGGAAAAAACATCGTTAACGGAGATATTTTGTGTGAAAAAGCTGTAATAGGTGCAAAAACAAAATTCAACAGACTGATAGCCCGGAAAGATGTGATAATATTTCCAAAGTGTAGGGGGATTTACGTTCAAGCCGACTCTGTAATAATCAAGGAGGGATGCGTTTTAGGTAAGGTTAAAGCTAACAGAATCATAATTGATGGTCTCGCAAAAATAAAAGAGTTGGAAGGAGGAAGGATTATTGCCTCAAGTGAGTTTTAAATAAACTGCTAAAAAATTATAAAGATTCTCTACTTTATCACTGAGGTTTTTCCATAAGTTTGAACTTCTTGAGGATTGTGCCATCTCTTGCATGAGGATTGCGGTAAACTGTATCATTAGATTTTTCTATCTCTCTTGCCTCGTCCGCTAAGATTGCAGCAACTCTCATCATCTCATGTGCGGATGCCACAAGTGGTATGTATTTGTCTGGATCCTTTTCGATGAAGCAACCCTTGACATTGATGTCGGCGACTTTCTCCGCTATGTAGTAGGCTGCCATCGCTTTAGCCTTAGCATATGGATTCTGGAAGTTCCCGGCGGCTACAGCTTTTTCAGCCGTTACAACGATCTTCGGAAGCTCTGGTTTTTCTCCCTTCTTTATAGCTTCAATAACCTTGTCGATTTCTTCCTGAACAATTCTGAAGGCTCCCGTTGCCGCAAGAACCTTCACTACATCGGCATTGAAGAGAGCCATTTCTGTAGGGTCGAGGAATTCGCGGCGGGCTCCGATCATCGAGTCTGCGTTGATCAGAATGTATCCGAAACCTTTCTGTTCAAGTTCCTCTTTAGCTTTCTTTGCTGGAGCATCACTTATCACGATAACCGGCTTACCTTCGAAGGCTTCTCTTGCCGCCTTTGGGCCGGGAAGGGCGGCATTTGGCGATACAACGATCACAACATCTGGATCAAATTCCTTGAGCTTCTCGGCGATTTTTGCCTCTTCTGGTTGCATTTTTGCTCCACTCGTAATAACTCTAACCTCGATATCTTCTCTGTCTGCTCTCTCATCAAGCAGGTACTCAACAAGCAGCGCGGTGCCGATTGCACCCATTTTCAAAACTCCAACCTTTACCATTTTATCACCATAAACTATTTAGATATTGTAGTTATAATACTTTCTCTTTTTTATCTCCCTGTTGTTTGCAGGACCTCTTCCGAGGGGATACGTAAGGGGAGGCAGATGGGAAAAACTATTCAAATCTACAGCAAACAAGGGATAAAGATGGGTAAGAAAATGGCTTGGCTGTTGAGGGCAAACTCCTCACGAAGCCCCTTCAAAAGGGTAATTCACCAAACTATAAATATCGCTTAAATGAGAGGGGAACGATGAGTGAACTAATGGTAACAGCAGCACTTCTCACGATACTTATTCTCGTTTTAGTCCTACCGTTTAGGGTTAGAAAAATCGAAGAGAATTTGGAACCCTTCTTCTTAATTATGGGAATTATAGCTGTAACGGTAAGCGGGCGCTGGAGCTATAAGTTGATAGTAGAAGCGCTGGAAACCCCTGTAAAGATAACCGAGTTTGCGGGAATACCCATTGGTATATTTCAGGTTGTTTTAATCATAGGTCTTATTATTCACTTTTATAACAAAAGGGTGTATTCTCTCCTCATCGCTGTGCTAAAAAGACTCAGAATAAAGACGTTTGTATTCTTTACAGTTGTTTTTTTCGGTCTTATTTCGAGTATAATCTCGGTGATAGTTACCGCAGTTATCTTAGCCGAAATAGCATTAATAATACCACTTGAAAGAAAAAAGAAGGTTGAATTCGTGGTAATAGCTTGTTTCGCAGTCGGATTGGGTGCCGCCCTCACACCAATTGGAGAACCTCTCTCTACAATCGCTGTTAAAAAGCTCACTGGTCCTCCATATAACGCCGACTTCTTCTTCCTTTTCAATCTTATCGGGAAATACATAATCCCAAGCATAATTATCCTCGGATTGTATGCTGTTATGAGAGTAGGAAAAGGTATGGGTGAGCTGAAACTCCCCGAATACACTGATACTTTAAGAACCGTTATTATCAGGGCGGTCAGGGTTTACGTGTTTATATCGGCTCTCGTCCTCCTGGGCGAGGGTTTCACCCCGATAATAGACTGGTATATCTCGAAAATACCTCCAGAAATCCTCTACTGGGTAAACATGATATCAGCTGTTTTAGATAATGCAACCTTGGCAGCAGCCGAAATTGGCCCCTCTCTGACGATTTTGCAAATAAAGGGAGCTTTAATGGGGTTGATCATTTCTGGTGGCATGCTGATACCGGGCAACATACCCAACATTGTGGCCGCCGGAAGACTAAAGATATCGAGTAGGGAATGGGCAAGAGTAGGAGTTCCTTTGGGAATAGTCTTAATGATAGTGTTTTTTGTTTTAATATACGTTTTAGGATTGTGAACATTACAATAATATTAAATATCCCTTCCAAGACCAAATCCCACTGATGATTATCGGCGTAGATGTGGGAGGAACTAACACAGACGTGGCGATAATTGATGAAGATAGAAACTTGATGACTTATAAATACCCAAACGAATATGGGATTACCAATATCCTAAAAGAAATCGATAGAAATATAGATATAAAATCTGCAAGACTTGTTATAAGCACATCACTACCTTTAAACATTATAGCGAGCAGATTTAATGAGATAAAAACTTGTTCCCTTGTCATTCCCGGTCCCGGGTTGAATTATAGCGATTACGGGATAATTCTCAAAGGTGCCGTAAATCACAGAGGAGATATCGTCGAAAACATCGATAAAGAGGAAGTTGAAAAGGTTTTATCTGAGAATAAAGCTCAAACTCTAGCCATTTCTGCAAAATTCTCGATAAGGAATCCTCAAATCGAGTATGATGTCCTGAAAATTTCTCTAAAGTATTTCGATAGAAAAGATATAGCTTTAAGCAACTACGTAGGGTTCCTGAACTTCCCTCTGAGAATCAATACTACAATCGTGAATGCAAAGATTATGAGAGAGGTTTGGGAACTGACAGATGCAATCAGAAAGTTTACAGAAAATTTCTTCTACTACAAAGGTGACGGTGGAATTATCCCGTGGCAGGTTGCCTTAAGGAACCCTTCTGAACTCTACAATTCGAGTCCGGCGGCAGTTGCTTACGGTGCTTATTATCTAACAAAAGAGGAGAACGCCCTAGTAATAGACATAGGAGGAACAACGACGGATTTCATTTTAATCAGAGATGGAGCCCCAGAGATCGAAGAAAGGGTAAAAATTCATGGAAAAAGGACGCACATCAGGTGTGTAAAAAGCTTTTCAATACCCTACGGAGGGGACAGCCTTTTTGACGGTGAGTTAAAACCTTACAGGATTGATAAGCCGATCGCATTTGGTGGTAAACATATCACTCTCACTGATTTACTTAACGGTGTCGGAGAAGAAGTTGGAAACTTCAGAGAGTCCAGAAGGGCTGTGAAAGGCATAGACTGTGAGAGATATGTCGATTACTATATAGATATGATCGCAAAAAAAGCAAAGGAGTTCGATGCCGATAAGATAATAGGTACGGGCTACTTAGCGAGATATCTCATACCGGAGATCGCAAAGAGATGTGGCAAAAAATTCATCGTCCCCAAGCATTCAGAGTCAGCGAATGCCGTCGGCGTAGCCGTTTCGAGAATCAGCTTGACCCTCTATGCAAGATTTGACACTGAGAGAAGTATCGCTGTCTACAACGGAGAAGTGAATAAGGAGACTTTCGAAAAGGTAAGCGGACATCCCGATGATGAGGAAATAATTAATTCCGCAATAAATAAAGCGAAAGAATTAGCCGCGAATTTTGGAGCAAACGAGGAAGACTTAGACGACGTAGACATCTTGTACTTTAGCTCTTTTCCGATTGTCAGAGGAGGCATTATGAGAGGTAAGATTGCGGATGTGATAGTTCAAATAAAACCCGGACTGAGCAGTAATGTCCTATGAAAACGGGAATAGTTTACCATAAAAAATATTTAGAGCACGAACAAGATCCAAGGCATCCCGAAAGAAGGGAAAGACTCGCCTACACTATTGACCAACTTACAGAAGAAGGGCTATTCGAAGATGAGGACATTGTTCTGCTCGAACCGTTCCCTGCAAGTATTGAAGACGTTTTAGAGGTTCACACAAAAGAATACGTAGAGTTTTTGAAAAGGGAAAGTGAAAGGGGCGGCGGAATAATCGACTTCGACACAAATATCCCCAAGGGTGTTTTTGAAAGAGCTTTGCTTGCCGCCGGTGGAGCTATCAGAGCAGCAAAAGCTGTTCTCGATAAAGAGGTCGACAATGCCTTTGCTATGGTTAGACCCCCTGGTCATCATGCGAAACCCTATACAGGTGCGGGATTCTGTTACCTGAACAATATAGCGATAATGGTTAAGTGGTTGCTAAAAAGGGGTTTTGAAAGAATTATGATACTCGACTGGGACGCTCATCACGGTGATGGAACTCAGGAGATATTTTACGAGGACGATCGGGTTCTCTTTATTTCGACCCATCAGATGCCTCTTTATCCCGGGACTGGATACCCCCACGAAGTCGGTAGGGGTCGTGGTGAGGGTTTTACGATAAACATACCTCTACCACCGGGAACATCTGACGAGGGTTATTTCTATGTTTTTGAAAAGATTATCGAACCTGTAGCCAAAGAATTCAAACCGGAATTTATAGCGATATCCGCAGGACAGGACAACCACTTCACAGATCCCCTAACGGGCCTCGCTCTAACGGCGAGAGGCTACGGAGAACTCATGAGAAGGGCGGTGAATTTATCAAGAGATCTATGCAAAGGAAGGCTTGTTGCGGTTCTCGAAGGAGGTTACAGTGTTGAGGCTGCCCTACCTTACACAAATCTTGCAATTATCGCGGCAATGGCTGGAAAGGATATATCCCACATAAGAGAGCCAAAAAGCTATTTGGCAGAGCTGAAATGGAGAAAAAGAGATTACGCAATGCAAAAAATAAGAGACAATGTTTCGGAGGTTATAAGAATTCACTCAAAATACTGGAGCAACTTAAGATAAAATTCTTTCCAGATCCTCTCCGCTGTAATATATCTCTTGGATAAGATCGTATATATCATCCATTCCTTCCCCAGTTCTTGAAGACACAGGAATTAGGGGTCTGAACAATCCGAGATCGCGAAGCAAATGGAAAAGATCTAAGGATAGACCCCTTTCTTTAGATACGGCATCATATAGAGCCTCAGGAGATTGACTCCATTCGAGAATCTTTCTGAGCGTGTGCTCGGGGAGGATGTCTACCTTGCTAAGGACGGGTATCTGGGGAATGTTGAGTCGCATTATTGCTGAAGAGTAAAGGAAGACTAGGGAAAGAAAGCCCGAAGCTTGCTGAGATACTATGGGATCAAATAGAAACACGGAGACACAATTATTCCTGCCCAAAACACCAATGAGGATTTCGCTGCTTGCCCTTAATGTAAAGAGCTCCATCTGACCGGGAGTATCCACTAAGACGTAATTGGCATTGTAGAGATCAATTTCATCAACTATGTCTTCTATTTTTGTCACTATCAAATCTGAAGCGATTATTTGGGCTCCGTTTGGCCCGACATCGTATTTTTCCATTATATCCTCGATTCTAAACCATTCCCGAACGTCGATATCTGCGGAATACGGGAGATTTCCCGCACCCGGATCGAGATTTACGATAATGTGATCTATCTTTTTAAATTCAAGGTAATCCGAGAAGGCTTTAGTTAGATAGGTCTTTCCACTTCCCGCCGAACCTATAAAGAATACATAAATTTTATCCATGAATATTAGGACTGGAGTTGGTTATTAATAATGTTTGGTTCGTTATTTGGGGTAAGGATGTATTTAAACAATCTGCCGAACTTCACGAAAGACCGTAAATTTTATTTTTCCAAAATTTATCATGATTTTTAATGTATCCGTATCCAGTCGAGATATTGGGCGATACCTACTTAACGAAACTCGGCGGCTTTAGTGAAGAGATCAGAAAGAATGAAGTGGGAATAAACGAAAAAGCCATAGAAATGAACACATCACTTATTCAAGATGAGAGCTACGTCAGATTGAGATTCTTCGATATAAAGCAAAAGCCGTTTTTCTTAAGGAAGAGCTTCAAAATTGTTGGAATACCGCAAGAGTGGAACTCTTTCGAGTTGAGCCTTAACGGGGAGATCGTGATGGCAGAGGATTATCGAGAAGAGTTAAAGGAGTTAGTAGGTAAACATCTTTTAATAAATGCTGTCGAATACTTCAGAATCGATGGAGATTACTCATCAATGAGCAAAGCGATTAAATCCATGAGAGAATGGATATGGAAGTCCGAGAGCTTAAGAAGAAGGAACTGAAAATCCTCAAGAACGCTTTAAGATTTTTTCGATCGGAGGATATTCTTGAAAAATACAAAGTGTTCGTTGTTGAAAGGGACAAAAAAGAAGTTTATGTAGCTACTGAAGAGATATTTTCCCTAAATAGTAAGCTGAACTTCAAGCATTTAGGAATCAAAATAGGTGAGATTGGGAAGAGACTCAGACTGACGTTAGAGGGTGCCTATTTTGTTGTAAAAAACAGAAAAAGGGTTTTTGTTAACGAAACTGGTGAAATGTTATTCCTTTACGGAAGGGATATCTTTGCATCCTCGGTAATAAAAACGGATAGAGATGTCAAAGAAAACGACATAGTTTTTGTTTGTAATAAAGATGGTGACATACTCGGCATAGGAAGATCAAGATACGACGCAACCCAAATCAAGGAAGTTGAAAAAGACAGGGTTGTTGTTGAAAACCTTGTGGACAGGGGTGAATACATCAGGGGAAACCGAACATACAATGCATATTAATCTACTTCTGAAGATGAATTCGTATCTGTTAATTACCACCCTTAGATTTTCTCCTCTGTTCAGTGCGTAAACCTTCCACCTTTTTTCACCGCAACAATTGATATCGGGGAGGCTAGCCTGATTATAGCTTTCAGCGTTCCTTTATCCAGTTCATTTCTGCTCAAAAATTAATGAACCGCTTTACTTTCCTTAAGGAAACTTTAATAAATCAGTTAGCTTGTAATCTGTTAGTAATCTTAACAGTTCTCCGAGAAAAAGTTTTTTAGATAATCCTAACCACCTATTATTGATGAAAACCCTTGCAGATCTGAAGGGGTATCAAATAGTCGGGAAACATTCAGCCGTGAAAACATGTTTGTGGTTAAAGAAGTCTCTCAAAGATCAAGGATTTTGTTACAAACAGAAATTTTACGGTATATCTAGCCATCGCTGTCTCCAAATGACTCCTGCTCTCATATGTAACCTCTCATGTATTCACTGCTGGAGACCCCTTGATCTCATGCCTCCCTTTAAAGAATGGGATGATCCCTCCTTTATAGTCGAGGAATCGATAAAAGCTCAGAGAAGACTCCTAAGCGGATTTCACGGAACAGAAGGCGTCAACAAAAAGAAGCTGATGGAGGCGTACCAACCAAATCAGGTTGCCATAAGCCTGATAGGAGAGCCAACACTCTACCCCTGCATAGATGAGCTTATTGATGAGTTCAATAAAAAGGGATTCACGACGTTTCTCGTCACAAATGGAACGAATCCAAAAGCTCTCGAAGTATCAGAGCCATATCAGCTTTACATAAGCATAACAGCTTGGGATTCCGAATCCCACAAGACTCTCCAAAAAGGAAATCTTTGGGAGAGAATAGAGCAGTCCCTGAAAATAATGTCCGAAAAAGATTGCAGAACAGTCATAAGACTGACACTGATGAGAGGGGTAAACATGAACCCTGAGAAATTCGTTCGAATAATCGAGAAAGCGAGCCCCGATTTTATCGAGGCAAAAGCGTATATGTATCTTGGATATTCGAGAAAAAGGCTGAGTAGAGACGCGATGCCAGAGCACTCGGAAGTTGTTGAGTTCTCCCAAGAACTCGCCAAACTCACATCCTACGAAATCCGAGATGAAAGCGAAATAAGCAGGGTGGTGCTCCTTGAAAGATGATCTCGAAAAGATAAGAAAAGACCTTGAAGAAAAAGAGAGTGTAAGGGAGGAACTCATAAAACTATCCCAAGACTTAAGACTTAATGCTTCAAAAGCTATTGCAAACATCCATGCAAACAAGATGGAAAAAACGGAAGAATATTTGAGAAGAGCTGAAGATCTCCTAAAGAAAGTAGAAGAGTACAAAAAATACCCCGAACTTTTTTATTTAGCTCATGATGCCTTGCAAGAATTTGTAGAGGCCTATGTTTTCAAATACATAGTGGAGACTGGGAAGCTCCCAGAAAAGCTTCCATTTCAAATTCCCCAACCCGTTCTGGGTGGCTTAGCTGATGTTATAGGGGAATTGAGAAGATATTCATTAAGCCTCATGGTCAGAGGGGAAGATTTGAACAGAATTAAAAAGATCATCGAAATCATGGAAGAGATATACTACACACTTATAGAATTTGATTTCCACGATAGACTTACGGGAAATTTGAGACCTAAGCTGGACATGGCGAGAAACTCAATTGAGAGAACAAAATCCGACTTCATAGCGGCGAGAATAACTCAGTCGTAATGTTTTGCATTCATTTCGATCTCTTCCAAGCCAAACACCGAATACTGCAGATGATCTCTGATGATAATGTAAGACATTTCCGGTGGGATCGCACCCATCTCGGTTATGATTAGATCTATGTAATCCCGAGGGGTCACATCGAATGCTGGGTTCCTTACCTTAATCTTTGGATGTTCTAAAAGCTCCCTCGGAGCCACTTCATCTCCGCTCCTCTCTTCTATCACGACGAGTTCCCCAAAGAGGGTTTTCGGACTGAACTTGTATGTTTCAGCCGCAACCATAAACGGAACTCTTGCCTCCTTTGCTGCCAATGCTATTTGAGACGTTCCGATTTTGTTGATTAAGGCGCCGTTAACTGTGATAGTGTCCGCTCCGACTATAACGTAGTCTACATCTTTTATGAAGTATCTCACAGCGGAATCCACTATCAGCGTAACATCAATTCCGTAGTCAGCAAGCTCCTTAGCGGTTAGATGTCCCTGATATCGGGGTCTTGATTCCGTTGCGATCACTTCTGAAACTTTACCTTCATCAAATGCTGTCTTTATGACGGATAGGGCGGCTGATGAATTGCAGTGTGTAAGGATAACGGAATCTTCCTGAATTCTCTTTGCACCGATCTTCCCTATAATCTCCCTTGCGGTGTCTACCCATTTTATGAATTGCTCGGCTCTTTTTACGAGATCTTTTCTCTTTTCCTCATCGGTTTTCCCCGAATAGTTCATTACGTAATTTATTGCATTAAAAAGACTTACCGCTGTTGGTCTTGTATTCAGGAGCCTCTGGGCGGCTTTTTGCATTTCTTTATCGAAATCCCATCTGACAGTTAGGGCATAGTTCTTCAAGGTCTCAGCAGCGAATTTTGCAATTCTTGCAGCTCCCCTGACCTCCATGTTTTCGATTTTTCTCGCGGCTTCTTCAATCATAAGACCACCATCTGTGCATGCCAACACTCACCGATTTTCAAAACCTTGTCCTTATCGATGATTCCAAGATCTATAGCAAGTTTAACAGCCTTTTCTCCGGAGATATTGGCTATCGTTGCTTGCCTTAACGCTCTTTTTACCTCTTCTTCACTGTAGCTTTCCTTTCCGTAGAAATCCTCTTTTATCTCTATCTTCAGATCTCCCTCTTTGAATTCCTTTCCAACTATGTCTTCATCGCAGACTGCAACTAAAACTTCTCCGCGGACCCTGTATATCTTCATTCTGAATTTCATATCGACCTAACAGAGTGCTTTGCGCCGCATGCGAGACATTTAATGAACAGTATTCTCTCCTCTTTAACGAACTCGGTGTCCGGCGAGCTGCATTCCTTGCACAGAACGAACATTTTAACGTAGTCTTCAATCTCCTTCTGGATCTCTTTTTCGGTAAATTTACCCTGAAGTATCAGTCTTCCTGACTCGATTATGCCTGCTGTTCCAAGGGATTTTACAAGATACTTGTAGAGATGCTCCTCGCTTCTGTTGATAGTTTTTGCTATGGAGCTAAAATTCTTGATAATTGTTCTGCTACCCTCTTTTTGGACGCTTGCCTTTGGAATTTCGAATCTTTCCCTTTTAATGACTTTTTCAGGCAGTAACTTGTAGGCTCTTTCAAGCAGTTCTTCATAACTTCTCATAATTTAGCCTCTCTGTAACGATATACTTAAGTTTTTTCGCCTCTTTTACAAACTCCGTTGGATAATGTGGTGTGTGAAACAGGTGGCTGTAGCATCTGCAGTCGGAGCATCCAAAGCCTTTGATCCGTTCCGACTATCCGCCACTCGGACAGCCTTCCCTCTCTCAAATTCATCGAGGGCTTTCAGGGGGAACGGAACTCCCCTCATCCTGAGCATGTTCAGACATGCGGTAACATCTCGATCCTGCTCATAACCGCAGTCACACTTCACCCGCCTGTGCCCATTCGGTGCTAACTTCCCACCACACATCGGGCACAGGCTTGAAGTTCCCTTGGGATTGACGTATTCAACTGGCAAACCTTCAAGCTTGGCTTTGTAATCGATGTAGAACTGCAGTCTCCTGAAATTCCATGAGTGAAGCCTTCTGTTGAGCATCCTCCCTTTGTTGATGTTGTTCCTTATCCCCCTCAGGTTCTCCATCACTATGCCGAAACCGTGCTGTTTGGCGAAATCGATAATTTTTCTCGAAATTTTATGGCACAAGTCCGTTACCTTCCTCCTTTCCCTTCCCGAATACTTTTTCATCAACCTCTCAGCAGTTTTCGGCTTGAATTTGGCAAGCTTCTGAATCCTTCTTCTAATGCAGAAATAAGTTGTGTGAATAGTTCTGAGCTCGTGATCTATTCTCAGGATGTGGGGGTTTGAACTCACTGCCGTTACGTTCGATTCATTGATATCTATCGCTATCCAGTCATTTGGATTCTGAAGATCAACCTCTTTCTTGAAAGGAACGATTACCTTTGTCTCGTTTATCGTTATCTCTCCTACTTTGAGCTCCCCCCTCTTCCATGCTTCGATGAACTTCTTCTGATACTCTCCAAATTTCAGCTCAATGAAAAGAAACTGTCTTGGTCTGACAGAAATTCTGATTTTATCACCGTAAAATTTGAAGAGCTGAGGGTCGAGCTGCATGAACAGCTTTTTTGCCACAGGTTTACCTTCCTTATTCTTGCGCTTCTTTCTGTAGCTTTTCAGCATTGACAGAGCAATCATGCAGGCTGAATGACAGAAGTGTGTTGAGTAGTCCCATCTTCGCTTCCATTCCTCATAGATGTTCTTTCTGAGCTTTGCGTAAGAGGTTATTTTATTTTTGCAGGCGTAGTCAATGCAGAAGTTAATCATGTCTTTAAAGTCTTCTAAGAGCTTTCTAACCTCGTCATTCGGCTCGTATCTGAAGACTACACCCAAGACTACTTCAACCACAAATAGAGGTATACCCTAAAAGGTTTATAAGCTTTTTGCCCATTATTCGAATCTCTCTCACCTCGGAACGAACTGCTCAGGATAACGACATTCCTCAAGTGGAGAGCTCAATTCACGCTCAATCTCACGAACAGAGGGATCTCTGCTTGCATCACATGGCAGACCATCCCATCTCCGGCAGTTACCGCAGATTCTGGCTTCGGGATCGAGGATCACT
>CAZZMN010000045.1:0-9172 GCA_964655455.1 uncultured archaeon
AATTCCCCCTTCTAGATCGTGGATTGGAGCGGCGGTTACGCGGACATAACGCCTATCTCCGACTCGTGTGTCTATCCAAGTTTCAACTTTGTAAACGTCATCTCCAATTTCCGACTTAGCAACCACGTCGTAATATCTGTCAGCATCTCTAGGATTGTCGAGGACGATATCTGCTAAAACTGGTCTTTCCTTCTTGTAGAAAGCCATCCATTGCTTTTTCGTTCCGATAACCTCCTCCGCCTTTAATCCTGTAAGGATTTCGGCTGCTTTGTTCCACATCTTCACCCTGTGGTCTCTGTCGATCATAAAGAAAGCTACTGGTAGCTTGTTTATTATCTCTTCAAGTTCTCTTTTCTTGACTTTTATTTCGGTTATATCATAAAGAATTTCTGTGTAGCCCATGAACTGCCCGTCAACGTAGACCGGATACAGGAAGATTTGGGCGAAGAATTCTGTCCCATTTCTTGCTATGATTTTCGCCTCAAGTCCCTCTATTCTCTTTTTGTTCTTTATGGCATCAATCAGTATCTCCCCAGCTTTCTTGTAATCTGGATGGATTCTTGCCAGTTCTGTCGGTTTTAACCCTATAATTTCGTCGGGGCTTTTGAATCCTGTAAGCTTTACCGTGCTATTGTTTACGTATTTTATCTTTCCGTCAGTTCCGATAAAGATTGTGTAGGCTGGAAGATTCTTAAATATCTCATCGATAAGCCTATTTACGCCACTTTCGGATAGCTGTTTTTTGAGTCTTTCAATCTCCTTCTCTTTTTCCATAAGCTGTGCCTTTAATTTCTCGATTTCCTCTCTTTCCTTTCTATGGTCCTCTTTACTATCGATAAGTTTTTTTAATTTAGATAGGACTTCCTCGTTGTTTAATAATGCTAATAAGTTGTTGGCACTCTCCATTTTAACCACCTTAACTATTGTAGAATGAACGTGAACAGTAATAATAAAACTTTCTTTATAAAATTAAATATCCATTTAGTAAATTCAAAAATGCAATCTTTACCCTGAAAGAAAACTATTTAGTTTTGTCAGCCAAACTAAGTTGTATGAATCCAACAAGCATAAGTTTCGCAGCAATAGCGGTATTTTCTGCTGTAATGCTAACGTACAGATGGCTGTCGATTTACGATAAATCAGATTATGTAATTAATTTTTATGCCGCCCTTCTTGTTGCCGCAATTGTAGCACTAATTCTTAAAAAGTAATATTCTCTTGCCTGAATCAAGCGTTTTTCTTGTTGATATCTCTAATTGTTTCATCTCATTGAGGATTTTCTCTATTCTTAGCCCGCATTCCCTTATTACCCTGAAAGCTTTCTCGGTTTCGATCTCATCTTTCAGTTCGGTCGCAACTAATATACCTGTGAGAGGATTTCTTAGCCTATCCGATAAGTAGTAAAAATACTCCAAATTCGATTTCAATTGATTGATTGCAATTTCAAGGTTAATAAAGGCTTCAAGATTGTCGAGAGCTCTTGAAAGGATGAAAAAGATCTCTTTAAGAATCTGTAAGGTTATTTCGCAGGGAACTCCTTTGATGAATACGTAAGCTGTGACCTGAGGGGTGGGACAGATTAAAAGATAATCGTGCTCACGTTTGGCTTTGCAGTTACAATTTTTAGCGGCGATAATCTTTATCGTCTTAGGTTCTGTGCTGAGGTAAATACAATCTACTACTCCTCTGCCGTAAACACCAGTAATATCCCTTAGCACGATTCCGGCGCAATCCTCTAGCTCGGATACCTTCTCACAGAAGAAATTTAATATGTCCTCTCTTTCACGAAATAGCCATATTAAGCTCGAAATTTCAAATACCTTAAAGAGAAGTTCGTTCAATCGACTATCGCTCATAATTTCATCTCTTTAACCTCTTAAGCCTTTCTAATGTCTCCAACAACTCTTTTTCAAGCTCTTCTGCGGAGAACTTCTTTCCTTTTAGGTTTCTGAGCAGATCAATCTCCTCTTTCTCTTTGGTTTCGATCTCCTTTGCAAGACTTAAGATTAGATTATCCTCTTCCTCGAAATCTGTGATCTCTTTCTCTACGTCTTCCATGTTAATTTCCCCGGTTTCATCCGTCAGCTCAGGTAAATCCGGCAATTCCGGAAGTTTTTCTTCTTCATCTTCTGTTTTTATCATCGTCCCAGTCTCCATTTCATCAAGAAGGTTCTCGGTAACTTCAACATTCTTTGCGGCATTATCTAACGGGATAAACTTCTCCTCAGCTCTGGGTTTCTCGGACACAACCTTTTCTAAGGCTTCATCGATCTCTTTTTCCTCATCCTTTTTCTTTGAGCCTCTTTTTAGCCTTCCGAATAATCCTCTCATCGAGCCGTTTTTTATCTTGCCACTTCTAAACACTCGTGGTATAATCATCGCAAAACTCACAAACACCAATCCCGCTACGATCTCCATCACCTTAACTCACCTCCCAAACCGCCCACTTCGTTTTGAAGAAATTAAAGAAAGATCTGAAATCCGCCAGCGATTGAAAATTGTAGGCAACTTTAAACGTCTCATTTTCGGGGACCAAGAACGCTATTCTTCCCTCGGTTTTCTCACCTTTCTTGAGCTCCTTTAGATTAAGACAATCCTGAAAGGAGTGGGTTAATATGTGATAAGAGTATACATTCTTTTTTGAGTCCGCTACTATGAAGTCGTGAGCAGTTGGATAGATCGTATCGTTTCCGTTATTCACGATTTTTACGTAAATCACGAGAAACTTGTATCCTTCGGGTGCGAGACCCATGTGCGGATCTATGGGATAGAACGTATTAAATTCGTGTAAATTCTTTGAAAATTTGGCTTCAACAAGTGTAACATTGATCCCCTCGTATTCAGTGGATTCTCCGACCTTAAGGTGGATCTCATCCGATTTCCCTAAGATATTCCCACCGATGTCGCTTATATTTAAAGAGCTTAGATTAAAATCTTTCAGAGTTAGATTTCCGAGATCGTAACCGATTAATCCCTTGTCAATGCATCCGCTGAACAAGACTATAAACAGTATCAACAGAAGGTCCCTCATTTCAGCCACCTTCCATAAAGGATGGGATTGAAAACATCATATCAACCGCCGGAGGAACTACAATCATCAAAATTCCTGATATTACCATGAGTATGCTAAGGTAGAAGTAAAGCATGTAATTGGCACTCCCCTTAACGACTCTCATTGAGAGGGAGTTTGCGAAGATCAGTATGAGTGTGACAAAAAAAGCATGCCTATCTATAAGCTCTATGGGAACGTTTCCAAAGAATTCTAAGTTCATTCCACTTATGGGAGTCCTACTAAATATATCCGAGGCTCCACCAATTCCCGACATCTGAGTAGCAAACATCATATTAATAAGGGTTGTGAATTTGTTCAGAACCTTCGTAACGAACAGTATTAACCCAACCATTGCGATATGAAGGGGAATTACGAGATTTATGAAACCTGTTGAAATCAGATTCCTTTTGAGCCTTAGTAAAACCATCTCAAGATTTGAAGAACCGACAATCCCTCCAACGACATTTGCGTCTCCACCCATTTCTGTTGCATCTATAAATATGCGTGCAAGCTTGTTGATCAGGTAGCTTCCGCTCTCTCCTATGAATTTCTCCCACGAAGCTTTTGGATCTAAACCCAACGAAAGCCTCTTATGTAACTGGATAACGAGATCTTTAATCTCTCCCAAATTCTTACTATCGATCCTTGAAAGGGCTTCTGCTACAGTCACGCCGGCACCTGAGATAATAGCTCCCAAACTTCTTATGAACGATGTGAAGACTTCGTCCCTTTTGCTCACTTTTACATCGTCCCTTCTTGCTATAATCCCGAGGGGAAGCAGGATCACCCCTGCAATAATCAGACCTAATCCCTTTGCATCCATGCCGAATATCTTCGCTTCTGGATTAACTATCGCTGGAATTATTGACAAAATCAATAGTGTCATCGCCGCAAGTGGAAGGAGGAATATCTGCAACCTTGATATCGTTCTCTGCTCCTTAGATTTTATCGGGAGATCGTGAACTTTTGCATCCTTTGGAGTAGCTTTGTAGAGCATGAAGTACCCGAAAAGCGAAAATGCCAAACATGACAGTATGGAGATGAGAATCGTTGATAGAGGATCGCCTCTGCTGTATATTATAACCGAAAGCAGAATAACTATGGAGATAAGGGATGTTGAAACGAGTATCGACACGTAGGCATCAGTCCACTTTCTTAAGCTCTCCAAATTTCTTAAGTATTCATCCTTCCTGACTGTCTTGAAGGTTACCCATTCTCTTTCCAAGAACTCCCTGTCAGGTTCTCCAGCGGCAATAGCGTTCGCAAATCTGTTTAGCAGACTCTTTAATCTCGTATGCTTAACTTTCTCCGCAATCAGTTCACACGATGTTGCATAATCGTAATGCCACTTTTGGGTGAGGTCTCTTATCTGCCTGAAGTATTTGCTTGTGGTGTATTCACTTTCCGCAATCATTCCAAAGATCTTGTCTCTGCTTATGTTTGCCGTCGAAAGGGATGCCATGTATGTCAGGCTGAAAAGTAGATCATTGTCCATTAATTTTTCTTCGCTGAGTCTCTTTAGATTTTCAAAGAGTTTAAATATCCATATTTTTCTGAACTTCAAAGCTTCCAGAAATCTTAGATTTTTGAATTCCATATCTACCACTTCAGACTTTTATGTTAAGCAATCCGCTCTTCTGAATCTTAGCCAGAGTTCTGAAGAATTCGTAAAAGTCTGTCACACCCTGCTCATGTAGCTTTTTCAGGATCTTCGCTCTTTTCTGGACTTCTTCATAAATGAGCTTCTTCTTGTTGGGTGGGATTCCTAGACGAGTTGCTATTTTCTGCTCAAGCAAATAGGAGCTGCCGTATCCCGTAAACACATGGGTATCCGTAACGGGATCCCATTGGAAGACTTCGATGAACGAAACTCCTCCTTTTTGTGGGTTGTATCCAACTATCTCGTTTACGCTTAGAACTCTCCTTACGAGCTTTCCATCTGGACGACGGACTGCACTCTGGATGACAACAAAGTTTAGATTATCTATAAAAGTTTTCGGAACACTTATAGGCTCCGTAGTCAGCCTCTGGATGAGTTTTTCGACCGTAGCTGCGTGGAACGTTGACATAACCGGGTGACCGGTCTGCATTGCCTGAAATGCAATGTTACCTTCAACACCTCTAATCTCACCGACGAGGATGTAGTTGGGTCTCTGTCTTAGGGCGGCTTTCAGCAGGTCGAACATCGTTACATCGCTTCCGCTTCCCTCACCGAGCTTTCCGCCCCTTGTGCTCCCTCTCGTTACCTCTCTCGTCCAGTTCTTGTGCGGAACCTGAAGCTCTGGTGTATCTTCGATGGACACTACCTTTGCCTCCGGACGGATGAATGCCGTGATAGCATTAAGCAGCGTCGTTTTACCGCTGGCAGTCTCACCGCAGATGAAACCGCTCATACCCTCGCTGAT
This sequence comes from uncultured archaeon, assembly GCA_964655455.1. Classification (GTDB taxonomy): domain Archaea; phylum Halobacteriota; class Archaeoglobi; order Archaeoglobales; family Archaeoglobaceae; genus Geoglobus. Next base: position 5,458 of record CAZZMN010000045.1, read on the forward strand.
TAGCAACCAGAGGTAGCCGGCTATCATGTAATCAAGGGAGCCAAACTCTATTAGCTGAAGGACGCTGAAAGGTCTCTCGTTGAACTTTCTGATCGTGAAGTTGCTTCCGTTCTTGCTGATGTCTTTTCCGTAAACGATGTTTATTCTCGATCCGTCCGGTAATGTAGCGTCCACAATAGGATCTTTATACGTGACGGGTTTACCTATTCTCTCGGCAAGCTTTATAATGAATTTGTTCAGCGTTTCTTCATCTCTAAACTCTATTACACTCTTCAACCCTCTGAAGATTTTATGCTCTATGAATATCGGACCGAGACCGCTACACGAGATATCTTCAATATACTTATCACGGATATAAGGTTCAAGAATACCCAAACCGATCTTATCTCTCAGGAGAGCGTATTCTAAAGCCTTATACTGCTGCGGGGTTACCCGAATCTTACTGTTAAACTTGTTCCTCCCGTTAAGGCTGAAAAATTTAAATAAATGAAATCTTGGCTTTGGGAGTAAACTTAATTCTGCTTTTACATCTGCTTTCAATCCCTCATAATATTCTTGAGGCTTTACAATCTCGCAAACATCCTTCAGAGCGCTTTTCAGGATTTTTGCCTTCTCTTCGTTATCCAAGGGGTCGAACTCTACATCGATTATATAATCTACGAGTCTTAGCTCGACTTCCCTCAGAAGGTGTTCAACACCTGTGAGCAGTGTGGGTTCTATCGGTATGTAGTAATTTCTGACATCGTTTTTGTCGGGGTAGATATGAATGTATATCTGCTCATCCGCTGGATAGATTAAGTTCAGATTTTCGAGATCTCCATGTTTCTTTCTATCGAGCTTTGGTGTGAATTTTGGTATTCCTATCTTATCTACGGGTATGATGTGAAGATACTCGAGTAAGTGGAGGTTTTTCTCACATTCCTTTTTCATGTCCTTCGGTAGGAGGCGGTAGATGCCGCAACTCTGTAGATTGGATTGATCGTGCTCTTCATTAAGTGATCTCGGTTTGAAAGGAAAATTCGCAACAACTCCCTGTTTGAGTCCCTTTGGTTTGTAGCTGAATTCGATATTAGCCATGAGCACCACCTTCATGATGATTGTAATTATTATTCTGATTATTTACAGTATACTTTGATGTTGTATATAACTTTTTTGCCGTTTATCTATGCCCTTGCTTCTGACACGGGGATAATCTTCAATCCAAAGCCCGGATGGATTTCAAAGTAAATTATATTACCCGTAGTTTTTCTAGCTCCTCTAATCTTGGAGACTTCAAGAACGCAAATGTATCTGTCACCAACTTGTTCCTTTCTGAGGAATAAATGACAATCACAAGCGGATCTTATTCTGACGAGAGTATCTTCTTTAAAAGCGTGCTGGTGGAGGGTTATAAGGATCGTTTTACCGTTATCTGCAAGATTCTTCAATCTTGTGAGAAATTCAAGAACATCGTCCTCTGTCGAATACGTCGTGAACATCGTGAGCGAATCTACGATGATGATCTCCTCTTTTATCGATTTCATGTGGTTCGCGATGAGATTTAGAATCTTCCTCATCTGCTCAGTACTCCACTCTATTCCCTCAATATGGACTGGAAAGATTCTGGTGTAGCCAAAGGCGTAAAAGTCCGAAATATCAAGGCTGAGGGATTCCATCTGTTTTAAGAGACTCTTTATAGTGTTTTCCGTCGTGTAGTAGGCGATTGTGTATCCGCTGATTAAGGCACCGTAAACGAACTGCTGGCAGAGGACACTTTTCCCTGTGTCGTTTTCACCCTCTATGAGGGTCAGAGTTCCGAGAGGGATTCCTCCACCGAGTCTTTTATCTATCTCACTATTCCCGCTTGTCAGAATATTCTTTTTCTTTTCCAATTCTCCCATCATAATCCCACCTCAAAATCCAAAGTATCGCAAACTGCATTTGGCGTGCAGATCTGAAGAGTGTACGTTCCGTCACCTAGAGCAATTGTTGATCGAACGCTTGCGATCTCCTGAGGATCGAATATTCCCGGGTTTATCAGTTCCCTAGTGATGTCGTATTGAGCGGTGGTGATGTAGATCACAACGTTCGATCCTCCTGTGCTACCGTAGATGAAGACATCAAATCCATCAAAGCTCATGAATCTCTCGTTTCCCGTGTTTTTGAAATATGCCTGCAGAGTTCCACTGCTGTATGTGACGTTCAGGATTTTAATCGCTGTATTCAGTCTTTTCAGTTCATTTTTTATCAACTCCTTGTAGCTGTCTATGGCACTCTCTGTGATCGAAGCACTACCCGATATGAATGTATAAGACACGAGCACTATTATCGCTATGGCAATTACCGATGCGATGACAGTATCGAACCCCACGAAATCACCTCGAGAACACCTCGTTCACTTTGACACCGTTGTAAAGAACAAACGTCAGCAAGTATTCATTCGGAGGCAAGCTCACGTTGATCTGTATCATCATAGTTTCACCCTTCTCCCAGTATTCGTCTCCGTCGCCGTTCGTTATCTCGTATGTAGCGGAACTCAACGCAAAATGATATGAAGACTCGCTGGATACGACAAATATATCACTCATTGCGATAAGATCTTTCGGTATCACCGTATTCCCCGTGTTTTTTAGCCACACGGTCAGACTTTTATCGTTCGCACTGATAAATATGATGTCTATATCCGTTTTCACCCGTTCATTCAGCTTCTCGCTTATGGAAATGTAAGAATTGGCGAGATCTCTCACTGTAGGTATTATCGCCAAACTGACCGATGACACGGCTACGACAGTAGCGATTACGAGAATGTATGTGGCTATCACCTCCCTGACCATTCCTACTCCTCATTTCAAATCTTCTTATCGAGCATGAGAGCAAGTAGTTTGGAATCCATTGTGGTATCGTGTGGATTTATGATCTTGTGAAGCCTGTAAAGTTCGAGCAGAATGTCCTCGAATCCTTCATTCATCGCAATGAGATCGGCAACCTTGGAAATGAAATCCCTTGTTTCATTCATTATGTAACCTGCTGATTCGAATATTTCGAGCATGAGTTTTACGGAGTCTATACTGTATTTTTCAAGCATTCCTTTGACCCAAGCCATTATCTCAAAGAGTGTTAGGATATCGTATTTCTTCAGGATTTCTTTTGTAATCAGCTTTTCTTCAACCGTAACTCTTTCGGGCTTTTCACTTCTTTCGATCACCTCCTCATATTTTTTAAATTGATTTGGATAAGATTGAGACATGATACTACCTCCGGCTTCTTTTTTCTCTTCAAACTCCTTCTTCACATCATCTTTTTTTTCAGGCTCAACCTTAGAGGTATCTTGTGGTGGAGGAGGGATGATTTGAATCTGTTGTGGCTGTCGTTGGGGTGAAATGGCTAGACTCTCAGCCAGCCCCTGTAGATTCTGGAATGGGTTGTCGAGATTGTTTAAAGTTTCCCTAATGTCCAGCAGAAGCTTCTTAATCGAACCTTTGAGAATGTCAAGCTCCTTCTCCAACTTATTTAACCTGCTTTCGGGTGAATCCGCTTCCGCTCTGCTGATTATCTCATCGATGTTTTCTTCCATTTTATCACCTTAAAAAAATAAAAATAAAAAAATTTAGATTAATCTTTCTTACTGCAGTAGCACCATCGTTGGATCTATTGTAGGTGGAACTTTGAGTTCAAGTGGATAGGTGGCACCCATTGGCGGCTTGATTTCAATTAGGAAGACTTCGTTTGGTTTAAG
>CAZZMN010000046.1:0-10050 GCA_964655455.1 uncultured archaeon
TTGAAGAGGCGAAGGAGAATGCCCCCTCCATCATCTTCATTGATGAAATCGATTCGATAGCTCCGAAAAGAGAGGAAGTAACAGGTGAAGTCGAAAGAAGAGTCGTTGCCCAACTTCTGACACTAATGGACGGTCTTGAGGAGAGGGGACAAGTCATTGTGATAGGTGCGACAAACAGAATCGAAGCTATCGATCCAGCTTTAAGGAGACCGGGAAGATTCGACAGGGAAATTGAGATCGGTGTCCCAGATAGGGATGGAAGATACGAGATTCTCCAGATACATACGAGGAACATGCCCCTAGAGCCCGATTACTCTCTTGAATTCATCCTTCCAGCCCTTGAGAGACTAAAGAAAACTTTAAAGGAAAACGGAGATAATAGATACAGAGATATAGATTTCATTATCGAAGAAGTTAGGGATCTTGAAAAGAAAGAAGAAATAAAGAAGGCTATTGAGAGCTGGATGCCCGAAGATCTGAAAGAGGAACTCGACAGGGAAGTGATAAAGGCTATGCTGAGATACATCGCCGATCAAACGCACGGATTTGTCGGGGCTGATATAGAAGCACTCTGCAAAGAGGCTGCAATGAAAGCTCTCAGAAGGATACTACCCGAAATCGATTTCAACGAGGAGGAACTGCCCCAAGAAATTCTTGAGAACCTTAAAGTTACAATGGACGACTTTAAAGAATCTTTGAAAGAAATAGAGCCATCAGCGATGAGAGAAGTCCTTGTGGAGGTACCCAACGTAAGATGGGAGGATGTCGGAGGTCTTGAGGACGTAAAGAGGGAGATAATCGAAGCTGTCGAATGGCCACTGAAGTATCCTGAGAAGTTTAGGAAATTCGGAATAAAGCCTCCAAAGGGTGTTCTTCTCTACGGGCCACCAGGGACCGGTAAGACTCTGATCGCAAAAGCCGTTGCAAATGAGAGTGAGGCGAACTTCATAAGTGTTAAGGGGAGCGAATTACTCAGCAAATGGCTTGGTGAAAGTGAAAAGGCTGTTAGAAAGATATTCAGAAAAGCAAGGCAAGTGGCTCCGTGCATAATCTTCTTCGATGAGATAGACGCCATCGCTCCGATGCGTGGGCTTGACGAGGGATCAAGGGCGGTCGAGCGAGTAGTTAATCAACTCCTAACGGAAATGGATGGCTTAGAAGAGCTTGATGGTGTAATCGTCATAGGAGCAACAAACCGCCCAGACATTCTCGATCCAGCTCTCTTGAGACCCGGAAGATTCGATAGACTTGTTTATGTCAGACCTCCAGACAAGGAGAGCAGATACGCGATCTTCAAGATTCACACGAGGGAGATGCCCTTAGCCGACGATGTGGATTTGGAGGAGCTTGCAGCAATAACCGGGGGTTATGTGGGTGCAGATATAGAAGCAATCTGCAGAGAAGCAGTCATGCTAGCTCTGAGAGAAAATATGAACGCCGAAAAGGTTGAGATGAGACACTTCCTTGAAGCTATACGCAAGATAAAGCCAAGTGTAACTGAAAGCATGATTTCGTTCTACGAGAGATTTGAAGAAAGAGCTAAGGAAATAAAGAAGAGAGAGAAAGCTCTGTTAGGTTACGGCTAGCGAAAATTTTATTACTTTGCCACCCCTAAATCTTTTGGTGGTAAGATGATATTAGCGAAGCAATTATTCAACAAGACAGTTCTCCTTTCAGATGGAACAATTGTCGGAACAGTACACTCCATAACGTTCGATTACAGAACTGGTGCTCTCGTCAATTTGATAGTCAGGCCGAAAAATACTATACGCGGATTAAAGGAGGAAAACGGTTATTATGTCATTCCTTTTGAAAGCGTCAGATCTGCAAGTGATTACATCGTAATCGATTTGAGGAGGCTTTAATGAAAGGATACCTATTCCCTCCACTAATCTTTCCCCTTTTCCTTCTATTCATCTTTCTCCCCTTTTTCCTTCTGATTTTCATAATTGGAGCTTCAGAAGCTCTCTCTATCGTTTTCGAAATGCCGAGGGAGGAGGCGCTTCTTCTCTTCATGATGATTGCAATTGGCTCCTTAATCAACATACCGATAACTGAAAGAGAGGGAAGAATCGTCGAAAGGAGATATTACAGTTTCTTTGGGATAGTCTATCGAAGAATTGAAAAAGAAAAAATCGTTATAGCTGTTAACGTTGGTGGCTGTTTGATTCCAACAATCCTCTCATTAAGACTTCTGTTCAGCTTGCCAATGGAGGCTTTTCTTCTTTCGTTCCTTCTTACAACCCTTGTAACTTTTGTATCAGCAAAACCCGTCCCTAACGTGGGGATTGTCGTCCCTATGTTCATCCCACCGCTTGTAGCCGCCTTTTCAGCATTTATTTCAGCAGAAATCTTTAGATTAAACCCACTGCTTATCCCGAAGCTCGCATTCTCCTCAGGAGTTTTGGGTTCACTTTTTGGTGCCGACATCCTTCACTTAAAAGACGTGAAAAAGGTGGGTGCCGGAATCGTCAGCATCGGTGGTGCCGGAACATTCGACGGCATATTCCTAACGGGAATATTTTCAGTTATTTTCGCAGTTTATTTGCTTTGAACTCTCACAACGGCTTTAACATTGCTTCTTTCTTCGAATTCCGCAATAACTTCTAACCATTCCGGATTTAAAACGTTTGAAAGATCCCTATAGATTTTGCAGACAACAGCCTCGTGATGCAACTTTTTTCCCTCAAAGCTCTTGAAATAACGATCGAGGGATTCGTATTCCAACAGCCTATCTTTGGGTTTGTATCTGATCTTTATCACACCTCGATCCTCCAATCCTGTGACGGGACAGATGCACTTAAACTTCGTGTAAACGAATTCAGACACGTGATCGCAGTAAACGTTTGGAATTGTTCCGATTTCGGGTTTTAGTTCTTTAAGGATTGAAATTAGCTCTTCTTCATTCTTAGCGATTGCTGTTGCGAAATATAACGGCCATGGGGATCTGAGCTTTTCGGGGCAGAAAACAATCACAGGTTTTCCTTTCATCGAAGAGATTACGATTTCAGCCATTGCTCCGAAACTCGGATGCTTTGTGATCAAAATCAAAACATCAGCTTTATCACAGAGTTCCAAATCTCTCCTAACGATTTCGGCACTAAGCTCCCTTTTATCCCTGAAATCATCAATATCGCTGTAATCGTATTTAAACTGGTCGAGGATTTCAAAACCCTCTTTTCTTAACAAATCTTGTAGCTTCTTTATCTCCTCCTTGTATCCGTAGCCAATCGAACCGCAGACAAAAATCTTCATAAAAATCACTCCAAAAGAATCCTTATTATCGCAAGGGTCGATTCTCTCGCAATTTCGGGAATACTGCCACCACCCAAAACGACAACTAATTTCCCATCACAAATCTCCTCAGCTAATCCCTTGAGGATTCTTGCTATCTTCACGTAATCCCTTACTGTCAATCCAATGTCTCCGTAGTCGCCGATGTGGGTATCGTGACCGAAATACCAGTACAGCAGAGATGGGGAAAAATCTCTTGCAATTTCGCAAAAATCTTGAACGGCTTTGATGTAATCGTGATTGTAGTAGCTAACGTCTATTTTTAGCTTGTCTGGGCTTGTGTAGTCCATCGGACATATGCAATAGTGCAACGTGTTCTTATCGTTTTGGACGAGTTCCCTCGTTCCGTCACCGTGATGGGCGTCCGTGTCAATTATCGCAACCTTTACGTTACCGTGCTTGTTTCTGAGATTTGTTATCGCTAAAACGACATCATTAAAACAGCAGAATCCCCAGAAGTAGTCCCTACCAGCGTGATGGCCACCGGCACCGATGTAGCAGAAGGCATTTCTTAACTCCCCCTCGTAAACCATTTCGGTTGCCTTGACCACGCCTCCAGCAGAGTGCCATGCCGTGCTACATAGCGGATCGTTTTTAACACCTTCCAAGTGCCTCTTTGTATGGACTTGAAGGATCAGGGATTCATCGATCTTTGGGCATTCTATGAGCTTGAAGTTCTCTCGTCTCTCGAACTCTCTAAATGCTTCCGGAAAATCCCTTAATCTCGTTCCGATTGTGAGATAGCTTCTTCTACTAAAACTTATATGATAGAAAACACCGGTTGGAAGCATAAGAAATTTTTAACGATTGATTATATATTTTTTTAGACTTTTCTCGGGTCGGTTATCTCACCGTATATTGCGGTGGCTGCTGCCGTTGCCGGAGAGCAAAGGTATATCTTTCCTTCAGGGCTTCCCTGTCTGCCTATAAAGTTCCTGTTAGATGTGGAAACGCTGACCTCTCCTGAAGCTATTAAGCCAAAGCTTCCACCCATGCAGGGGCCGCAGCATGGGAATTCTACGATAGCTCCGGCTTCAATGAATATTTCAATTAGCCCATCCTTCAAGGCTTTTAGATACTCACTCCTCGAAGCTGGAATGACGATAAGCCGGGTTTCCTTTGCAACCTTTTCTCCCTTAAGGATTTCAGCGGCAATTTTGAGATCCTCATATCTGCCATTTGTGCACGATCCTATGAAAACCTGATCAGCTTTCACACCTTCAACTTCACTCACACTAACGACGTTGTCAACCCTGTGAGGAACTGCGACCTGTGGTTCTAGATCGCTCACATTGATCTCCAAAACCCTTGAATATTTGGCGTCTTCGTCGCTTTTAATTTCTTCGTAATCACCTACACCGATAGCAGAGAGATATCTTTTGGTCTCTTTGTCAGGCTCGATTATTCCAGCCTTTGCACCCATTTCTACCGCCATATTTGTCATCGTAAATCTCTGGGACATCTCCATCTTTCTCACAGTCTCTCCGCAGAATTCTACAGTCTTGTAGTTTGCACCATCCGCACCCACAATCCCGATGATTTTCAGGATAACGTCTTTGCTGTAAACTCTTCTCGGAAGTTTTCCGTTTATCTCGAACTTTATCGTCTCGGGAACTTTAAACCACAGTTTCCCCAAAGCAAATACAAATCCCATGTCCGTGGAGCCGATTCCCGTGGAGAACGCTCCCAAAGCACCGTACATGCATGTGTGGCTGTCCGCACCCACTACGAGCATTCCTGGCAGGACATGTCCCTTTTCTACCATTACTTGATGTGCGATACCTTCGTAAACATCGTAAAAGATTATTCCTTGCTCTTTGGCAAATTTTCTCAGCATTTTATGGTTTTCAGCTGCATTGATGCTATCGGCTGGAACCTGATGATCAAAAGCCATCACGATCTTAGAGGGATCCCATACCTTCCCTTTTTCACCTGTAATCTCTCTAAAAGCTTTTATCGCCAAAGGAGCCGTGATGTCGTGAACCATTGCTCTGTCTATGTTTGCTAACACAAATTCTCCCGCTTTGACATCTTTTCCAGTAGCTCTTGAGAAAATCTTCTCGGTTATCGTTTTGCCCATAAGCTGTGTTGATGCAAACTACTTTTAATCTTGTCGGATTTTCAACACGAACACGATTGCGAGTGCTCCTGAGATTATATTCGAAATGTAGGTGATAGTTCTCCAGACAGCAACTACTGGTGCGAGATTTCCTCTCACAAACTGAGAGTAGAGGTAGAAAAAGCTGCCTTCGGCAATTCCGCTACTACCCGGTGTTAGCGGTACTAGCGAAATTACAACTATTATCGCCTGAGATGTAAGGGAGAGAAGGAAGTAGGGTCCCAAGTCAAAAGCCAATAGGACGAAAGAAGGGATTAGGAACTCAGGAATCCATATTAGTGCTGTCAGAATGAAAAAAGTTAATATTTTCTTTTTGGAACCTTTAAGTAGATCAACTAAAGCTTCCCTGAAGCTCCAGACTTCTCTTTCGATTTTTTTGTAGATCTTTTCATTTAATCTCTTCCTCAAGAGAAACAGAAGTTTTCGAACCCGCTTTGGATATTTGAAAAGCTCGTAAAGAGAGAAAATAAAGGCAATCAAAAATGCCAAAAATATTCCGCCTACTTTAAAACCGAGTCCTAAGGAGAAATCAGTTATTAGCAGAAGTATTGTCAAAAACATGATGAAAAATATAGAATCAATAAGTCTTTCGATTAAAACGACTGCTGTTGCTCTTCCAGTTCTCATTCCATTTTTCGATAGGTAGAGAATGCGAACAGGCTCTCCTCCCGCAGAGGAGGGCGTAACTGCTGCGAAGAAGTTACTCGCTAGTGTGATTAAGAAAGCTATCCTAAACCCTATCTTGCCTCCGAGCATATTTGCTATAAACATTAATCTTAACGTCCAGAAAATCCAAAAAAGAGAATGAAGGAATAGAGAGATAATGATGTATTCGGCTTTAATCTCAAAAATTGTTTTAACATCTTGGTCGCTGATTTTGAATATCACTAAAAAAGATATTAGCGTGATTGCGATTGCGATGATTAGTCCTCTCAGCTCCTTTTTATAGCTGCCCATTCTATCTCATCACCCTTTACAAATTTTGCTATAGCCGATAGCGATGCAATCTGCAGAACAATGCAGTAAATTATCAAACCAACGTAGAGTTTAAAAGCATCCCTTTTTTTGTAAATCAGCAGAGGGATTATTGAAGGGATTATTAGCGGCAAGAAAAGGACGGGAAAATACGTCAAAGTCAGCGAACTCAGCCAAGAAATCTTAAAAGAAAGATCCCTACAGGATAAAACATCTTTTAGATACCTCCAAAGCTGTAACCCACCGTAATACCACCTTTTCCGTTGGTTGTAAAAATCCTTCCAATATATGGGCGCCTGTTCTTCTAAAACTCCTTCGCATAAAAGCGCCCTGTAACCCTTCGTGTGCATTCTTGTTGCAAAATCGGCATCCTCCGTTATTGCGTCTTCTTTTAATTTTTCTCTTGCCAAGATTTTGCCGTTTAAGACTCCAATGAGCCCGTTGAACTGCTTGAATTTGGAGATTCTTAGGAGAAAATTTATCAGCTTATATTCGAATTCCACTGTTTTCGTTACCAAATTAACCGGATTGCTTACGGATCTTTTTGTTGAAGCTATATAGGCTTTGCCGTCTTTTTTGAGACATCTCACACAGTTGGTTATAAAATCCTTTGAAGGACGGGAGTCAACGTCGAATACCGCGATAAAATCGGGGATTGTATTCAGATAAGCAAGAGCGTCATTTATAGCTCCCGCTCTCTTTCCCCTCCTTGTATTTCTTGCAAGAACTTCGCATCCCATTTCTCGGAGCATTTGAACCCTTTTATCATTCTCACTGCCATCGAAAACGTATAAAATTTTGAAGTCCCCAAGTTGCTTTAGATGCTCGGCACTCTTCCTCAAAATCTCTTCAGGTTCGTTCACTGATACGGGGATGATTATCGCAATTCTATCCATCAGACCAACTCCTTGTATATTTCTTCCACTTTTTTTGCTATTATTTCCCAGTCGTGTTTTTCTGCGAATTTCCTACCTTTTCTTCCGATGATCTTCACTGTTTTTTTGTCGAGATTATCGATGAGTGACCTAAGCTCTTCAACACTTTTAAATGTGAAACCGCCCTTCCCTGCGATCCATCTGACCCCGGGGATATCTGAGGCGATAACGGGAGTTCCCGACGCCATCGCCTCAAGCAAAACTATACCGAAAGCTTCAAGTCTGTTTTTTGAGGGGAGAACCAAGCACTTAGCCTTTGAGATTAAGTGAACAACCTTGTTATAGCTAACTTTTCCAAGGAATACAGCATTTACATTCATTTTCTTTGCGAGACGCTTGAACATCTCGGCATCTTCACCCTCTCCGACAACTACGAGGGTTTCACGGCTCCCGCTTAGTGCTCTGATAAGGGTATCAAGTCCTTTATACTCTACGAGCCTTCCGACGTAGAGGATGTAATCTTCCTTATCGGTTGTGTAAATAAAGTCCCTTACGTGAATCCCGTTTGGAACAATACGAATCTTGTGTAAATAATCTTTTAAAACGTTCGAGGTGATCGCGTAATCAAGTGTCGTGGCAATAATGACATCACATCTATCAAGAACTTTTCTTACGATTTTTTCGCTTATCTTTTCTATACTTTCTCTGAATCGCACTCTGTATCCGTTCACTCTGTCTGGAATTACGATGTCGTTATGATACGTCACAACGGACGGTTTGAAATCTGTCATCAAAGCGAAAAATGGGCTTGGAATGTGATGGTGAACTACATCGGCATCGACTTTTATCCTTTTGAGTGGAATTGGGGAGTAAGGAATATTCAGGCACTTAATTTTTGTTACCTTATTACCACCGCAGGATGATATCACTTCGACATCGTGTCTTTTAGCAAGCTCCGAGGCTAAATTCTTTACGTGAAGCTCAATGCCTCCAACATGTGGTGGATAATACGGCGTAGTCATTACAATTTTCATTTAAGCCTGAATAAGAGGAGGGTTTAATTTAATTTACGATTCTAATGAAGATATCTGCAGAGTTTGCAAAAAGAGTCGTTGAACATGCAAAACTTGCTGAGAAAGAAGGTAAACGTGCACAGAAGAGTTTGGAGGAGATAATTAAGGAAATAAACACTGTAGCCAAGATTGTGAAAGAGTTAGACGCCTGAGAGGGATTGGAAAACTACCTGACGGACTGATAAAGTGCTAAGTGAAGAAGAGCTTTTGGCACTTTTTTTAGCAAAAGGTATAAAAAATGCTGACAATACGAACTACTCTAAGACTCAAGAACCCTTTTCTTAAGTAACAAAGCCGAAGCTTTCATAGCCTCTTCTGGATAGAGCTTTAGCTCATCAACTATGAAATAGTCTATCAGTTCTTCATCGCTCATTCCAGCTTTAATCCTATCTGCAAGCTTTACAGTCTCGTTTAAGGCGTTCTCTACGGCTTTATCACATTCTGTCCCTCTGAAGAAATAGATATGGCTTAAGCCGAGAATGTAAGGTCTCAGCGTCTGGATTTTTTTAATCGAATTTAAATAGCTCTCGTAATTGTAGAAGAAGAGGGGGACAATCTTTCCGGAGGATGTAAAGTATCCCAAAGCATCCGAGGCTATGAGGACGTTTTCCTTTCTCAGGTAGATCGATATTGTGTCCGGTGAATGACCGGGAGTTTCGATAATCTCAAGTCCGTAGTAATCGTCTCCATCCTTTAAGGCGACATCTATCTTCTGGGGGAATTCGGTCTCCTTAACCTCCGCTTCGTAAGCTTTTTTGCAAAATTCTCTGTTATCTCTTATCCAAGATTTTATTACCTTCTCCTTTTCGAGAAGCTTTGCTACACCCTCATGGGCGGCGACTTCCGTATCATACTGTTCGAGTAAGACCGGCAGTCCTCCCGTGTGATCGAAGTGGCTGTGGGTTATTAAAATCGCATCGATGTTCTCTTCGAGAATTTCGAGTAGTTTTTCAGCGGTGCAGCTCAGCCCACAATCGATCAGAACATTTTTTTCACCCTTGTATAGATAGTAGTTTATTACTCCAACTTTGTAGAGTTTCACACTTGGAGTTAATTCAACAATCTCAGTCTCCATGATAAAAAATGAGCAAAAACAGTGAAATACTTTACGCTACGCGAAAGAGTATTCTTCGGGAGTTGTAATCCTAACAGCCCTTTCTATCACAAGCTCTTCAGCCTATGCCACTTGTTCACACGATCCTGTGGATGGGAAACTTTATATTATTAAAGGACAGTGTTGATTTAGCTCGTAGCGGGTGTGATATGATGAAGTACCAGTGCACCGTGTGTGGATACATATACGACGAAGATGATGGTGACCCTGACGGGGGAATACCGCCGGGAACGAAGTGGGAAGATCTCCCAGATGATTGGGTCTGTCCCGTTTGCGGGGCTGAAAAAGATCAATTTGAAAAATTAAGCGATTAAATTTTTTTAAAGAGACTTTTAACTCTTCACCCTTGCCTTGTATCCCGCATCCTCCACAGCCTTCACAAATCTCTCAACATCGCCATCTGCTTCGATAACAGCCCTGTCCATTGTTATCTCTACAACCTTTGCTCCCGATTCCTCTAGAACCTTCCTAACTCTCATCACGCAATGCCCGCACGAGAGACCAAACAGTTCAAGCTCAATTCTCATTCCATCACCTCCTTTTTTAATTGGTGGAACGTAATTTTTCATGAGGAGCGAGTTTGTCACAACGCTAACGCTA
>CAZZMN010000047.1:0-27092 GCA_964655455.1 uncultured archaeon
TTCGCCATCTTCGGAATTCTGTTAACCCTTGCAATCCAGCTTGCACTGACCAGTCTGGGAATAATGCATCTCGAACCGATGACACTCTATGAATGGGCTTTGACGATTGCAGTTGCTTCAAGCGTTTTCATAGCTGTCGAGCTCGAAAAGGGGCTGTTTTCACTTTTTGGTCTGAAGAGGGATGGTTTTTAGGCAATTTTTCAACTTTGTTTTGACCGGAATTCTTTTGGTCTTTTTTGATTTTAAATTTTTTTCTCCTGTGGTAAATTGGAAGTGGAAGTTTTTGTAATCCTGTAAGGCAGTTATTTCCAATGCGGGGGGTGGGATTCGAACCCACGAACCCCTACGGGAGTGGATCTTGAGTCCACCGCCTTTGGCCTGGCTCGGCAACCCCCGCTTGTATTAGTTTGAAGCAAAACTTCATAAAAAACTATCGATGGATATGGAGTATGTGAAAAGTGGTAGGATGGTCCCGCCTCCCGGATTCGAACCGGGGACCACGGGATCACTGCCCCCCTGCAGGGGCAGGGCAGACTACAGTCCCGCGCTCTACCACTGAGCTAAGGCGGGATTCGGTATGTTGTTAACAAAATCTGTTTAAAAAACTTGTGGAAGGTGGTAAGATGACTCATGATCGAGATCATTCAAAAAGGGTAAAGCTCTTGGCTCTTTATATAGCTGAGAGAGAAGGTGGTGATCCAAATGTTATCGAAATGGCGGCAGATCTCCATGATATAGCAAGAGATCACGAAAACCATGCAATAGAGGGTGCTAAAATCGCAGAGGATCTTTTGAGAAAAAAGGGGTATTCGGAAGATTTTATAAGAAAGGTCTGTCATTGCATAGAAGCCCACTCTTTTTCATCTGGAGTAGAACCGAAAACCCTTGAGGCGAAGATCTTAAGCGATGCCGATAAGCTCGATGCAATGGGTGCAATAGGCATAGCAAGAGCTTTCATGTTTGCAGGTGAAAGGGGGAAGAGCTTAGAGGAAGTTATCACTCATTTTGAAGAGAAGTTATTGAAGCTCAAGGATTTTCTATACACTGAGACAGCGAAAAAGCTCGCCGAGGAGAGACATAGGTTTCTCGAAGAATTCTACAGGAGACTAATTAACGAAATTCGTGAGGTAAGTTTTTAAACAGCAAAATGGTAACAGTAGGATAAATGGAAGAAAGTGTTGATGAACTCGTTGGATATTTGGATTTCAAAACTACTGAGGAAATTGAGGTTCCGAAAAGATTGGTAGACCAAGTTATCGGACAGGACCACGCAGTTGAAGCTATCAAAAAAGCAGCTATCCAAAAAAGACATGTGATGCTAATCGGATCACCTGGAACCGGAAAGTCAATGCTTGCAAAGGCTATGGCTGAACTCCTTCCAAAAGAGGAGCTCGAAGACATACTCGTTTATCCGAATCCTGAAGACCCGAATCAGCCGAAAATAAGGACAGTCCCAGCAGGAAAAGGTAGGGAAATAATTGAAGCCTACAAACAGGAGGCTATGAAAAGGGAGCAAGCAAGGAACATGTTTCTGTTCACTCTCGTTTTTTTCATACTCGGATACTCCATTATCGAGAAACAGATACTATGGGGGATTATCGCAGCTGCCATGGTCTTTTTGCTTGCGAGATACATGATGCCGAGAGAAGAAAGAAACATCCCCAAACTGCTCGTAAACAATGCTGATAGAGAGACAGCTCCCTTTGAAGACGCTACAGGTGCTCATGCCGGAGCTTTGTTCGGTGACGTTCGTCACGATCCATTTCAATCATTTGATAAAAACAATTTAATAGTAGTAGTGGAAGACGGAAATAGGAGGCTTGTCAGGATAGGTGACTTTGTTGATGAAATCCTAGAGAAACATTCCGATTTAATTCAGGAAATGAGTCTCGAAGATGCAAAATATCTTGCCGTCGACCTTAGAGATAAAAATTACTACACCCTAACCTTCGATAACGGTAAAGTTATAAGGACAAAAATTCTTAGTGTAAACAAGAGAATCGGCAAATTCGATATAGTTCCTGTAAAATTTAATGGAAAGTTCCTTCTTCTAACTCCAGAGCACAAAATCTATACAGAAAGAGGTTTGGTTGAAGCTGGTAGATACAACGGAGAGAAAATACCTTACTCTACAATAACAATTCTTGATGAATACGATATAGCAAAAACTTACAGTGATTTAGAGAAGTATCAGATGTATGTCAAATGGCTGAAGTTTAGAGAGAACTATCCGAAGGTGGGATATAAGAGAGCTTCGAAATTTTTAGGATATAAAGCAAACACTCTCAGATTGTGGTACGAAGGTATAACTAGGCCTTTAAAGATAATCGAAGAGCTAAGATCGCTAGGACTTTTGCCTCTCAAATCGAATGACGTAAGATTACCTATAATTGCGAGAATCTTTGGATACGCATTGGGCTGTGGAAATATTGATAAAAACCTGAATTGCTTCTCAATAATCTCCTCAAAGCGTGATACACTTGAAAATATTGCCCGTGACTTAAAATCTGTATTTAGAGACTTCAACTACGAAATTAGGAAGAATGAAAGTTCAATGGGAGAGAGCTATATTCTAAGAACCACAGACAGAAAGATAATAAGGTTTTTCGCTGCGCTAGGATTCCCAGTTGGCAAGAAAACAAATCAACAAATCAAGATTCCAGAGTTTGTTCTTGTATCAGAGAAAACGGTAAGAGAATTTCTAAGAGGTTTGTTCGAGTCTGACGGCAGTGTTTACGGTCTTGGAAACAAGAAATATTTAGAAGGGATGTTGGCTTTTAGTATTACAACAATTCCTGAACTTGTGGAAAATATGAGAGCATTCCTAGAAGACTTAAAGGTACTCTTGGGCCTTTTGGGTATCAAAGCTAACTTAATATGCGAGAGAGGAACTGAAAAAGATAAAGTTCTCTTAAGGTTGCTGATAAGTCATGAACCTAAAAATGTTGAAAGATTTATAGAGCTCCTAAAACCAATTTACGACAAAGAAAGAGCTAACAGGTTAATTCAAGTTTTGGATTATGTAAAATCTGTCAGAGACGACTTTAAAGACGTAAATATCACTCTAACGATTAACGAGACTTACAACGTAACAACAGAAACTGGCAATTTGTTGGCTAATGGCCTTTTAGTTAAGAACTCTGGCGGTCTTGAAACACCAGCCCATGAGAGGGTTGAAGCCGGAGCAATCCACAGAGCTCACAAAGGTGTCCTATATATCGACGAAATAAACACGCTGACGATAGAATCGCAGCAGAAAATCCTGACAGCAATGCAGGAGAAGAAATTCCCAATAACCGGACAGTCAGAGAGATCGAGCGGTGCCATGGTCAGAACCGAACCTGTTCCCTGTGACTTCATCCTTGTGGCGGCTGGAAATCTTGACGCTCTCTACGGCATGCATCCGGCTTTAAGGAGCAGAATTCGTGGTTATGGATACGAGATTTACATGAACGACACCATGGAGGACACTATAGAGAATCGGAGGAAACTTGTCAGATTCGTTGCACAAGAAGTTGTCAGGGATGGTAAAATTCCCCACTTTACGAGAGAGGCAGTCGCCGAAATCATTAAGGAAGCGAAAAAAAGAGCCGGAAGGAGAGGTCACCTAACTCTCAGACTCAGAGAGCTCGGAGGCCTCGTGAGAACAGCTGGTGATATTGCACTAGCCGAGGGAAGCAAATATGTCACAGTAGAACACGTCCTCAAGGCTAAGAAGATAGCTAAGAGCATTGAAGAGCAACTTGCGGACAAATACATCGAAAAAAGAAAAGATTACAAGCTGTTTATAATAGAGGGGGCTGAAATCGGAAGAGTCAACGGATTGGCTGTGATTGGGGAGTCCGCCGGAATAGTCCTTCCGATAATCGCTGAAATTACCCCTGCTTTGAGTAAAGAGGAAGGAAAGATCATAGCTACTGGAAGGTTGCAGGAAATTGCAAGGGAAGCTGTAATCAACGTGTCGGCGATAATCAAAAAGATGATAGGGAAAGATATATCCGACTATGATGTCCACATCCAGTTTGTCGGAACCTACGAAGGAGTCGAGGGAGATTCAGCGAGCATTAGCATAGCTACAGCAGTTATATCCGCCTTGGAGGGTATAGCAGTGGATCAGAGCGTTGCAATGACTGGCAGCTTATCCGTGAAGGGAGATGTCTTGCCAGTCGGCGGCGTAACGCAAAAGATCGAAGCGGCAATTCAAGCGGGATTGAAGAGAGTTATAATTCCGCGGGATAATCTAAATGACGTAATACTTGATGCGGAATACGAAGGGAGGATTGAGATAATCCCCGTATCAAGAATTGAAGAGGTTCTCGAACACAGTCTCGTTGAGTGTGAAAAGAAGAGGAAGCTAATAGAAAAGCTCAGGAGTTTAGAACGTCCTTCAGAAATTCTCTTAGTATGATGTTTGTTTCATTTGGTTTTTCTAAGAAAACCATGTGTCCCGCATCGTGGATAACCGAAAGCCTTGATTTCGGTATTTTTTCTCTCAGATACTCCGAAAGATACGGCGGCGTCATAACATCTTCGTTGCCTACTATGATCAGGGTGGGAATTTCTATCTCAGGATAGCATTCCGTTAGATCGAATTTACTACAGAGATAAAGATCTCTTAAGGTTATTTCAACTCCAGTATTGAGAATAATATCCTTAACGAATTTCTTCACAATTTTGTTCTCAAAATCCTTGTGAAACATCCAGTTGACGAGTTTGTCTACGGTGCCTTCGAAATCCTGTTTTAAACTCTCCAAAATTTTTGGATTTACTGGAAGTCGGGCACCTGTTGATATCAGAACAACACCTTCGGCTTTACCACCGATTCTGAGATACTCTTGGACAACGGCTCCGCCCATCGAATGCCCCGCAATTATGGGTGTTTCAAGTCTTTCAACGACTTCTACCAGAACTTCAGCGTAATCTTTTAAACTCTTTATATCTCTGGCGACACTTTTTCCGTGTCCAGGAAGATCAACAGCGAATCCAAGGCTCAGTAGATTTTTCCAAACATTTGAATTTAATCCAGCTCCGTGAACGAATAGGATTTTTCCATCTCCTTGAACGAAAATTCCGTTAATTTCCATGAAAGTTTGTTGTTCTTGACCATTTAAGAATTTCCCGTTACAATGCTTTTGATGTGTTCTGGAATGTCCTCGTCATCCTCGTATCCCAAAGCTTCGTCAACTGCATGTCTAACGGCGTAACCTGCCACATGAAGAAGGGTTTCGTTGTATTCGATGTCTTTCTTCATACTCCCAGTGCACGGAAAAGAGTGATGTGCTTCGGCGATTCTGTCCCAGAGTTGTCTGAATGTATCGAATTCGAATTCCCTCAATCTCACTCCGATATACCACGCCGCTCCGCATGGCTCACTTCTGAGAATTCTGATGTTCTTTAGTCTCTTTACTCCATTAATCTCTACGAAATCTATCTCAAATTTCGGATAACCCATTCCCATTTCTCTTATGAATCTGTTAATCACGGGATGCTCTTCGCTTTCCCTTAACAGGCAGAAAGGCTTTGGAGCGGCAAATTCCAGTCCCAACTCAAGGCATTTCTCTTTAATCTGTTTGGCAAGTCCAGGGGAACACCAATTTGGCTCTTCAACTGGGATTATATATGCTTTGTATCCTAAGGGTGCGAGCCTTTCTGGCAAGGCTATGAGCAAATCGGAGTGCATGTTTATCGCAATAGCTATATCTGCTTTCGCAATATTTTTTGGCAAGAAATCTTCGGGATTCTCGATAAAATCAGGAAGATTTGCTGGGTCAATCATCCCGTAGGTGGCTATTATGTTTTTCGAAAAGCTGTAAATGTTCTCTTTACACTGAACGCATCCATCTAATCCGCAGGCTCCAAAAGATGGGCAGGAATTCTTGTAGTTCATGAGATTTGCTATGAATCTCTCTCCAAAGAACCCGTTGTAAAATATCGTGAGTTTCAGATCCGATTTGAATTTGCTCATTATTTTTAGAGTTGTTGTAAGGTATATATCAGGTTTCCCTAAAATATTTGCTTACAGTTTTTTAAACAATTTACTTATTCAGAATCATGATAACGGTTTTATCTGGTGGGACTGGGACGCCAAAGTTGTTAACTGGAATGAAAGATGTCATCAAAGATTTTACCGTAATTGTTAATACAGCTGAAGACGTGTGGATCTCCGGAAACAAGATCTGTCCTGACATTGATTCAGTTATCTACGCCCTTGCCGGTATTATAGACGAAGAGAAATGGTGGGGTGTCAGGAACGACACTTTTGAGACCCATAACCAGCTTAAAAGACTCGGAATGGACGAGATGATGATGATCGGAGACAAAGACAGAGCTACGCACATTTTCAGGAGTAATCTACTTAGAGAAGGAAAAAGTCTTAAAGAAGCTACTGAAATGCTCAGAAAAGCCTTCGGAGTAAGGCAGGAAATACTCCCGATGTGTGAAGAAGAGGTATCCACTAACATCCTAACGGATATGGGTGAAATGCACTTTCAAGAATTCTGGGTAAAGCACAGAGGACTGCCAGAGGTTAGAGACATTTATATAAAGAACATAGAGAATGCTAACCCTTCAGATGGTGTTTTAGACGCGATAGAGATGTGCGAAGCCGTTTTAATCGGACCGAGCAATCCAGTGACTAGTATAATGCCGATACTTCTTGTTAGAGGTATAAAAGAAGCTATTAAGAAGAAGAAGGTCATAGCAGTATCACCCATAATTGGGACAGAGGCTGTTAGCGGTCCTGCCGGAAAGTTCTTAAGAGCTAAAGGATTTGAAGTTTCTCCAAAAGGCGTGGCTCAATTCTACGGTGATGTAATTGATGTTCTGATAGTTGACGAAAGGGACAAGAATATCGAGATAAAAAACGTCGAGGTGGTTTCTACAAATATCCTGATGAAAAATAGGGAAGATGCTATAAGATTGGCAAAGTTCATTAAGGAAATTCTTTAAAATATAAGCTCCTTAAGTATTTCCCTAACATCAATTCCCATTTTTTCGAGTTTTTTTCTTGCTCTGCTGAAAGACGAGTAGTTGTAGTCCAATCCTCTTACCTTATTTAGAATTGCTTCAAGCTCTGATTTACTCAGTTTTTTTAAGAGAAATTCTTTGAGCTCTTTTCTCTTGATTGTTATAACTTTTTTTCTTTCAATCAACTTTTTCTCACTGAAAATGAGAGCTTCTGTTTCCCAGCAGTTCTCACATTCGGCAACGAGAATTTTTAAGGGGCTTATTTCGTGCCAAGTCTTTTGAGAGAGTACCCCATTGCATTCGCAGAATCCACCAAAACCCCTTGTGTCAATACCTCTAATGGCTTTCTCGTTATAAATTAAAATTTTAAGAGGTTCTATATATTCCATTACACTGGTATGACTCTTTTAACTTCGGGTATCTTCGCCTTCAAATGCTGTTCAACGAACATCGTTAGTGTTATTTGAGACATTGGACAGCCATAGCATGATCCCAGTAACTTCACTTTAACCTCTCCGCTTTCTTCGTTAACATCAATAACTGCTATGTTTCCTCCATCTCTTATCAGTGCAGGTCTTATTTCTTTCTCAATTACTTCTTCAACTTTTTCTTTGAGACCCATGAATTTGCTTACTTTAGGACAATTAATAAGCTTTTTGTTTAAGTATTCTCTCCGATTGCGATGTGACGGGAACTAAAGGGAACAGTTTTTTTAAGGCTTATAAAGGCTTGGAGGTTATAGTTAAAGATAGCCCCGCGGGGATTCGAACCCCGGTCGCCGGCTCCAAAGGCCGGCAGGATTGACCGCTACCCTACGGGGCTTCAAACATATCGAATCACTTGAGTAAAATAAACTTTGTGATAGGAGTAGTGACAGCAACTGCCCTTTCAGCGGGGATCGCTACGATAATAAACCTACTAAATAGTTAAATATCTTCTGCTTATCGTTTGTAATATGAGCGACAAGATAAAGTTAGGACTAATAGTCGCAGAGTTCAACCGTGACATAACTTACATAATGGAGATTTTAGCAAAGGAGCACGCTGAGTTTTTAGGGGCGGAAGTCGTCGAGACGATTAGGGTTCCCGGAGTGTTTGACATTCCGATTGCTCTCAAGAAGATGCTCGAAAAGGGTAGAGTTGATGCCGTAGCAACCCTCGGATGTGTGATCGAGGGAGAGACAGAGCACGACGAGGTTGTGGCGCAGCACGCAGCCCGTAAGATAATAGATCTTAGCTTAGAATACGGAGTCCCGGTTACATTAGGAATAAGCGGACCAGGAATGGGTAGAATAGCAGCACAGGAAAGAGTTGATTACGCTAAGAGAGCTGTTGAGGCGGCTGTAAAGCTTGTAAAGAGGCTTAGAGAGTATGAGCAGAGTTAATTTGATCAAGCCCTCAGCAACGATAAGGCTTTCGGAAAAGGCAAAGGAATTGAAAAAGCAGGGAAAGGACGTCATAGACATGAGCGTAGGAGAGCCAGACTTCAGAACACCTGAACACATAGTGGAGGCTGCCTACAGAGCAATGAAGGAGGGAAAGACGCTATACGCCCCCTCACAGGGAATTCCAGAACTTAGAGAAGCCATTGCTGAGAAATTAAGGGAAGAAAACGAGATTGATGCAAAGCCAGAAAACGTGATCGTGACACCGGGAGCCAAATACGCCATCTATTTATCGATGCAAGCTTTGATCGAAGAAGGGGACGAGGTGATCCTATTAGAGCCTGCATGGGTGAGTTATGAGGCCTGTATTCTCCTAGCGGGAGGCAAACCCGTCTGGGTCAGGCATACGGAGGATTTCAAGGACGCCCCTATCGAAGATTACATAACCCAAAAAACGAAAATGATCATAGTAAACACGCCCAACAATCCGATCGGTGTGGTTTATCCGAAAGAATTTTTAAAAAAGATTGCAGATCTCTCAAAAGACCATGACATCCTCGTCATGTCTGATGAAGTTTACGAGAAGATTATCTTCAATGGAAAGCACTACAGCATTGCGAGTTTCGACGATATGTTCGAGAGGACTTTAACGATCAACGCCTTCTCAAAAACGTATGCGATGACTGGATGGAGGATTGGCTATGCAGTCGCCAATAAAGACATAATAACAAAAATGAGCAAAATTCAGTCGCATTCAGTCACTTCTCCGACAACATTTGTTCAATACGCGGCTGTAGAAGCTTTAAAGGGAGATCAGAGCTTTGTAAAAGAAATGGTCGAAACATTCAGAAAGAGAAGAGATCTCCTTTCAGATGGGTTGGATAAGCTAGGGATCAAATACGCCCCTCCAGACGGGGCGTTCTACATATTTGCGAATGTCGGAATGGACGGAGACCGATTTTCAGAGGAGTTTCTTAATCAATACTATGTTGCTGTGACACCTGGTTCAGCGTTCGGTAAAAGCTACTCTAATTGGGTCAGATTCAGCTACGCGACAAGTACTGAAAACATAAAGAAAATGCTCGAAAGGTTGGAGAAATTTTTGAGCTAATTTCTTTTCAATTCGATCTCCATAAAGTCTTCGGCAACTACAACATTATCGAAAACCTCCTTAGCTTCCATGAGCAATACCGATGGATCTTTATACCTTGCACTGATGTGCGTCAGAATCAACTTCTTAACGTTCGCCCTTTTTGCCACCTCAGCCGCCTGTCTGGCAGTTGAGTGCTTTGTAATCTCCGCCCACTCTGCTAAATCGGATGTGAATGAGGAATCGTGAATCAAAACGTCAGCGTTTTGAGCAACCTCGACAACCCTCTCTGTCGGCTTTGTGTCTCCCGTATAGACGAGTTTCCTTCCCCTGACGATCCCCGAAGTTACCATCTCCGGTGTGATTCTCTTTCCTTTAAACACGATAGTTTCACCTCTCGCCAGTTTGCTGTATAAGGGACTCGGTGGGATACCGAGCTCCTCGGCCCTCTTCCTGTCGAACCTGTAAAAGTCGTCCTCGATAATGGCGTATCCTAGGCTATCGATTATGTGATCTGTTTTGAATGCTAAGACCTTGAAGTTACCGAATCTGACAAAGTCTCCATCTCTTAGGGTGATTAGGTTTATCTTGAAGTCAAGTGCATCGTAGCCGAATTCCCTGAAAAGATTTCTCAAAAATCTCGAGTTCGGGGAGTATATGTTCAAGCTCTTTGTTCTCCCGTTAAGGGACATCGACTCGATTAAGCCGAAAAGCCCGATGAAGTGATCTGTGTGCATATGGGTTATGAAGATGCTACTAACACCAAAGCCCGTTTTTGCGATCATCATCTGTCTCTGGGTTCCTTCGCCGCAGTCGAGAAGAATTCGCTCTCCAGCAAAGTTTACGAAAATGGATGAGGGATTCCGATCAACTGTCGGAACGGTGCCGGAAGTTCCAAGAAAAGTTACTTTAAATTGCATTAACTTTCTAAAACGATTTCTATGTTAACGTCTTTCGGAACCTGAATCCTCATAATCTGCCTTAACGCTCTCTCATCCGCTGCAATATCTATCAATCTCTTGTGTATTCTCATTTCCCAATGATCCCAAGTCTCACTACCTTCACCATCTGGGGATTTTCGGACTGGAACGACCAACCGCTTGGTTGGCAGAGGAATCGGGCCACTTATCTCGACGCCTGTTTTTTCGGCTATCTCTTTGATCTGCATGCAAAGTTTGTCAAGGTCACGAGGATTAAGGCCGGAGAGCCTTATTCTTGCTTTGTAACCCTTTATCGCCATAAAAATCACCAAAAAAGAAATAATTAATCTCTCGGCGTTAGGTCGATGACCATTCCCGCCGCTATAGTCATTCCCATGTCTCTTACGGCGAACCTGCCGAGAGGTGGAATATCCTTTACTCTCTCGATGACCATAGGTCTGGTTGGTTCAAGCTTGACGATAGCTGAATCTCCGGTCTTAAGATACTGCGGATTCTCCTCTTTGACCTGACCTGTTCTCGGATCAATCTTCTTCTGGAGTTCAACAAATCTGCACGCAACCTGTGCCGTATGAGCGTGGACAACCGGCGTGTATCCTACTGTGATAGCAGTCGGGTGCTGTAGGACGATGATCTGTGCCGTGAAGTCTCTGACGATCGTTGGTGGGTTGTCCAAGTGACCTGCGACATCTCCTCTCCTAATGTCTTTCTTGCTGACACCTCTGATGTTGAAACCGATGTTGTCACCGGGATAAGCCTCTTGGAGTGGCTCGTGGTGCATCTCGATGCTCTTTACTTCGCCGGTTACTCCGGGCGGATTAATTATCACTTTGTCGCCGACTCTCAGGACGCCACTCTCAACTCTGCCTACGGGAACTGTTCCGACACCGCTGATTGAGTAGACATCTTGGATGGGGATTCTGAGCGGCTTGTCTATAAGCTTTTCAGGTGGCTTAAGCAGGTCGAAGGCTTCAAATAAGGTCGGCCCGTTATACCATGGAGTTTTGTTACTTCTCTTTAGGACGTTATCACCATAGTAGGCAGACGTGGGAATGAAAGGAACCTCTTCCGGCTTGTATCCGACGAGTCTGATCAGCTTTGATACGGCTTCCTTACACTTCTCGAAAGCTTTCTGATCATAGTTCACTCTGTCCATCTTGTTGATAGTGACGATAAGCTGGTTGATTCCCAACGTCCTCGCAAGGAATACGTGCTCTTTCGTCTGCGGCTGGACACATTCAACAACATCGACAACGAGGACGGCAGCATCAGCCTGTGAAGCACCCGTGATCATATTCTTAATGAAGTCCCTGTGACCGGGACAGTCCACGATCGTGATTTCGTATTTCTGTGTGGTAAACTTCCTGTGAGCAACATCGATCGTCAAACCTCTTTCTCTCTCCTCCTTAAGCCTGTCCATTATCCATGCAAATTCGAAGGTAGCTTTACCCTTTTCCTGAGCTTCCTTTCTGTATTTCTCGATTACGTGCTCTGGGATTTCACCAGCTTCATAGAGCAGCCTACCGATCATTGTTGACTTTCCATGATCTACGTGTCCTATCATTGCCACGTTAATATGCTCCTTCTCCTTGGGCATACTTATTCACCTCCTTCCCAATTTTAAGGATAGGTTTATAAAATTTTGCCGTTACACGGTCCTGTGTTTGTAATTGGGGAGATGCATTAAATAAAAATTTCCATTATCGTAGAAAGTTAAAGTAAAAAATTAGGGGCCTACAAAATCTTCTGGCTTTGGTATTTCGAGTTTCAATCCTTTTCTTTGTCTGACCTCCATTACAAACTGCTCGAAAAGGGTCTGTGGAACTGGCTCGAAGCCTGCGAACTCGACGCTCCATATCGCCTTTCCGGAAGTGGCGCTTCTTATCGCACCGGCGAATCCAAACATTTCCTTGACAGGGGCCTTCGCTACCACTATTACCATGTCACCCTCGGTGTTAATCTCGAGAATCTGTCCTCTTCTTCCCTGAATCTCTCTTGTAACGTTACCAAGCATATCCTGTGGGACTGTGATGAATATCTTCTGGTAAGGTTCGAGGAGCGCTGGCTTAGCTTGGAGCATTGCGGCGAATATCGCTGATCTGACTGCCGGGATAACCTGTGCTGGACCTCTGTGGACTGCATCTTCGTGGAGCTTACAGTCAACAAGCTTAACCTTGACACTGTAAATGGGTTCTCTTGCTATCGGGCCAGCCTGCACCGCCTCTCTAAATCCCTCCAAGATCAGTTCCATTGTCTCGTGCAGATACTGGATACCTTTTGTGACATCTACGAAAATATTGCCCTCGTAGTATTCCTGAACGCCTGCGGCTTCCTCACCCGGCAATCCAGCCTCTTCCAGAATTCTTCTTCTATCTTTTTTGTCCATTTTCATATTGACTTCTCCTTCTTTGAACTTTTCTATTACCGTTGGCGGACATGGCTCAACAACGATATAGAATCTGTTGTGCTTGTTTGGAGACTTTCCTTCGACAACTGGTGACGTTCCCATGACGGTCTCTCTGAATACTACGATAGGAGGTGATGTCTTGACTTCTAATCCGAAATCCCTTCTGATCTTTTCTACCTTTACCTCCAAATGGAGTTCACCCATTCCGCTAATCAGATGCTCTCCAGTCTCCTCATTAAGGGTTACCTGCAGGGTCGGATCCTCTTTGGCAAGCTTTCTCAAAACCTCAATGAGCTTTGGAAGATCTCTGGGATTTTTCGCCTCAATCGCCATGGTGACGACTGGTTCGCTGTAATGTCTCATTGACTCAAATGGCTCCATATTCTCAACAGTTGAACAGGTTGATCCTGCGACCGCGTCTCTCAGACCTACGACAGCAACGATGTTCCCCGCAGGCACCTCATCGACTTCAACCCTTCGTGGGCCCATAAAGATCCCGACGGTCTGGGCTCTGTTTTTTGCTCTCCTATCGATTATGTATAACTCCATACCGGGCTTGAGAGTTCCGCTAAAGAGTCTTCCTACTGCAACCTCTCCGGCGTGAGGATCAGCGACGATCTTCGTTACCATAAGAGCCACAGGCCCTTTGGGATCGCAGTTTATCATGACCTTTCCAATTTCGCTGTTGATATCTCCCTTCCAGATCGTTTTGATTCTCTCCTTCTGAGCTTGAATCGGAGATGGCAGGTGCCTTATTACCATGTCGAGAACAACTTTGTAGAGTGGAGATTTCTTCGCTAACGTCCTCCAGTCATCCGAATTCAGATACTCGTAAACTTCCTTGAATCCTATACCGGTGTCCTTCATCGCCGGGACACTTACGGCCCAGTTGTAGAGGGCGGATCCGAAAGCAACACTTCCGTTTGTTACGTCGAGCATCCACTCTTTGTACTTATCCGGCTTCATCAACTTTATGAATTTGTTTACATCGGATATTATTCTGACAAACCTTTTTTGCATGTCCTCTGGAGTGACTTCGAGCTCTCTGATGAGTCGATCAACTTTGTTGATGAATAGAACCGGCTTAACGTTCTCCTTTAAAGCTTGTCTGAGGACGGTCTCTGTCTGGGGCATTACACCCTCAACAGCATCAACGACGACAATAACTCCATCAACAGCTCTCATTGCTCTTGTTACTTCACCACCAAAATCAACATGACCCGGTGTATCGATGAGGTTGATAAGATATTCCTCACCTTTGTATTCGTGAACCATCGAAACGCTTGCCGCATTGATCGTAATACCTCTCTCCTGTTCTTGTGGATCAAAGTCCAAGTAGAGCTGTCTTCCTGCAAGCTCCTCGCTAATCATTCCGGCTCCAGCCAAGAGATTATCGGAAAGTGTCGTCTTACCGTGATCGATGTGGGCGACAATTCCCATGTTTCTTATTTTCTCCGGCCTATACATAAGTTCCTTTATCTTTTCAATCATTTTCTTTGCTCTCGTCATTTACATCACCTTGCGGACTTGGCTACCCTCTCAACTTCCTCCTTCTTTGCTATCGCATAGCTTCTGCTCTCGTTATTCGCTGCGGCAATAATCTCGTCGGCCAAACAGGCGGCGATACTTCTTTTCGATTTGAAGGCGGCTCTTCTAGCACCTTCAGCGATATTTCTCAGGGCAACGTCGACTCTCCTTGAACTTGAAGTGTCAACCGATTTGGGGACGGCTACGCCACCGTATTTCAGCCTGACGACTTCTTCTCTTGGTCCTGCGTTAATTATAGCATCAACGAGGACCTGGAGTGGATTCTTTTTCGTCTTCTTCTCAATTATCTCAAAAGCCTGCTTAACAATGTCATAAGCAAGCATTTTCTTTCCGGTATTGCGACCCTTTCTCATTACTTTGTTGATTAATCTCTCAACAATGAAGACGTTCTGTTTTGCGAACGGAATGTTCGCATGCCTTCCGTGGGTATGTGGGACTACCTTTGGCTTTAGGCAGATGTAATTCTTGAGTGCCGGGTCGTTGACTTCCACTTCAGTTGCGTCGTATTTCCCGAAGACGAGCAGTTCTTCCTTAGTCAATCCGTATTTCATGAAATCACCTCAGTTTCTTCTCCTTCTTACCTTTCCATAGCTCCTTAAGGCTAGTATCGTTTACCTTAATGACCTTGAATCTGACGCCGGGAATATCTCCCATACTCCTTCCCATTCTGCCACCTATCCTTTCGATTATGACCTCGTCGTGCTCGTCTATGAAGTTTATGGCGCCATCACCGGGGCAGAACGCCGTCACTTGCTTTCCATTCTTTATTAACTGAACCCTGACAGCTTTCCTGATTGCCGAGTTTGGCTGTCTCGCCTCAATACCTATCTTTTCGAGGACAATTCCTCTTGCCATCGGAGCCCCTTCGAGCGGATCGGCTTTGACATTTAACTCAAGTACTCTACGGACGTGTCTCTTGTCACTCCATCTAAACTTCTTCCTATTTTCGATGAGCTTCCTTGCTGCGAATAATCCTCTACCCATATCACCACCTCATTTGACTATCACATCTTCGATGTCGTGATGCCTTCTCACGAGTTCTTTTACTTTGTTTATATTTTTTCCGCCCTTCCCTATTATTAACCCTTTATACTGGGAGGATGCGTAAACGTAGGCTATTTTCTTATCACCCCTTTCCACAATCTTCACCGTGACTTTTATCGGCCTGAAAACGTTTTCAATAAATTCTGCGGGATTGTCGCTGTGTTCGAATATTTCGACTTTTTTACCGATGATCTCTCTTGCTTTTTCAACGTTTATGCCACCTTTTCCAATAGCTAAACCCATGTCTCCTTTTCGGACGAGAAATACTACTCTATCATCGTAGATGAGGCAGTCTTTTACGATGGCGCCAGTTAAGCTCTCAAAAAGGGCGATATACCTTATACTTTCGGTAGATAGCTTCACACCCATAATTATCCCCTAAAAATAAAATTAAATATTGAGTATTTCGGATTCACCCTCATCTATCACGGCTAAGGCTGCTACGCTGAACGGTTTACCGCATATCGCCCCGAGTTCCATATTCGTTCCGTTATATGTTACCATTTTGACATTGTATTTTTTAAGTTTCTCTATAACTTCCTCGGGGCAATTTTTAGCGACTACTACGAGTTTAGCTTTTCCATCTCGAACTGCTTTTATCGTTCTTTTGCTGCCCAGATAGACAACACCCGTCTTAAGGGCTCTTCTTAAAGCTCTACTTAGATCGACCTTCATTTACACTCCCTCCATACACGAGTTCCACATCTCCCGTTCCCAACTTTATCGGCTGTCCAACGATAATATTTTCGGTAATTCCGTTGAGTCTGTCAATTTCGCCTCTAACAGCTGCCTCAAGAAGGTTATTCACCGTCATCTCGAAAGCAGCTCTTGCAAGAATACTCTGCTTTTCTCCAGCAACTCCGTGTCTTCCGATCTGCTTTAATTCACCGTCCGCAGTCATGACGTCCGCAACAAGCATTATATGCCTTCTATCAACTTCAAGACCCTGCTCTTCGAGTGTGGAGATGGCTTCATTTATTATCGCATTCCTTGCCGCTTCAATTCCTAAAACCTCATATATCTCGTAAATGTTATTCGTCACGGTTTTCGTGAAGTCGATTCCTTCTTCTTTCATTATCCTCTTTAGGTTTGATCCCTCTGTGTACAACACGTATTCATCACCCTCCTTTCTTACGATTACTCTCTTAATCTCCTTGATCCCCGAGATGACGAGCTTCTTGAGTTTTTCAAACGTATCCATCAGTTCTTTGTAGGATGGCTTCTTTATGGAGATTATTAACCCCTCTTCCGTTTCTTCAACCTCAGTTTTCAAACTCTTTTCGATCTTCTTTTTGAGCGTCTCTTTATTCAACCCCTTCCTTTTTAAAGCTTTTTCGTCTGGCTTAACGATAATCCTCATGTTCCTTAAATCGGTCACGATTTCGGCAACATCCAAAATATGTGTTGCCTCTATCCTGTTGGCGATTTCTCTTGCCTTATTTCTATCCTTAGCGTATTCTGGTAGAAGTCTGATTGTCATCATCGGGGTAGATGGATGTTTTCTAACATCGAGAATTTCTATCAATCTCGGCAATCCAAGGGTAACGTTGATTTCGGCGACACCAGCGTAGTGGAATGTTCTCATCGTGTTGTGCGTGATTACGCCTTCGGCTGTCGTGAACGTCTCTAAGCCTTCAACACTTAAATCGTAGACGTAGTCATCGTAGTCCATCTCCTCAATCGACACGATCTCATCCCAAACGACATCGGATTCCACAGCCTTCCTTAGGATTTCCAGCTCCTTCACTTCAACTCCCTTTGCAAGCTCTTCGAGCCTTGCAAGGTGTCTCCGTAGTGTTTCTCTTCCGATCTTTTGCTTTCTGACGAACTTTCTTACGTAGTGTAACGGATATCTAAATTTTCTTGAGATATTCAAAAGTGCTGGGCCTATTGAGGAAATCATGTCTATGAGATCGTACGTAATCTCGGAGTCTGATTCTGCTATCTTACAAAGCTTTATAGCCTTTTCTGGCACTGAAGATCCTATCTCCTCTGCAAACTTCTTGGCGTATCTGTAAGATATTTCGATGCCATACTGTCCCTTCATTTCTCTCTTAACACTGAATATTCCGAATCTCGTTAGTAGTATAGCTATTCCTTCAATAAGCTCCTTGGAGGATGAGAAAGCTCTAATTGTCTTCCTTTCAACGTTTACGCTTCCATCTCCGTCGAAGTAACCCTGTAGCAGACCTCTTACAAACTCTTTCTCAGCACCAAACACGAAGTCAGGGATTTTCTTTTTCGCATTACAACCGAAGTGCTGGACAAACTCGCTTAGAACCGAGGAGTAAAGCCTTATGTTATGGCTTTTTCCACTGTGGTTATAATATTCGGCTGTCTGAATCCCGAGCCTTTCCGCAAACCTTCTGACGATTTCTATGACCTCTCTGTTCGTGTTTGATATCGAAACGAAGTGCTTTGTTGAGTAGCCGTCTGCGAGGTATATTCCCAAAAAGTAACCGAAATCAAAATCCAATTCAAGTGTTCTGCTAATGGCTCTGCCGTTGATTGGTTTTATAGTATCTTGAAGGACTGGATAGCCAACGAATTCGGTGAGATCGATTGCAGATAAGCAGTTCAATGGCATATTCCTTATTACTGGGATTCTATCCCCGACTTTTAGCTTTCTACCTTCGATGGGGACAATTCTGTTGTTTTGCCTGATAACGAAGGAGTGGAATGGTGTTGCTGTTACTGTCCTGCCAGACCTCGTCTTAATCCTTATGAGCTTTCCACTGAATCTATGCCTTATAACGCTTGTGATCCTCTTCCAGTGAACTTTTTCGTCCTGATCTAAGCTTAATGCGTAAACATCCACTGGCAGATCACATATTTCATGAATTCCCTGTCTGATGGACCCGAACTTCTCTATGCATTCATCAACGAATCTTCCGATCTCAACTATCTTGACATTCTCACCTTTTTTTATGATAATCTTCTCTTCATATGGTAGAGACATCTGTGTACCCGGCTCTCCGATCGATTGTGCAGTCACTATACCGGCGGCTTCACCGGGCTCTACCAAATTCCGCAAATAAACCTCGTAGCATCTCTCAACGATCTTCTTAGCAGTTTCCTCATCAACATTAAGCTTTTCGAGCTCTTCTTTTATTTCCTTCTTGATGTATTCTGGGAGGGGATAATTGTTAAGAAAATCCATAACTCATCACTCTCCCAACACTTCTTTAATTACTCTCTTAACATCGACACCCTTTCCTCTGAAGCTCTTCATCGGATCAACACCATCTTCACCGTATCTAAACTGGACGATCAAGCCAGATGTCTGCTCCTTTACAGTTCCGTCGTAATCGACCTTTATATCCTGCAAAGCATTTATGAGCCTCCTCTGGAGATAGCCAGACTGCGACGTTCTGACTGCCGTATCAACGAGACCTTCCCTTCCACCAACTGCATGGAAGAAAAACTCTATAGGACTCAATCCCTCTTTGTAGCTGCTTTTGACAAACCCCCTTGCTTTTGCACTCAGATCACCGGGCTTGAAATGAGGTAGCGTGCGATTTGTGTAGGAATATCCCCTCTTTATCCTTTCGCCTCTTACCGATTGCTGCCCGATACAGGCGGCCATCTGGGTGAGGTTGAGCATAGAGCCACGAGCACCGCTAACAGCCATGATGACAGCGGCGTTGTCCATACCGAGGTATTTTCCAGCGATCTTACCCGCCATGTCTCTCGCTCTACCGAGTTCCTGCATTATCTTCATTTCAAGTGTCTCTTCAACGCTTCTTCCGGGCATCGGTTCGAGATTGCCGGCTTTGTACGTTTCGATCAATTTCTCGACTTTCTTTTCGGCCTCTTTTATTATCTCATCAATCTGTTTTTTGGCTTCTTCTGGTATGTCTTCATCGTCAATTCCGACCGAGAATCCCGTGAGCATTATCGCCCTTATCGCGAGCTTTGTCATATTGTCTATGAAATTCTTAGCTTCGTCATTTCCATACTTTCGAACTATTTCATCGATTATTATGCCTTTGAAAGCTCCCACAGCCTTTTCATCAATAGTTCCCTTTATCAGCTCACCATTCTTTATAATCACATAAGCATCGTTTTCACACTCTGCTCCCTTACAGTTTTCGCATCCCTGACAGATTTCAGCCTTAAATTCGAGGGTGATGTCCGGCAAAATCATGCTAAAGATTTGCTTTCCGCTCCAATACGGCTTTCCGTTTCTAATTTCTTTTGGTTCTGGAAGCTTATCAATGTCAAGAGGTTTTATAAGTTCCATAACCTCCTCTTTGCTGAAGAGCTTTTCTCCTCTCGTAAGTAGATACAATCCCGAAATGTGATCGTGAATTCCTCCGATGATCGGCCCTCCAAACCTCGGGCTTAGTATGTGCTCTTGAACCGCCATTAAGATTTTAGCCTCAGCTTGAGCTTCTAAGCTCTGCGGAACGTGGAGATTCATCTCATCTCCGTCAAAGTCGGCGTTGTAGGGTGGACAGTTTCCTGTCAGGAATCCGTTTGCTATGAAATTGTGCGTGTGCGACTCTGTCGTAATATCGTAGACTAAATCAACTTCGGTAGGCTCTATCTTTACAACTCTCTCCTTTATGAAACCTCCCCCAACACTTCTCTCTCTGACCCATTCTTCAAAGCTTGGAAAGTCAGATGTCTTTGCATAGCTCGACTTCCCGCTCCTCCACGTATACAAGGCTGAAGCAGATTTGCCGTTCGCAAGTGCCTGAACAATCTCTTCTCTCTTAGCGTTTTTCAGGAGATTGTTTCTCTCTTTTAAGTACACCTCTTTGAAAATTAGATAACCGTAAGCTAACCTCGCAAGCTCTTCAGCCTTTCTGTTGTAGGCATAACCGATTTTTCCAAAGAATTCCTTGTGGGAGTTTATCGAAACAACGATTACCTTCATTCTGCTCCCGTCTCTTCTAATGTTACCATCCGTGATTCTAATAGTCGTTTTAATTCCAAATTCGCTCAGAATCTCTCTTAAGTCCTCCACAAACTTCATTCCATCCTTCAGAATGCTTTCGACTTTCGAGACTTTAAACACAAGCTCTTTGTTGCACTTACTCCTAACGATCGGCTTTGTCAATTCGGAACCAAAGTATGACGCAAGGAACTCCTTTTTCACATATAGCGGAGCTTTCTTAATCCATTCTGGAACACTGTAAGCTTTCTTTGCTTTGTCACCATCTGGACATCCCAAAGCTTTCAGCAAAAGGCAGAAGGACTTCTTTCTAACTTCAAAGCTGTAACCTTTTCCACTGATCTTTAAAACGTCACAATTTCCCCTCGTTATCGTGTTACTGCTCTTGTGCACTTTCACACTGCCAGTATATCCCAACATCCTAACATCGTTTGAGATCTCCTCCAAATCTTCAAGTTTTGCTCTGAACACTGCTTTCGAATTCCTTCCGAGGATTAGGGATCCGTCCCCGAATATGTGTCCGACTATCCTCGCTATGGCAGTTATCCTCGGATCAGATAATTTTAACGGAATAAGTTTCCTCTCTTTAAGCTCCTTTAAAACCTTGTTTACTTTCGAATTTCCTGCGATTCGGATAATATCCTCCTTGGTCACTACCACCTCATCTCTCCACTCAACTTCGGGAAATTCCATCGGATAGACTATAGCATAATCTCCAATCTTAAGCTTTCCTGCAGGTTTTACCCCTTCAGGCGTATAGAACGGATGATCCTCGGTTGCAGTAATCTCTCTACCGCTCTCAGTTACGATTCTGTAACAGACCTTTCCGTATTCATTCGCTCTCAGCTTCCAGTAATGAGTGAGGTTCGTCAGAAGTCTTTCAGTTCCGTCTGCTGTGGTAATCCTTACGTCTTTCCAAGATTTTTCGATATCCTTGATCTTCGTTTGAACCCCGTCAAGGAGGACTTTTGTATCTCCAGCTACACAAACGGCGGGATTAAGTCTGAACGTTTTGTAAGGAAGCACCTTAACGTAATGGGCCATAATGCTCATTCTGTGGAGAGATGGCTGTCTGTTGAAAAGAACGATGTCACCGTCCATTAGCTGTCGCTCGACAATCCATCCTGGTTCGAGTTTTTCGGCTAGTTCCTCTTTATTTGATTCAATGACTCTTATTCTTCTTCCATCAGGTCTTATCACATAATTGGCTTTGGGATGTTCGCTTCTCAAAATAAATTCCCTTGCTTCGTCTATGTTGTTAGGCGTGACGTATATCGGGACAGTAAGCTCCTCCGCGATTTCCTGCGGGACTCCGACCTCGTTTATGCTGAGGCACGGATCTGGACTGATAACAGTCCTTGCGGAGAAGTTTACTCTTTTACCAGACAGAGATCCTCTGAACCTCCCCTCTTTTCCTTTAAGCCTCTGGGCTAATGTCTTAAGGGGTCTTCCGCTCCTGTGCCTTGCTGGGGGGATACCGCTGACCTCGTTATCGAGATAAGTCGTTACGTGATATTGAAGAAGCTCCCAGAGATCTTCGAGGATGAGTTGTGGGGCTCCAGCCTCTTTGTTCTCCAGAAATCTCTGATTTATTCTTATAATGTCCACAAGCTTGTGAGTCAGATCGTCCTCGCTTCTCTGACCGGTCTCAAGGATAATCGAAGGTCTGACTGTTACTGGGGGTACAGGAAGAACTGTTAGAACGAACCATTCGGGTCTTGCTGCCTTAGGATTTATACCAAAGGCTGGTAGATCCTCGTCGGGGATCTTTTCAAGCCCTTCTCTTATATCCTTCGGTGTGAGCTTGTGCTCTCCCTCATAGTAAAACGTGGGTTTTTCAAATTTCACTTCAATCTGTTCGGCACCGCAATGGGGGCACTTTTTAGCGGCTTTTGTTACTCTGAATACCTCCTTTAGTATCTCGTCGTAGTCCTGACCGAGTTTCTTTCTTTGCTCTATTTCTTGGATGTATTTATCTCTTCTTTCATCTTTGAGGAGGATTCTACCGCACTCTCTGCACGTTCCATTCAGCAATCTCGCTATCAGTTTTGCATATCCTACATGGATAACGGGAGCTGCCAGCTCAATGTGTCCAAAATGTCCCGGACACTCTCCCGCCTTTCCACCACAGGTTCTGCACTTCAGACCGGGATCTATTACACCCAAACGGGGATCCATCAGTCCAAATTCTATGGGGAAACCGTCATCGTCATAGGTTTCGGGAGAGATTATCTTGACAACGCTCATTCTTCTTATTTCTCTCGGACTTAAAACTTCAAACTTTATTCCCTCAATCTTTTTAGGAATCATGGAGATCACCTCAGGCCTTATCTCCTAAAATCAATCTTGGAACTATAAGCATTGATTTTAACTCATCAAGTAGTAGCTTGAACGCGTAGCTCATCTCAACCTTGTGGATATCACTATCATCGTCACACACTCTGCAGTAAACCGTCCGTCGTCTGTAGTCGTAGGTGGCTATATGACCGCACTTGTTGCAAACCCACATTTCTACTTTGTCAGATTCTTCAAGCAGCCTATCCTTCAGAAGGAGAGCGGCTCCATGACCTATCAAGACATCTCTCTCCATCTCTCCGAATCTTAGTCCACCTTTTCTCGCTCTTCCTTCTGTCGGCTGTCTTGTGAGGATCTGCACAGGTCCCCTGCTTCTTGCGTGAATCTTGCCTGAAACCATGTGATACAGCTTTTCATAGTAGATCACACCGACAAAAATGTCAGCGACAAACTTCTTCCCCGTTATCCCATCATACATGACCTCCTTGCCTGTATGACTGAATCCGTATTTTATTAGGGTTTTTCTTAAGTCTTCTTCTTTTTCTCCGTGGAATATCGTCCCGTCAACCCTTCTTGCTTCCAAACTGCCCACTTTCCCACCAATCATTTCAAGGACGTGTCCGATCGTCATTCTCGATGGAATCGCATGAGGATTGATAATCATGTCTGGAACTATTCCAGATTCGCTAAAGGGCATATCCTCTTCGGGGACGATCAGACCGATAACTCCTTTCTGTCCGTGTCTTGATGCGAACTTATCCCCTAACTCTGGAATACGGAGATCTCTCACTCTCACCTTTGCCAATTTCGATCCGTTCTCCGAAATTGTGAGGAAAACAGCGTCCACTATTCCCTTTTCGTTGCTTCTCATTGTGACTGAGGTCTCCCTCCTCTTCTGCGGTGAGATTCCAAGCTCTGTTGGCTCTTCCAGAAATCTTGGCGGTGATGTCTTTCCTATCAAAACGTCATCGGGCCCAACTTCCGTTTCGGGAAATATCAATCCATCTTCATCGAGATGGAGATAGGCTTCAGCTCCTCTGTATCCCGAAACATCTGATGGAGGTATCTCGAACTTATCTTCCTGACCACCAGGGTATTTCATCTCTTCAGCTTCGTATGTCCTGAAGAAGTGAGATCTTCCCAACCCTCGATCTATACTTGCTTTGTTAAAGATGAGGGCGTCCTCGATGTTGTATCCTTCGTAACTTAAAACGGCAACAACAAAGTTCTGACCAGCTGGCCTTTCATCGAAGTTAATTTTCAGTTGAGTATCCGTTGTGACAATTGGCTTCTGAGGATAGTGGAGCATGTGACCTCTCGTGTCGGCTCTGTACTTCAAATTTGAGTAGGGGATGCCCAAGCTCTGTTTGATCATTGCGGCACCCATCGTGTTACGAGGTGATGCGTTATACTCGCAATAGGGTAAACTGCCCGTGCATATTCCAACGATCAGAGAGGGATCCAATTCAAGATGTGTGTGTTCTTTGGTGAGCTCATCTTCGCTTATCGCTATGTATGCGTTTTCTTCCTCTTCGGCATCGAGAAATTCTATCTTTCCCTGATCTACAAGATCATCAAACGTTATTTCACCTTTTTTCAATTTCTCAATGTCCTCTTCGGTTACGAGCGGTTTTCCGTTCTTTACTACAATAAGGGGTCTCCTAGCCCTCCCAGCATCCGTGTTTATTCTCACCTCATTTGAATCTGAATAGTAAGCTACGTTAATTTGTCTGCTAATCTTTCCTTTTCTTCTCATTTCTCTGATCTGATTTGCAAGTCTTTCACCATCATTGATAAAACCAACTAAAGCACCGTTAACGTAAACTCTGCACTTTCTCATAATTCACCCCCTAATTGGTTCAACATCTAACCCGAGTAAAACCCTCCTGATTTCTTTTTCATCGGTTCCAACGCTCACTTCAGCATACTGGGCGAAGTTCTTTACCAGCCCGCAATTTGGACCTTCCGGAGTCTCACTTGGGCAGATTCTACCGAATTGAGTGGGATGCAAGTCTCTCGCCTCAAAATGGGGTTGTGATCTTGAAAGAGGTGATATAACCCTTCTGAGCTGAGATAAAAGGCTCATGTAGTTGTGTCTATCAATTAACTGAGAGATTCCAGTCCTTCCGCCAACCCAATTCCCTGTAGCCATCGGATGCATAATTCTGTCTGTGAAGACGTCACTTCTGACGGCTGTCGTCATTTTCATAGATCTGCCTCTAACCTTTGCTCTTTCAAGTTGGTATTTTACATCTCTTATTAGCCTCAGGAAAGCGACTCTAAATATTTCCTCCATAAGATCTCCAGCGAGCTTCAACCTCTTATTAGCGTAGTGATCTTTGTCATCTTCACCCCTATAACCGAGATAGAGTTCAAAAACTGCTTCAGCCATTCTTGCTAAGAAGAATGCTTTCGCTCTCCTTGCCTCTTTTTCCGTTCCTATGTGGGGGAGGAAGTACTGATCAATCACCTGTTCAGCTCTTTGCAATCTGTATTCTTTGCTCTGTCCAGGGGCTACCCTTCTTCCAATGTATTCTATGGCTTCCTCTTGAGTCTCAACCTCGGCTACTTCAACGTTTTCGAGCATGAACTTCATTATCTCTGGATCGCTGCTTACCATCTCAACAATCTCCTGATCTGTTTCAACACCCAACGCTTTCATCATTATGACGAATTGGATAGGCTTCGGTATTTGCGGGAAAGATACTTCGAGGATGTTGTTTCGGTTTCTTTCAACAACGATCAGAGCTCGGTAGCCACTCCTCTGACTGAAGCATTTTGCTATTTCGATCTCTTCTCCGTATCTTTCTTCTCTTTCAAGCAAAATCTTGTTTGGTGCTAAATCTTCAACTGTCATTAAGGCTCTTTCTGTTCCGTTTATTATAAAGTATCCGCCGGGATCTAAGGGATCTTCCCCAACTTTTACGGGGTCAACATCATTTAAGTTGCATATCTTTGATTTAACCATTACCGGTAGCATCCCAATTCTAACCCATTCTTCTTCAAGTTCCGTCCCTTCATCAACGACCCAGCACTGGAGATAGAGAGGTGCAGCGTACGTAAGGTTTCGCAACCTTGCAATTGAAGGATACAGAACTGTCTCAGTTCCATCAGCTTCCTTAATAACGGGTCTTCCTACTTTAATTTTTCCGAGTTTAACATAAATGTTTTTCTCAATATCGAGTTCGATAATTTTCTGTTCGTCGATAACTCTCTGCAATCCTTCATCGATAAATCTGTTGTATGAGTCTATCTGATGCCTGACAAGTCTGTCATGCGTGAAATAGGCTCTTGCAAGCACTCTACTATCTATCATATCTAATCACCTCTAAACATGAAAAATATTTCCAAATTCTGGTCATCTTCTAATCTAATCATACAACAAGCCTATAGTAGATACTTTTACCAAAGACTGTATCTTCTCTAATAATTCTAACAATATCTCCAGGTTTTGCTCCAATTTCCTTCGCTATAGGATCGTCAGCCCTAATCTTAGGTAAGGCTTCCTTTTTTACGCCAAGAACTTTCAAAAGCTCTTCAGCCTCCTCCTTA
This sequence comes from uncultured archaeon, assembly GCA_964655455.1. Taxonomy (GTDB): domain Archaea; phylum Halobacteriota; class Archaeoglobi; order Archaeoglobales; family Archaeoglobaceae; genus Geoglobus. The sequence continues at coordinate 26,125 of CAZZMN010000047.1, forward strand.
CTCAACAACTCGTGTTTCGGAACGAGGATATGATCCTGCAATCTGATTTTCATAACCATCCTCCTTAAATTGGGATGAACGGGCTCGACGGGATTTGAACCCGCGACCGACGGGTTAAAAGCCCGTCGCTCTGCCTGGCTGAGCTACGAGCCCTTAACAGTAGAGGGTTAGCTCAGTGTTTAAAAAATTTTTCCGTGATAAGACCTCGCTTTCCTTTACGATACCACACTGTCCTGTCCTTAATAAGGTATATCTACAACCCAATCAGAGGGCTTTGATGTCAGGTGCTTCCAATCTTCATCTTATGGATTGTGGGAGCTTTAAAGATCCCAGATCCCCACACAAACGTTGTAGCTCTCTGCTCCAACCATAGCCGTAAGTTTAGTGGATATTCTATGACGATCGTCACAATAATCCCTTTCGGAAAGAGGGTCGATCCGATCTGATACTTCGGTGTTTCACAGATTCGGTTTTGATACAGACAACGTTTCAATAACGACAATTTCCGACCTTATCGGAACGATGTGGTAATAGCTTATATAATAGTTGCAATAATTATCTTCCATGCTACTGTTTGCATACGGAACTTTGATAAACCCGAAAAAAGCTGAAAGAATACTGAAAACAAGAAAAGCTAAAAAAGCTTATCTCCCCGGTTATAAAATCGTCTTTAACGTAAAATCACCGGACGGAAAGGGAAATCCGAACATCGAAAGAGGAGGCAATGGCGTCTGGGGTGTTGTATACGAGGTTGATGAGAAGATTTTGGAGCTGTTGGATAAAGTAAGTCCGAGATATAAGAGGACAAAAGTTGAAGTGATCGTAGACGGAGAGGTAAAGGAAGCTTGGACGTTTATCGGGAAAAATGTAGCGGATGTTAGCCCCGACCCTTCATGCGTTGAAAGCATTATCGAGGGAGCCAAATATCACGGGCTCCCAGAAGATTACGTAAGCTATTTGAAGAAAGT
>CAZZMN010000048.1:0-4391 GCA_964655455.1 uncultured archaeon
TAAGTTCTGTCTGGAAATAGAAAAAAGTTTTGTCAAATTTGGAGGGAATTTAAAGCCGAGTTAGATGTCAGCTTTAAAATTTTTCTTCCTTTCATTCCTCCAGAAGGCTTTCGTCCATTTAAACTTTCAGATGTATGGAGACCAGCCGTTATTATTGGCGGTCGTAAACCCTTTCTCTTTTGTCCACAAGATGGACTGAGAAGATTTTGTTTTCTTTATCCACACGGTAGATGATCCTGTAATCTCCAACACGGATTTTGTAGAGATCTTTCCTTCCCTTAATTTTCTCGTATGGCTGGGAAAACGGATCTTCAAGCCTTTCGATAGCTTAGAAAATTCTTTTTCTATCGTTCTCGTTTAATTTCTGCAGGAACTTGATGACCCTTCTGTGTAGCTTAACTTTAAACATTCAGAATCCTTTTTGCATCTTCAAGGTCTATCAGCTCAAGCTCTCCCCTCTCGTAAGCCTCGATATCTTTGTCTATCAGCTCAAGCTCTTCCTCACTCAGCTCACATAACCCCATGAAGTTCTCTATCTTTTCGTCGATCTTCTCAAGCTTCCTCTCAATTCTGCGGAGGATTTCAATAACTTCCATATTTTCAAATTCTCTGTAATAGGATAAAAATGTTGCTGCAGAATTTGACGGTGACCTGTTCACCCAATATATTTCATCAGATTCCACTCTCTCAAGAAGCTCTGTTGCTTTCTGGCTTGTGCCCGCAAGGTGGTGGAGAAAGACATTTGAGTCAAAGAATACCTTCATTCTCTATTCCCCTCAATTATCCTATTTTGCAGCTCGGAATGATTCCTCTGGTTTTTGAAAACTCCGTTCTCGTAGATGGCTCTTCCTTTAAACAGGAAATAGGGTCGGTTATGTGGGGTTGGAAAGCAAATTCCGGAATTAAACCTTAACGAAAACATCAGCAAAGCCTAAATCTCAACAACTTCGAGAAAATCTATCCGCTTAAAATCTTCATCGAAGGTTGCTATCTTCCTGACGCCGTAATGTTTGCATGTTGCAGCAATTAATGCATCGTTGGGCAACAGAGCATACTTGACTCCGATATCAATGGCTTCCGTTATCACTTTCTCGTCAATTTGAAGAAATTCCATTTTTGCTCTGCCTATAAATTCTCGCAAGATTTCATAAACGTGAACGTAGTCAGAAATATCTTTTCTCAGCGCATGCAGCCTGAACCTCTCGTTTCTCTCCAGAAACTTCAGAACCATAAGCTTATACGCGACTTCACTGAACACAACATCGTTTATACACAGCAAGCAATCGCTGAGACTGTCCAGAACTTCCACAGCTTTGCTGTCACCTGAGAAAAAACCAACAATCACGCTGGAGTCAACGAACACCCGTTCTTTCGAGTACATAATCGCAGTATGCTTCCTCAAGTTTTTCAGAGCTCTCTTTCTTTACTATTCCCACGAACTCCCGCAGTTTATTCGACAGCTTTTCCTTTATCTCGATCTCCAAAATCTCTCCATCTTTAAGGTTAAGCTCTTCGAGGGGGACGAGAACCCCTCCCTGATACCTGACTTTTATCCTCGGCATCTAATTCAGTAGGTCTGTGTCGTTAAATACCTTTCGTCCTGATTTTGCTTTTGCAGTTCTGACCCTCTACAAATGAAAGGCTCGATTATACGGCAAAGGAGGAATGATTCTTAGGGGCTGATTTACTCAGAGATTGGAATTATGGATTCAAACCTCAACAACTTCGAGAAAGTCCACGCGTTTAAAATCTTCGTCGAAGGTTGCTATCTTCCTGACGCCGTAATGTTTGCATGTTGCCGCTATTAATGCATCGTTCGGTAGCAGTCCGTATTTTTGCATTATCTCTTCAGCAAGGTTTTCGATTTCTGCAGACAACGGCAAGGATTGGGCTAAGTCCAGAAATGCCCTTATATTTCCGATTTCCGAGCAAGTCTCTTTAACCGTGTCGGGTATTTTCTTCAATTCAAAGCTTCTCTTTCCAGTTACAAGCTTAATCCAGACGTAAATTACTTCGCTGTATACAATTGCATTTCGATAGAGTTTTTCTGTCCGATAAAGAGAAAGAAATGTTTCCTTCGCCTTAACGTCACCTTCAAGAATTTTTAAGAATAACGACGAATCAACAAAAACCCCACTCATCTTCAAGCTCCCTTAGAGCTTTCAACGTATCCTTTCCCCTCAATATTCCGAACACACGGTCAACTACGTTTATCTCTTCGATTTTCAATCTAACCTTCTCTCCCTCCTTGAGATCAACCTTCTGGAGGGGCTTAAAAACTCCGTTCTCGTAAACGGCTTCGATTATCTTTGGCATATCGTTAATTACGTGAAGGCAAAGAAAAGAATTTCGCCGGTTGAAGGCAAAGACTGTTAGATTTCGACAACTTCGAGAAAATCTATCCGTTTAAAATCTTCGTCGAAAGTTGCTATCTTTTTTATGCCATAGTGCTTGCAGGTTGCCGCTATCAGGGCATCGTTTGGCAGGAGCTTGAACCTTTCCATGGTAGCCTTTATGGAGTCTATATCCCCAGCATCTCTGAGAACTCTGATCTCGTCAAACGTTTCGTGCAGAGCACTCATGAAATCGGCTGCAAACTCGTAGCCATTCTTTCTGACAAAATCTCTGAGCTTATATGCGTTTTTGATGCCCAGTCTTTTCTCAGCAATGATTCTCAAGCCCGTGTAGAGCGATTCTTCGTAGACTGCAACGCTTGCGGCGAAATCCAAGCCTGTCCCGGTGAAGAACCTTCTTGCCCTCTCCGTTTTTTCGGTCTTAATTATCAGCGATACAATGAAGGACGTATCTAAGAAGACATCCATAGCTCGTCTCTCAGCTCCTTTATCTTCTCTATGGAAACGGGCTCTCCAAGGTCGATTGGATCAAAGTTTAGCATTCTTTTTTCTATTTTCAATCTGACCTTTTCACCTTCCTTAAGATCAACCTTCTGGAGGGGCTTAAAAACTCCGTTCTCATACACAGCTTCGATTATCTTTGGCATGGTTTGATTTCTGTCTGGAAATAGAAATAGGTTTCGCCGGTTGTGAAACGTTTTGAGATGTGAGGGGTTCGACATAAGAAGTCTTAACGTAGAAGTCACAGTCGGACCAGATCGATAGATGGTTGAGCGATTGGGTGAAGTCGGACAACGTGCCGGCGAAAACGATAAATAAAATCTGGATTAATAGAATTATGGACGCACAGCAGATAGCAGAGAAGGTCAGAGATTTGATTATGGGGGCAATGAGGGAGGAGTTCAGGGAGTTTAAGGCAGAGGTCAGAGGTCAGCTTGAGGGTTTCAGAGTCGCCATCGAGACGATGAACAAGAGAATGGATGCTCTCGAGAGAAGGATGGATTCTCTGGAGAGGAGGATTAATGAGACGAACAAAAGGATAGATTCTATCAGGGAAGAGCTGACGGCGAGGATTGATTCTGTTAGGGAGGAGCTGACGAAGAGGATAGACGAGACGAACAAAAGGATAGATATCCTCTCAACAAGACTTGAGGAGAACACGAGGGAGCTCGGAGAACTGAAGGCGGAGATTGCGGCGCTGAGGTCAAGACAGGAAATAATAGAGGATCTTGTCAGGAGGGTCAGGAAGCTTGAGGAGAGAGTTTTCGCTTGAGTTTTAATGCTGTCGATTACAATCCCGGCTCACCGTGCAACGGCAGTTATCTTTTTTATGCCGTAGTGCTTGCATGTTGCAGCTATCAGGCATCGAATTTCCGCATTCAGAATCTTATACGCGACTTCACTAAACAACATTGTTTATACACAGCATGCAATCGCTGAGACTGTCCAAAATGCTCTCTTTCTTTACTATCCCCACGAAATCTGACTCATTACTCTTCCTGTCGGTACGTGTCTGAACGTCAGCGTTTCTGGTGATTTTTTCGGCGCATTTAGAAAAAAAATTAAAATTATTTTAGCCGAACTGTTGTATCAAGTATGTACTGTCCGGATGGGATGTGTATTATCTGCACTCTCCAAGTGCCCGGATTTGCGGAGATAGCACTACCTGCTTGCACGACTATGTATGCTGTATCACCAATATCAAGGGTGTTGACAATCTTATTATTAACGTTGTTTGAATCATTTTCATTTCTAAAAGATTCAGTGGTTAAGCCGTAGATTCTAGGAAGAGTGTTAGTATAATTAGTATACTGAGTGCCGCTTGGATCCTCCAAAATTATTTTCAGTTCACTGACCACCAAGGTGTCACCACCTCTATGCTGAAGCCTTACCAGTGAAGAATTTTTGTTAGCTGAAATTGTTGTATTAGTATTAGGGTCATCAAACACGGCAAGCTGAGCCTGTGGTGGAGTAGCAACCAACTTCCCTCCCATTCCGAACACGAAGCCCGCTACCACCGTTGCTAGAATCACTGTT
>CAZZMN010000049.1:0-7383 GCA_964655455.1 uncultured archaeon
AATTTTTTCTCGAACAATCTGAATTTTCTTTTTAAAGCTTTCGATCAAAATCATGTGTTCGAGAAAAGTATTTCAAGAGAAAAAATTATATAACCCTAATCAACTCAAATTTTGTTCGAGTATATCCCTCGATGAAAAGAGTTTGCACAGGCAACCAAATCCGCTGTCATTTTTTCTTCATCTTCATTAAATAGTTGACAGCATTTATAACAGCATTTATACTAGCCATTACTATATCCTCACTGGCACCCCTTGCTGTGAAGCTCCTTCCTTCGTCGTCTTCGACAGTTACGTAAACTTCAGCAAGGGCGTCACTACCTCCGCTTATCGCATCCATTCTGAACTCTGTTATCTTTATAGATTTTCCTACGAGCTCTGCTACCGCTTTTAAGGCAGCATCCACTGGACCAACACCGATTGCTGATGTGACCTTTTTCTTGCCCTCAACTATGGCGTTTATTACAGCGGTCGGTGTGATTTTGTTCCCCGTTATCACGGTGGCCTCGTTGAGTAGTATTGATCTCTCCTCCTTTTTGACCTCACCCATGAGCACTTCGGCTATTGTTATCACGTCAAGATCGGTCACTTTCTTCCCCTTATCTCCAAGCTCTTTCACCTTCTCTGTAATTTTCGTAAGCGTCTGCTCATCCACAAAGTATCCGGCGTCTTCGAGGAGCTTCTTGATCTGGTGTCTTCCGGCATGCTTTCCTATGACAATTCTCCTTTTATGACCCACCATCTCCGGAGTGACAACACCCGGCTCGAAGGTGGAGGCTTCACTCAGGACGCCGTGAGCGTGTATTCCGCTCTCATGGCTGAACGCGTTCTCTCCAACTATTGGAGTGTTCGGCGGTAACCTAATCCCTGAAAGCCTCTCGACAAGTCTTGCGGTTTCCACAAGATACTCCGTTCTTATATTGGTTTTGTAACCTTCCAGCGCCATGAGAGCCATGACTGTTTCTGCAAGGCTTGCATTTCCCGCTCTCTCACCGATACCATTGATAGTGACTTGAACACCGTCGGCTCCCGCTTTTACAGCGGCAATGGAGTTTGCCACTGCTAATCCAAAATCGTTGTGACAGTGAACATCCATCGGAACACTTACTGTTTCCTTTAAAGATTTTATTAGCTCGTAAAATCTGAAAGGTGTCGCGACTCCGACGGTGTCAGGGACGTTGATGATATTGACACCCGCATCCTCCACGGCTTTGTAGATTCTCTTTAAGTAGTCTACATCAGTTCTTGTGGCATCCATTGCCGAAAACATGCACTCCACTCCGTGGTCTTTTATGTATTCGACGCCTTCCACGGCGAGCTGTATAATCTCCTCACGACTTTTCTTTATCGTGTGTTTGATCTGGATTTCAGATGTTGAGATAAATATGTGAACCATATCAACATCAGCCTGAATAGCTTTATCTATATCCTCCTTAACGAGTCTCGCAAGACCGCATATTTTTGAATTCAATCCCAAATTGGCGATTTCTTTAACTGCTTCGAACTCACCCTTCGAAGCGGCTGGGAATCCCGCTTCTATCACATCTACTCCGAGTTTGTCGAGTTGTCTTGCAATTTGTATCTTATATCTTATGGGAAAAGAAACTCCAGGAGTCTGTTCGCCGTCTCTGAGTGTTGTGTCGAATACTCTTACATGCATAGCGTTAATTCGGGAGAATCTCGATATAAATTTTGCTCATAGCAAAAGATTTAATAAATGAGCAACTGTTCGGAATCGTTATGAGAAGGAGTCTGCTTGATATTTTGGCGTGTCCCTTATGCAAATCCGATCTCGATGTCATTGTGGAAGAAGAAAACGAAGAGGAGATTATCTCCGGAAAGCTAGTTTGCAAGAAATGTGGCGTTGAGTATCCGATCGAAGACGGAATCCCAAATATGCTTCCTCCAGATGTGAGGGATTGAAATGAAGTTCATCGTCGTAACTGGAGGTGTAATGAGCGGCTTGGGTAAGGGAATAACTGCAGCGAGCATTGGAAGAATTCTAGTCGACATGGGATATAAGGTGGTTCCGATAAAGATAGATCCCTACATCAATATTGATGCCGGGACGATGAATCCATTCCAGCACGGAGAGGTCTTTGTTCTAAAGGATGGAACCGAGGTCGATTTAGATTTGGGGCATTACGAGAGATTCTTGGGCGTGGAAGTGACAGGAGATCATAACATCACCACTGGAAAAATATACAGAGAGGTAATAGAAAAGGAAAGAAGGGGAGAGTATCTGGGTCAGACCGTCCAGATAATCCCCCATATAACGGACGAGATAAAAAACTGGATCCGAAGGGTTGCAAAAAAGAATGAATGTGACATATGCCTGATAGAGGTCGGCGGGACGGTGGGCGATATTGAAGGCATGCCTTTTCTGGAAGCGATCAGGCAGATGCACAACGAAGAGAAAGAGGAAGATTTTCTTCTTGTCCACGTGACGCTGGTCCCCCTCGACAAGGGAGGTGAACAGAAAACGAAACCAACACAGCATAGTGTTAAGGAGCTCAGGAGCCTGGGTCTTCATCCCGACGTGATTGTGGGAAGGTGTGTCGAAGATCTCACGGATGCAACAAAGAGGAAAATATCTCTCTTCTGTGATGTGCCGAAGGAAGCCGTAATCAGTGCAAGGGATGCCGATGACATCTACGAGGTTCCCCTTTTGTTCAAAAAAGAAAAACTTGACGAATACATCCTTAATAAGCTTAAACTCGATAAAAGGGAGAGTCAGAAACATTGGGAAGAATTCGTCAGAAAGCTGAAAAGTCTGAAGGAGCATGTAGACATTGCAATCGTAGGAAAATACATCAATGTTAGAGACGCCTACATCAGTATAAGAGAGGCTCTGAAGATTGCCGGTGTATATCACTCGGTTAAGGTTAATCCGATATGGATCGATAGTGAGAAGCTCGAAAAGGAGGATATAAAGATAGAAGCCGACGGTATCCTTGTTCCGGGAGGTTTTGGCCACCGAGGTATCGAGGGAAAGATCAAGGCGATAACGTATGCAAGAGAGAACGACATTCCGTTCCTCGGGATCTGCTTGGGGTTCCAGCTATCCGTCGTAGAATTTGCAAGAAATGTTTTAGGATATAAAGATGCAAACAGCACGGAATTTGGCGAGACAAAGCATCCAGTTATTGATCTTCTTCCAGAACAAAGAGAAATTGACAAGAAGGGCGGGACGATGAGATTAGGAGATATCGAGGTAACGATAAAAAGAGGAACAATCGCTTACTCCCTTTATCAAAGGGATAGGGTTGTCGAAAGACACAGGCACAGATACGAGGTAAATCCAGAATATATTCAGGAGTTCGAAGAAAAAGGCTTGGTTTTCTCAGGATATTCGGACAACGGAAGGAGGATGGAAATTCTTGAACTTCCAGATAAGAGGTTTTTCTTCGCTACCCAGTTCCACCCAGAGTTTAAGGCGAAACCTTTTTCACCATCGCCACCATTCATGGGGTTCGTAAAAGCGGCTCTAAACTATCGGAGGGAAAGGGATGGATGTTGAAAAGTTTGTTGAAAATGCGATAAGGGAGATAAGAGAAAAAGTCGGTTACGGAAAGGCGATAATAGCTCTCTCGGGCGGTGTTGACAGTTCTGTATGTGCAGTTCTTGCCCATAAAGCCATCGGAGACCGCTTAATCCCTGTTTTTGTAGATACTGGATTAATGAGGGAGGGAGAGCCAGAGAGGGTGAAAGAGATCTTCGGTAAGATGAATCTGAGGTTCATCGATGCAAAGGACGAATTTTTCAAAGTGCTCAGAGGAGTAACGGATCCAGAGGAGAAAAGAAAAATAATCGGAGAGCTCTTCGTCAGGATATTTGAAAGGGTTGCTGAGGAGGAAAAAGCTGATTACCTTATTCAGGGGACGATCTATCCCGACATAATCGAGAGTCAAGGTGGGATTAAAAGTCATCACAATGTGGGAGGTTTTCCGACGAAATACAAATTCAAGGGAGTTATAGAGCCGTTAAGAGAACTCTACAAAGATGAAGTTCGAGAGATAGCCCGCTATTTAGGTCTTCCCGAAGAGATCTCCGAAAGAATGCCGTTTCCCGGTCCGGGATTGGCTGTAAGAGTCGTGGGTGAAGTAACTCCAGAGAAGGTCGAGATCGTCAGGAAGGCTACGAAGATTGTGGAGGAAGAGCTAAAGGATGTTCCGAAATGGCAAGCGTTCGCCGCACTGATAGGAAAGGCTACGGGAGTAAAAGGAGACGTAAGAGTCTACGGATATATTATATCTATAAGGGTGGTGGAGAGCAGGGACGGGATGACAGCAGATCCCATCAAACTGGACTATGAGAAGCTGAGGAAGATTGCACTGAGAATAACGGGAGAGATCGACGAAGTCGTTAGGGTAGTATACGATATAACTCCAAAACCACCGGCAACGATTGAGTATGAATGATTGGATAGAACGGGAAAGCAAAGTGTATATCCAGTTTTTCAACAGAATACCTATAGTCATTGAGAGCGGAAAGGGCTGCTGGGTTTACGATATTGAGGGCAGGAGATACTTAGATCTCGTAGCGGGGATAGCATGCGTGGTGACGGGACACTCTAACGAATTCATAATAGAGAGAATGAAGAAGCAAGCCGAAAAGCTAATTCACGTATCAAATCTCTACTACACTAAGCCCCAGATAGAACTCGCCGAAAAGCTGAGGGAAATCACAGGATTGGATAGATTTTTCTTCACTAACAGTGGAACTGAAAGTGTGGAAGCCGCCTTAAAAATTGCAAGAAAATGCACCGGTAGGAAGAAATTCGTCTCGTTTGTCAACGACTTCCATGGTAGGACTATGGGGGCTCTATCGGTCACATGGAAGGAGAAGTTCCGGAAGCCATTCGAACCGCTTGTCCAACCCGTGGCATTCGCTGATTTCAACTCTATCGAGAGCTTGGAGAAAACTGTGGATGAAGAGACTGCTGCTGTCATCTTAGAGTTAATTCAGGGAGAATCGGGAGTTTATCCAGCGGATAGAGAATTTGTGAAAAGAATTTTCGAACTAAAAGAGAAGTTTGATTTCCTTGTAATCTTCGATGAGGTTCAGACAGGATTCGGAAGAACAGGCGAGTGGTTTGCCAAAGATATTTACGGATTTCAGCCTGATATAATCGCAATGGCGAAAGCTATGGGCAATGGATTTCCAATCGGAGGCGTTGGGATAACTGAGGAAATTCACGGAAGGATAGATAAAGGAGATCACGGATCTACGTTTGGAGGGAATCCACTGGCATGTGCGGTTTCGTTAGCGACAATAGAATTCATCGAGGAAAATAATCTCGTAAAGAATTCTAAAAAGATGGGAGATTACTTCAGGAAAAGGTTATCGGAACTCGATTTCAAAAATGTCAGAGGTTACGGATTAATGATAGGAGTGACTGTTGACGATGCAAACACTTTCGTTTCTCACGCCCTAAAGAACGGTGTTCTTGTAAATGCAACGTCTGAAAAAGACATCAGGATTGTTCCACCGCTCACAATAGGAAAGGAAGAAATTGACTTTGCGATAGAGGTTTTCAGAAAATTTGATAAAAGGTAAAAGGGGTTTCTAAAAAAATTTATATCGGCTTTTTAGAGTGATTTAGTATGTTGGCGAAAAGAATAATCCCATGTTTGGATGTAACACTCGATGAGAAGGGAGCAACCGTTGTTAAAGGTGTGAAATTTGTGAATCTGCGAATAGCTGGAGATCCCGTAGAACTTGCAATGAGATACGACGAAGAGGGGGCCGATGAGCTCGTATTCCTCGATATTACGGCTTCAGCTCACGGCAGAGATATAATGGTCGATGTTGTGGAGAGAACAGCTGAGAACGTCTTTATACCCTTCACGGTAGGTGGTGGTCTAAAAAGCGTTGAAGACATCAATCTGATGTTAAAATCGGGAGCTGATAAAGTTTCGATAAACACAGCAGCTGTAAAAAACCCCAAACTGATTAGGGAAGCTGCAAGGATATTCGGATCACAGTGCATAGTTGTTGCGATCGATTGCAGGAGAAATTACGACCTCGATAAGGGCAAGAACATAGTCGAACTCGAAGATGGAAGAAAGGCTTGGTACGAGGTAGTAATCTACGGCGGAAGAAAACCAACGGGGATAGATGCCGTCGAATGGGCTAAGAAGGTTGAAGAGTTGGGAGCTGGGGAGATCCTTTTGACATCGATGGACAGGGATGGAACGAAAGACGGATACGACATCCCGATAACGAGAAAGATAAGCGAGGAGGTTAGCATCCCCGTAATAGCTTCGGGAGGTGCTGGAACCATGGATCATTTTTACGAAGTCTTTACGGATGGGAAGGCTGATGCCGCCCTTGCCGCAAGCGTTTTTCACTTCAGGGAGATAGAAATAATCGATCTCAAAAAGTACTTAAAAGAGAGGGGAATTCCGGTAAGGCTCTGACTACTCCACCTCGATAAGGATTGTGTGTCTGCTTTAGTGGATCACCCTTTTATTTTGGCAGCCACGTTAAGAATGTTCTTAACTTCGTCTTCCAAGAATTTCATCGGCGTTCTCTTTAAGGAACTCGTACATATATCCGTTATTTTATGTTCCTAGCCTGTGGAGCTTCGTGGAGTATCATAAAACTCTACGCAAATTGCTAAAAACTCCTTTAGATTTTTAATGAAAAATGGGGAAAAATTTAAATAATGGTGATGACAATAATGAGCAGTATAGTGCCACTGCGACGGGGGGATAGAATGCACCTTGACTTAGTTGTGGGATCCCCAAAAACAGATGGTTTGGAAGAAATCCAAACGATATTAAAAACAATATCGAAAAATGGAGTTAGCAAGATCATATTCTGTCTTAAAAAAAGTCCAAAAAAGTTTTCCCAGATTATGTTTGAAACAAGACTGAATCCGGGTGTCCTTGGGAGACATCTAAAATCATTAATGGAGTTGAAAGTCGTTAGCAAAAACGGAGAATACTATTATCTGACCGAAGCTGGAGTGAGCGTCTTGAATATTTTGGAAGAGTTTAAGAAACTCGCGGAAATTTTGAAAGTCAGCAAATGATTTAAATTTTTTTAACTTAAGCGATATTGCATCTCTGAAATTTCTGTTATGAAATTTCAACTTAAAAAAAAGAAATTTCAGTATAAAAAAAAAGATATTTATATTATTCGCATCCTAAGCTATGCTGAGAATTATGAGAATGAGATATGGGGGAGGTGGTACTGGTGGGTAGATTTATAAAAATAGTAAAGGACAAGAAGGGATTCACAGGGCTCGAAGCGGCAATCGTCTTGATAGCCTTTGTTACAGTGGCGGCAGTCTTCAGCTACGTAATGCTCGGAGCTGGTTTCTTCACAGCACAGAAAGGTAAGCAGAGCGTTGACACTGGTGTCAAACAGGCTTCAAGT
>CAZZMN010000050.1:0-2457 GCA_964655455.1 uncultured archaeon
TCTACTCTATGCATTTTCTCTAGTCCTGTACTTAATTGTCTGCTTTAGCAATGTGACATTACTTGTTTCTCTAATTTTGAGCATCATAATGCTGTACACATCAATATTATCGGATAAGCCAAGCATAGCCCAGATGATCAATGCTTATAATATTGTAGGTTTAAAAAGAAAGGAGGTAGCTCTATCATTCTGCATATTCACCTACACCCGGGTTCTGGTGATCTTAATAGCTTATCTCATAGCATACCCCAGCCCCACTACTATTTCACACTTCTTCATATTATCAAATGTACTTGTGGCGCTCATATTCCACTTCTCATTCCGGAGGGGGTAAGCTATGAAAGATGTTGTGGTTATTGTTAAAAACATGTGGAAATACTATAGTTACATGGGCCAGAGAATAGCAATTCTAAAGGGCATAAATGCTACGTTATATAGGGGCGACATAGCGTGTATTTATGGGCCTAGTGGTGCCGGCAAAACAACTTTCTTAAAGATTTTAGCAGGGCTTGAAAGACCTGATGTGGGGGAGGTTATAGTAGAGGGGTACAATCTGACTTTACTAGACGATGATGCTTTATCAATGCTTAGAACAACTATAGTAAGCTATATTCCCCAAGATTATGGACTTATAGACGACTTCACAGTGTATGAAAATGTTGAGCTTCCACTGCTGGTTTCAGGAGTTTTGGAAGAGGAGAGAAGGGTTTTGATTCTAGAAACCCTTAGGTACATGGGGATAGCAGATAAAATGCACACAAAAGTGAGGTACTTAAGCGGGGGTGAGAAGCAAAGAGTAGCTATAGCCCGTGCACTGGTCGTCACACCCTCTCTTTTGCTAGCAGACGAACCAACAGCAAATTTAGATTGGGAAAACGCAGAAAAAGTGCTAGAGTTATTTACAAGAATAAATAGGGACTTCAAAACAACTATAGTTATAGTGTCTCATGATGCTAGGGTTCTCGAGTTCGCAAATAGAAGATTTGCACTTTATGATGGCATTTTAAAGGAGGTGTAGAACTGAACATAGCATTACATCACCTATTCTTCAAGCAACTTAATGTAGCTCTTAAGCCTCTCTATCACATCCTTGAGCTTCTCCTCATCTATCTTCAAAGACTCGTAGTAGGTGTTCACCACTATGTCAAACCAATCTAGTGCTGCTAGTAAGACATCGTAGGGGCAGAGGACATTGCCCTCAGAGTCCTCAAGGACCTCCCTATCAATACAATCTTCATGCATGAGAATGCCACATACTGAGCACCTAATATATCTCTCCTCATTTGTTATTTCTCTGTTACATATAGCACATCTTGGTGCAATACGTTTCTTCTCGATATCATGCATCAATGGTGCTCACACGGTCCGTGAAATCATCATTACATCAGTTAACCCAGCGTGTGATCATCGAGATAACTTTAAATTGCGCTACTTATAAAACTATCTCTTAGTTTCTGACAAGGGGAGGCTCATGAAGGTTGTGATGCTAGCCGGTGGTCTTGGAAAGAGATTGAGGCCCTTAACAGAGGATAGGCCAAAGATCCTTGTTGAAGTGTGCAAAAGACCTATTCTAGAATGGCATATTCAGTGGCTTAGTAAGTATGGCTTTAAGGATTTTGTGCTGCTTTTAGGCCATGCAAAGGAGAAGGTTTTAGAAGAGGTTGGAAGTGGGAAAAAGTATGGGGTAAACGTGGCCTATGTTGTGGAAGATGAGCCTCTTGGTACTGGAGGTGCTATAAAGAATGCTGAGGGTATCTTAAGGAATGAAGAGTGGTTTTTAGTGGTAAATGGTGATGTTATTACAGATCTAAATCCACTTCTACTCTTAAAAACGATTAAAGATAGCAATGCTATTGCGAGCATAGCTTTAGTTTACATGAGAAGCCCATACGGTATTGTAAAAGTTGTTGAGGGGTACGTGAAGGAATTTTTAGAGAAGCCCATACTAGAGCACACAATTAATGCTGGGGTCTATGTGATGAAGCCGCAAATCTTTGATTACCTGCCAGAAAAAGGGGATATCGAGGTAACAGCGTTCCCCCTATTAGCTAAGGAGGGTAAGCTAAAGGGTTATGTATTTAGAGATGTGCTATGGAAATCCGTAGACACAATCAAGGACCTAGAAGAGTGTGGAAATATGCTCAGGCAAAAGTACCCAGAGTTCTGCAAAAATGGTTAAAGCACTTTGAATTACTGAGGCTACGCAAGCCTCTTTTTCCAAATTCCTAATTCACTAAATATATAGTTAATTGGAAATCCTATTAAAATACCTATGAACTGAGCTACTAATGGGTTCCATGACAGTCCATACTTTACAGATACTGCTGAAACATATTGGGCTATAGCACTAAGAGATGAAGATATGTGAAATAGTAGAAGTCTGTAAATTAACGCCCCAAAGCGTCTATCTCTAAAGGTCCAGACTTCATGTAAAGAGAAATTAAATAGTATGCTGAG
>CAZZMN010000051.1:0-4350 GCA_964655455.1 uncultured archaeon
GACCCTCCCCCCTTTATTTCTTGTGGAACTCTAAAACAACACTATCAAAAAATTTAGTGTAACAAAATCCGATAAAACGTCTCCTATTTAGAAAATACTTGAAAATATCAGAACAAAAATTGAAAATAGCCAAATAATTCAACTAACAGAAAGCCTCTCAAGGTTACTTATCAAATTCCATATCACAGTTCTCACATGCATCGGGAGATTTGGATCTGAAGATAATTCTTCGAGAGTGGATATGGCACTTGCAGCTTTCAAAGCTAAATCTCCTTCTTTTTTGAGTAAACTTTCTTTGATCTCATTTGCAGTTCTTCTTACGTTTCTCGGAGCCGAGTCGTCATGTATAATTCTGTCTAAGATTTCCAGAACATTGTTTAATGCTTCAGTCAAATATATCACCTCCCGAGCAGAATTAAATACCGCAAGTCTTTAACAACTGATATGGTTGAAGATAAAAAAATTTCGGAATCAGCAGAACTTTTATTAAAAGGTGCAAAAATGTTGAGATACCACTGCCCTGATTGTCTACTGCCTCTTTTTGAAGATAAGAATAATAAGAAAGTATTCTGCCCGTCGTGTAAGATTGAATACATAATAGAGGAGAGTAAAGTTATTCCAAAAGTTCAGATATCAGAAACTAGAATGCAGGAGGAAGTTGCTGAAAGAAGAGAAATAATAACTGAAAGCATTCTGGATGACGATTTGATAAAGCTCATAGGAAAGCTTATAGAAAAATTAGTTAAAAGAGCCATATCAAGCGAGAGTTTAAATGAAATTCGTGAAATTACAGAGATTGTAGAGCGTTTAGCACAAATTCTCAAAAAAAGGTGATAATGTTACTCTACCTTCATCTTTAATCAGAGACAAAAAATTGGAAGCCACTATGAAAAGTTCTGGTCGGATTATAACATCCTCTATGATGATAGGGCTTTCTTAGTGATGACTTATGGTTACCCGAACAACATTACAATAATAATGGATCCGGAGATTTAATTCTACTCGCTTGCCTAACTCCAACTTCTTCCTTTGCAACAACTCTAATTACGATCTCTTTCCGGATAATTCCTCGGCTCTTCCGCAAGCCTTAGCATCGCCTATGATTTCACCAAAATATTTTAAATAAATTTTAAATTTATTTAAATAATTCGCCAAACTCTGTAATATCTCTTTCTGAATACAATAATTTCTTGAGGACATCAACTAACTCCGAAATCTTCACTCTAATTTGCCTTGTTGTATCACGGTCTCTTATTGTTACAGTTTCGTCTTCGAATGTTTGATGATCAACAGTTACACAGAATGGAGTTCCTATTTCGTCGTATCTTCTATATCTCCTCCCAATACTGCCAGTAACATCTACTTCAGTATAAATTCCATTTTGTCTCAGTTCATCGGCGATCTCCTCAGATTTTTCGATGAAGTCCTCCTTGGATAACAATGGTAAGACAGCTACCTGAACTGGTGCTAAAAACCTCTTAAGCCTCAGAACTTTTCTTTCTTCTCCATCTACGATATCTGTATCATAGGAATGCTCGAGTACAGCGTATGTTATCCTGTCAAGACCGAACGAAGGTTCGATGACGTGAGGAACAATTCTCTCACCGTAGATTTCTTCCTCTACTTCTTTGATCTCGTAAAATTCTGACGATATTTTTATTTTTTCACCGTCTATATTGAGAATAACATCTCCTTCAACGTTATCCAATTTGGATATCTCTTCAGCAATCTTTTTTGCTTTTTCTTTGTAAACTGGACCAAGCTTTGATATTATAGGTACAACTTGTTTCTTTTTAACTTTTATTGGCTCATCGTACGGTACGAAGATTGTTAAATCTTCCTTGCTGAACATGGTATGTCTGCTCAGATCGTAGTCGCTTCTATCGGCGATACCGACCATCTCTATCCATCCGTAGCTTAACAGAACCTCAGCATCCCAGCAATCAACAGCGTAATGGGCTCTTTCATCATCTTTATGTTGTCTAAATCTGAGTTTTTCATCTTTTATTCCTGCTTTCAGTAGAAATCTTCTTGTTTTTCCAATGAAATAAGCCAACAATTCGTGAGCAATTATTCCCTTTTTGACAGCTTCTCTTAATGTTATTTTGTATTCTTTATCAAATTTATCAACAAGTGTGACAACATCATCTGCATATTGGTCGAATTTAGGATGTCTCTTATTTGCAGGATGACAGAAAAACTCCAACTCTGCTTGATTAAACTCTCTGAGTCTAATTACACCCTGTCTTGGGCTTATTTCATTTCTGTAAGCTCTGCCAATTTGTGCAACACCGAATGGAAGTTTACCTCTAAAATAATCTGCTAACCTCTTAAAATCTATGAAAATACCCTGTGCGGTTTCGGGTCGCAGATATCCTTTCTTACCTTTTCCAGGACCTATCTTTGTTTCAAACATTAAGTTGAAACGTTCCGGTTCTTTAAAAGAACCACCGCACTCACATTTTAGATTAAATTCTTCAACAACAGCTTTCACAGCCTCTATTGTTGGATCTACCTCAATGTTCAGTTTTTCTTTTACATAATGATCCGCTCTAAAAACTCTACCACACTCTTTACACTCTAATGCAACATCTGTGAACCCCTCCGCATGTCCGGATGCAATGAAAACTTCTTCGATTCCGATGGTTGGAGTGTCTATTTCAACACTTCTTTCGTTTATGACAAAGAATTCTCTCCAGAGATTCTCGATTCTTCTTCTTAGTCCATTCCCAAGAGGACCGTAATCTATGAAGCCTGCCATTCCGCCGTAAATTTCAAAAGACTGCCAAATAAATCCTCTCCTCACAAGCGTCTCCATTATCTGACTCATAAGTTTAATTTCAAAGTTCAAATTTAAAAATTTTTGCTAGTAGGAGAGGGTTGTTAGCATTGTTACAAAAGAAATACCCGTACCTAATCAAGTTTGAAAAGGTAATCAGGAGAATTTTATTCGGAAAAATCTTGGCTGTGCTAGATATAATGTGTAATGAACTCATCGTTCTAGTTAGTAGTAAACACATCCAGGTAATGTCAGTTTGTGGCCAGAAGCAACAAGAGTCCTCACTGGATATCGAAGACAAATAATTGGGCTCGGCATTGACTGTAATAAAGTTATGTCCCAATACTTATGAGAGTTTTCCCTGAAATCAAGGATGTAACTGATGTCGGGAGCCTTTTAAAAGGAACATTAAGCGTTGAAAAGATTGCTCAGTTGGGAATTGATGATCCAGAATCCAAGCTTTAGGAGTCTTTAGGTGTTCCAGGTATGCGTTAGAATGCATCTTACGATGATTACGATCATAGGCAAAAGAGAGTAGAAGAGAGCTGAAGAAATCAAGAACTATCCCGAGCAAAAAGTGACCCAAAGTCTACCAAGCTTTGATCTGCTCAAGAGGATAAGATACTTTCATGCTTAAAGACATGTTCCGTTGGAATCCTGATATAGTCTGCACGGATGAAGATTCATGCCAGAAGATGTTTTAAACAATCTAAACTGGTAGCAGATAAAGGCTGTGAAGGAAGGAAATGTCTACAGGCTTACAATCGGCTGGAATTCTGTTGGCTTTGTAATCAATGTAATGTAAAAGTCTTATATCCAGACGAATTCGACTTCTGTGTTGAAAATGAGGACAATGAAACCTTCAAGTTTGTTTATGGTGTTGACGGTCTTTACACAAAGCTGAAGGAAGATTACAACCTTTCGAAGGTATAGAAATGAAGTGAGAATAATCTCGGAGTTAGCCATTCAATGGGGAAATTCGTAATACTTGCAACAGCAGTCGAACTGAACCTATTTGACCATTTTAAGAAGAGGTTGCTAAAGAATTAGATCTCGACGAGAGAATAACAAAGAAGGTTTGCAACACTCTGGTTATTTTCGACTTTCCGAGAGAGGTTGATGGAAAGTACACTTCAACCAAGATATCAAGAGTGGTCGCCCGTGCATGGTTACCTATCGCAGTAACAGATGTTGAGAAGCTTAGAGCTTATCAGCTCAAGGGCAGAGCAAAAGTCGTAACGAATGGCGAACTCTTTGAAAGAGCTTTAAAGCTAGGGAGAAAAAGACTAAAGGAGAAGCTTAAAAAGGAAGACAGATGATGGAAAGGAAAATGATACCAAAAGCTGCGATAGTTGTGGAGATCGAAGAAATCTATCCATGGAACTGTGATATGGAATTTGATAAGTAACCTTGAGAGGCTTTCTGTTAGTTGAATTATTTAGCTATTTTCAATTTTTGTTCTGATATTTTCAAGTATTTTCTAAATAGGAGACGTTTTATCGGATTTTGTTACACTAAATTTTTTGATAGTGTTGTTTTAGAGTTCCACAAGAAATAAAGGGGGGAGGGTC
>CAZZMN010000052.1:0-2360 GCA_964655455.1 uncultured archaeon
CCGCTGCCAGCCACTCCTGCCCTTGACTTTCCTCCTTTCGGATATTCCTTTGGAGCTACGCCCTCTTCGCATCGTATACCATTGCAAAGGAGCTCAATCTTAAGTTCCGCAGTTCTGTTCACAGTACTAACAAGAGCAAAAATTTTTAAGTTTTTTTATCGGCTATTTTCTTCACAATTTAACCAGACAGGAGAAGGAAGTTAAACTTCGAGCCCCACTCTTTGTTTTTTTGCTGTTTATACTTGGAGAAAAATTTATTTTCTCTTGCATTTACTTAACCCATGAACGGGGAATTTCCCTCCGAATTCCTTTTTGAGATCTCCGATTATCGCTTTGGATTCACTTATTCTCGCCTTAGAAGTTTTGTAATGATTAAGATGTTGGCAAAATGAACCAAATTTTTTTAAAGCGGATGAAATAATAAAAGATATTCTCAGAAGAATTCAGAAGCTCTGGGCGGCGAATTTTTTGACCACGAACTCCCTTGCCTCAAGTGGAGGGTGTGTAAATACAGGCTTTGCCCACTTAATGTAGCTAACAAATCCGAAAATCTCCGAGTAAAGCATTGGAACTATGTAGAGCATGTTCTTCAGATTTGGAACGGCATTTTTCGGATCTCTCTCATTTCCTCTCACCTGCACTATCGAGTTCTCGATCTTTTTCAGAGCATCCAAAACCTTCGTTGAGCCCGTTACTTCAGCGGAGTATATGTCCGCCGCATGTTCCCTCATTCTCGAGAAGCCAAGAATGCCTATGTTCGCCATAACTGCAAATCCAGCGAGAATCGCACCGATGAAAGCCATCAGCATCGCACCTAATCCCAAGAGGCCGTAGTTCTGATACGCATGGAAATGGTCTCTTGAGACCTCTTTTATCCCATTTGCTATGGCCATGGCATATGTTATAGCCATAATCCCGATCATAAAGGTTACGTAGGGAATGAAAGAAGTTGCAAGTCCATAAGCGGAGTCCCTGTTCACTATGTGCCCAAGCTCGTGGGCAAGCACGGCTTTAACTTCCTCCCTGTCGAGAATTTTCAGCAATCCCCTGTGCACCACGATGGCCCGCTTGAAGAAATTGCTCACTGCAAATGCGTTTGGAATGTCAACATCCGCAACTTTCAGCTCCACCTTTTTGCCGTAGCCTGCTTTCTTCTTCAGATCTTCGAGTTCAGCCAGAAGCCAGGCTTCGTCCTGATATGGATCCCTCGCATTCACAGTTCTGAGTACGAAATATGGGGCAAACAGATACTGCAGGATAAAGCCAAGGATAAGGGCATGGAGGATGTGTATCCAGAAGAAGCCAAAGAGACTTAAAAGTAGCACTAGAAGCCAGATTATTCCCGGGATCATTAGAAAACCGATCAGATACGTTGCAATCTTAACTGCCTTCACTGGATTTGCCCCCTTAGATATCTTCCAGTAAGTTATGGGCCCAAGCAGTATTCCTCCTGCCAAGCTCCCGAGCAGGCCAAAATACAGCAAGCTTAAGATGTCCATATGATATCTCAGCTCATTTGCTTTATTTAAATTTTGCGAGAGCTGTAAGAAAAGATATATCAAAAGATCAATGGAGGTATTCTAACGGAACATAGCTTTATGAAAATCCAAAGCGATGCGAGAACGTTCTATTCTGCTGAGAGGTATTTCAGAACTGCCCTCTTTTCCAAAAGGGCTATGTCCATAGAAGTCTTGCGGTTATCTCCAGATATTTTTCAGAAATCGGATTTTTGGAAAGCACCGTAAATGAAATTGTTTGGAAAAAAGCTAAAGAATACAGAAGCTCTTCCGCTGACGCCCATGGGGGTTGGAGAAAGAGGAGTCGGTAGCCCGGAATTCAGATAAAAATAATTTTCTCATTTCCAGCTATTTTTCTCAGAGCAGAGATTACCGAAAGGGCTGCGATTTCGCTCGTCTTCGGATTTTCTAAAGAAGAAGAGTTTCTGATTTTCAGAACAATTTTCGAAACCCTGCTTTCAACTGTGATTTCGTGAACATTTTCCTGAACATTCGGATCCGCAAGGATTTCCACCACTGGTTCAACGCCCGCTGCCAGTGCAAGAGATGCCGCGACGTTTATGTTTGCAGGAAAAAGCTTAACCGCTTCTTTAGCTGAGCCTGAAAACAAAACTGCAGGTCTTTTCAGCTCGCTTTTAACGCCTAAAGACTTCGGATTTTTCCTAGTTCTAAGAAAGACCTTTTCAATTCCACGCAGCCTTAGACTCTGAATTGCATCAATGCCAGCGATTGCTCCGTGGGGCACATATACTCTTGAATTTCCTGCTTCGGCACTCTTTCTAACTTTTGAGGCAGTTTCAGGATCCAGCAGTGCTCCAACACTCATCAAAATTACGCTTATTC
>CAZZMN010000053.1:0-1527 GCA_964655455.1 uncultured archaeon
AGCGCAGCTTCAAGTGCTGTAGCGTAGCCAAGACCGCGACCGATTAAGTAAATGTGTTCCATTTGATACAGCTTTTCCGCCAGTTTTTGAACGTGCTCCCTCATTGCTCTCGAAGTTAGGTTGTAAACGTCCAAGTAAAGCGACTTAACCTTCGAAAGGAATTCTTCGTATTTTCCGGCAACTGCGTAGGCCAGCATTGAGAGCAGTATGAACTGAGCATTGTACGTCTTTGTGGCAACAACACAGATCTCTGGACCTGCGTTCAGCTTTAGGAAATGATCGCTCTCTCTGGCAAGTGAAGATCCTATTCTGTTCACGATTCCAATCACCCTGCTGCCCATCTTCTTCGCAGCCCTTACAGCTTCGAGAACATCGTATGTTTCTCCGGACTGCGAGACTGCGAAAACAAGTGTCTCACCTGTTAAAAAGTGTTCGTAATTTTCGAACTCTGAAGCCAGAACAACGTTTACATGCATTTTTGCAACCTTGGAAAACACATAGCTCGCAGCCAGGCATGCGTTGTAGCTCGAACCGCAACCGACGAAGAAAATTCCCCTAGCTTTTCTAATTTCATCCAGTATAAAATCAAGAACTCTCCTGTCCTGATGTATCACCCTTTGCAGAACTTCAGCCTGTTCGTGAATTTCCTTCAGCATGTAGTGCTCGAAGCCTTCCTTTTTCACCTCTTCAGCCGTCCAGTCCACTGTATCTATGGGTCTTGAAACTTCCCCCTGATGAAGGTTGTGGATCCTTAGCCCATTATCGCTCGCAATTACCACATCCCAATCCTGAAGATAGATCACCTTCCTCGTCCATTCAAGGAAAGACGGAATGTCGGATGATATGAATATTGTTCTATCCGAAACGCCAACAACCAGAGGTGAGCCCTTTCGCGCTCCTATTATCTTTCTTTCTCCCTCCTTTATCGCCAATATCGCAAAAGTTCCTCTGAGCCTTGAGATCGCATTTATAAATGCCATTTCAAAGGAATTTCCTTTTTTTATCTCCTCTTCTATAAGATGCGCCACAACCTCAGAATCTGTTTCAGATCTGAATCTGTGCCCTCTAAGCATTAGTTCAGCTTTAAGCTCGTCGTAGTTCTCTATTATACCGTTGTGTACTATGGCTATTTTTCCGCTGCAGTCCAGATGAGGGTGAGCGTTTTCATCGCACACCCTTCCATGGGTTGCCCAGCGTGTATGAGCTATTCCAATGCTTCCCTTAAGATTTAGGAAGTTCAGCTTTTTGTTTATCTCGGCAATCTTTCCCGCTGCCTTTCTGCATTCTATGCCTGAATGATTTAATACTGCCATTCCCGCAGAATCATATCCGCGGTATTCGAGATTTACTAAGCCTTTGAGCAAGTACTCGCTTGCATTGTCAGGCCCGATGTATCCAATTATACCGCACATTCATTAACCCCCCAAAAGGTTTTCAAATTTAACATGATTTTCCGCAAATCTTTTTACCAGAATTCTAACGAATGCCAGCTTCGAATCATCTTATTTTCCGAAAACCGGAATTGCA
>CAZZMN010000054.1:0-10297 GCA_964655455.1 uncultured archaeon
AGGTTCGCTATCTGGGCAACGCCCGTCTTCTGTGGGATCGCAGGCGAATTTACCCATTCCCCTTAAAATAGCCTCTGTCCACCATCTTAAGGAACCTATTATTCCAGTAGATCGAATCGAGTTACTTTTTGAATCAACATCTCCCGTCCAAATCGGTGTTAGTGTTCTAACTTTAACATTCATAGCTAAGCACCTTGCCTCATACTCCCTTTCGCCGGTCAGGACAAAGATGTCCCCTTTTTTTACTATTCTTACTATCTTTTCAACAATGTTTTCAGCTCCGGCCTTTATGGCCTGTTCTTTCATCCTTTCCAGCAACTCCATTCCACTCCCTTCGAATCCGGGGTAATTTTCTATTTTTGAAGCCATCGAAAGCTGCGAAACTGGATCAAAGGTTTTAAAGAATACAGTCTTTAGCCCGTATCTCGCGCAGTATATTGCGGAAGTCAAACCCGCTGGGCCACCGCCGACTATTGCAACGTCGAACATGGATGAAGTTTTCTGGATAAATATTTGTTTTTGCCGATTTCAAAAATGAGAGCAATTTTTAAATAATACTAAATAGCCGAACCGGTAATATGGACTCTGAAAGAATCAAGATTCTCGTAGTTGACGACGACGAAGTTTTGATCGAGATTTATCAGGTTTTTCTCAAGGATTTTCGTGTTCTGATAGCGAAAAATGGTGAGGAAGCGGTAAGGATGTTCAAGTTCTTCAAACCGGACATAGTTCTGATGGACATATCCATGCCCCTGATGGATGGTGTTGAAGCTACTAGGGAGATAATGAAAATAAACCCAAGCGCCATAGTCATTGGAGTCACAGCCTTTTCATCTCAAAGGGGAGAGGAACTCTTGAGAGCTGGAGCAAAGGAAATAATTAGGAAACCTTTCAATCGAAAGGTTTTGTTGGAAGTTATAAAAAAGTATGCGGACGGCTTGAGGAAAAGCTAGCCATCAAGCTCTCTTACTAGATCTTTGACTTTCTCCGCAATCTCTCTGAAAACCCTTTCGTAAACTTCATCTCCCTTTCCAACTGGATCCTCAATTTTCCAGCTTATTACTCTCTTGTTTGGTATTAAGATGCACGCTTCGTCGCAGACTGTGACGATTAAGTCGTAGTCATCCAAGTTCAGTTCATCAATTCTCCTTGGCTTATCTTTTGCCTTCAGACCTTTCATTTCCAGCATTTCTCTGACTTTTTTGTCTACACTTTCAGAGCTCTCAATTCCCGCACTTTCAGCTATCCATTTCTTTGCAATGCTGTTGAAAACGGCTTCGGCGATAACGCTTCTAGCAGCATTTTTTACGCAAACGAATAGAACCTTTTTCATTTTATCCACGTCCACTTTCCCGAATGGATATAGATAAGCCTTGTGGCAATTTTGCAAAGCAGATCGCCTATCCTTTCGATATGTCTTGCAGCAAGCACTTCTTCAACGCATCTGAAATCTTTTTCAATTTCCTCAAGGACCTTGATGTATATCTCGTCGACTGCATCATCGAGGGCTATCATTTCATTCCTTAAATCCGCTTGATGATCAAATCCTCTTTTAACGACGTCGAACATGGCTAGAAGGGGCTTTTCTGCTGAAAGTATCGTGTCCCTGAGGTTGCACTCGTAGAGAGAAATTTCTTGGGCCAAGTCCACAATTCTCTCGTAGGCCGAGGAAATCCTCATCATTCCCACGGCAAAGCGCATGTCCTTTGCCATCGGATGGAAGCGTATTATGAACTGGGAGCAGCTGTCATGAATTCTTGCCTCAAGTTCGTCGCTCATCTCTTCTAGTCTCGATATCTCCTTCACTATACTCTTATCCCTGATGGCCCTGAAGCATAATTCGACCGCCTTTTTGGCTATTTCATGCAGTTTTAAAATCTCCTTCTTCAGATTCGCTATCTCAGCGTCGACATACTTCATCCTATCCTCCCCGTTACGTATTTTTCAGTCAGCTCGTGTTTCGGCCTCTCAAACACCTCGCTCACGTCTCCTACTTCAACAACCTTTCCCATATAAATGAATGCGACAAAATCTGCAACCCTCGCAGCCTGCGCTGGCGAGTGGGTGACAATTACTACCGTATAATCCCTTTTTAGCTCGTGAATCAGCTCCTCTATTTTTCCCGATGCAATCGGATCTAGATTTGCCGTTGGCTCGTCCATTAGCAATACTTTTGGCTTCAAAGCAAGAGCTCTGGCAATGCATAACCTTTGCATTTGCCCACCGCTGAGCTGGCTAGCTTTTTTTCTGAGCCTGTCTTTAACTTCATCGTAGAGTGCAGCCTTTTTCAAAGCCCACTCCACCAGCTCGTCCAGCTCCTTCTTGTTTTTTACAATTTTGTTGCACCTAGCAGCGTAAGCAACGTTGTCGTAGATGCTCATATGCGGAAAAGGATTTGGAAACTGGAAAACCATCCCGATTTCCCTTCTGACCTTCGTTACATCCATTCTGAAAACGCTCTCTCCGAAAAGTCTTATGTCGCCGGAAATCTTGACATCCGGATTTAATTCCAGCAGCCTGTTTATGGCCTTTAGAAGCGTTGACTTTCCGCAGCCAGATGGTCCCATGATCGCAAAGCATCCCCTTTCAGGTATTTCTAGATTGATGCCCTTCAGAACCTCAACGTTCGAGTATTTTACCCTTAGGTCATCGATCTCGATTGCGTTCAAGATCTCACCATCATCAGTCTAACTGGTAGAAATACGGCAAGAAATATTAGCATTAGGATGAATGCAGCACCCCAGGCCATTTCATGGTAGTTCGCATACGGCTGCTGGACAAGGTAGTAGATCCAGAGCGGAATGGCTCCGGTGGGCTCGTTGATACCTCCAATGCTCCTCCATGCTATGCCAGCTGTGAATATTAGCGGGGCTGTTTCACCGGCAACTTTTGCCATGCCTATCAGCATTCCGGTCAGAATACCCTTTCTTGCCAACCTCATCGTTATCGCAAAGACAACTCTTGCCTTTTTCAATCCCAGAGCATAGGCTCCTTCTTTGTAGCTTTCCGGCACAGTCCTCATTGCTTGCTCTGTGTAAGTTGTCACGTAGGGGAGCATAATTATCGCAAGCGCAATTGCTCCGGCGATGGCGGAAAATGTCCCCATTGGAATTACCACGACCACCATTACGAAAAGTCCCACCAGAATCGTGGGAAATTCCAGCATTATTAGCATTAGAGGCCTCGCTAAATTGCTTATTATGCTCTTCGGATATTCTGCGATGAACACTCCTGCTAGTATGGCTAAGGGTATTCCGATTAGCGATGACAGGAAGACCATCGTGAATGTTCCGAAGATTGCTGGAAATATGCCTCCTCCCGGCTTATTCGGACCCGGGAGCGTTGAGGTCAGGAATTCCATTCCCCTGCTCATCAGAACAGGAAGCCCATTTGCGGAGACGCTGAAGAGTATGTGTGCCAGGGGCAAGAGAATAAGAACGGAAGAGGCCAGAAGGTAGAAAAGGAAAACACCGTTTTTTATTTCCCTAAGCATACCTCCACCTCCTCAGAACCAGAACTCCAGCCAGGTTTACAGCCAGACCTATAAAGAACAGGGCCAGTCCGGCGGCAAACAGCGCGTGCGGCATGTAGCTGTAGGCAAAGGCATTTCCAAACTGGTTTGCTATGAGCGATGAAATCGTGTATCCGGGGGCGAATAGAGATGGATGTATGTTGAAGGAGTTGCCTATAACCAAGCTGACCGCAACGGTCTCTCCAACGGCCCTTCCAAAGGCGAGAAGAATCCCGGCGAGTATTGCAGGCTTTATGTAGCCAAGAAGGAGTTTGGTTGCCTCGTATCTAGTTAGCGCCAGTGAATGGGCGCCCTCTCTGTATATCGGCGGAATTGCCGCATATGCTTCCCTGATGAGCGCTGTAGCGAAAGGAGTTACCATAATGGCGAGCAGTATCCCAGCTGTGAGAAAGCTGTAACCGGTTGGATTCCTGTATGAGAAGAGGGGGATGAATGGAAAGCTGTCGTGAAGGAAAACCATAAAATTCGAGAGAATCGGTGCCAGCACAAAAATTCCCCAGATACCGTAGAGGATCGTAGGAAGCCCCGCCATTATGTCAGTTGAAATCACTATCAGTTCCCTGATCTTTCTGGGAGCGATGTCAACGACGAATACGGCAAGACCGATCGAAATAGGAGTGGCTATTAGAATTGCTATCAGCGATGTATAGACAGTGCCGTATATTGCAGCCAGTATGCCGTAGAATTCCTCCTCCGGAATTTCCGAAGCCCTCCATATGTTGCTCGTGTAAATCGCAAGTCCTTCTCTTTCAAATATTGGCCAAGAATTCAGAAAAAAGGTTATGAGCATCAGGAGAAGAATTCCAAAAGCAAGAGAGACCGATGGAAGCAAAAGAATCTTGAATCTGTCCATCAATCTCCCCTGATGCTTTCCACGGCCTTTAAAGCCAAATCTGCGACTTCTTTTGGCACGGCAACATAGCCCTCGACTATGTGCTTGTCCCCCTCTGTAAGAACCCATTTCCAGAACGTCTTTATGGCTTCGGCCTCATCCTTTGGATAGCTGCTCCAGAGCAGCACGTGGCTGAAAGAAACGATCGGATACGAGTTCTTTCCCTTTGCATTAAGGAACATCTTTGGATCCTCTTTGTAGCCCTCAAACGGATCCGGGACAAAAGCCGAGCTGGCAGACACTGCTGCAGCTATTGTCTCCGAATTCGCCTTCACAAAGTATCCATCTGCATTCTTTATGCTGACCATCTTGAACTTCTCATGCAGGGCGTAGGCAAGCTCCACGTAAGCTATGCTGTTCGGGGTTTGCTTCACCATTGCAGAAACACCCTCATTACCCTTTCCTCCGAAGCCCCTGCCGAGTTTATCAACTGGCCAGTCCACAAGTTTTCCTGCTCCTACCCTCTCTTTAAATTCTTTGCTAACCATCGAGAGGTATGTCGTGAAGACTTCAGTGGTTCCGCTGGAATCGCTTCTATGTATCACCATTATCTTCTCATGCGGCAGCTTCGCATCTGGATTCAGCCTTTTTATTTCCTCCGAGTCCCAGTATTCTATTTCTCCCATGAAAATCTTTGCCAGCGTTTCGCCATCGAGCCTTAGATCTTCAACCGGCAAGTTATAAACCACAACAACTGCGCCCACTATGAACGGGAATTGCAATGGTTTTCCAATCTTTTCGAATTCTCTCCATTCTGACTCCTTTGCGGGGGGATCTGTGCAGGCGAAGTGAACCAATTTGTTTTTGAAGTCGTTTATCCCCGCCCCGGATCCCTTGCTGGCGTACTCTACAATTATGTTTTTATTTACCTTGCTGAACTCACTTATCCAGTTCTCCATCTGCGGAGCCGGAAAGCTCGCTCCACTGCCATATATCTTTACCTGTTTTGTCTGTTCCACTGGCTTTTGTTCTGCTGGTTTTGTTGGCTCTGAAACGCAGCCCAGAAAGGCTACAACTGCAAGTATTCCCAGCAATGCCATTGCTCCGATTCTCACTTTCATAGAAGTACGGTTGCCCTTATGTTTATATTTTTTGTCCATATATTTTCATTCTGATATATACAGGTATATAACGAAAATCTTTTCTATATATGAATGGAACGGCTTTATGGAGACTAGAAAGATATTCCGCAGCGGCAGGGGGAGCTATATTTTGACCTTACCAAAGGAGTGGATCAGAAAGAACGGGCTGAGAGAGGGAGATGTCCTTCATCTGGAAGTTTCAGATGACTGCATAATGATCCTGCCAAAATACAACAGGAATAAGAAGGCATTCGTGGACTTGGAAGGGCTGAGTTTTGAGGGGGTCGTTCGGAGAATAGTAGCCTATTACCTGGCCAACTACGACACCGTAAGGCTGAAAGTTCAGTCAGACGAGCAGAGGAGGGCAATCGCATTTGTATCGGAAATGCTGATCGGAATGGAGATCATGGAAGACACGGGATCCGAAGTTGAACTGATCGTTTACCTGGATCCTTACAAGATAAATCTGGATGAAACGATTGGGAGGATTTCGAAAGTATGCATCAGCATGTTTTCGGATCTCGTTAAAATATCGACCGAAAAGTTCGATAGGAGCATTGCGAGCTCTATAATCGTCAGAGAAAGTGAGGTGGATCGTCTTTGCTTTCTAATTTTGCGATTGGCGGGTAATCTTAAGTTCCACAGATCTTTTGCAAGAAGTATCGAGAGAATTGCAGATCACATCGAGGCCATGACGGAAGCCACTATGATTCTGGGTAAAAGCTACTGTGAGCTCTCAATTGGAAATGAAATTCTGAACGTCCTGAAGCAATCTTCGATGGCCTTCCTGAAACTCGATATCGAAATGGCAGAAAACGTGCTCGAGAAGGTAGCAGGACTGAAAGGCAGAATTTCAAATCTTCAGGAGAGACTCTTGAACTATTCAAAATCCGAAATAATCGCTTTGAAGACAATAATAGACGGAATGGAAAGAATTCTGGCATACTCTTCCGATATAGCGGAGCTTGTGATTGATAGAAGCGTTGAGTGATGGGTTTAAGTTCTCTCACGAGTTCAACCTGTCTTTCGGGAGCGGAGAAGATCGGCAAATGGAAATAAGATTGCGAACCAGATATTTCTCGCGGATGATGTCCTGTCCAGCAATCGCTAACGCTGGAAGAACGGTTTGAAATTTTAAAAATGCGCCGACCGGGATTTGAACCCGGTGCAGGGGCTCGGCAAACCTCTTCAATATTTTACCTTTAATCATTGTACCACTTTCCAGAAACCAAAATCTTCCGTAATTTCGAAAGTTTTCTCTTCTATAAGGATTGAACCGGGAACCCAATACAGGCCATATGTCCTCAATTCTCTGCCAGGGCCTTTATCACCCCAGTCCCTGCCCACAATTGGTTCTATGCTCCCTTTAATTTTCAGATTGGGATCGTATTTTGTGTGAGACCATATGAACTCGTTTGCTTCAACTTTTAGTAAAACTCTGTTGTTGTCGTCTTCCCAGCTTCCACTAAATCCTATAGTTCTTAAATCATGAGTATCTATTTTTCTGATTCCATTTTGCTTATCCAGCTGTATATGCCCGAATCCATATTTTCTTTCCCCACCTATCTGTAATGTATCCACCAAGTCAGAGAACTTTATGGAGTTTCTACCGTTGGTAATTAAAAAGTCATTGTTTTCAATTTGTATTTGCATGCCATTTTCGGATTTTTCGGAAACCCAGAGCAATCCTTTAAGAAAAACAGGTTTTGGTTTTTCAGATTTTTTACCTATTTCCATTTCATAAGGACTAATAAACTCAACTTCGTGTAAAGTACCCTCCTCAGCTGTAAATGAATAGGGTTCAATAGATGTAGAAGTTAGTGAGCTTATAAATCTCTTTCCAAACTCAATTTGCGATAAATCACCGAATTTCAACCCTTCTTCTGTGTATTTGGGAATGTATATGTTGTTTCCATCAGAAAGATAAAGATAACCAAACCTCATGACCTTCTTCACGAACTCTCCGACTTCTCTGTAATTACTTGATTTCAGAGTTCTAGTCAGTTTAGCAGTTAAAGCTCCCCAGAAAGGCCTAGCTGGAACGTATTCTCTTGTCCGGTTTAGATGCATTACCTTATGAAAGCCTATGTGCAGAGGAGATTTGAGTCTGAAGGTTAGTAAGTAGAGATACCAGCTCATTTATTACCCACCTGCCCCTTGTAGCTTAAACATGAATATCCTCCTACATCTCTTTCATAGCTTTAGCATGAAATCTTGCGTAGATTAATGATTTTTCGAGGACTTGGACAGCGAGAATAAGTTTTTCAAGATCTGAAGCAAGACCGTCGTCCTTTCTTAGTTCTTTAAGTAAATCACTATCTGTAATTAATTTAAGTTCTTTTAATAATTCAGTTGCAATCTCTTTGACTTTTTTAGCACTTTCTTTCTCACCATTTCCACGTGATTCACAGAAGAGTGCAAATGCGTAAAGACCCTGTTCTTGCAACACTCCCAAAGCTTTTGTTAGCAATGTTTCAGCTTTTTTCGCATCATTTTGGAAAGCCTTGGTTTCTTCAGCGAATCTGTATCCATATTCAGCACAAAGTCTATCAAGATTTTTCGTCTTTTCCTTATTATTTTTCATATTAACAGTCCTCCTCTATTTTAAGGTTTAGAACTTTTAGTCTACCCATTCCTCTAGTTCCCATTCCACCAATACCAAGTGTTTCAAATAACTTTAGCCCCTTTTCAACTTGAGTTTTAACCCATTGAGGACCAACATCTCCGTTGTCTTCAGTTTTTATTTCTTTACCTCCAACTTTGAAATACTTGCCAGAGTTGTAGACTATATCAAACCTGAAAACTGTTCCTCGTGGTATGGCTTCATAGGTAAAGAGGGCGCCTTCTTCAGCTGCTCCTGTCTGCGGGTCAATGCTAACCGAGGTTCTGACTTCAAGATTGGTATTGACTATTAAGGAGAATAAGCTGTCTGAGACAAGGATTGATCTTTGTTTAACGATTTCAGGTACATCTTGGAGGTCAGGATCTTTGAGGGTGCCTTTACCATCTCCTTTTTCCAGCAAAAGCCATCCAAGGTTGATCTCCTTTTTGGTTTCCAGTTGATCTCCTAATGGATGGAATCCCCTCTCGGGAGCTTCAAATTGTTGTTGTAGTCCCAATCCTTCAAGAGCCATTGGTGAGGTAACCCAGATTGGGCCTGCCATTGATGCGACTGGGAAGAATAGTATGTGGGCATCAAAGAATTGAGCTAATCCTTGCATGCTGTTTCCAGAGCCCTTTGAGAATCCATAAGGAACGCACACGGGGCAAGCTGGCTTTACATTTCCACAGTGTTTTTCTCCTCCCTCTCCACCTCTTCCTGCACAGGAATATTTTCCAGTTCTCATAGCAGTGTATGTTCTTGCAGGACCACTAAGGCTTGTGCCGGGAATTTTTGGAAGATTTGTTCCCGGCTCTCTAATTATGGGTAGATCCACCCTTCCTAATCTTGATCCACCTGCACCGACATGGATTGGGTCAAGAGCTATTGCGTAGTATGTTTTTACTTCAAACTCATTCATTTTCCACACCTCCTTTTAATTTTATTTTTCTAACCTGGAGATTCCAGTGAAGGCAAAGATCCAAAGTAAAGTCTTTTGTTGCCTGGAAAAGTCTTTCAAACAATTCTTTTTCCTTTTGAGGCGAAATCTTCAAAATATTTACAAGACTGGATCTAACGAAATCCTCCCATACTGAATCCCCTCTGTAATCATCATATCTCTTCTTTACTTCCTGCCAAAAAGCATGGAGCTGAGAAATGCCCAATTCTTTTGATTTAAAAATATTCTGTATGTCTTTCCATATACCATCTATACGTTTAATGTCATCAATTGGTCTTAAATTGTCACCAATGTTAAACCTATCGGAGGCATTTTCGAAGTAGGCAAGAGTGAAATAGGATGGTTCAATTTTTATTTCGTCACCCGTCTTTAGTTCTTTTACATGGACTACATAATTGCGTTTTTCTGTGTCTTTTCCTGTATAATCAAAGGATAAATTCCTGCTGGAGGCATCACCATTAAACCTAATATACGGATGCCAGAGATCTTCTTGTTCCGGATCGCCTGTTGAGTAGGAAATGTACCAAACTAAAGGAACAGATGAATAACCTGGATCTGGCTTTAATTTTAACACTTTTACACGATTACCAAATTTTGGATGGTTTATTTCAGCGATTGAATCAATCTTAGCATTTACTTCTTCTGTTTTCCTCTTAAATGCATCAATAAGCCTTTTTCCTGCATCCATTACCACATATAAGGGAGTTTTTCTGTGAAAAGCAATTATGCCAAGGTGGAATGGCAGTCTGTCCCTCACCTTTGAAAATTGAATCTCGTATTCTTCAAGAATCTTTTTTGCAATGTCAAAAGCATCGTAAGCGGGAACGAGAACCATGAACTGGTCGGGGAAATTGTATACTTTTACACAGGGTAGGTAATTCTGGAATATTTCATCGGCTAAGCTTGCATCTTCTATTGTGAAATATTTTCCATTCTTTTTATCTTTCCAAATTCTATCTTTTTCAGTTTTTACTTTTATCCTTTTCTTATTTATGTTCTTTGCTATCTCTTCAGCAGATTTTCCGAATTTTTTCAGGATTTGAAGGTTTATCGTGCTTATAAAAATACCTTTATCCTGATCAATACAAACCGGGCTAAATCTTACACCATCAATATCTATGTCGCATGTCGCACCTTCATTAACACCCGGGTTTGGTTCTATTTTGAACTTGATGCGCTGTCTTCTTGTCTCAGGTCCCCACTGCCAATTTTTTAAAATTTCTTCAAAAAT
>CAZZMN010000055.1:0-2550 GCA_964655455.1 uncultured archaeon
GTTGAACTATAAGTTTTGTGTAATGCTCCTTTTGCATCAAATTCAGTAACTGTTATTTCAGTAAGCGAGCCCTTACCATCATACACACGCACTTCTAAGAGGCGCCCATTTACATCATACTTTCGGAGATACCGCTTTTCGACAACGCCAGATCGAGTATAGATGATTTCTTCAATCGGGTTTAAATTCTCGTCGTAAACGACCTTCTTGCGCGCGTCGAGAGTCTTCACGTATTGACCGAAACGCTCTTCCACCTTGTATGACCATTCTTCCATAGTAGCTACAGGTCCTTTAATTTCTGAAAAGGGCTCGGTTGCTCTACCAAGTACCATTAAAACTAAACCAACGATTACGGCCGACCTCACCAGGCGAAACATGACATCGCCTCCTTGACATTTTAGCTTATCAGATTCTTAGCCGGGGGAACAAAAACGTTTCGTTGCGCGTCTTGTCGAGCTAAAAGACGACCATACGTGCGCCTTAGGGAACGAAGGCCCTGTTGGTAAGTGTAGCATATCTGTCTTAGCCCTAGGCTGGAAAGAGTTGGTTTTTGCTCCCGGACTGCCAACATGTGTGGACCAAAAGGCGGGAATGGGGCCATATTCCTGATTGCTAGAGGCAAGGACAGCGTTCGAGTCCAATTTTTTAAGATAGGGTGTGTTAAGCGGTTAGGACCAGGGAGCAGACGGGCGGACAAAATCCTGAAAAAGGTTTTCATCGACGAAAGCAAAAAGCACGCTGGGGCCAAACCTCTGACAAAAGGCTCACACAAATTGCCTGATGCCCTCTGCTTGGCAAAGGTGAGGCGTGAGAGAAGCGTTGAAGATTCTTTTAATTACGTAGTAACTTTAGTTACCGTAGTAACACTGTCCAGGTGAAACCTCGACTCGAGCGATTTTGCCTAGCCGTCCCGCTTGGCAGGAAATGAAAAACGTCCATGCCCCTTTAGGTTCCAGGTAGTCAGAGTGGGGAAAAGGGGGCTCTCCTATCAAACCTCCGTCAGTATCGCAAGCTTTTACCAAAATTGAGGCTCGCGAAAGTTTACAAGTGCTTACATTCTTAGCCCGCCTCTCCACTCGCACTACTCGGTAATCAAGATAAGAACCCACCCAATAACGGTGATCAAGGATTTGTAACGCTGGCGGGTCGACATTGACCCTTTTTGTTTTTGAGGCCGTCGCTCCACTGTCGTGCGTAACCGTAAGCGTCGCTGTGTAGGTACCCGAGCTTTCATAAATGTGAAGAACTTCAGACCAGCTCCCTCTATCCCCATCTCCAAAATCCCATTGGTACCGAACGACTTCTCCTCCTGCAGAACCTACCTGGGCTTAAAGTACACCCAAAAGGGCGCCGGACCTTCGGGAGGCTCAGGAGTAGTGCTAACCCAAATCTGCATGTTAGGATAAGTGGCGCAGCCAGGGAAGAAAAGTCCAGCCAAAAGAACAACTATCAGCAGGATCTCTCGACCCATTGTGACCTCTTCCTTTTACTAGTTTTTAGTTTTAATAATTTTACCTAACTTGTACCTCATTAAGACAGGCTATCATGTTTAAGAGGCAGCCTCTTTTCTTCCCCAGAAAAACTTAGGATAGGAAAGAGGAAAGACCGCCATGCAGGACAAATCAGATGAGGAGACTCTGCAACCTTGTAGACGAACCTAAGCCACTGATGCGTGACCTCCCTTAGAGCCCTATCCGCACGGGGAAGTATCTCGTGAATAAATAGGGGATCCCCTTTTGGCAAAACGCCTTCCGGATGCCCCTATGAAGCTTTCCTAGTAGCCTCATTTTCGCCCTCTTTGTTAGCAATTTTCTTGTTTATCTTCTCAGCGGATTTGTATGCATCCACAACACTGTAACCCCAAAGAACGAAAAGAAATGGCGCGACTATATACAGCCAACTCGAATAATTCCAATATAGCATGTTAGCGAGCATAAGAGTAACTACAATGCCGCCTAGAAGCCAAAATGTTATCACAATTAAGACCCCTTTCAAAATCTGCCCGTTGTAAATTTGTCCTGCACCGGCGAAAATGAAACTTAGAACCGCCGCAACCCCAGGATTTTTCTTCATTTGGCCCCCCCTACACTGCGAAACAAGTTGTTAACAATGGCTAGTATACCAAGAAAAGCAAAGAGAAAACCTTGATTTTTGATGGAAGAACCGGGAAGTTTGCGCTGCTGGAGGGAAAAAGAAATACAGGAAATGGAGAAAAGCGAGCTCATCCGCTCCCGTCCAAGGGCTCGTGCCCCCGCAATAGATGTACTCCGAAAAGCCCTCGAAAAAGGCGACACGAAGGTCGACCTCGAGATCGCCAAGTTGTCGGGAGCCTTCAACACGGTGAAAAGAGACCTGGAGAGAAAGGGCACGCCGGACCTCTGGGAGCTCCTCCAGGCTTTCGAGGAGGAGAAAACGGAGGCGGAGGACCCCAAGGAAAAACCCCTTAAACGCCCTGCACGAACCCCTCACGAGGAAACCCCGTTCCTCCCCGCGGGGACCGCCTTAAAGGGCCTTTAAATCGCCACCTCCCGGCCGCGCCCCCGCGCGCAC
>CAZZMN010000056.1:0-2923 GCA_964655455.1 uncultured archaeon
GTTCAGCATTGCTGGAATTTCTACATTCCTCTTAGGTTTAACTGCCTACCTGTACTTAAGGAGACCCCTTAAAGCTTTAATTGTTGTTTACATGGCATTTGTCTCCATTCCGTTTATCTGGATACTGAGGTTGATAGTATGATTGGAAGAGACTTATGGGAGTGCAACGTTAAGGAAGCATCGAATGCTTTAGTTTTGGACATTGATCTGGTCTATGATGCTTGCAAATTGCTTTTGAGTGGTTTTGTTCGGGAGCAGCTTCTAGAAGTTGCTGGAAAGGCTGCACTTAGTTATAATTCCTTACCCAGTTGGTGCTCTCACATGCTTAGGAATCTGTCTTACAGCCTACGAATTTATATTAGCTTACGAAGTTTGCAACATGGTTGCTGAAGAAGTCTGCAAGAGGGTGAACCTATGTTGAGAAAATTATTTTTCGCTGGCATTTTTTGTAATTCTTTCTGTTTTATCTGTCATCATCTTGGGCGTATTGCTGGGAGAATTCTACAGAATCAGAACTTTGACTTCCCTCATGTTCGGTTTCGGGCTGTCTTTAGCAATTTCCTCAAGCAAGTTGCCTTCAAACCTGGGGAAAGACACAAAGACTGCACTCAGATTCGTGGTGTTCATTGTTGTAACGTTCTTTTTGCTGGAGGAGATTTAATTGTTAGGGTTGGTGCTGGGGCAGCATAAATTAAGGGGCGAATTTGATTGACTCATCTCCAATGTTCCTATAGCATTCTCAAAATCCCCCCGATAATCATTGCGTTCATTTTGTTTCAAGATCTCAACAAAAGGTATTTGAATTTTTGAAGTCCAAGTAATAACATGGGAAAAGTTATCGAAGTAATATACGAGGATGGTGTCTTAAAACCTCTGGAGAAAATCGATTTGAAGGAAGGAGAAATCGTAGAAATCGAGATAAAGGAGAAGAGAATCGGTGACAGATTTTATAAAACATTGGAAGAGCTGGAAAAAAAGGCTCCAAAGGTTTACAATGTCTTCAAAGTTTTAGAGGAAATCAGAGATGATCGTTATTGATACATCTGTGCTAATCGATTGCATATTCGAAAAAGATGCTGCAAGAAACGGTATAGCCAAGGAATTCCTCAACCTCGTGAAAGGGCTCAAGGTGTTTGCACCGAGAATTCTCCTGATCGAGTTTATTGCTGTAGCAAAAAGGTTGGGCATGACTATTTCCAGGCAGGATGTTGTTAAGCTGACTTTCGATGAAGTTTTGAAGCGGTTGAAAGAGATAAAATAACTTTAAGGTTTTAAGCTTTTAATTTCGACAAAGAACTCGTCTGGACACAACTCTTCACAACTTCCATTTCATAGGATAATTTCGAAGAAAAGAGGATTGAAAGACACAAACAAGGCTGTAATAGCTGTGATCATCCAACGAAGAACTGACGTGTAAAACTGCACTTGGCTTTGATTCTTCTTTAAAAACTTTTGAGACTAATCCTTGGAATAAGGATATAAACTTGGAAAAGAATATAAACCCATTATAGAAGTCTGGACATGGATCGTACGAAAATTCTGCTGGATGAGGAGGATATACCGAGAAAATGGTATTGCATATTGCCGGACTTGCCAAAGCCCCTCCCTCCGCCTATAGATCCTGTGACTAGGGAACTAGTCAAGCTGGAAGTCCTTGAGAGGATATTCGCCAAGGAGCTTGTGAAGCAGGAGGTGAGTCAGGAGAGATGGATCAGAATCCCGGAGGAGGTGAGGGAGGCTTATAGACTGTGGAGGCCGACACCATTGCATAGAGCTAGGAGGCTTGAGAAGTTCTTGAAGACCCCGGCAAAGATTTACTACAAGAACGAGAGTGTCAGTCCTCCAGGGAGTCATAAGCCGAACACTGCCGTTGCTCAGGCCTATTTCAATATGAAGGAAGGGATAGAGAGATTAACGACTGAAACCGGAGCTGGACAATGGGGCTCGGCCCTTGCCTTTGGCTGTATGATGTTCGGAATTGAGGCTACAGTCTACATGGTCAAGGCAAGTTACTATCAGAAACCGTACAGGAGGATCCTAATGGAGCTCTGGGGGGCTAAGGTTGTGCCAAGCCCGAGCGATCAAACGGAGTTTGGCAGAAAGCTTCTAGAGAAAGATCCGGACAACCCCGGGAGCTTGGGTATAGCGATAAGTGAGGCAATTGAGGACGCCCTGTCCCATGAGAATACAAAGTACACTTTGGGGAGCGTACTGAACCATGTACTATTGCACCAGACGGTAATAGGCTTGGAGGCGAAGAAGCAACTGGCCATGGTCGACGAATACCCAGACGCGATCTTTGGATGCGTTGGAGGTGGAAGCAGCTTTTCGGGACTTTTCTGGCCATTTTACTATGAGAAAGTGAGGAGGAAAGCCCCTAAGGAGACTGAGTTCATAGCCGTCGAACCGACGGCCTGCCCTACTTTGACCAAAGGTGTGTACACATATGATCATGGTGACACGGCTCGCCTGACACCTCTGCTCAAGATGTACACGCTAGGTCACGACTTTATCCCTTCCCCGATCCATGCTGGCGGGCTTCGCTACCACGGCGACGCGCCGACCCTTTCCCTACTGGTAAAGGAAGGAGAGATCAAGGCCGTAGCCTACAATCAGCTGGAAATCTTCGATGCCGCTAGACTCTTTGCTAGGACTGAAGGAATCATTCCGGCCCCGGAACCGGCACATGCCATCAAGGCTGTAATAGATGAGGCTATAAGGTGTAGGGAGACAGGGGAGGAGAAAGTGCTACTCTTCCTCCTCTGCGGCCACGGGCATTTTGACATGCAAGCATACGACGATTATCTCAGCGGAAAGCTCTTACCGCACGAATATCCGGAGGAAGAAATCCGAAAATCGATCGAAAGGCTGAGAAACCTTTATCCATGGCTGGGATACTGAAGTTTAGCGTACCCGGAGATCA
>CAZZMN010000057.1:0-121864 GCA_964655455.1 uncultured archaeon
AAAATTTCTTGAAGAAAACGGATTTAAATTCAAAATAGTTGTCAACGAACAGCCGGAGCGAGGTAGCGGGTACTCGTTTTATCTCTCAAAGGATTTTGTTAACGAAAGATTTGTCCTAATCATGGGAGATCACATATTCGAGGAGGATTTCATAAGAAACGCGTTAAAGCTCGACGGATTGATTTGCGATTGTGATCCCAAATTCGTTAACGTAGAGGAGGCTACAAAGGTTCTAGTAAAAAACGGCAGAGTCACAGACATCGGAAAGCATCTAAATAATTTTACATGTATCGATACGGGTTTTTTCATTCTGACAAAGGATATTTTTACCATTGCTGAGAAATTAATCAAAGAAAAGAAAGTTGTGGAACTATCCGAAATAATTAAAGAAGCAAAAGTGAATGTAAACACGCTAAACGGATACTTTTGGATGGATATAGATACCCCAGAAGATGTAAAGAGAGCAAAGAAAATAATTGTCAGAAAATCCGTTAAGAAAGGAGAGGACGGATTCATCTCAAGACACCTGAACAGAAAGATATCCCCGTTAATCTCCGAGAAGCTCATCGACAGGATCGATCCGATCCATGCGACGATTATGAGTTTTCTCGTCGGGATATTATCTTCGTTAGTTGTATTTTACAGTATTCCGCTTTCGGGTATTATATATCAAATCAGCTCGATTCTCGACGGAGTTGACGGAGAGATTGCGAGAGCCGCCATGAAAACTTCGAAAACCGGTGGATGGCTTGATTCTACTCTCGACAGATATGTGGACTTCCTTTTTTTGACATGCTTGGCTGTTAATTCTCTCGTTAACTATGAATGGATTTTAGCCCTCTTCGCCATCTTTGGTTCATTTATGATAAGCTACACAACTGAAAGGTACAGGGCGGAATTCAAAGAGAGCTTTTACAAAAGACATAGACCTGTGGTATTCGGGAAGAGAGACGAGAGAATCTTTTTAATAATGCTGTTTTGCCTCTTATCTCCTTGGGTGGACATTTTTTACCTCTTTGTAGTCATTGCGATTGTGACAAACTTAAGGGTTGTTGAGAGTATTCTGAGAGTAATCTTATTAAAGAGATAAATATAGATCAGACGTGGACGACCTAACCAAATCATTTTTACGACAGAAATTCTCCAAGTATTATTCTAAATACAAACCATTCATACCGAGAGAAATCGAAAAAAGAGAGTGGGGTTTCATTAATTTTGACGGAATAATGATAAGACACATCTCACTTTCAAACGAACTTGAGTTAAAAGGTTTTCTTGCAAAAAATCCACCTCTTCACGCCTATTATTCTTCGGCATACTACAAAAAACCCGAAGCAAATATGGAGGAAAAAGAGTGGATAAAAGCTGATCTAATCTTTGATATCGATGCGGATCATCTACCCAAAGGAGGACTGAAAACGGCAAAAAGGCAGATAACAAGGTTATACGACCTGCTTGAGGAAGATTTTGGATGTAAAGACATGATAATAGTATTTTCGGGTAGCCGAGGATACCACATTCACGTATACGATGAAGACTTCCAGCAACTTGGATCTCAAGAGAGGCGGGAGATCGTGGATTACTTCTACCTTAACGGAATAAGTTTCAGAGAAATTCTCCCCAAAGCTCCTCAATACTTAAGACTATCAGACTGCATGGTCAGACGACTTAAAAGTTTAATCAAAAGAGGAGAACTCGAAAAATATCTCGGGCTGAAAAGGAAAGTCCCGGAGCTTGAAGAGATTATATTAAGAAAGGAGTTACGTGAGGGTGACTTCACTTCCATACCAAAAAGGATCTTGGAAAAGTTACCGCTCTTTTTCGAGGAATGTGTTAATCGTTCTCGAGTTTACATCGATCCTCCCGTTACATCTGATATTAAGAGACTTATAAGACTTCCAAACTCGATCCACGGAAAGACTTCTCTAAGAGTTACACCCATTAAAAGAGATGAGATTGATGAATTCGATCCTCAGAGAGATGCCATTGCCTTCGACAATGATCTAACAAAGGTCAGGGTTATTAGAAAGGTAAAGTTTAAACTCAAAGATACAGAGTTCAGACTTGAAAAGGGGAATCACAAGCTGCCAGAGTTTGCTGCCCTCTATCTAATCTGCAGAGGCGTTGCGAGATACGGGTGGTAATATGATTGATGAATTAATGATAATCGTCGAGAAAAGTAGAGGAGCACTTCAAAAGATTGATGATAACCTGTTTAATCAGATAAAGAGGAGAATAAAAGAACTTGAAGATATGAAAAAAACTTTGGATGATGAAGACTATTTGAGAATCGATGAGGAGATTAGAACCTTAAGAAAACTCCAAAAAAGGCTATTTGAACTGAGAACTATCAAAATCATAATGCAGGCATGGGCCGATGTCTGCGAAACCGAAAGCGGGATAGAAGGGGTTGAAAACATGACTTCCGTGGAAAGAGAACTCTACAATAAACTTGTGAACCTTCTTAAAGAATACAAAAAAGAAATATTAACTGAGTTTAGTGAAAACATTGAGATAAAGGGTGATAAAATCCTCGTTAGAGTTAAGCAAGATATACCCGAATTTGAAGGAATAGACGGAAAAACATATAAATTGAGAAAGGGGGATGTTGTGATAATCCCGAAGCTTAACGCTGATGCCCTGATAAAAAGCGGAGTTTGTGAGGAGATAGAGGTGAGAAGATGAAATATCCCAAGAAAGTTAGAACCTACTGTAAGTATTGCAACAAACACACAATTCACGAGGTGGAGAAGGTTAGCAAGGGTAAACAGAGCTCCCTTAAATGGATCAATCGGCAGAAAAAGAGGAGAGGTAAAGTTGGTAATCTCGGTAAGTTCAGCAAGGTGCCTGGAGGAGATAAACCTACAA
Organism: uncultured archaeon; assembly: GCA_964655455.1. Taxonomy (GTDB): domain Archaea; phylum Halobacteriota; class Archaeoglobi; order Archaeoglobales; family Archaeoglobaceae; genus Geoglobus. Next base: position 2,869 of record CAZZMN010000057.1, read on the forward strand.
AAAGAGTAAACATAAGGTGGAGATGCACTGAATGCGGTAAAGCGGAGCATCGCCCCACATGGAGAGTTAAGAGATTCGAACTTGTGGGGTGATGTTTAATGAATAAAGTTACCAAGAGCAAATTCATCAAAGTTAAATGCCCAGACTGTGAGAACGAGCAAGTTATTTTTGATCATCCAGCTACGCATGTAAAGTGTCTTGTCTGTGGAAGGACGCTAGCTGAGCCAACCGGTGGTAAAGGAAAGATAAAAGCTGAAATTATTCAGGTTCTTGGTTAAGATATAGCAAAAGAGAAAACTAATAAATACATTCAGTTCTAACTATACATCATGAAGATAGTTTTCCATCCGATTTTTTACACCGTTTACACATCGGATCCCGCAGCGGAAGCGGGAAGAATGGAAGCAATTGTAGAAGAACTAAAAGACTTCGAGTTTGTAGAACCTGAGCCCGCTAAGGAGGAGGACATCTTACTGGTACACACGAGATCTCATTACGAAGAGGTAAAATCAATGAAAAAGGTCTACGAAGTTGCAATTTACGCAGTCGGTGGTGCGATAAAAGCCGCCAAGATTGCCTTCAGCGAACCGGCATTTGCCGCCATCCGCCCACCGGGTCACCATGCAAGTCCGGGTCACTTTTGGGGATTCTGCTACTTCAACAATATTGCAATTGCCGTAAGAAAGCTAATAAAAGAGGGTTTGATTAAAAAAGCCGTTATCGTTGATTTCGACCTCCATTTCGGTGACGGGACTGCTAACACGTTTGGAAACGATCTAAATGTGACTTACTTCCACATGCCTGGCGGAGATGTAAACAGCATAGATGATTTCCTTAAAAAGGAGGAATACGACATAATAGCGGTCTCAGCAGGATTCGATCGCCACAAAGACGACTGGGGTGGAATACTCGAGACAGAGGATTACAAAGAGATTGGGAGAATTGTGAAAGAGAATGCTGAAGAAAAGTGTGATGGTAGGAGATTTGCAGTTCTCGAAGGTGGATACAATCACAAAGTATTAGGAAAGAACGTCAGAGCCTTCGTTTTGGGGTTGGATACATAATGTTAAAAATTTAAGTAACCTTCCCTCCAAAATTAAAAGGGTGTTAAAATGCCATCAACAATTGTCGTTGGAGGTTTTTGGGGAGACGAAGGAAAGGGAAAGATAATAGCCTACATAGCCTATTCTGATAAGCCGAAAATTATTGTAAGAGGTGGCGTAGGTCCCAACGCCGGACATACTGTAGAGTTCAACGGAAAGAAATTCGGTGTGAGAATGATCCCCTCAGGATTCGTATACAAAGACGCCCAGCTAAGGATAGGTGCAGGAGTTCTCGTAAATCCAGAGATCTTCCTCAAAGAAGTTGAAGTGCTCGAAGTCAGGGACAGAGCTAAACTTGACTACAGATGTGCGATAATCGAGAAGAAGCATATCGAACTCGATTCAACGTCAGAGCACCTTAAAGGGAAGATCGGATCCACGGGAAGTGGATGCGGACCTGCAAACGCGGACAGGGTTATGAGGATAGCAAAACAGGCGAAGGATATCCCAGAACTCCAGCCGTTCTTGACAGACGTTCCTCTTGAGATAAACGAAGCTCTCGATAAAGGTGAATTAGTCCTCGTCGAAGGATCTCAGGGATTTGGACTGAGCCTCTTTTATGGGACGTATCCCTACGTCACTTCCAAGGACACTTCAGCCTCCCAGATAGCCGCTGATGTCGGATTGGGTCCAACAAGAGTTGATGACGTCATAGTCGTTTTCAAAACGTTCCCGACGAGGGTTGGAGAGGGGCCGTTTCCAACTGAAATGAGTCAAGAAGAGGCGGAAAAACTCGGAATCGTTGAATACGGAACTGTAACCGGTAGAAGAAGAAGGGTCGGATGGTGGGACGGAAAACTCGCCCGTTATTCCGTAATGGTGAATGGCGCTACACAGGTAGCCATAACGGGAATTGACAAACTTGATAAAGAGTGCTACGGTGTTAGGGAATGGGCAAAGCTCACACCTAAGGCCAAGAAATTCATCGAAAAAGTCGAAGACGACGTAAGAATTCCAGTAACTCTAATTTCTACAGGCCCCTCTTTAGAGCAGATAATCGACCTAAGGAAGGAAAAACTCTAAATAAGCTGAACCTCCAGTTCCATTAATTTTTCTTTATAGATATAGGCTCTTACACCGTCCAGTCCTACTATTACCCATATCAAGCCAGTTTGCTTTAAACTCTCTAAATCGTGGGAGGATGGTCTGGCAAATCCGTGAGGATGTGTATGGAAGACAGCGAGGACTTCTAATCCCCGTTTTTCGGCATCCATCCACACCCGACAGAGTTCTTCAGGATCCATTCTGAACAGATAGGGATTTTCAGAAAGGTTCCGGATTTCCACGATCTCCTTAACTATAAGGGCCTCTCCATTCTTTTTTCCTATAAGAACACCACATCTCTCTCTATTTTGGATTATTGAAACTTCTTCCTTCTCATCTCGATTCTCGATAAATTTTTGGATTTTGCTTGGGACTATTAACCTCATCTAACTTCAAGTTTTTCGGGATTGTGGAGGATTGTTAAGCACAAGGCTATTAACTTGTCAAAGTGGGGAATGTCTTCTTTGCACTGAAAACATCTCTCCTCTCCGTTTATATAGAGTTTTAGAGACTCTATCTCAATTTTGTATGTTTTGTTTCCCTTGTTTATTGTTATGTAACCGTTTTTCGGCTTCGGTATTAGCTTGGATTCGATTAGTTCTCTAAAAAGTAGTTCAGCTTTTCCTTCCGGGGTTGAAAAATAACATGACAAAAGCTCTTCTTCACTTAATTCGAGGACATCCAACCATTCTTTTCCCTTGATTCTATGATCTCTGAGAAGGGTATCTAGCTTTATCAGCTTGCTAGGTTCAACTATTTTGTAAAGTGGGATGATTCTTTTATATTCATCAACTTCTTGAACGCAAATGTAGACTTCCTGCGTGGGTGTACCGGGGATATTCACACACTTGAGCTCCATTACCCTCCACTTATTTTTGGTATCAAGAGGATTTTGTCCGAATCTTTTATTTTTTCAATGTTTTCGGTCGAGATTTTCATTCCCTCCTGGGTGACGGCAATACCACCGGTCATAATGTGCTTCAGGATTTCTGAAACTGCTACTTCGAGTGGTATTTCCACCTCGGTATGTCCTCCACTACCTAGCCTTCTCAACCGAACCATATATCCGTTATGATTAACAATTATAAAAAATTTATGCTTGACACTCGGTAGATACTAACTCAATGGTTTGCCGCTCTCCACGTATTTATGCTTTCTCTGATCAAATTGTATCCCAATTTGGCTGTAAAATACAGAACGGCAATAAATACTACCCAAGAAAAGGAATTCGGCACAACATCGTTAAGGAAGACATAGGTAAACAGCATGTAGGGTGTAAGCAAGATAAAGAAGAAAGACATATTGAACATAACCCTTCTGAAAAAGATTAGCCAGTACATCTCGTTCATAATCTGCTGGAAACCTTTGTAGGCTTCATAATCTTTTGCAACCACTGCAAGGATTGAATAAAAATAGCATTCTTCTATTTTTTCTTCTGTTTTTTTAATGTTTTCCAAGTATCCTCTAAACAGTTTTCTTAAGAGAATACCCTCTACCCTCTCTGTAAAGATTACCACTCCAAAGGTGACCGCAAAAAAAATAATTGAAATCATGGTGGCAAATATATCCCGAAGAATCCAGACAGCGCGTATTTCAAGCCGACATAAAATGCCAGAACTCCGAAGAGAACGAACAATGCATTCATTGGAAGGTATTTCTGTGTTCTCGGACCGATGTAGCTTCCTATCAATATGCCGACCCACCCTATTACGATTGAGGGAGCGAACTCAACTCCCCTTGCAAGCCATCCAGCTAAGGCGGAACACTGGTTGAGAAAAACCGTCAGAGCCGAAACTGCTGGTGCGATATACATCGGCCACCCAATTGCAACGTAGAATGGGACTATGGCGAAACCGCCGCCGATACCTACCAAGGCTGAAACGAATCCTATCAGCAGACCGTAAACGAACGGCAAATAGTTTTTAGCCACAAAGTGCTCACCGAAGAAGTCGAATTCAACCTTGCTTAAGGAATACCTAACGTTTGTGATACCTTCAAGCTCGTGAAGTCTTCCCTCTTTTCTTAGCTGCTCCACTCTTTCCCTGAATCTCTGCGCGGCTTCCCTTGCCTTCGACTTTGAAGCTTTCGCCCTTGGAGTGACCTGATAGAACATGTAAAATGCCACTACGATAATAACGAGGCCGAAGATACCCTTATACAACGCAACGCCCAGCTTTCCGCCCGTTCCCCAGACAGCTACTTGAGCACCGAGAACCATTCCTAAGCCCATTGCGATCGCGGCTGGCCATACAAGTCTCTTTTGCGTATACCAGTTTATTGTGCTTGAGAGAGCGTTAAGCCACGTGATGGCGGTGTTCGACATTCTGATGTTGTCGGTGATGTATTTGCCCGCATCCGTGTAAAGACCCTTGTTGATTTTTACGCCTTTCAGTTTACTCGCCCAGTCTCCTAATCCAAGAACTGTTATGTGACCGAATCCAGCCATTATACCTCCGAATGCTCCGACCGTTGAGAAAATCCAGCCGACCCAAATGCACCACAGAAGGTAAATAATGGGATTGATTGTTATCGTATGTCCAGCTATTTCCATCCAAGTTACGTCTATCATCACCCATCCACCTCTTTTGGTTCCCTAAATATAAGGAAGTTGCACAACTTGCATACATTGAATCCAGGGTATGTTTCCCCCGTCCTCGGATAGGAAGCTCCACCGTAGTGTGCTGTTCTCTCAAGAAGTCTCCTTACTGTGGGTTCGAAGTGCTCCCACGGGATGTAAACGTTTATCTCTCCTTGCTCCGTTTTTCCAGAGGTGTAGCTCGAACTGCACATCGGGACGATGTTGATCTTTCTGTTATTGTATGTCCAGACGGCCCCACCACAGACCGCTGAGTTCATCATTAAATTCGGCTGAATCGGATGGATGTCGAGAGCTGAGGCGTAATCGTTGTAAAGATGATAACTCTGAAGAACATCGCAGATTATGTGAATCAAATCAGGCTCGAACGTTGCCTTATGGAGAGGAGCAGTTGCAAAAGCTAAAAGCCCCTCTGGAAGCCTCGGCTTTGTCTTTACGAATTTCTCCGCCTGTTCCCTTCCCTTTGTATATTTTACGTGACTTTTTATTTCCTGTTCGTCCAGTTCCTTCCAGCTAAATATGTAACGGGCGTTACTACATCCGAGGGTTCTCTTGTCCCCCAAAAGGATATCTCCTCTCTGCCTTGAAGCCGCAGAAAAATGGCAAAACGTGAAGGGATTGTAGGCTACTTTGTATTTTGTGCTCCTTTTAAACTCCTCAAGTTCTTTCTCGTCGTAGAAGAATTTCATTGCTACGGGATAGTATTTCAGTTTCAGTAGATTCCTTAGAATGAAAACCATGTCCGCCTTGCTCAACTCTCCCTTTGCAAGCATTGCTTCGGCGAATCTTCTGTCGTCCAACAGTAGCTCGCTATCTATAACATACATTTCCTGCATACAGCGTGATAGCTTTTCAGATATTTATAGATTTCGAAAAATATCAAACCAGTTTCTAAAAAATCGAAATCAAGAAAAATTCGAAAACTACTCTCTTTCCAGTAATCTAAAAACAGAATCCGAAAAATAATTCTAAAAACCATAAATCAAACGTTATTTTAACAACTAAAGGAACCAGATTTTTCACTTATTCAAACACTTAAAGCTGATTTGTTGAATTCGAAAATTAGTGTAATATTTGCAAAATTTTAAAATTTCAGAAAATTCATTATCATCTCACTTCATGAAGACATTGTTCGTAAAAAGTTGCAAATAGTGTTCTCGCATTCCTTGTAATGAAATCTGCGTATTCTCTTATCCTCTTACTCTCCATAGAGAGCTTTGTCGAAACAAAGAATATTTTTCTCTCGCTTTCAAGGTCTTTTATATCTCTGATTTTGATGAGACCTATTTCACAAGCTTTGCAAACAGCGATGTAGGATGTGATAGCAACTCCAAGACCGTTGCTGACGCTGTTTATCTGGGAGAACAGATCCTCCACAACATAGGCTACGTTTAGATCATCGAAACTTACACCACTACTCTTTAATGCCTTTTTAAGACTTGTAGTTATTCCGTAGTAATCCGTGAGACTTATAACAGGATACTCCATTACATCTCTGAGCATGACGATCTCCTTGTCGGCGAGAGGATGATTGGGAGGCACTATCAGCACCAATTTATCCATCCCTATCTCCTCCACGTATAATCGATCTGAGTTGAGATGTTCCTCAAGTATGTCCCCTACAATAGCGAAATCGTAGTCGCCCCTCATTACACCTCTAACGCATTCATGGGCGCCCCTAAGCTCAACCCTAACATCAACTTCTGGATATTTCGCTTTCAAAAGTGTCTGAATATTGAAAACAACATTTATCCCAACCATTCCCGACGCTATAACGATCTTTCCGCCTCCAATATTCGCAATAAGCTTTTTTGCCTCCTCCAAGCTACTTAGAACACTTTCAATGTTTTTCAAAGCAATTTTCCCTTCGTCCGTCAGCTTTACACCGTCTACTCCTCTCTTTAGCAAAGTGGCTCCGTAAAACTCCTCAACAGCGTTAATCTGAAAGCTTACAGAACTAACGGATATTCCGAGTTCCTTTGCCGCTTTCTTAAAGCTTCCTGTCTTGGCAACTGTTAAGAATGTCTTAAGGAAATCGACTCTGACCATGATTTTCGAAATTTTGATAATGTATTTTAAATTTTTTGTGATTTTAAATTAATGGTAAAATTTAAAATTAATCGATATAAATTCATTTAATGCTACCAGACGTCCAACTACTGAAACCTGAAGTTGAGATAGGTTTAAGCAGGGTTGGTGCCAAAAATATCCGAAAACTCGTTCAGGTTAAAAGGAACTCAAAAAGACCTATCATCCTAATCTCAAATTTTGATGTTTACGTCGATCTACCATCTACGAGGAAGGGAGTAAACCTTAGCAGAAATTTCGAAGCAGTCGATGAGGTGATTGAAAGTCTCACTCAGAACCCCGTTGAAAATATAGAGGATCTGAATCTCAGAATAGTTGACGAGCTTTTAAAAAGACATGAATACGCAACGAAAGCCGAGGTCTTAATGGAAGCCGAATTCATTTTGAAAAAGAGAACTCCTACATCCAATCAGAAAACTCAGGAGGTTGTCAAGATATATAGTGAAGCCGCAAAGTGGAGAAGCGGAGAAACAAAAGTCTTCGTCGGAGCCGAAGTCTACGGGATAACAGTATGTCCATGCGCCCAAGAGCTAATAAAAGCATACGTTACGGATGAATTGAAAAAAGCGGGATTCAACGAAAGTCAGATAAAAGAGATCATGCGGATTATTCCGTTCGCCTCCCACAATCAGAGGGGAAGGAGTTTTGTGAAAGTAGAGATAAAAGAAAATTTCAAGCCAAGAATCGAGGATATAATTGAAATAGCAAAATCTGGGATGAGCTTCGAGATCTACGAGATTTTGAAAAGATCAGATGAACTTGAGGTCGTTAAAGAAGCTCACATGAACCCACGCTTTGTTGAGGATGCCGTCAGGATTATGGCGAAAAAAGCGGTAGAGAAGTTTAGCGACGCTCCAAATGACGTTCTTGTATATTTCAGACAGATAAACGAGGAGAGCATCCACCAGCATGACGTTCTTGCCGAAAGATTTGCAACGATAGGTGAGCTTCGGGATGAATTGGGTTAACCTTTTCTTGATTTTCCTGATCATCGCACCGACGACTGCGTGTAAGATTCTTGAAGTCAATCCAAATCCCTACGGAGATGAGGGAGCAGAATATGTTAAGGTTTGGTGCGATGAGCCCTGCATTTTCACGGACGAGGAGGACAACTTTACCGTAACGGGGACTGCATACATAGCAAGGAACTCAACAGCTTTTAAAGAAAAATTTGGCTTTTATCCCGACTTCGAAGGAATAAAGCTGTCCAACAGTGGTGAGGATATCTACTTAATCTGCAGTAACAGAACGGACAAATTTAACTGGAAATTTTACAGGGATGAGGGGGTGATCTACTATAGAACCGATAGAGGCTGGGATTTCAGATATGAGGACTGGAGCGATTTCGATCCCGTTAGAGATTATGTCAGGGGATCGATAATAATAACACCGGCAGAATACATCTTAGAAGGAAAGGGTATCGTTGCGTCTTACTTTATAGCGGAGGACAACTTCAAAGGAGATTTCGAATTTATCGTTGATGCAAATCCCGTGGGCGGAATACCCATGGAGGAGTATATTCTCTCGAAAAAATACAAGTTTCACTTCCTTTCATCAAATTCCTACAAAAATTTCCACTATAAATTCGCCGTTATCGGAGACCGGGTTGTGATTACTACTGAGAACTGGAAATGGGATAACAGAGGAGTAATCGTTGATTTCAAGAGTGAGAAAATTGCGAATCTACTGAGAGATGTTTTCTACAACGATCTCAAATACGAAAGCGAAATGGGAAAGGTGGACGGATCCAAAGAAAGCGGAAGCGGAAAGGGGAAAAGGATCGACTTCGAAGCCGAAATCGAAGTTCACGTGATGCCCGACAGTAATCCCGTTTTCGATTTTATAGAAAACTCTCGGGGTTATCTCTACATAGCAGCTCCTTACATTAATCCTGAATGGTTTGAAGGATCACCCCTTATAGACGCCATAGAGAACGCATCCAAGAGGGGTGTCAAAGTAAAGATCATGCTAAACGATTACGATAGAAATCTGAAGGTGGCTGAACTTCTCAACTCAATCCCGAATGTCGAAGTAAAAATCGTGAAATCGGCGGAATTCGATGAGTTGCACGCAAAATATTTCGTAAGTGATGGAAAAGTCCTGATCACTTCCGCAAATCTGAACAAATACGGATTAAAATTAAACAGAGAAATTGCCGTTGTTATATACGATCATAAAGTAGAAGAGTTCATGAAGAATGTTTTTCTTGAAGATTGGGAGAACAAAAAGGAGCTTAATGCCGTTTTCTCGCTAATCTGCTTGGGATTTGTTGTATTGATTGCACTTTATTTCATAAGACGCATCAACAAATAATATATTCAGTCCCGCCTAATCCTCTGGGATGAAAGTATACTTGGAGACCTATGGATGCACAATGAATCAAGCTGATTCGGATCTGATCAGGGGTATTCTCAGCAGAAAATATCAGTTAGCTAACAGTATCGACGAAGCCAAAATTGCCGTCATAAACACCTGCGGTGTCATAGAATTCACCGAGAGAAAGATCCTCCGAAGGATGGAGGAACTAAAAAGAATGGGAAAGATTGTCATAGCAGCCGGTTGTCTCACGAGAATCGCAAGAGATAAGGTGTTAAAGATCTGCGATGCCTTAGTAAGTCCCGATAATATCCATCTGATCGATGAAGCTGTAGAGAGAGCACTGAACGGAGAAAAAGTCGAGTTGTTATCCCTGAACAGGATCGATAAGGCTTGTATGTACAGATTAAAGAGAAGACTGAATGACAACGCCATTGCAATAGTTTCAATATCCGAAGGTTGTTTGGGGAAGTGCAGTTACTGTGCCACAAAGATGGCAAGAGGTCATTTAAGAAGCTTCTCAATTGAAAATATAATATCGGAAATCAGAGACGTGATTAGCATTGGATACAAGGAGATTCAACTGACATCTCAGGATACCGGAGCTTACGGATTGGATAGAGGATACACCCTCGCAGATTTACTTGAAAAGATTTCCGAAATCGAGGGAGAATTCCGCGTGAGAGTCGGAATGATGAACCCGCAACATGCAATAAATATTCTCGATGATCTAATTAACGCCTTCTCAAGTGAGAAGATCTACAAATTCATTCACATTCCAGTTCAGAGTGGAGACAATAAAGTTCTCGAAGACATGCGCAGAGGATATACCGTAGAAGACTTCATAGAGATCGTCAAATCGTTTAGGAAGCACTTTGATGATGTAACGCTTTCCACAGATATCATTGTGGGATTTCCGACGGAGAGCGAGGAAAGTTTCTGGAAGAGTTACGAATTGATAAAAGAGGTTAAACCGGACATCGTGAACATAACGAGATTCTCGCCGAGAAAGGGAACTTTAGCTGCAAAAATGAAGGATATTCCTGATTGGATTAAAAAAGAAAGGAGCAGAAAGCTAACGGAATTAACGAGAAAAATCGGACTGGAAAATAACATTAAATTTGTAGGAAGACGGAAAAGAGTTCTGATTACAAGAAGGGGAAAAGAAAACACTCTGCTATCAAGAACAGATTCCTACAGACCCGTAATTATCGATAAGGGATATATAGGGGAATTCACGAATGTAAAGATTTGTGGAGCTACTTTCAACTACTTGAAAGGTCTTGTCCTTTAATTTTGGAGAAAGACCCACCTTTTTTCTCAGCTGAACGAGACTTTATAAAAACTGAAACTATTGGGAAAAAAATATCATACCTTCCACGAATTGAAAAGTCATGAAAAAAATCCTGTTAACAAACGATGACGGTCTTTATTCCTCCGGATTAAGAGCGAGCTATAATGTTTTGAAAAAGCTAGGTAAGACTTACGTCATAACACCCGCTGTTCAAAAAAGTGGTGTTGGTAGGAGCATCTCGATAATGGAACCAATAAGAGTGAATGAAGTAAAGATTAACGGCATCAAGATTTTTGCTGTGGATGGGACGCCTACCGATGCTGTGATAATCGGTATCCATGAGATAATCGGCGATATTCCTGATTTAGTTGTGTCAGGGATAAATTTGGGAGAAAATCTTTCAACAGAAGCGGTAACGACATCGGGAACTGTTGGAGCCGCTTTAGAAGCAGCAACTCAGGGAAGCAAAGCGATAGCCATAAGCATGGAGCTATCAGATCATCTTAAATTCGAATCCTTTTTAGACTCTGTAGACTTTTCGAATGCCGAAAGAGTTCTAGAAATTGTTGCATCCAAGATTTTAAAGGCAGGGCTTCCCGAAGGTGTAGATCTTTTCAACATAAACGTCCCGGAAAAGTGGAATGGAGAGATAGTATTCACAAGACTTGCGAAAAGGCTTTACAGAACAAAGATAGATGTAAGATACGATCCACGTGGGAGAAAATACTACTGGATACACGGGATCGAAGTAGAGGATGCAGAGCCCGATACGGATATTCACGCTCTTAGAAGTGGGAAAGTCTCAATAACACCCCTCTCCCTTGATATGACAGCAAGAGTGGATTTCGAATCCCTCAAGAGGTGGTTTTATGAAGCTTAAAGCAGCGAAAAAGGCTTTAGAGCTGATTAAAGACGGGATGGTAGTTGGACTCGGTAGCGGAACGACAGCGAAGCTCTTCATAGAGGAACTTGGGAAAATTGTCAGAGAGGGATACGATATTCTTGCAATTCCATCATCTTTCGATTCGCATCTGCTCGCCGTTGAGAACGGGATCCCGTTAACAGATCTTTTCCAGCATCCCGAAGTGGACATCTACATCGACGGCGCCGATCAAGTGGATAAGGATTTTAATTTGATAAAAGGAGGAGGAGCCGCTTTAACGAGAGAAAAGATCTTGGCTTATGCTTCGAAAAAGTTCTACGTGATAGTAGATGAGACAAAGCTTACCGAGAAGTTATCCATGCCAATCCCCATTGAGGTGCTACCCTTCGCATACGGATTTGTTAAAAGGAAAATCGAAGAAATGGGATTCCAATGCGAATTAAGGGAAGCCAAGGGAAAACTCAAACCGGTGATCTCGGACAACGGAAATTTCATAGCCGATGTGTACGCTGGAGTGATAGAAAACCCTAAGAAATTAGAGAAAGAGCTCAAAATTGTTGGCGTAATCGAGAACGGAATTTTCCCGTCAGAAATTGTTGACGGAGTGATAGTCGGGAGGAAAGATACTGCTGAAATCATATTGAATTACTAATCTAAATCTAATCAAACCCAAAAACATAACCAAACTTCCTTATCAAGTCGTATCCGTCATCAAAACCACCCGATACCTTTATCATAGCGAAATCTGTTCCGTAGACAGTTGTGGATCCTACTGTCACCAACAGCCCATCTTGTTCTGCTTTTAAGACTTTATACGGCTGGTGAGACCTTACCACGATTTTCAGATCTAGACACTCGAGAAATCTTTTTGTGGCTTTTTTTCCGAAGATAAATCCAACACCTCTCTGGAAATTGAGAACGCACCTATCATTTTCCCACGGGTCGTTCCACATTAGTTCGATTTTTGCTTCCTCTTCTTTTAAATCTCTTAGGGAAATGTCTTCTTCCAAGATACTGCATGATTTTGTGTAAATTCCGCCATGAACTGCAAATACTTCATTATTTACGATCGCACAGATGGGTAGAGTCTCCCAGAGCTCATTCAGTTTTGCGTACGTTTCTTTATCCAATTTGTCGGGTAAATCGTGAGGAAAAACATCTCTACTTTCGTGATTTCCTCTTAAGAGGATGAAATCTCCGTTGATATATCCCTCGAGAAGTGTTCGATAGACATTTACCGGATCATCTCCTCGATCCCCATAATCACCTAAAAATATTGTTAAGCCTTCTCTCTCTTTTAAAACTTTCTTTAAGGCTTTGTAATCTGCGTGTATGTCTCCGACGATTGTGTATTTTTCTGTATGGATCTCGATTATATCTTTACCCCCTATCTTCAGGGCTTCGTCTATTAGTTCTATCATTACCTATCGATAGCGGAGCTCTAATTTAAAGTTACCGAAAGATTAATATATTACCCGACTGATACGACCAGAAAGGTGGGTGAATTTGGATGAATGATACTATAAGGGAAAAAGCCATAAGCCTTGCAAAGGCAATAGCTGAGAGTGAAGAGTACATCAACTTCCTCAATAAAGAGAAGGCTCTAAAAAAAGATGAGAGAGCCCAGATCTTGTTGGCAGAATTCCAAGAAAAGCAGCAGGAATTTATCTCCAAGAGGTTAATGGGTGAAGTAGACGAAGAGCTTTTGAGCTCTTTAACCGAGTTACAAGCGAAATTAAACGAGTTGGATAGTGTTAAAGAGTTTATGGACGCTTATACAAAGCTTGTAGATCTCCTTGGAAAGGTTGGAGATCTAATAAGCGAACAACTTGAATTTGATTTTGGAGAAGCTTACAGAACTTAACATTTTTAAATATCTCTTTATTTTTTACCCTAAATGACCGAAGTATCTTTAAAGGAAATCGCAGAAGTCTTAGTTTCTATTAGAAATAGACTCATCCGTATAATTGCGGTCATCGTAGCCGGATGGGTTGTCAGTTTCACATTCATTGTAGATGCCATTATCACAGCTGTAGAGGCGATAAAACCTGAGGGCGCCAAACTCATTTATAAAGCTCCTCTCGAAGGCCTAATACTTAAGTTGAAAATCTCTCTTTTTATGGGATTCGCTCTAGCGAGTCCTTATATTATTCATCTGATTTACAGAACGTTAAAGGAAAGAACTGATCTCTCTATTTCCGTGAAAAAAAGCAATCTGTTTCTATATGCCGTCGCATCCGTTCTTCTCTTCACAATGGGCATCGCATACGGTTACAAAATCATGTTGCCAATCTTTCTAGAATTCCTATACAGATCGGCAGAGAGTCAGGGGGTTTTGTCCTACTACTCTCTATCAGAATACGTGACATTCATTCTGTTAATGTTATGCGTATTCGGTTTGATCTTCCAAATACCGCTTATAATGTACATCACGGTAAAGAATGGAATTATAACTCTCAAAACCTTCAAATATTATAGAAGACATTTTTACGTAGCTTTTTTCATATTCGCAGCTATCGTAACTCCCCCAGATATTTTTACACAGCTTATGGTGGGAGTTCCTATGGTAGTCTTCTACGAACTCAGCTTGATTATCGTAAGGTTGACTACGTAACTTATTTATGCTGATACATCCCAAGTTATTAGGGGCTCGTAGCTCAGTGGCAGAGCGCCGCATTCGCAATGCGGAGGCCCCGGGTTCGAATCCCGGCGAGTCCATTTTAAATCTTTTTAGACTTTTTAGGAAAACATTTATCTTTTAATAGGTACTACCATCCACAATGAGTCGTGCGGAAAAATTAACCGACCAGATAATGGAAAGACTGAAAAGCCTCAACGTTCGAGTTAAAAGGGAAGAAGTTCTCAAAAGAATGAAACTTCTTATTGACGAATTTAAAGTTCCTGAAAGCGAAGCTGTCAGGACGATAATGAATTATCTCGCAAGGGAGTACGGAATTTCAAGGGAAGAATTATTTGTTAGAGAAGCTCCTTTAGTAAAGATCGCAGATATAACAAAGCCAAATCAGTGGATAAGCCTTAAAGCGAAGGTCGTTCAGCTGTGGGATTCTACATCACCTAACGTTTCTCAAGTAGGTTTAATCGGAGACGAAACTGGGATAATTAAGTTTGTAATATGGGCAAAGGCTGGAATGCCAGAGGTTGAGGAGGGAAAGAGCTATCTCTTCAGAAATGTCGTCACTGACAGCTTTCAGGGAAGATTGCAGGTAAACGTTACAAGAACAAGTAACATCACAGAGATTAACGAGGATATCCAGCTTCCGCCAAGAGAAATCGAGGTCGTGGGAGCTTTGGTTGCGTTCCAACAGAATAGCGGATTAATCAAAAGATGTGAGCACTGCAATCGTGTCCTAACAAAGGGTGTTTGTCCAATTCACGGGAAAGTTAAGGGATACGACGACCTAAGGATTAAAGGTGTTTTGGATGACGGAGAGAACATTTACGAAATCATATTAAATGAAGAAAACATCAAAGACTTAACTGGAATAGGATTAAAGGACGCGATAAAGATCGCCCAAGAAAATCTCGACAAGAGTGCCGTCTTAAACGAACTAAAATCGAAGCTTCTCGGTAGATACCTCAGAGTTAAAGGAATAAAGGGTAGCCGATACCTTTTAGTAAGAGAAGTTGAATTCTTTAAACCGAAAGTAGAGGATCTTGAAAAATTGCTGGAGGTTTTAACATGATCAGAAAAAGGGAAGTAGCAAAAAGAATCTTCGCCTACGAGCTCGTTAGATCCACGCATCAGATTGAAGATAGTGGATTGAAGTATGTTCTAACTCCTACAGGTGAAAGAGCCAACAGAATTTTTAGCGTTGCAGTTTTACTTGATAAAGAAGAAATCGGAGCAGACACGAATCTATGGAGATTAAGGCTGGCAGATCCAACGGGTAGCTTTTACGCTTACGTAGGGAAATATCAGCCCGACGCCATTGAAATTGTGGCAGACATAGATGTTCCAGAACTTATTGCAGTTGTCGGTAAAATCCGTGTTTTTGAGGGTATTTCAAGGAAATTGGTATCTGTCCGACCAGAAAACATAGCCGTCGTTGACATACCAGTAAGGGATTTCTGGGTGATAGAAACTGCAAAGAAGACTTTAGAAAGGATAAAAGCGATGGAAAAAGACAGAGGTGAAGACGCAAAGCTTGCTAAACAAATTTACAATCCAGATCTGAATGAATACAAAGAGATTGTACGAAAAGCTTTGGAAACCGTAAAAGAGGACTTCAAAATCGTTAAAGAGATAGAGAAAGTAGAAGTAGAGGAAGAAGAGAAATTTGAATTCGCCGGATTTGAGTTCGAGGAAGAGGATTTCGATCTCTCAGACCTTTTTGAGGAAGAGTGAAGATGACGAAGAGAGTTTCCGAGATTTCCACTTCTCTCATAAGGAAGATGTTTGAAATAGCAGAAAGAGCTAAGAAAGAGGGTAAAGATGTAATCTCCCTCTCAATCGGAGAACCCGATTTCGATACTCCCTTAGAAATTATTGAAAAAGCATACAGATACATGAAAGCTGGATACACCCATTACACATCAAATATGGGACTGGAGGAATTACGGGAGCAAATTGCCGAAAGATATGGAGTTGAAAGTGATGAGGTCATGGTTACGGTAGGAGCGAGCGAAGCCTTGCTCAACGCATCTTTAGCATTTATCGAGCGGGGATCGACAACTTTGATTCAAACCCCCGGATTTTTGTCTTACTTCACCTACGCCAAGCTCTGCGAATCAAAGATATACGAATTGAAGACTTACAAAACGGATTTTAAGATAACTCCCGAGATTATCGAAGATGTTCCGAGCGATTCGTCAGTCGTCTTTTTGAATTACCCCAACAACCCGACTGGAGCCGTGATGAATGAAAGAGAACTTAAAAAGATCTACGAAATCTTCTCCGAGAAAAATGTCCTCGTAATAAGCGATGAGGTTTACGACCAGATCTATTACGATGTGAAACCGGGAAGTTTAGCGGGTGAGGAAAATGCCATCGTTATTAATGGATTCTCAAAAACCCTTGCAATGACTGGATGGCGGATAGGATTTGTAATAGCAAGGAAAGAACTACTAAACGAAATGCTAAAGATTCATCAAGTCAACGGTGTTTGTGCTCCCGCCTACGCTCAAAAGGCTATAGCAGATATTCTTGAAGAAAAAAAGGACAAAGAAATCGTTAAAAATATGGTGAGCGAATTCAGAAAGAGAAGGGATTTCGTTTACAGTAGATTAAGAAAACATTTTGAAATCGTCAAACCAGAAGGGGCGTTTTACATGTTCCCCAAAGCCTACAATGGATTCGTTGAAGACATTCTTCAACAGAAGGGTGTTGCATTAACTCCCGGAGAAGCTTTCGGAAGTGATGCCAGAGATTACTTTAGACTTTCTTATGCCACCTCAATGGAGAACTTGAAGAAAGCAGTCGAAAAAATCGAAGAATTCATAGAGAATTCCGGTTTATAGATTTCTTTTATGAAAAGGGAAATAGATATCCTCCTAAAAAGGGCTGAAGGATTTTTGAAGGATGCTCTGGAGGATTTAAAAAGGGACGACTACGATTTGGCGATGTTTCATATAGAGCAAGCCTGTCAGCTAATAATAAAAGCTAAGCTCCTTGATCTTACTGGATACTTTGATAAGACACACAGCTTAAGAAAATTGCTAAGTGATCTATCAAGTGTTTTTAAAAAAGAGGAAATCGAAAAATTTGTTAACGAAAATTGGAGCACACTAAGAAATTTGGAGTTTGCTTATATAGCATCAAGATATTTACCGGAAGAATTTAAAAAAGATGAAGTGGATGAGGCGTTAAGAGTTTATGAAAAACTAAGAGAAATGCTATGGAGTTCTTAAGAGAAGTCTACGAAAGAAGAAAAAAATACTTCGAACAACTAGAAAAATACCTAGAGGATATAAAAGAAATCGTGAAGAAAGATGCTCCCGATGCTGAGATCTATCTTTACGGTTCGGTTGCGGAAGGTAATTTTTCAATAGGATTGAGCGATATAGATGTCGCAATAGTCTCCGACAGATTCAAGGACAGGGAAAAGAAGCTTGAGACGTTCGGCAAGCTAACGAAAGAATTCTTCGATTCCCCATTCGAATTTCACGTATTGACAAGGAAGCAATGGGAAACTCATAAAAAATTTATTAAAAACGCCAAAAAAGTCTGACGAATTTTTATCTCTGGCTAATATTTTTCAAGAAGGTAATACCGAAATAACAAAGAGATGTTATAAAAGCCGCAAATGCTCCCGCTGGAATTAAATAGGTCAAAGAGATCAAAATCCCCGCAATAAGACTCAAAAATGCGATGATAAATGAGATTAGTAAGATTTCATTTGTTTTCTTTCCGATTTCCTTTGCACTTGCAGCGGGTGCCACGAAGAGAGCGAAGATGAGAATGGCGCCGACAGCTTTCATTGCCGAAACGACGGAAGACGATATAAGGGCTATTAATAGCAGATCAATCCTTTTCACGCTAATTCCCATTGCTTCCGCCCCATCTGGATCGAAGGAAATGAAAAGAAACTTGTAATAGAAGAAAGAAGCTATCAATAAAAGAATTGACGTGAAGACAGTGATTATCACGATGTCGTTGACTGTGAGCAACAACAGATCTCCAAACATGAACTGCCAAGCTTTTGCGGCATACTCCCTCGTTCTTGATAGAACTATGACAGCAAGGGACATTGAAAGTGCAAAACTCACAGCAATTCCCGTATTTATGTCTCCAAATCTCGCCGAGAGAGTAGCTAAAATGGCGGCTAAGATTGCGAAAGCAACAGCCAACGGAAAGTAGTGGATCGAAAACCCGAAAGATGTCACAAATATCGCAACAGCGGCACCCGCAAATGCGGAGTGAGCGGCGCCTGCGATGAGAAATGAAGCTTTTCTGAAAACTGTCAGAGTTCCTGCAACCGATGCGTTCAGTGCTATGCAGAAAGAAGCTATTAAAGATCTTATCAAAAGTTCATCCATGATGATCACCGTAAAGAGGGTGTGTATATCCCTCTTCACAGATTACGAGTGGTATCGAGCTTCCATAGGCTTTTACGATGTTTTCTTCAGTAAACACATCGTTCGGTTCACCAAAGGCGATTATCCTTCTGTTTAATAGCATGACTTTGGTCACGTGATGTAAAATCAGATTTATGTTGTGGACAACAACGATAACGGTAGTCCCCTTTTTTGCTAGCTCGTTAAGAAGGTCAACAATTTTCTCTTGAGAAGGGACATCAACCCCGTTAAACGGCTCATCGAGCAGAAGAAGCTTCGGCTTTCCTATCAACGCCCTTGCAAGCAGAATCCTCTGTTGCTGACCTCCGCTTAGTTTGCTGAATAATGAGTCGAGTTTATTTTGGAGATTCACCTCTGACAAAGCTTCGATAAGTTTTTCCTCGTTGATCTTAATACCTTTCGCCTTGAATGGAATTGAAAGAACCTGACGGACTGTTAGCGGAAGATCTAAGGAGATTACTTCCCTCTGGGGTAGATATCCGACTAATTTCGCAATTTTCTCTCTATTTCTTGCTGGATCATATCCAAAAACTCTGATCACACCTTCGTCGGGTCTCAAGAGACCCATGATTAGTTTTAACAGTGTTGTTTTCCCGGCTCCATTCGGCCCCAGAATTGCAACAAATTCACCCTCATCTATCTTAAAGTTTACGTTTTCTAAAACTTTTTCTTTATAAGAGAAATGGACGTTTTCTGCAGTGATCATCATCTCACCTTTATTATGAATATCAAAGCGGCCTCCAAAACACAAAGAGTCCCGAGGATGTAAACAGCAAAATCGGAACAGTTACAGGGTCTCGTTGCGTATGCTATTCTTGCGGCATTTGATAACAGCTGGGTGTCGTAAGCGATATCTCCGGAAGCAAATTTCACCCAAGCGATTTTACATCCGGTCTCTTTTGCGAGCATTTCAGCGGTTTCTTCACCTTTTGTTCCTTTCATGAACTCCGGTGCTAAAATCCCCTCGATTTCTCCTTTCTTAAGCTTTTCTTTTACTTCTTCAAGCTCCTTTCCACTTAAAAATCCGGCTCCCTCTGATAAGAGGATGTGGGTGATCTCGATATTAAGAGAGGATGCTATGTAGCAAACTTCGGGAACCATGGCGACGAATTTTCCACCTTTTACGAGTTTCTTAGCTTCTTTTTCAGCATTCATCACCCTTTCAACAAAATTAGCGTAATTCTTATCGAAATAATCGCTGTGTTGTGGGTAGATTTCTGAGAGCTTCTCCTTCACAGCTTTTGCAATGGATATGGCATTTTTCGGATCCATCCAGTATCCGTGAGGATTTTGAGGATAACCGGGAAAATCTCTCAGCTCAACACCGTAATCTTTGAAATCCAAGGTGTTATCGAAATTTTCGGCAATTTTCCTTTCAAATTCGATCAGATCAGAATTAGCGAGAACTATGAGCTTGGCGTTTCTGAGCGTCTCAATATCTTTCCCGCTTAAGCTGAAAGAGTGGGGATCTCCAGAGGTCATGAGCGAGATTACTTCATCCTTATCCCCTACAATATCCTGAACAATGGGCTTAAAATCGGGTATCGTGACGACGATCAATGCTTTTGCCGGAAAGATTATGAGAATCAGCAGTATCAGGGTATTGACTTTCCACATGGGCACACCTCCCTGTTTTTGTATTTCTGCTCTATTATCCTCATGAATTCGTTTCCTATTACTCCCTCAATTCTTTCGGCTTCGTAGCAGAAGTTGGATACACCAAAATCCTCAAGCATGCACTCAATCAATCTATGTCTTCTCGTAGCTTCTTTAGCGATTTTCAGACCATCTTCATTTAGCATAAAACCTTTCTTTGGGATGTATTCCCCGAAACCCTCTTTTGATAGATCTATCAGCATTTTTTGAGCTGTAGATTTTGAACAGTTCAGATTAGATGCGATATAGCTTGGGCCTACAATTTTGAAACCTCTACTGAACGCCTCGTATAACACACGGAGTAGTATCGTTCTTATAGAAAACAATGTTCGTTGTGAGAACATGTTAGATTTTTCACCGAAATGTTTTTTAAGCTTTTTGTATATAGTTGTTATAAGCGCGGGTAGTCTAGGGGTAGGACAACGCCCTTCCGAGGCGTTAGCCCGGGTTCGAATCCCGGCCCGCGCACTTTAGTATTTTTCTCAGATTGATTTGTTTCCGTAGAGGATTAAGATTAAGCCGATTAAGATATTCGATAAACCTATCGAGTTCTTCAAGTTAATTGCAAGCGAGCTACCAGTTCATTTCATTACGAGCACACCTCTATCGATACTTCTCGACATAGGATCCTGTCAAGGTTTTCAGAAATGATACATCGTCAAAAATAAGCAGACAAAATGAAAAGCTTCCAAGAGAAGTCTTGCATAAGAAGTATAGTCGCAGAGGTGTTTGAATGCTGGAAATAATCGGTGTAACCCATCCAACTATCAATCGCAAAGTCCATAAAGCCTTCCTTAAAGAAACTTTGGAGTATGAAGATAATTTTCATCTGCTCTCCGTTTCAAGGAAAGCAGGAGAACATCGAGAAAGCAAAGAAATACTGCAGAATGCTCGTTGATATGGGCTGTATTCCAATTGCTCCTCATGTCTACTTCAGCCAGTTCATGGACGATTGCAATCCAGAGGACAGAAGAAAAGCCTTAGAGATGAACAAAAAGCTCTTAGAATTCTGCGACGAACTATGGATCTTTGGAGATGAAATAACAGAAGGGATGAGGGAAGAGATCGAGCATTTCAGGAAAATTAGAGGGGAAGACAAGATCAAAAAGTATAAAAAAATTTAGAGTTTGTTTTCTAAGATTTTCTTTATCACTTCATCTCTCGAAGTTGCTGCAATCCTTGAAACTTTAGAGGGGTCGTGTCCCTGACATATTGCGAGTAGCTGGTTATAGTCGAAGACGGGGATTTTGTAATTAATCATTCTCTGCTTTCTCATTTCCTCCTGAGCCTCATCCATCCACATCAAACAGGTTATGCACGATACCACAATGCAGTCGGGATCAACCTCCTCTTTCATTGAATCGAGCTTGAGCTTTAAGAATTCCATCGCCGCCTTTCTGTTGTGCCTTGCGAAACCTCCAGCACCACCACAGCACTGTTTATCTCTTGTGAAAGTCGGAACTTTAGCACCTAACGCTCTTGTGAGCTCCTTAAGGACTTGAGGATTCTCAGGATCGTCGAATCCCAAAATCCCACTCGGTCTTATCGTGTGACAGGGGACTTGAACTACTGCCGTCAGACCATCCATTGAGAATTTCAGACTTTCCTTGATTTTATCAACCCCGATATCGTTGTAAAGAAAGTCTGTTATGTGTTTCGTCGTAACCTTTCCCTCGAATTTTCTTCCCACTTTGGACAGAAACCTTTCGTTAATCTCTTTGAGCTTTCCGTTAAGGAGCTTGTGCCTTCCTACCCTCAGTGTGGAGTAACAGCTTCCGCACTGAACTATCATGTCAACGCCAAGACTCTCGGCGATCGAGTAGTTCCAAGCACATACGGCGAGAGCCGCGTCCTCATCAGCAGACCAGAAAGTTCCGTAAGCTGGACAGCATGCTACACCCACAAGATCGACAACCTCGACGTTCAAAGTTTCTAAGGATAATCTTATGCCTTTTTCTACATCAGGTCTCAGGGCGGGCATGTTGCATCCTAAAAACAGTCCGACCTTCATGCTATCACTCCCGTATTCCGAAAATGTATCCATGCTTCTTCACAACGTCTGTCTCCCTCAGAAGCTCCCTGAATTTCTTCAACATCTCTTCGTTAGCTATGACTGTCTTTATCGGTGGAAGATCTAGCTCTTCTCTGAGAGGATTGATCACGTTCTGAGTGTGCCCCCTCTCGTATATCTCAGACAAAACTTGTGGGATATAGGTTTCATCCTCCAAGCACTGCCATCTCCTTATCGCAAGTATTATCTCAAACGGTTTCGCATCTCTCGGACATCTCTCCTCACAAGCTGTGCAAGTTACACACATCCATGGGGACTCGTCATCGATCAACAATTCACTTAATCCAAGTTTCACCATGTGAATGAGCCTTTTGGGGCTCAGGTTCTCCTCAGCAAAGCCAGTAGGACAATCGGCAACACAAGTTCCGCATTGATAGCATTTTAATAGATCCTCGCCCCCCAACTCCACGAGGGTCTTTAACAGACTTGGATCCCTTTCTTTAAGATAGATCATGATATCACCTCTCAAGTAGTGATGCGAGTTGATCGTATCTGAAAACGGGTCCGTCACGGCAGACGTAAAGGCTGTCCATCTTGCACTTTCCACACTTTCCAATACCACATTTCATTCTTCTCTCAAGGGTTGTATAGATTTGATTCTCTTTGAATCCGAGATCTTTCAGAACGTTCAGTGTGATCTTTATCATTATCGGAGGACCGCATGTGATTGCAATCGTGTTCTTTGGATCTGGCTTGATTCTCTTAACATTATCGGGAACGAATCCAACAAAATACGGCCAGTCTGGTTCTGGGTTGTCGATGGAAAGCTCAACTCTGTATCCCTGCTCCATGAGCTGAAAGAGCTCTTCCTTGTAGCACAGATCTTTCGAAGTTCGGGCACCGTAGATGATCGTTAGATCGCCGTAGTCATTTTCGTTATCGATCACATATTGGTAGATTGATCTGAGCGGTGTCTGACCGATGCCTCCTCCGATTGTCACAATGTTCATTCCTTTCCACTCCTTAAGTGGAAATCCGTTACCCAAAGGTCCTCTAATACCGACAATGTCACCAACTTTCATTTCGTGGAGCTTTGTGGTGACCTTTCCTGTCTTCAGAATACTGAACTCAAGGTCCGGGCGGGTTGGAGAGTTCGCAATCGTAAACCAACTCTCACCTCTACCGAAAACCGATATCAAGCATCCCTGACCCGATATATAGTCGAAGCGCTCTCTGTCGACTAATCGTAGCTTGAAAGTCTTAATAGGTCTCGGACCCTTTACCTCATCTCTTATCTCGACTATTTCAGCTTTATTAGGAACGTAAGGATTCTCCATTATTTCACCCCCGTGATGACTTCAGCAATGTCGATTCCAACTGGGCAGGACTCGATACATCTACCGCATCCGACGCAGTAGATCTCGCCCTTTCTTATGACCATTGCGTAAAATTTGTCGTAAAATCTGTTGCGGAGCCTCTGCCATTTCTCCGGACGGGGGTTATGACTGGAGCTTTCAAGAGTGTGTAATGGAAATTGACAGCTATCCCATGCCCTTAACCTTACACCCTTGTGCTCCCCCTCGTCATAGATATCGAAACAGTAACACGTCGGACACAAGTATGTGCAGGTTCCACAGCTTATACAGTTTCGGGCAACCTCCTTCCAGTATTCACTTTCGAAGGCTTCCTTCATCCTGTTGATTAATTTCTCCGTATTCACGGACTTCACGAAGTCAAGGTCTTTCTCTTTTGCTTTTACATCTTCATCAACCGGCTCTTTCAGTTCGAATTTCTGTGCAATTTCTTTACCTTTCTCACTTACGAGATCGACGAAGGATTTTCCGTCCAGCTTGGTCACGAAGATATCGACATCGCAACTTCCCCTCGGATTTATTCCAAAACTTTGGCAGAAACAGTAATCTCCCGCTTTATCGCAGGCGTAACCAATGAGCAGTAAATTATCTCTTCTCGCCTTGTAATACGGATCAACAATGTCTTCCAAGAATACTCTATCCATGAGCTTTAACGCTCTCGCATCGCAGGCTCTTATTCCTACGACTGCGGTCTTTTCGTTGCTGATCGGGACCTCCTCGATCCATTCACCGTATTTGATCAAAATCTCATTTTCAGGGAGTATAATCTCTTTCGGGGAAAGTTTCGTGTTGATGTAGTTGAAGTCGGCTTCCTCCGATTTGCTCACCCTCTTGAAGACGTGGTAGTCACCTACTTTAACGGGTGCGTATACTGTGAAACCCTCTTCGATTAACTTGTCTATGACATTTTTAAGGAAATCACCCTCATAGATCATCTTAATCACCCCATATCAAGTTTTGAAAGGAACGGGATATCCTCATCAGGACTGTAACCGAACTCTTCCTGAACGACCTTCCAGAGCTTCCTTTCGAGCTTTGTTAGAGGTAGCTCCATTGGACAGGCTCTTTCGCATTCTCCACATCTGGCACATCTTCCAGCATGATGCAGAACCCTGACGAGATGGTAAATCAGATTATCAGAGGAATTCACAGTCTTTCCAAGAACCCTCGGATAGCTTGCCTTCTCTTCGGCAGGTGTCATTGGAGATATTGCGAGATTGACGGGATCGACGAGACACTCTTCACAGTAACAGACCGGACATACCTGCCTGCAAGCGTGGCAACGGATGCACTTGCTGAAAATATCCATCCAGTAGTTCCATCTCTCTTCAGCACTCATTTTCTCAATTTCTTCTATGTCTGAGAAGTCCTCTTTTCCCTCCTTTGGTTCCCCTATGAGCACATCGTAATCCTTTGGTGTTGGATTCGGACAATGCTTGCAAACTTCACTCATCACGTCTGCAAACTTGAATCTCTGCTCCTTCCCGTTTGCCTTGACAATCAGGTCTTCGCCATCAAGTTCAACGCTCTCGATCTCGTTTAATCTGAATTGAACAGCCCTTCTAAACTTTCTGTAATCAACGACGCCGTCACATGATACCCCGATGATGTAGATTTTGTTCCTATCGATCTTGTTCTCCTTTACGAGCTCTCTTATCGCCCTTACATCACACCCCTTTGCAATTACTGCAACCTTGTTCATTGTGGGAAGAATCTCCATAAGCAGTCTTGCGGGGTTATTGGATGAAAGGGGCGAGAAAGTTATCTTATCAATCTCATCTGGCTTGAAAACGTGTAAGATCTCCCTTGGTTCTCCCTCTTTCTTCCTGTATCCGATTATGGCGTCAACTTCTACCTGACGGCAAGCTTCCCTAATCTTCCCGATCATTCTATCTTCCTCCTGAGCTTTTCCTGTTTACCCATCTCCCTAATCTTCTCGGTAAATTTCGTCATTTCTTCAGCGAAAAGTTTTCCTTCGGATGCGGAAGCCCAGATAAGCTTGAATCTCTCCTGATCAAATCCAACGAACTTCATGAGCTCCTTTAACAAGGTGTATCTCTTTTTCGCGTAGTAATTACCCACTGTGTAGTGGCAGTCTCCGGGATGGCATCCAGCTATGACCACACCATCAGCGCCCTGTCTGAACGCTCTGAGAACCCATGCGGGATTTACCATCCCCGAACACATAACTCTGATGATCCTGACGTTTTCGGGATACTTCAGTCTACTCGTTCCGGCGAGATCCGCTCCGGCGTAACTACACCAGTTGCATGCAAAAACAACTATCTTAGGTTCGCTCATTCTACCACCTCGGCAAGCTCATCCAACATCTCCCTAATCTGGTTGAAAGTGAATCCCTTCACGACAATCGCAGCTTTAGGACAGACGGCACTGCATACTCCACATCCCAAGCAAATCGCTTTGTTGACCGAGGCTTTTCTCTCCTTCCCAGCTCTCGTCTCAATCTCGACGATCTCGATGGCACTGACCGGACATGCTTTGGCACACATTCCGCACGCATCGCATCTTTCCCTAACCACTTCAGCCTTAGTAGCCTCCATGATTATTTTTTCCTTTGACAGAACAGTCATTGCTCTCGAAACCGCTGCACACGCTAATGAAATCGTTTCCGGAATTAGCCTTGGGCTGTGAGTGATTCCGGCAAGGTAGATGCCTTCAGAAGCGAAATCAACCGGTCTAAGCTTCGGATGGGCTTCCAAGAAGAATCCGTTCGCATCGAGCGGAACTTTGAGCATCTTCGAAATCTCTTCGTTATCCTCATTGGGGATAGTGGCTACACTTAAAACGACAAACTCTGGCTCGGCGATGACTGTGTCCTTCAAAATCTCATCGTAGAATTCAACGACGGGGTTGCCGTTTTCTCCCTTGAATACCTTGGGAGGATTGTTCTCATCGTAGTGGACGAAAACGACGCCCTTTCTGGCGGCTTCTTCATAGTACTTTTCAAGGAACCCATAGGTTCTGATATCTCTGTAAAGGATTATCACGTTGGCGTCGGGATTCTTCTCCTTAATCTTGAGGGCGTTCTTTATAGCAGCCTGACAGCATATTCTACTACAGTATGGTCTCTCCTCATTTCTGCTTCCGACACACTGGATCATTATCACGTCATTCGGGACGTTGTCGTTTGCGAGCATCGCTTCAAGCTCAACCTGTGTTATAACACGCGGATGCTGTCCGTAGAGGTATTCCTTCGGCTTGTATTCTTTGGCTCCCGTCGCCACCACTATAACACCGTGCTTAATCTCTTCGATGCCGCTTTCTGTCAGGATTTTCGTGGTGAAGTTGCCTACAAATCCCTCAACGCTCTGGATCCTCGCATTCTTGAACACCTTTATCAACGGATTGCTTTCAACCTTTTCAACGAGCTCCCTTAATAGTTTCTGGGGATCCTTTCCATCGATTGTGTAAAATATGTGCTTTAGATTGCCACCGAGTTCGCACTCCTTCTCAACGAGATACGTCTCGATTCCCTGATTTGCGAATTCCAAAGCGGCAGTCATTCCGGCGAGACCTCCACCGATTACGAGGGTTCTCTTAATCACATCGACCTCGATGTATGAGAGGGGCTCTAACAGCCTTGCCTTGGCAACTCCTGCGGCGACAAGCTCCATTGCTTTCTCCGTTGCCTTTTCCTTATCCCCGTGAACCCAAGAGCACTGCTCCCTGATATTTACAAACTCAAAGAGATATGGGTTCAATCCAGCTTCCCTCAGGGTGTTTCTGAATAATTGCTCATGTGTTCTCGGAGTACACGCCGCCACAACAATCCTGTTGAGGCTGTAATCTCTGATAGCTTGCTTTATCTTCTCTTGCGAATCGGCGGAACACGCGAAGAGAAGATGATCCGCATAGACGACATCGTCTAGAGTCTTGGCAAACTCCACTACCTTCTCGACATTGACGACTGAAGCGATATTAATTCCACAGTGACACACAAAGACTCCAATTCTCGGAGGCTCTCCGGTAACATCCCTCTCAGGAGGATACTCCTTCTTTGTGACAAGCTTTCCTCTTTCTGAGGCGATTATGCTTGAGGCTCTGGCGGCGGCACTGCTGGCTTGCGCAACGCTTTCCGGAATATCTTTGGGTTCACAAGCAACACCGGCAACGAACACACCCGGTCTTGAGGTGGCGATCGGATTGAATGTGTCAGTTTTAACGAATCCGTAATCGTTCAGGTCTATGCCTAAGATTTCAGCATATCTCTTCATATCCTCCAGAGGTTCGAATCCGACTGAAAGGACAACTAAATCGAACTCATCCTCGTGAGTTCTTCCGTCTTTCTCGTACTTGAGGATTAAATTACCGTTCTTTTTTGGGAGGATCACCGAAACCCTCGCTCTGTGGAAAATGACCCCGTATTCTTCTTTAGCTCTCCTAGCGTATTCTTCGAATCCCTTTCCAAATGTTCTAACATCCATTGCAAAGATGTGGATTTCCGCATCTGGAATGTGCTCCTTGGCGATTATGGCGTGCTTCGTGGCGTAAGTACAACACACTGATGAACAGTAAGGATTCGTCTTATCCCTACTGCAAACGCACTGGATTATTGCTATCTTTTTCGGAACTTTACCGTCCGATCTGATGACATGTCCTTCGAAAGGTCCCGTTGCTGATAACAACCTCTCGAACTGAATACTCGTTACGACGTTGGGGTAAAGACCGAAGCCGTATTCCTTCCTTTTGGAGGCGTCCGCAAGCTTTCCACCCGGAGTTAGGATGATCGAACCCACTTCGATCTCAATTTCTTTCGGCTTCTGGTTGTAGTCAACTGCGTTTGCTGGACAGACGCTTGAGCATATCCCGCAACCGATGCACTTATCTTTATCAATTACATAGACCTTTGGAACTGCCTGCGGATACCTAAGGTAGATTGCCGATCTGTAAGACAACCTCTCGTTGTATTCGTCGATAGCATCTACGGGACAGACCTCGCTACACAGTCCGCATCCGGTGCATTTATCTGGATCAACGTAAAGTGGATTCCTCTTTATCCTCACTTTGAAGTTTCCAGCTTCTCCCTCAACTGATAGGAGATCCGCGTTCGTTATCAGCTCGATGTTCTCGTGTCTATCCACCTCGTTCAGCTTTGGCGATAGGATACACATCGAACAGTCGTTCGTGGGGAAGGTTTTGTCGAGTTGAGACATTCTTCCTCCGATTACGGGATTCTTTTCGAGCAGATAGACCTTGAATCCCGATTCAGCCAAATCCAGAGCCGCTTGTATTCCCGCGATACCTCCCCCGATAACGAGGACGGCACCAGTCATGAACTCACCCCTTTCACGATTAATTCGTCTCCAACATCAATCTCGATGAGATTCCTCTTCTTCATCTCAAGAATTGTGTCCATAATATCTTTGTAGCTTAGGGAGGTCTTCTTAACTAGTTCTGAGACCGTAGCAATTCCATTAAGGTTCTTCATTATGATGGAGATTTTCAGTGCCCTATCGATTGCATTGTCAAGGATTTTTTCGTATTTCTCCCTCGGGATCTTCTCTCCGTATGCGTTGCCTTCCTCTGTTATCGATCTCATTTTCGCGATTAACGCTCTTAAATCTCGGTTAAGCGTAATAGACTTGAGAAGATCCGCTTTCTCCACTTTTTCTGTGAACTTCCCCTTCACGGATTCAACCGCTTTAGCGAAATCTCCCTCAACGAGAAGGATCCGGTCTTTGGATTCTCCAATTGCTTTGAGAATCTTCTTGAAGGCATTTACTTTGCTCTTAGCCTCTTCACTTCCGGGATAATTGCGGCAATTCTTCCCGCAAGTTGAAACTATTACGCACTTGGCACCTTTCATGAAAGCATCCGCTATTAGAGAGATGTCGATCCTTGCAGAACACAGAAGCGAAATCACGCAGGCATCGGCTGTACTCTTAATCCTCCTACAAGAGAAAACAACGATATCTCCGTCAATCTCTTCCGCGAGGCTCTCATCTCTGAATTTTTTGGCTGCCATTGTTATAGCTTTTGGAGGGCAACTTGATGCACACAGACCACAAACCCTGCACTTTCCTGTTACTTCCGGGACTCGATCGACGATTGTTAGAGCATCATGAGGACACAGCGAGACGCATATACTACAAGTTATGCACTTGGTGTTATCGATTAATAACGACTTTACTTGGGTTTCTGGCATGAAAGTAGTTAGCTCTTGCGTTTATAAGATTTTTGTTGAAATATTCATGCTCCATTCTGCTATAAATCCATTTTTAATTATTTTAGATTTTTCAAGATAATTACACATGTTAATCTTTTCTGATGATCTCTCTCAGATGATCCCAGACCTCGTCTATCTTTTTCTTTACGTTTTCATCCATCTCAATAATGTCGGGCCACTCTCTTTCGTATCCTTCCTCCTTCCACTTTTTCGTTGCATCGATTCCAAGTTTCCCTCCCAAATTTGGGAGATAGCTTGAATGATCTAAGCTGTCAAGAGGTGCATTGGGGATGATTACAACATCCCTCGATGGGTCGAATCTGCTCGTAACAGCCCATATAACCTCTCTCATATCGTGGACATTCACATCATCATCTACGACGATCACAATTTTCGTAAGGGATAGCATCCCAGTTCCCCATATCGAAAACATCACCTTCTTTGCGTGACCGGGGTATCTCTTCTTTATTGAGACAATCGCAAGGTTGTGGAATCCACCCTCAATGGGTAAGTTGATGTCAACAATCTCAGGATGTATCATTCTGAGAATGGGGAGGAAAATGCGCTCTGTAGCCTTTCCAAGCCATGCATCCTCCATCGGAGGTTTCCCCACGATTGTGGTGTGATAAATCGGATCTTCCCTGTGGGTTATGCACTCCACATGGAATACAGGATAGGGCTCAGGAGGCGTGTAATATCCTGTGTGATCTCCGAATGGTCCTTCAATCCTGAATTCGTCTGTCCTGACATACCCCTCTAGGACGATTTCCGCATTCGCCGGGACTTGGAGATCCACGGTCTCGCAGTCGATCATTTTTACTCTTTTGTTTCTTATAAATCCGGCAAACATGAACTCACTCAGATTTTCGGGAAGGGGTGCTGTGGCAGCGTAAAGGATAGCGGGATCCACACCGATAGCTACAGCAACCTCTATTTTGTCTTTCCCCTCCTCCTTTGCCTTTTTATAGTGGAGAGCTCCATGCTTATGGATTTGCCAGTGCATACCCGTTGTTCTCTCATCAAAAACCTGCATTCTATACATTCCGGCGTTTAAAACACCAGTTTCGGGATCTCTCGTTATTACAACGGGAAGTGTAATGAAGCGGCCACCATCCTTCGGCCAGCATTTTAGTATCGGGAACTTCAGAAGGTTCGGTTTATCTTCGATTACCTCTTTCACTGCTCCCTTTTTCACCCTCTTCGGGATGAAATTTACAAAATCCTTGGCTGCCTTTATTCCATCGAATAGAGATTTCGTCTGGATTTTTGCGAATTCAACAAGCCTCTCACCGATACTCTCAAATCTATCAGTCTCAAGTGCGAGTTTCATTCTCCTTTCAGTTCCAAACGCATTGATCAGGACAGGAATACCATATCCTTTCGGTTTCTCGAAAAGAAGTGCTTTTCCACCCATCTTTACGGCTCTGTCCGCAATTTCGGTAATCTCCAAATCAACACTGAATTCATCCTTTATCCTTGCGAGTTCGTTTTCTTCATCAAGTCTCCTTATGAATTCTCTTAAATCTTCATAGGGCATAATCGGACAACCTCTTCTGATTAACCTTTAATAGGGTTTTCCATTTTCGTCTGACTATTTCAGCGTTCGAATTTTCTTTTAACCATTCTACGGTTTTTTTATCCGAGGGGTAACCGCTACCGAAATCTCCAAATTCTTTTTTTAGTTCTTCGATTAATCTATCCCTCTCGTACTTCGCTATTATAGATGCGGCAGCTACCACTTCGTATCTCTCACCCTTGTGGATTGCAAAAACCTTTTTGGATGTTCTTTCTTTAAACCACTTACTCAGACGCTCGGGATTAACGTCAAAGCTGTCTATATAAAAGATTTGGGCATCAATCTCATCTATCAATCTAAGACAGCTATCTCTAAGGATTTCGTTTATCGTTTCGGTTTCCATCCTTCTATTGATTTCCTTTGCACTGATAACAAGAATTCTATAATCAAAACGTTTCATAAGTTCTTTTGCAATGAGCTCACGTTTCTTTTTCTGAATTTTTTTTGAATCCTTAACTCCCAGCTCCCTTAAAGTAGTAATTTCATTTTCTTCGCAGGCGAAAACGCAGACTACCATGGGGCCTATCACCGACCCCTTTCCCGCCTCGTCAATCCCGGCTATCATAAGAACTTCATCGAAATGTCTTTCATTTCGTTTCTTTTTGCGAGATTAATTAAAAAAGGCGTCAGCGATTCTACGAACGCTGAATTCTTAAGAGATCCTCCGTCTAAAGCCCGTAATCCTTTTATTTTTGAGATCATATCCATGACAGTTTTTTTGGCATCTTCGTCATCCGAACAAACTATAACATCCCATCCGAGTTCCTCTTCGGGATCGGCGAAACGCTTTGCCGGAATGTTGTTGAACGCTACGACCACTCTGCTTTCTTTCAAGATTTTTGCGAGCTTTAGTGCTGCTGAACCTTCCTTGGGAGGAGTGTAAATCGCTTCCCTCTCGAACTTCATTGGAACGATTGGCGAAACAACGATCTTTCCCTTAAGCTTTTCCCTCAGCCTTTCAACTGTATCAAAGGTGTGCCTCCAAGGGATCGTTATCACGACGATGTCAGCGAGTTCTGCCGCTCTTTCGTTTGTCATCCCTTGGATGTCGGGAACACCCCCCATCTTCTTAACAAGGATGTTATAGTGCTCTGCTCTTTCTTTAGCTTTCTCTTCATCTCTCGATCCCACTATAACTTCGTATCCCGCAAGCTTAAGTCTGAAGGAAAGTCCCTCCCCTAATTCCCCGGTTCCTCCAAGTAATGCGATTCTCATATTACTTTAAGGTGTTTATTCTCTCTACAACGGCTTCGGCAAATTCCCTTGTTCCGACAAGGGTTCCACCACGATGTCTGTGCAGATCGTAGGTGACAATTCCATCGTTCAATGTCATTTCGATCGCTTTCTTGATCATTTCCGAAGCCTCCTTCCATCCAAGATATTCGAACATCAGGGCTCCCGTCAAGATCTGGGCTGTTGGATTCACCTTGTTTTGTCCCGCATATTTGGGAGCTGATCCATGAACAGGTTCGAAGACACCCATTCCATCACCTATGTTGCTACCCGGTGCTACTCCAAGCCCCCCAACGAGAGCGGCAGCAGCATCACTTAGGTAATCTCCGTTTAGGTTTGGCGTGACAAGAACATCGTATTCCGCCGTCCTCGTCAAGAGCTGCTGGAACATGTTATCTGCTATCCTATCCTTGATCACGATTTTTCCTTTCGGTCTCTCACCGTCGTAGATGTTCCAGAGCTCGTCCTCTGTGATAACTTTATCGCCGAATTCTTCTTTTGCCACTTCGTAACCCCAGTCTCTGAAGGCTCCCTCAGTGTATTTCATTATATTCCCTTTATGGACGATGGTAACACTCTCCCTGTTGTTTTCTAAAGCGTATTTTATCGCAAGTCGAACGAGTCTTTTCGTTGCAAACTCGCTGATCGGCTTTATCCCAATCCCAGAATCTTTTCTTATTTTGATACCAAACTCCTTTTCAAGAAAATCCATGAGCTTCAGGGCCTCTGGACTACCTTTGGGCCACTCTATTCCGGCATAAACATCTTCAGTGTTTTCTCTGAATATTACAAGATCAACGAGCTCCGGATGCTTTATAGGACTTGGAAAACCCTTTAAATAGAAAACGGGACGGACGTTAGCATACAAATCAAGAACCTGTCGGATAGTCACATTAAGGCTTCTGTAGCCAGTCCCGACAGGAGTCGTTAAAGGACCTTTAAGAGCCACTCTGAATTCTTTTATGGCGTTTAGTGTATCCTCCGGAAGATAGCTTCCGTAAAGCTTGTAGGCATCCTCTCCTGCATAAATTTGGAACCAAACAATTTCTTTACCTATCTTTTCAGCGGCGGCGTTCAGGACCTTTAAAGCTGCTGGAACAACATCCTTCCCTATCCCATCCCCAACAATGTAGGGAATCACTGGGTTATCGGGAACTATCAGCCTTCCGTTCTCGTATCTGATTTTTTCACCCTCTTCAGGTGGCTTGATCTTTTTGTACTGCATGCAGATAGTAAGAGGTTCGTTTAAAATGTTTGTTGCTAAATGTTTTATTCAGCCCTTTCCGTCTCTTTTCAATGTCAAAGGAGATGTTCAGAGAGATCAACAGAAGGTTCGTCGAGAAGTACGAGAAAATAGACGACTCAGATGAATTCTATCAATACATGTCCAAGCCTCTGAGAAAGAGCTTCAGGGTGAATCTGTTGAAAACAGACGTGAAAACCGTTATCGAAAGACTGAAGAATTATTTCGAGATAGATCAGATCCCATGGTGTCCAGAGGGTTTCTTTGTGTCAAGCGATGAAATAACGAACACACCAGAATTTTCCTTAGGATTGATATTTATGCAGGAGGCAAGCTCTATGATCCCCCCAATCGTTTTAGATGTCAAAGAAAACATGAACGTTCTTGATATGGCGGCAGCTCCTGGATCCAAAACAACACAGATAGCCGCTTACATGAAGAATACGGGCTGCATAATAGCAAACGACGTTAAGTTCACGAGGATTAATATCCTTATATCAAATATCCAGAAGTTCGGAGCGATAAACGTGAAGGTTACCATGAAGGACGGAAGATATTTCAAAAGATTTGAGAACAGATTTGATAGGGTGCTTCTAGACGCTCCATGCAGCAATGTCGGAATGATACGGAAGAATTACAAGTACCTGAAGCTTTGGAGACAGAAAGAAGTTGAATCCCTATCCAGACTACAGAAAGAACTAATTTTGGCGGGATACAGAGCCCTTAAGCCCGGTGGTATCCTCGTCTATTCGACGTGCACATTGGATCCCGAGGAGAACGAAGAGGTAATCGATTACCTCCTGAGCAACACAGATGCTAGGCTTGAGAGAATAGAGCTGCCTTTAAGATCTCACGATCCCATCATCGAATTCAGTGGTAAAAAATACAGCGATGAAGTGAAGAAGTGTCTCAGAATTCATCCTCAGGATAACGATACTGAGGGGTTTTTTGTTGCAAAAGTTGTTAAGAATTAATCTAAGGACAGCTCGTCAAAGGTTATGTACTCCCTTGGAATTTCCCATATATATCCAGCTTCCTTAAAGACTCTTTCCTCCACAAAAATCTGAGCATTAAATCTCAAAGCGAGAGCTATGCTATCACTGGGTCTTGCATCGATTTCGTGAACTATGTCGTCCGATCTTAAGAATATCCTTGCGTAAAAAGTGTTCTCAACCAAATCGTCGATAACGATCTTCTCAATTTTTGCATTTAGTCTCTTGAGCATATCAACGATCAGATCATGAGTCATGGGTCTTGGAGGAATTTGATTTCTCAAAACGGAGTGGATTGCTAAGGCTTCGGCAAGTCCTATAAAGATTTGCAATATCCTTCCGTTATCATCTCTGAGCAAAACAACGGGAGTTGCTCCAAACACACTCGGTGCCGCATACACACCCAATACTTCGACTTTATTCATCTTGGATAAGTTGGATTTGAAAAGTATTAATACTTTCCCCTCAAACGGGTTGACATGATTGAGGAGATCATAAGGGAGCATGCAGAGGAAAATTGAGAATTCGATAGCTCCTTCATATCCGATGGCGTTTGCACTATTCCCCGGCGGATGCGATCTTTGCGATGAATGTGAGTTTAAAAAAAAATGCGTACACCTGAAAAGGTCAGACCAAGTATTTCAGCGATGGGTATGGGAGACGGAAGGGCTGTTGCAGTGATCTTAATCCATTAACATGTTCAGACCTTCGATAAACGCCTCCACACTCGCCATTACGATATCGGTCCGGGCTCCCCTTGCCGTAACGATTTTGTCCCCTCTGCGGAGTTGGACGATCACATCTACGAGAGCATCTGTTCCCCCAGTTATCGCTTCGACTGTATAGCTTACGAGCTCTACATCAGCGTAGCTGCTGATAGCTCTTTTGATTGCATTTATTGCGGCGTCAACCGGTCCCACACCAACTCCAGCCTCGATTATCTCCTCTCCGTTAATTTTCAGCTTCACACTCGCCGTTGGCATTATATGGGCGCCGCTTACGATTGACAGATCTAGAAGTTTGACTTTCTTCTCTCTTTTGATCTGGAGGACAGTCTCTATTATAGCTCTCACATCCGCATCAGTCACCATCTTTCCTCTGTCGCCAATATCCTTAATTCTATTCAGTATCTCTTGCATCTGCTCTTTTGTTGCCGTATATCCTAAATCTTTCATTATCGCTTCAACACTTGCTCTTCCCGCATGTTTTCCGAGAACTATAGATCTTTTTCTCCCGATTATTTCCGGAGATATCGGTTCGTAGCTCAACGTGTTCCTCAAAATGGCTGATGTGTGGATACCGCTTTCATGTTTGAATGCATTTTCACCAACTATTGGTTTGTTTGGTGGGACTTTAACCATCGTAAGCTTTTCTACGAGCTGAGACGTTGGGTATATTCGCTCCTTGTTGATTTTCGTTTTGATTCCGTAAAGGAATTCTAAAGCCATTACGACTTCTTCCAAGGCGGCGTTTCCAGCTCTCTCACCAAGCCCATTCATTGCAACGTGGATTTCGTCAGCACCACCCTTTACTGCAAATACCGTATTTGCGGTTGCCAATCCAAAATCATCATGGCCATGAAATGCTATGGGGACTTTAAATCTCTCTTTTAACTTTTTCATGATTTCATAAGCTTTTTCAGGAATTAGTACTCCAACAGTGTCCGTGAATGTAAGCCTATCAGCTTTTGCATCTAATGCGTTTTCGTAAAGCTCCAAAATGAAGTTGAAATCTGCTCTTGATGCATCTTCTCCACCAAATTCGACTATCAAACCACGCTCTTTTGCGTATTCTATTGCTTCTACAGACATCTGAATGATATCTTCCCTACTTTTTCCAGGGAATTTTGTTGAAATGTGAATATCCGAGGAGGGAGCCACTATGAATACAGAATCGACACCAGCATCTGCTGCAGCGTCAATATCCTCAAATTTAATCCTACCAAAACTACAGATTTCCGCATTCAATCCAAGCTCACTAATCCTCTTAATGGCTTCGAACTCTCCTTTAGAAGAAATGGCCGTGCCAGCTTCTATTATGTCAACACCGAGCTTATCGAGAGCCTCAGCTATCATTACTTTTTGCTCCACGCTCAGAGAGACACCGGGTGTTTGCTCACCATCTCTCAGGGTTGTGTCAAGTATTTTCAGCATTGTAGTTAATGTCATTGATAGGATTATATATTGTTTGCTCTCACTTTTTTAAAAAGATTTAAAAAGATTTTATTAGATTATCATCTCAGCCCTACGAGTTCTTCCAAAGCTTTTTTAGGATCACTTGCCTTCACAACACCGCTTGCTAATAGAACTCCTTCGGCACCTAAATCCATTGCAGCTACGATATCTTCGTATTTGCTGATTCCAGCACCGCACAAAACCTTAACATTCCTGTTAACACTCTTTGCAGCTTTAA
Source organism: uncultured archaeon (assembly GCA_964655455.1). GTDB lineage: Archaea > Halobacteriota > Archaeoglobi > Archaeoglobales > Archaeoglobaceae > Geoglobus. The sequence goes on from CAZZMN010000057.1 coordinate 39,911, forward strand.
CAGAATTCTCAACGATTTCGGGCTCCGCTTTGCTAACAGGAATACCACTCCCGATAAGCTCTGGAGGCTCTACGGCAACGTAATCTGGATTAAGAGCCGCAGCCGCTGCCGTTGTTGGAGTGTTATTCGTGCAAACTATAGAAACGAGATCTAATTCTCTTAATTTCGATACGATGAATTCAATGTCTGCAAGTTTCAGTCGTCTCTCGCTGTGATTGATTAAGCTACCCTTTAATCCTCTCTCCTTGAGCATTTCCGGTGTAATTCTTCCCGTGTAACTCCCGTAAGTCACTGCATCGACATGCTGAGCAAAAACGTCAAGGGAAGTCTCCTTAATGATGTAGCTCACGTCCAAGTAGTTTGGAGCTACGGCGAGATAGAAATCAGTCTTTTTGGATACTTCTTCGACTGCTTTTGCGAGCTTTAAGGCTCTTTCTCCACTACTCTCTCTATACGCTTTAAAATTTATTATTACGGTGAACATCCCACCACCCTAGAAATCCGTCATGATTCTGAACTGATCTGTATCCGGCTTCATATATTTTAAAAACTTTCTCGTTGCACCCTCTATATCCCTTGCCTTTGTGATGGCTCTACCAACAATCAGAATGTCGGCGCCCTCTCTGATCACTTCCTCTACGTTCTCAGGTCGAATTCCTCCAGCAACAGCGACCAAAACGTTGTACTTTTCTTTAATCTCCTTGGCAAACTTCCAAGGTGGCTCTTCTGTCTCAGAATCTATGGCTCTGTGTAGCTCTACAACATCGGGGAGAATTCCAGTCTCTACGATCTTATCTAGTCTCTTAACTGGATCTTCGACGTTCAGCATGTCGACTACGCTGTAAATTCCGAGCTTCTTCACCTCTTCAATAGCTTTCTTTATCGTATTCAAAGGAGCCAATCCTGAGATTACGACGGCGTTCGCAGTAGCATCAGCCGCCATTCTTGCCTCTAAATTACCCGTATCAAGTGTTTTTAGGTCGAGAACATAGAAGGCATCGGGTCTCTCTTTCCTTAACTCTAAGATGACTTCGGCACCATATCTCTTTGCAAGAGGTGTTCCTACTTCAAAAATTATGTGATCACTCTCAGGAATCTGTCTAATTATCTTAAAGACCTCGTCCAAGTCAGGTATGTCAATGGCGATTTGAAGATAAGGGGGGTCCCAAAGTCTTGTAAGTTTTCTACCAACAAGTGGGTGGAAGCTTCTATCCTTCTCCCATATAACTTTGTCTACGTCTGGGAATCCTTCCATAGCTCTCTTTAAAGCGAGTTTTGTTGCACTGTAGTTATAGTAAAAGACCTTCTCTTTGTTCTCAGCTTTCGGATGAATAAACACGCTAACAATGACTACGAGGTCCTCCGCCTTATCTTTGGGGATGATACCATCCTCAACAGCATCTGCGATAGCCTTTGCAACTGCCATCTGAGCTTGACCGAAGATAAGTTCCGCTTGCTTCATATCCTTAATCGTGACTTTTGGGATGATGACGGCGGGAGGCTTCGTTATCAGGTTTGGTCTAATCACAGCCAGGAGCGGAGTGTGTCCGGCTGATAACTGTGAGAGTGCATTCGCAAATGCGTAGCCGACTGGCCCGTCTTTGCTGCCTATTAGCAAATCTATGTGAGCTACCTCGTTTCCAGTTCCCACAAGAGCTTCCCCTATTCTGAACATCCTACCACCTCAGAATTCGAGAACATCTTCGTAGAATCTTTTGATCATTTTTTTGTCCATTAAAAGATCTTTTTCTTTTAATATCTCTCTTTCAAGTTTTTTGAGTGTAGCATGGACGGCAAATTCAACACCCCATCCCTCTCCAGTAGCGAAGAAGATCCCCCTGTCCGATGCAAGCTTAATCCTCACGTGGATCAGAGGCAGTGCTCTGAATCTTTCTTTATGCTGCTTTATGTAAACAAACATGACTGCGTCTCCAATGAAGTTCGTAAATTTCCTCATAAACCTCTGGATGTCATCTTGTAACGCCATCTGGTCAAATTCATCGATTTCCGTTCCCCTAACGATGATTTCTACTCTTAACTCTCCTGATGGAGCTTTTTCAGCCACAAATTTCTCAAGTATGTCTTTTTTGGTGATTATTCCTTCAGGAGTTCCGTCCGGATCGACCACGACAATGCTTGAAACTTTGTGCTTAATCATCAGGTCTATGATGTCCGCTAAGCTATCGTCCCTGTAACATGTTATTGGAGGATAACTCATTATGCTTTCAACCATTATTGCCATTGTTTTCTCTTTTTCACCCTTTACGTCACCTATTCTTGCCTTTCTTCTTGGGGCTATGATCCTATCAACGATGTCCTTCCCAGTTATCACACCGACTACCCTGTGATTGTCGTCAACTACCACAAGCCTGTCGACACCGTTAGTTCTCATTAGAGAAAGAGCCTTTCCCGCCGAATCATGAGCATTCACAACAATAACGTCGGGATTCATAACATTTCTCGCTCTAACACTTCCGATTTCACTTTTGATCACTTCAAGGAAGTCGTTTATGTAGATTATACCGTAGTTACCATCCTTATTGATAATCACAAAAGGTGTTGAATCTTCTATAAACCTCCGAACGACTTTTTCAACATCAAGATCGCGGTAATCGATTATTCCCGTTCTTATTGTAAAGCTCTTGATCTTAGTTTCGTGGGGATTCGTCATTGCACTTCCTCTAATCAGATCGCGTTCTCTGATAACACCTATGATTTTGCCGTTCTCTTTTACAACTAGCGCACTCGCTTTGTCTGGATCTAGTTTGTCTAAGAGAGGAAGTAATTTTGATATCGTATCGTTAGCGTCCACGACCTCGTAGTCATACTTGATTAAGCTTTCAAGGGTTTCTCTGTCCAATTTACCACCTCCATCCATTAATTAGTTTGTTGATTTAAAAACTTATTCAGGAATTCCATCAAAAATTTTTACCTATGAGAGTGATAATCGGCAGGGAAGTTTTTAATGAGTTCAAAGTTAAATCGAAAGGAATCCATCAAAAGCTTGTGGACACGTCTAACGATCGTAGATTGCATCATTGGAGGAGAGTACTCAGAGTTACTAGCAATAATTTTTTTAACATCTCGTGAGAATCTGATTTGATGATGCCTCTAAACCCAAAACAGATGAAGAAGATGATGAAACAGATGGGAATTGACATGGATGAGATTGAAGCGGAGGAAGTTATAATCAGAACGAAAAGCGAAGAACTCATTTTCAAAAATCCCACTGTCACAAAAATATCGGCAAAAGGTGTTGAAAGCTTTCAGATTATAGGTAGCTACGAAGTGGTCGAGAGAATTGAGATAAGCGAGGAGGATGTAAAACTTGTTGCAGAGCAGGCTGGAGTGAGCTTGGAGGAAGCAAGAAAAGCTTTAATTGAGAGTAAAGGAGATATAGCGGAAGCTCTCTTGAAACTGACAGAATGAAGCCCCCCGTTATTCTGAAAAGCGGAAAAAATCAGTACCTCATAAACAAATTTAACGGAAAACTTCATACCCATAAAGGGATAATAAATTTGGAAGAACTCAAATCCAAGAACTTTGGAGACACAATCAAATCCCATTTAGGCGTTAAATTTAAGATCCTACCTTTCAAAGCTTCAGATTTTTTCAAACTATTTAAGAAAAGTGCTACTCCTGTAATGCCGAAAGATATTGGAGTCGTAATAGCTCACGCGGGTCTCCAGCCTGACTCTTTAATTCTTGACGCCGGAACCGGGAGCGGAGTGACCGCCGCCTACTTCGCTTATTTCAACAAGTATGGGGAGGTCATCACGATAGAAAAGAGAAAAGACTTCGCAAAGGTTGCCCGTGAAAACTTCAGAACCGCCGGTTTGAAGAACATCCATCAGATTATCGGAGATGCTGTTGAAATCGCTGACGGATTTAAAAAAGAGTTTGATTTCGTTTTCTTGGATATGAAGGATGACGTCAAGATGATCCCAAAAGCATACGAGATTCTGAGATACAACGGATTCATCGCCGTTTACAATCCGTATATTGAGCCGACAAGGGAAGTTTACGAGCAAATGATAAAGACCGGATTCAGAGATGTTGAAGGTTTCGAGGTTGTGAAGATAAATCTCGAATTCAAGAGGGTCGGGACGCGCCCGTTCGTAAGCATCTACCATACGGGATACATAGTTATGGGACGAAAGATTTGAGCCAGTTAGGTAAGCAGAAGCTTGCGATATGAATTTCTGGGTTGTAGTGGATTGTTTTGATATTCCTTTTATGGTATCTTCTTTCTATCTCATCTTTAGTGGGATACTTATCCGAGTGGATCAGATAGCTCCAAAGACCTAAAGGATAGAGAGGAACGTAATTAATGTAAACACGAACGTCCATGACGCTTCGGATATTCTCATAAATCATTTTGAAATAATCTGTCTGGATGAAGGGTGACTGGCTTTGAGTTACAAAAACATCCGAAATTTTCTTGCAGGCTTTGTAGAATTCCCTAGAAAGTATATGTTCGCTGAAAAGATTAGGATCAGTTCCATCCACTATTACGATATCAAACTTATCTTCGCAGTTCATGATGAAATCGAAGCCGTCTTCGAAAACGATCGTGACTCTACTGTCGTTGAAGGCGCCCTTATCTATCCCCAAATATTTTTTCGATATCTCTACAACCATTTCATCTAACTCAACTAACACCACTTCGGACGGGTCGTGTTTTAAAACTTCTCTTAAACTTCCACCATCCCCTCCGCCAATAATAAGAACTTTTTTCGGATTTCTGTGGGTTAGCATCGGAACATGAACGAGCATTTCGTGATAGAAGGGTTCATCCCTTTCGGATAGCTGTATTTTTCCGTCCAAAACAAGCATTTTTCCAAAGTCGAACGTGTCAAACAATTGTATATGCTGATAATCGCTTCTAACATCAATAATTTTTTCCTTGATTTTGATTGTTAACCCGACACCGTTGTAGATTTCGGTGAACCATTCCATGCTCTCACACCTAATGTGAGATTTAAAAATAGTAGTCCCTCAGATTGGCAACTTCTCATCACTATTCAGTGGCGGGAGTAATCATCATCGGGTAATCAAAATACACTAGAAGATTTAAAAGATAAGTGGAGGCCTTGGAACATTTGAGAGATGACTTTGCACAGCAGTCATTTTGTCAGATAATGTGTATTAACGATGAGCTTATCAGTTACACGAGCGCAGTTGATCACTTATTACCTTAAAGAATGAAAACTTAGCAAAACTTGGAGAGAAGAGCTTAATTCAAACGAGTGCCGAGGCCGGGATTCGAACCCGGGACCTACGGATTATGAGTCCGTCGCCCCAACCAGCTAGGCTACCTCGGCTTGAATATATGTCGACTAGCGGATTATTAAAATTTTTTGATGTTGGGTGGTAACTATTTTAAATACCATACTATACAAGATAGAGTGAGGTGTAAAGCATGGGATTCATAGAAAGACTATTGGGTAAGCAAGAGAAGGTGCGTGTTGAGGAATATGAGGAACTTGATCTGAGCGAATTTGAAGCCGAACTCGAAGAAGACACCGAAACATACATTAAGGTAGCCGAAATTACGAGCTTTAACGATATTCCCGAAATAAGAAGACAGATTTACGACGGAAACATTATCATAGCGGACTTAGCTTTCCTCAAACACGATAAAATCACCCTCGATAGGATACTCAAAGATTTGAAACAGCTTGCTGAAGATGTTAGAGGAGATATTGTCGGTTTAGGAGAAGATTACATCATCATAACACCCATGGGAATTAAAATAGACAGAAACAAAATAAGGGGTTCAAGAACATGATCCCCTGTCCCATTTGTGGAAAGGAGATCAAAATCTTAACGGCTACTTATGATACGCCATACTTCGGCAAAGTTCTCATTACAACGATAAACTGTGAATGTGGATTTAAGCACGCAGACTCATTTATCGCTGAGATCAAAGATCCATTAAGAGTTATTGTGGAGATAAACAAAAACACATTATTCTCAAAAGTTATCCGATCAACATCGGGAACAATAAAAATCCCAGAGCTGGGATTGGTTATGGAGCCTGGACCAGCAAGTCAAGCATTTATCACAAACATCGAAGGAGTTTTGATAAGATTCGAAGATATTGTTGAAGTTGCGAAGAGATGGAACAGTGATGACTCGAAAAAGGTTGAAAGATGCGAATACATCCTGTCGAAACTGAAAGCTGCAAGAGAAGGTAAAGAAACTCTTACATTGGTAATCGAGGATCCATTCGGAAACAGCACGGTAATAAGTGACAAAGCGTTCATGGAAAAAATGAGTGAGGAGGAGGCCTCAAAATTAAAGACTGGTCTAACGATAATTGATATCGCTGGCGATGAGGTTTTGAACAAGTTATATGAAAGTTAGAGGCGTAAACAGTGTTGCGGAGGCCATTAAGGCGGGAGTTGTTAACAAAATCTACGTCGACGAAAGAGCGAAATCAAAAAGAATCGAATTAATTGTCAAGCAAGCGAAAAAGTTAGGAATTCCGGTGATCTTCGGAAGATTCGAAGAGAGGATAGAGGCAGATATCTCCCCAGTAAAGTATAAGGATTTCGAATACGTCGCCGAGAAGACTCTCAAAGAAGGGGCCTTCCTTTTAGCTCTTGATTCGGTTCAGGATCCTCAGAATTTAGGCGCCGTTATTAGAGCCGCAGAATTCTTCGGATGCGGTGGATTAATCATCCCAAAAAGGAGGAGCGCCCAAGTAAACGAGACCGTTGTTCGAGCGTCTGCAGGTGCAGCCCTTCACTTGGATATCGCGAGGGTTGCAAATCTCGCAAATACACTAAAATCCTTAAAGAAGATGGGTTTTTATGTGGTGGGTGCGGAGCTCAACGGAAAAGATATCGAAGATGTTTATCTCGATCCGCCCCTTGTTATCGTCATAGGCGGAGAAGACAGGGGAATTTCGAAACCCGTTTTGAAGCAGTGCGATGAGATAGCAACCATAAAGCCTTACGGAAAAATTAATAGCCTGAATTTATCGAACGCAGCAGCTATAATAATGTTCGAATTCAGAAGAAGACTATCACCAAAAGGTTTTTCTTAAAAGGAGGCTAAGATCGATATGGATTTGGAAGGCTTTGCAAGAAAACATCTTAATGACGAAAATCTGAAAGAAAAACTCGCCGAGAGAATTCTTGAGATCAAAGACACTTCAAAGGAGTTTGCTTTAAAATTAGCCGAAGCCGTTATCTTAGAAGTGAAAAACGCTTATTCTAAAACAAATTACCTCCTCGACTACTACAAAACGGGAGTCACGATGGGAAAGTTCGGCGTTGGAAGCCGGGGCATCGGTGACTTCTACGTTCATTCAAAGATTGCTGAAATGTGCGGAGAAGCTATTGTTGGATCCAAGGATCTTGACGATGCCGGAGTTGTGAAACACAACGGTCTCTACATTTCAGTGGCGATAGATGGTATCCATTCGAGATTGAGCGAATTCCCATTCATAGCCGGATTCCATGTCACAAGAGCAGCTATGAGAGACGTTTACGTCATGGGTGCCAAACCAGTTGCTCTATTCTCCGACATTCACATTGCTGATGACGGAGATGTCTCGAAGATTTTTGATCATCTCGCCGGAATAACTGCGGTCAGCGAGATCACTGGAGTTCCTCTCATAGCGGGTAGCACTCTCAGAATCGGGGGCGACATGGTAATTGGGGAAAGAATGACTGGTGCCGTCGGATGCGTCGGTGTTTCCGACCACATCACACCAAGAAAGAATGCCAAAGCCGGAGACGTTATAATCTTGACGGAGGGTGCCGGCGGCGGAACTATTGCAACAACAGCCATATATTACGGAATGCATGAGGTTGTCGAAGAGACCATAAATCTCGATTTCATATTCGCCGCTGAGAGTGTTATCAATTCAGGATTGGTGAAGAACATCCATGCAATGTCCGATGTAACGAACGGAGGGATTAGGGGAGATGCCGAGGAGATCTCGAAGACTTCCAATACAGCTTTGTATTTTGAAATAGAAAAGATAAGGAATCTCATAAACAAAAAAGTTCTGAACATGCTTGAAACTCTTCAAATAGACTTCATGGGCGTTTCTATTGATTCTCTGATGATAATATGTCCCGAAAGGTTTGCTGATGAGATTATCAAAACCATCAGGAAGACGGGTGTTCGAGCAGACATAGTTGGATGGGTATCTGAGGGTCAGGGTGCTTACGGCATCGAAGATGGTGTTCCGAAAAGACTAAAGCCGAAGTTTAGAGAATCCGCCTATACGCCTATAAAAAAGTTGGTTGGTGAAGAGATTCCCAAAGATTTTGAAGAAATGAGAAAAAAGGTGGAAGAAGCTTTCCAGAAAGCTCTCGAAAAAAGAGAAAAGGTTGTGAAAAGGCTAAGGAGGAAGATCCCATCTTCCTGATGGATCTCCTTTGATGTATTTTTTCACCAATAAATTCTCCAAATTGACGTCAAAATAGTTAGCTAAGCTTAAAACCATGAATAAGACGTCGGCAAGCTCCTCTTCAATGCTTTTGAGTTCTCTTTTCCGAACTGCTTCGGCAAGCTCACCTACTTCTTCAAAGAGAACAGCTAATAGGAAAAGCTCCCCAGATCTTTTATCGATCTCGTAGTATTTTTCTTTAATTTTTTTACGTAACTCTTCGAGCTCCATAATCAATAATGAGCCGGACTTAAAATAGTGACTATCACAAGGGTTACTATGCCCGCCAACACCAATCTTACACCGGATTTTAGCACATTCTCCTTGGAGACATTTCCAAGAGCTATCCCTACAATGAACAGGAGCAGAAATCCTATCGCTAAGGTAAATAGGAACGCCAAGTTCTCTGGAAGAAAGATGTAGGGAATTAACGGAATTATACCTGCGGGGATCGGTGCGATCGCATGGATGAGTGAGGAAACTCTCATTGCAAACGTGTGAGCCTCTTCTATTAGACACTTTTTTTCATTCATCATTAATAGAGCTCTTTTCTTTTCTAATGCTGTGAGCTTTTGTTCAACTCTTTCGGCTTCATAAGCACCCCATCCGCTTGATATTCCAAGAGCAAGGGAGGTTGCAATTCCCGCTGACAGAATGATCTCTTTGGTCGCCTTACCGCTTAAGTGAGCTCCAAGAACCATTCCCATTACTGTAAGAACTCCATCAAAAAAACCGATTACAAAATATCTTCTCGAAATTGAGAAAAGATCTGTTATCTGAGTGTAAATTTTATATTTTTTTATCTTTTCTTCGAATAGATAACGTATTCGCATTTTTTTCCTCATAAGATTATTTAAATCAAATACGTGATCTGGGTTTATGAAACTTTTCGAAACCATGCGAAAATCTATCGTAGATCTCAATCTAAAGGATGAAGTAAGGATTTACGTTTGCGGAATAACGGCATACGATTATTCGCACATTGGACATGCTAGGAGTTCGGTCATTTTCGACACCTTAAGGAGATTTCTTGAATTCAAAGGCCATAAAGTAATAATGGTTCAGAACTTCACAGATATAGACGATAAGATTATCAGAAAAGCCTTAGAAGAGGGGAAAACTGCTCTTGAGGTCTCGGATAAATTCATAAAGGAATTTCTGAAAGATGCCGAGGATTTAAATCTCAAAGAGTGCATAAGACCAAAAGTCTCAGATTACATTCCTAAAATAATCGAAGCTATTAAAAAGCTAATCGAAAAGGGGTTTGCATACAAAATCAAGAGGGAAAGGGGATATGATGTTTACTTTCACGTTCCCAACTTCGAAAGCTATGGGGCGCTATCTGGTTTCACAACAGAGGAAACGAATGTTCACAGAATCGAGCCAGATCCTTTAAAGAAAGATCCAAGAGATTTTGCTCTTTGGAAAGCGGCAAAAGATGAAGATATTAAGGTAAAATCGTATTTTGAATCACCTTGGGGTTTAGGAAGACCGGGATGGCATATTGAGTGCAGTGTTATGTCTTCGGATATCTTAGGAGTCCCCTTCGACATTCACGGCGGTGGTAAAGATTTAATCTTCCCTCATCATGAGAATGAAAGAGCTCAAAGCTACGCTCTATTCGGTGTGGAACCTGTCAGATACTGGATTCATAATGATTTTGTTACAGTTAAAGGAGAAAAAATGAGCAAGAGCCTTGGCAACATCGTCAGAATCAGGGATGTTGTGGAAAAGTTTGGTGGTCTCGCACTGCGGTATTTTCTTTTAACAGCCCACTATTCTAAGCCTCTTGACTACTCCGAAGAGAAGATAATAGATGCTAAAAAATCCTACGATTACCTGCTTAACACTCTCAGAAATATTGACATGGAAATAGCTTATCTAAAAACGTTTGATATTAATAGAGATGAAAAGGATTACGAAAGTCACCTTGAGAAATTTGTCGATGCTTTGGAGGACGATTTCAATACACCGAAAGCTCTGTCGATCCTGCATAGCTTTGCTACCTACATTAATAAGAAAGTTTATACCCTCGGCTTGGAAGCTCTTAACGATCTATTTAAAGAGTTCTACACAATGCTCGATATCTTAGGTCTTATTAAAGATTACAAGAGAGCACCAGTTTTGGATAACGGAACGAAAAACCTAATAGTTGAAAGGGAAAAAGCGAGGAAAGAAAAGAATTTCAAGAAAGCAGATGAAATAAGAGATTACCTAAAAAGTAGAGGTTTGCACCTGATTGACACAAAATGGGGAACTAGATGGTTTATTTGATCACTTTTTCTTTTTGATTACAACGATATCTCCCAAAGTCGGAGTGAGTTTTTTCGAGAGATTTACCTTGACTTCTTGAACTTTCTCCCTCAGCTTGATGTTAAAGATTTTTTCAAGTTTTTCTATTATCTCTTTTTCTGGGGTGATTTCGGCGTTTTCTATTTTTCTTATTAGAGATTCTTTTTCTTGAATTCTTTTCGCAAGCTCCTTTTGACTCCAACCTCTTTTCTCCCTTTCCCTTCGGATTATCTCGTTAAAATTCTCTACGAGTTCTTCTGTAAATGTTATAGGCTTAATTGAGGGTTTTTTCTTTTTGACAATCCTAACAACATCGTGTTGAATTGTCTTTGAGACGTCCTTGGTTCCGTAATTTTTGCATTTAGCACAGACGATTACTTCACTTCCCTCAACAAGGATTGTGTAGCCTCTACCTCTTATTTCTTCTCCACAGATCTCGCATTCCATTTTGGGTCACTGAGTTCTGTTAGTTTTGGGATATATTTAATACTATCGCAGCGGGATAATTGTGAGCAGTAAGCACAGCTTGCTGTTAACCTCCCATCTTCTCTATGTCCTCGATAATACACTTAGCCTTTTCTTCCTCCACGACTTTACCTTTCTCCTCAACGACTCTTAAAAGCTCTTCCTCTAAGTTCTCCATGCTAATTCTAACCTTCTCTATAACAACAGGATTGGGCTTTACTAGAGCTCCTCTGACTATTCCTTCACCATCCAAGGGCGTCAAGACCAAGGATCCAATCTTTTCATCCCCAATTCTTATTTCATAAACGATATCACCCAGATCTGTCTCACCGACTCTCTCAATTCTCATTCTAACCTCTTCAACCTCTTCAAGTTCCTCAATTCTCTTAACACTCTCCTTAATGATCTTGGTATACTCTTCTTCAGGTATTCTCTTAAACACTTCTACTTCGAGAGAATCCAAGTTCCAAACTACATCCCCATCCTTAATGTCGTAATCTACAACTACCCTTACAACATCACCCTTGTCAAGATTCAACCTGTTCACGAATATCTCATAGAGTAGTTTGTTCAAATCTCCAGCGGCTTTTGCAACCATCTTAGAGTCAATTTCCTTGGATTTGATCTTGTCCTTCAACTGAGCAAATAATGTTCTTCTGACTTTGTCTGCGTAAGCTCCGACTATAACAAATCCCGTATTCAATCTTGCCATGTTATAATAGTTAACTTTACATATATATCAATTTGTCGTTCTCTCTTGGTATTGAAATTTCTTCTTTAAAGCCTTAACACGCCTCTCAAAAACGTCGTATATCATCGCAACCCAAAACGGAATACTTTTTCCAGCGAGCTTTCTTAATCTCAGCCTTTCACTGTAACTCTAACCGCTACTTCTTTTGGTAGTAAGGTTATCAGATCACAAGGTAAAAGAAAGGAAGAACTCGCTAGGGATGGCATGGAAACCAAATCTAAGACGCCGGGGGAGGGACTTGAACCCTCGCGCCCTTACGGGCAGGGGATCTCGAATCCCCCGCAGTGCCTCTCTGCAACCCCGGCTAATGAAGCCTGAATATTATATTTATGGTTTAAGCAGTTTATAAAGGTAGCTATATCCGGTTATTTTCATAGATGCAGTATGCAGAAATTTTAAAAAACTAAAGTTACTGAATGAGAGAAAGAAACTGTATTGTCCAGGTGATAAAATGACTAAAGGGTCAGATGTAGAAACTGCGAATACTAAGAAAAGAAATATAGAGGTTGTTTCATTCACAAAACTTAGAGAGGTATGTTGCTCCGATATATTGTTAAATTTTTGGACGATTACCTAAATATAAACAAGTACCCAGATTCGAGTATCAACGGATTACAGGTAGAGGGTTCAGATGAAGTCAACAAAATAGCTTTTGCCGTTGACGCTTCAATGGAATGCTTTTCTAACGCATTGGAAGCTGATGCTGACATGATTATATGTCATCATGGGATTCTATGGAAAGGTCTAAATAGGATTACAGGTATGTTGAAAGAAAGAGTGAAGTTTCTGCTTGAAAACGAATTATCTCTTTATGCCGCCCACATCCCCTTGGACGCTCATTTTGAGGTTGGAAACAATGCGATGATGCTCAGAGCTATCGGAGTGGAGCCAGAAGGGGAATTTGGAGAATATCACGGAGTAAAAATAGGATACATTGGATACACAGACATGGAATTTAATGACATTCTTTACAAGCTCAAAAAGAGATTCGGTAAAGTCGAATACATGAAATTTGGTAAAGATCGTATCAGTAGAGTTGCGGCAGTCTCAGGGAGGGGAGCAGGATACATCGATGAGGCAGAGAAAGAAGGTGTAGATCTCCTGATAACGGGAGAAATCGAACATTCGGCATACCATCTTGCAAAAGATGCGAGAATGAACGTAATTTATTTGGGGCATTATAACAGCGAGATTTTGGGAATCAAGGCTTTGATGAACGTTGTAAACGATAAGTTAGGTGTTGAGACTGTATTTATCGATATTCCAACGAATTTATAAACCCCCGTCAGGGAGCCGCCCCTTCACAGCTCAGCTAAGCTTTCACAGCTCGGAACGGAGAGGGCTGTAAAAAATACAGTATTTGGGTAGATAAATTTTATTGAATCTTCAAAAAAGGCTGGGTCTCAAAAGTATCGAGACGAATCTAGAAGGGACTAAATAAATGGTTTGAAGCTGCTAATAGGAATTTAAGGTAACTTTTAGATTAAACGCCGGGGGAGGGACTTGAACCCTCGCGTGCCAAACGGCACACGGGCTCTCCAGGCCCGCGCAGTGCCTCTCTGCAACCCCGGCTTTTTTAATCGTTAGATTATATTGTTTATGAAGGTTTTGGTGTATTTTTCTCAAAAAAAAAGAAAATTATTTAAATTAATCAATTAATAATTAATCATGAACAAATGCCCTCGATGTGACTCTGAGCTGTCAGTAGAAGAAGAAGAACAGGTCGATATCAAAAGAGTAATAAAAAAATGCAGAAAGTGTGGCTTTGAAAGCATTGAATATTCCCATTTATAGTGATTCTTCATCGTTACCTAAAACTACAGTCCACCACCATCTTGCCATATCTACCAAGTCCTTACTAAACATTCCAGAGAGTTTGTATTCTCCACTTCTTATAATGATCAGGCCAGCACCCAGTAGCTTGTTCCTCATTGAATAGAAAGAGGACTTTCCCATTTCAAGGAATTTTATTGTTTCTTTCCATTCCTCAACCCTTAGCGGATCTTTGTTTTTCTGCCTTTCTTCAATTAGTGTAATAAATTTCATAGCTTTTAAAGCTAATTCTTCCTTTCTGAAAATTCTTCTCATTAGTTCGAGAAATGGATTTTTTGACTGTGTTATCCTCGCATTTGCAGAGCTTCTAACTACTATCGATGTCGATGTTTTCGGAGCATCACTAACTTTCATGTTAATAGATTACGCAAAAAGATTTTAAAAACATTAACAGAAATCATCGAGATGATAATTGCTCTTCCGAACAAGGGTAGACTTAGCGAACCCTCAATAGAGATACTCAGAGAAGCCGGAATCAAGATAGATTACGAAAATCGGAGGTTAATTGCTCCAACAAACAAGGAAGGGATATCCGTTCTTTTTGCAAGAGCACGGGACATCCCTGAATACGTTCACAAAAACGCCGCACAGGCTGGTATCACAGGTATCGATTTAGTGGAAGAAACGGGTGCTGATGTTGAAATACTTGTAAGGTTAGGATTCGGAAAAGCAAGACTGGTCGTGGCAGCACCCATTTATTCAAGGATAAAAACGATATACGACCTAGAAGGAAAAACTATAGCGACGGAATTTAGAAGAATTACCGAAAGATTCTTCAAGGAGAAGGGAATAAACATAGATATTATAGAAGTTGCAGGAGCCTGCGAGATTGCCCCATCTATCGGAATAGCAGATGCTATTGTCGATCTTGTTTCAACGGGAACAACTCTAAAGCTTAACGGACTAAAAGTAATCGAAGAGATCATGAAAACAGAAGCCGCCCTCATAGCAAACAAGAAAGAACTCAATAACTTCAAAGTCCAAGCACTGAAAACAGCAATCCAAAGTGTGATAAATGCGAAGGGAATGGTTTACTTAATGATGAATGTTCCCGAAGACAGGCTTGATAAGATTAAAAGAATAACTCCGGGACTGAAGGGTCCTACCGTAATGAAGGTAGACGCTGACGGAATGCTCGCTGTTCACGTAGTTGTCCATGAGGATCATCTATTTGAATTAGTGGAAAAGCTGAAAAACGCTGGTGCACGGGATATTCTCGTCGTTCCAATTCAAAGATTAATTTTCTAACGAAAATTATTTAAATTGCACTCTTGCGCAAATATTCAATGTTCCGCAAAATACTCATCGCAAATCGTGGTGAAATCGCGATAAGAGTAATGCGCACTTGTAAAGAAATGGGTATCAAAACCGTTGCTGTCTATTCTAAAGCTGATAAATATTCTTTCCATAGAGTATATGCCGACGAAAGTTACTGTATTGGAGATCCAGAGCCTAGCAAGAGTTACCTGAACATAGATGCGATTATCGAGGTAGCTAAAAAAAGCGAAGCCGAAGCAATCCACCCCGGTTACGGTTTCCTTGCAGAGAACCCAGAATTCGCAAGGAGATGCGAAGAAGAGGGAATAGTTTTTATCGGACCGCCTGCAGATGTTATAGAAGCAATGGGTTCGAAAGTAAATGCAAGGAAGTTGATGAGGAAAGCTGGAGTCCCTGTAATACCGGGAAGCGATGAGATAAAGAGCTTTGACGAGGCAGTAGAATTTGCCGAAAAAATCGGTTACCCTGTTGCAGTAAAGGCAAGTGGCGGCGGTGGAGGAATTGGTATAAACGTAGCGAACAATGAGATTGAACTTAGAAAGGCTTATGAAAGAAGTAAAAAACTTGGAGAGACCTACTTCAGAGATCCTACGGTTTATATTGAAAAGTATTTCCCCAAACCAAGACACATCGAGTTCCAACTCCTTGCCGATGATGAAAAAGTAATTCATCTAGGGGAGAGAGAGTGCAGTATTCAGAGAAGACATCAGAAAATAATCGAAGAAGCTCCTTCTCCGATATTCAACGAAGAAATGAGAGAAAGATATGGAAAGATCGCTGTAAAGGGTGCCAAATATATCGGATACAAAAACGCTGGAACTATGGAATTCCTGTATTACGACGGGGAGTTATATTTTCTCGAAATGAACACGCGACTACAGGTTGAACATACCGTGACAGAAATGGTAACCTCCTACGACATGGTTAAACGGCAGATTATGATCGCTTACGGTGAAGGAATTGGTCTCGATCAGGAAGATGTCAGAATCAGAGGTCATGCGATTGAATGTAGGATATATGCCGAAGATCCCATCACGTTTCTGCCAAGAAGCGGTAAGATTATCCATTACAGATCCCCGGGTGGATACGGTGTCAGGGTGGACAGCGGAATTCATATGGGTTATGAGATCCTACCGTATTATGATCCGCTAATATCGAAGTTGATTGTATGGAGCAACACACGCTTGGGTGCAATCGCAAGAATGAGAAGAGCTCTATACGAATACGTAATAGAGGGTGTCGAGACGAATATACCTTTCCATATGGTAGTAATGGAAGACGAAGAATTTGTAAAGGGGAACATCCACACGAAATTCATAGAAGAAAGAAGGATTCCTGAAAGAGTTCTTGAATCAATTAAAAACATCAGAAATCTAAAAGCAAGACTCGATGAAATTTTCAGAGAAGGAAGAAAGGAGAACCGCAATGATTTGGTTGCCGCCGCAGTCTCCGCAGTTATGGCATACATTCAGAGCGAGAGGAGAGTGCAAGGATTGATTCAGGAGAGAACGGATAGCAGTTGGAAGATGTTCCACAGACTCCGGCAATTGGGGAGAATCTGATGCCAGACGAAAAGCTTGCAAGGGCTTTAAGAGCAAGGATAAGGAGAAAGATACTGAAAGAGATAATCAAATGTGGAAAATTAAGTGTCAGGGAAATCGCAAAAAGGTTAAACATCACAGATTACTCGGCTTCAAGACATCTCAGGCTTCTTTACGACCTTGGAATCGTTGATTTCGAGTTAAAACATCCGGAGAAGTACTATTACGTCAAGTTAAAGAGTTTAAAAGACTTACTGGATGCCTACGACAAGGTCGTCAAAGAAATGGAGGTGAATATAAATGAAAGCCGTGATAATAATGGGATCCTTCAAAGATCTCGATTACGGTAAAAAGGTAGCTGAGAATCTTTCCCTCTTTGGAATACAATCTGAGTTAAGAATCGCTTCAGCCCATAAAACTCCTGAGAAGGTTCTTGAAATTATAAAAGAATATGAAGAAAGTGACGTCGTCTTTATCACGATAGCAGGCAGAAGCAACGCATTAAGCGGTTTTGTCGATGCAAACACTACGAAACCAGTTATCGCCACACCGCCCATAAGTGATAAATTTGCAGGGATGGATGTCTTATCCAGCCTGAACATGCCATCCGGTGTCTCTCCGATGGTAGTCCTTTATGCTGAGAATGCAGCACTTGCCGCAGCGAAAATCCTTGCGGTAAAGTATAAGGAGATTGAAAAAAGGGTTAGAGAGTACCAAATGCGGAAGAAAAGGGAAATTGAAGAAGCTGATAGGAGGGTGAAAGATGGGCAGCGTGAAAGATCTTGAAATCATAAGAAAGCCAGATAAGGATAAACACGGAATTGGAAGATTCCACTTTTCGGACAGATATTCCGTTTTCGATTACGGCGAAATGCCCGATACAATCGAAAATAAGGGAAAGGCTCTATGCATGCTCTCAGCATACTTTTTTGAAATTCTTGAAAAGGAGGGAATAAAAACCCACTATATTGGTCTTATAAAGGATAGTAAACTCTATCGATTCAATGAGATTGATGAGCCCACCAATATCATGGAGATAAAGCTCGTTAACGTTGTAAGAGATTACGACGAAATCAAAAAGCTTAAAGGGAATTTCTTAATCCCTCTAGAGGTTATTTACAGAAATACGCTTCCAGAAGGAAGTAGTATTTTCAAGAGACTTGAAAGGGGAGAGATAAAGCCAGAGGATTTAGGTTTAAAGGAAATGCCAAAACCCGGTCAGGTTCTTGAAGAGCCGATAATTGACTTTTCGACAAAACTTGAGGACATCGACAGGTATCTGAAAAGGAATGAAGCCATGGAGATTACGGGATTAAGTGAGGAGGAGATGGAAAATCTCATTAAGGTGGCTAGAAAAATTGATGAAATCATAACGAGAGAGACTAGAAAAGCCGGAATCTTGAATGAAGATGGGAAAATTGAGTTTGCATTCGATGAAAACAGAGAGTTAATGGTGGTGGACGCTGTCGGAACTCCTGACGAATGCCGTTTCAGATTTGAAGAAACGGAAATAAGCAAGGAGATACTTCGCAAGCATTACAGGAAGACGGAGTGGTATAGACGGATCCAGATCTTCAAAGGAGAGGAAAACTGGCGGAAACTCGTTGGAAAACCTCCGAGATTGCCAAAGGAGCTGAGGGAGGCAGTCTCCCAAATGTATATGTCATGCTGTAACGAAATTACTGGAAGGAAGATTTTTGATTCCCCTTCGCTTAAAGAGGTAGTCAGAAAGATTAGGGAGGTGTTGGATGGTTAAAGCCTATTTAGCCTTAGAGGATGGGACTGTAGTTGAGGGGAGAGCCTTCGGAGCTCTAAGAGATGCTGAAGGTGAACTAGTTTTCAATACCGCAATGACGGGATACGTCGAGGCATTGACAGATCCAAGTTACAAAGGACAAATACTTATGATGACTTATCCCCTAATCGGAAATTATGGTGTTTGTAGGGAAGATTTTGAAAGTGACGGAGTTAAGGTCGAGGGATTTGTCGTAAAAGAACTCTGCAGGCATCCCAGTAACTGGAGAAGCGAAATGAGTGTTGATGAACTTCTTAAAGAATTTGACGTTCCTGGAATAGAGGGGGTTGACACAAGAATGCTGACAAAGAAGACGAGGATTTATGGATCTATGAAAGCCGTGATTGCAGTTGGAGAGCAAGATAAAGAAGAGCTTGTAGAGAGAGCAAGAAGCCAACCTTCGATATCGGATAAGGATTTAGTTGATAAAGTTTGCGTAAAGGAACCGAAAAGGATCGAAGCTGAGAGATCTAAATACGAGGTTGCTCTAATCGATCATGGAGTTAAGAGGAGTATAGTTTGGAATCTTTTAAAGAGAGGTGTTAGCGTGACCCTTTATCCTTTCTATTATGATGCTAGGGAGATCCTAAAGGAGAGGTACGATGGGATATTCCTATCGAATGGCCCAGGGGATCCGATGAGAGTAAAGAAGTCGATTGAGAATATCAGAGTCTTCATCGGAAAACTCCCGATCGCTGGAATATGTTTAGGACATCAGCTTATCGCATTGGCATTAGGTGCTAAGACTTTTAAGCTGAAATTCGGGCATCACGGTGCAAACCAGCCCGTAAAGGATTTCGAAACAGGGAGAGTCTTCATATCCTCCCAAAACCACAACTTCGCAGTTGACGAGAAGACTCTACCGAAGGATGTTAAAGTAACTCAAATCAATTTGAACGATTACACGATCGAAGGAATCGCCCACAAGGAGCTTCCGATAATATCCGTCCAGTACCATCCAGAAGCTGGACCTGGCCCTCATGATACCTTCTTCTTCTTCGATGAGTTCGTGAAAATGCTGAGGTGATTGAATGCCAAAAAGAGAGGACATAAAAAAGATCATGGTCATAGGTAGCGGCCCGATCGTTATTAGTCAGGCAGCAGAATTCGATTACTCAGGAAGTCAAGCTTGTAAAGCCTTAAAAGAGGAAGGTTACGAAGTTGTCCTCATAAACTCTAATCCCGCAACCATAATGACCGACCCAGAAATGGCTGACAGGACTTATATCGAACCGTTAACTCCAGAGATCGTTGCAAAAATAATCGAAAGGGAAAATCCAGACGCACTCCTTCCGACTTTGGGTGGGCAGACTGCCCTTAACATAGCGGTGAAGCTAAGCGAGATGGGTGTGCTGGATGAGCACGGTGTAGAGCTAATCGGTGCCAAAGTTGACGCTATCAAGAAAGCCGAGGATAGAGACCTCTTCAGAAAAGCTATGAAGAATATCGGCCTAGAAGTTCCGAAGAGCGAAGTAGCTAACAGTGTGGATGAGGCTTTATCCATCGCCGACGAGCTCGGCTATCCCGTTATCGTTAGACCCGCTTTTACACTTGGAGGAACCGGAGGTGGTATAGCCTACAACAGGGAGGATCTAAAGAGGATTGCCGAAAAAGGATTGAATCTTTCGATGATCCATCAAGTTTTGATAGAAGAGAGCGTAATCGGATGGAAAGAGTTCGAGTTAGAGGTAATGAGGGACAAAGCCGATAATGTCGTGATCATATGTTCCATAGAGAACTTCGATCCAATGGGAGTCCACACAGGAGACTCGATAACAGTAGCTCCGGCTCAGACTCTTACGGATTACGAGTATCAGAAACTAAGAGATGCGGCTATTTCCATCATCAGAGAGATAGGTGTGGAAACGGGAGGAAGCAACATCCAGTTCGCTGTAAATCCTGAAAACGGGAGGTTCTTAGCGATAGAGATGAATCCAAGAGTTAGTCGCTCGTCCGCCTTAGCGTCCAAAGCGACAGGATACCCGATAGCGAAGATTGCCGCAAAGCTCGCAGTCGGATACACTCTTGACGAAATTCCGAACGATATCACGAAGGGGACGCCAGCAAGCTTCGAACCCACCATAGACTACGTTGTAGTAAAGATACCTCGCTTCGCTTTCGACAAATTCCCGACGGCTGATAAGACTCTTGGAACTCAGATGAAGAGTGTCGGAGAGGTAATGGCAATAGGAAGAACGTTCGAGGAGGCACTACAGAAGGCTATAAGAAGCTTGGAAATCGGGAGATACGGTCTGGGTGCTGATGGAAAGGACAAAAAAGTCAGCAGAGACGAGATCGTTAGGAAGCTTGTAATACCAAATCATGAGAGGATATTCTACATAAAATACGCCTTGGAAAACGGATTTAGCGTCAAAGAGGTTGCGAACCTGACAAAGATAGATCCGTGGTTCATAGAGAAGATCAAAAACATAATCGAAGTGGAAAAAGAAATCAAATCGAAAGGATTGACAAAAGAAATGCTTAAAAAGGCAAAACAGTATGGATTCAGCGATTACCAGCTTGCAAAGATGTTTAACAAAACCGAGAGGGAGATTAGAGAACTAAGAAAGAAAATGGGTATCAGAGCAGTCTACAAGATGGTGGATACTTGTGCAGCCGAATTCGAGGCGAAGACACCGTATTATTACTCCACTTACGAAGATGAGAACGATTCAATTCCAACTAAGAGAAAGAAAATCATAATTCTTGGAAGTGGTCCGAACAGAATAGGACAGGGTATTGAGTTTGACTACTGCTGTGTTCATGCGGTTTACAGTGTCAAAGAAGAGGGTTACGAGGCGATTATGATAAACAATAACCCAGAGACGGTATCGACGGATTATGACACTTCCGATAAGCTTTATTTCGAGCCGATAACTCATGAGGATGTTATGAACGTTTACGACAACGAAAAGCCCGAAGGCATTTTCGTCCAGTTTGGCGGTCAAACTCCGCTCAACATCGCTAAGGATCTCGAAGAGAGCGGAGCCAAAATCCTTGGCACCTCTGTTGACTCTATAGACATAGCAGAGGATAGAGAAAAATTTGCAGAGATCTGCAGAAAGCTTGGAATCCCACAACCAGATAACGGAATCGCTCACAGCGTAGAAGAAGCAAAGGAAGTAGCGAAGAGGATTGGATATCCAGTCCTCGTGAGACCGAGTTACGTTTTAGGCGGAAGAGCAATGGAGATCGTTTACGACGAAGAAACTCTTGAAAAATACATAAGCGAAGCTATTGAAGTTAGTCCTGAAAAACCAATACTAATTGACAAATTCCTAGAAGATGCGATAGAGGTGGAGGTGGACGCCCTTTGCGATGGAGAAGAAGTCCTAATCGGGGGAATAATGGAGCATATCGAGGAAGCGGGAGTTCACAGCGGAGATTCAGCATGCGTTCTACCACCGCAGAGTATTCCGAAGGAAATAATCGATACGATAATCGATTACACGAAAAAACTTGCGTTGGAGCTTAAAGTCATCGGTCTAATCAATATCCAGTATGCTGTAAAGGATAATACTGTTTACATCCTCGAGGCAAATCCAAGAGCAAGCAGAACGGTCCCATTTGTGAGCAAAGTAACAGGGATTCCTTTAGCGAAAATTGCGGCGAAACTTATGCTTGGAAAGAAATTAAGGGAGCTGAATATAAAGGAGAAGATTTTCCCGAAGCATGTAGCGGTTAAAGAAGTCGTATTCCCCTTCGCAAAGCTACCTGGTGTTGACCCTGTTCTAGGGCCAGAGATGAAATCCACAGGGGAGGTTATGGGTATCGATTACGATTTTGGAATTGCTTATTACAAGGCTCAGTTAGCTGCTGGGATGGAGCTTCCTCTAAGCGGCACCGTATTCATAAGCGTCAGAGATAAAGATAAGCCAAGAATTCTGCCGGTAGCGAAAAAGCTTAAAAGTCTTGGATTCAACATTGTCGCTACTGAGGGAACAGCGAAGTTCTTAAGAGAGCATGGAATCGATGCGAAGATCGTTTTAAAGGTCAGTCAGGGAAGACCGAACGTAGTTGATGCGATAATCAATAGAGAAATCGACCTCATTATAAATACACCGAGCGGAAAAAAGGGTAGAAGCGATGGATACGCTATAAGAAGGGCAGCGGTCGATTACAACGTCCCCTACATCACAACCATAAGCGGAGCTTACGCAGCTGTTAAAGGAATAGAGGCGATAAGGAGAGCAAAGATGACAATAAAAAGTCTTCAGGAATATCATCGGGAAAATGAAGATTGAGGATATCTTAAAAAAAATAAATGGAAAAGAGCTCTCAAAGCTATTTTTGCTCAAAATATCAGAAATAGCGAACTTGGATAGCGGAAGATTCGAACGGATCGGGAAGCCAGAAGCCGTTCTCGCTGAGTTCAAATCGAAGGATGAGATAAGGGAGATAGTAAAGAAATGCGTCGAAGAAGACAGACCAATACTGCTGACGAGGCTTAGAGAGGAGCATTTCGAAGTCTTAAAGGATTTCGATCTAAGAGTGAACAAAAAGGCGAGAACAGCATCCTACAAAAGGATGAGCGAAAACGAAGGGAAAGTTGCAATACTTGCGGCTGGAACTTCCGATATCCAAGTCGCCGAGGAGGCTAAGGAAACAGCGGAATTTCTAGGATTGAAAACGCTGACGTTCTACGATATTGGGATAGCTGGAATCCATAGGATGATAGAACCGCTTTCGAAGATCAAGGAGGAGGATGTGGACTCGATTATTGTGGTTGCTGGAATGGAGGGGGCATTACCCTCTGTCGTGGCGGCTCTTGTTGATATTCCAGTCATAGCCGTTCCAACATCGGTAGGATACGGGACACATCTTGGCGGCTTCACAGCCCTATTCTCAATGCTTCAAAGCTGCTCCTCCGGTGTTGCCGTCGTGAACATCGACAACGGATTTGGTGCTGCCGTCTTTGCCTACCTGATTTCAAGGAGAGTTAACAGATTCAGATCAGTTTAACCCTTTTAAACACTCGGGACATATTAGGCATCATGTTTGTTATAGATTCAACAGTAATATTCCTAAAAAAGGCTATCTTCGATAAAATGATAACAATTCCCGAAGTAATCGAGGAGATAAAAGACTCGAATTCCCGTTTGTATCTCTCCATAATCAATCTCAAAGTTGAAGAGGCAAAAGAAGAATTCATAGAGAGAGTCAAGGAAGTTGCGAAAAGGACTGGTGACATTTACCGACTCAGCGATACAGATATAAAGTTGCTGGCAAAAGCTCTTGAGCATAACGCTGTCATAGTCACCGACGATTACTCGATCCAGAACGTCGCAAAAAAACTAAACCTCAAATTTGAAAATGTTATTCAGAGAGGAATAGAAAAAGAATTTAAATGGATCAGAGTATGTATTGGTTGTGGGAGGCGAACCGAAAAGGAAATTTGTGAGGTATGCGGTAGCCCGACAAAGCTTAGGAGGGTGAAAAAATGAGTAAAATTGATGAGCTTATTGAAAAAGCCAGAAAGTTGAAGGAAAAAGGTTTAACAACTGGCGAAATTGCTGATGAACTTAACATATCAAGGGAAACCGCTTTGTGGCTCTTAACAAAAGCTAAGACAGAATTACCACCATCCGATGTTTACATTAACATAAAAACAATATCCTCATCATCTTCAAGACTGAGAAACGTGGCGAGAATTCTTGCTGATATGATTAGAGATAGGGGAAACCCAGAAGTTGTCGTGGGAATAGCCACCTCGGGGATTCCCGTCGCGACCATGGTTGCGGAAGAACTTGGATGTGACCTTGCGGTTTATTTCCCAAGAAAATTAAAGTGGGATGGTGTAGAAAGCCACGTCAGCGGAACTTTTAGTGAGAATTTCGCAGATGTTACAGGGAAAACCTGTGTTATTGTAGACGATATAATTTCCACAGGTAGAACGATCTCAGAGGTTGCGGAGAGCATAAGAAGGAGAGAGGGCAAGATCCTCGCCGCTGCTGTTATAGTTGATAAGAAAGCTCAAGAAGAAATCGAAGGTGTCCCGATTCTCAGCATTCTTAGAGTGTTTAGGCTGTGATGAGAGTTAAGATAGTTATTCCAGCGCTGAACGAAGAAAAAAGCATAGGAGATGTGATAGAGCGGTTTAAAAAAATAGGTTATTTCGACATCCTTGTCGTTGACGGACACAGCACTGACCGGACGAGAGAGATAGCTAAGGAGAAGGGTGCCGAAGTGATTGTCCAGAGCGGAAGTGGAAAGGGTCAGGCAATAATGGAGGCTTTTAAGCTCGTCGACGACGATGTTATCGTTCTGATAGACGCAGATGCAACATACCTTCCAGAAGAGGTTGAAAAGCTTATAGAACCTATAAAAAAGGGGATAGCAGACCACGTTGTGGGAAACAGATTTGCGAATTTTGAGGAGGGATCATTTACACGGATGAATTTAATTGGCAATAAGATCCTAAACTTTTTTTTCAGAGTTCTTTACGGAGTAAATCTCCACGATATACTTTCGGGATACAGAGCCTTAACGAAAGAAGTGTACAAGTCCGTGAATCTCGAAAAAACAGGATTCGAGGTGGAGACAGAGCTAACAGTCGAGACAATATCAAAGGGTTTCAGAATCCTTGAAGTTCCCATAAGCTACAAAAAGAGGACTGGAAAGACAAAGTTACATCCCCTTAAGGATGGTTACAGAATTTTCTCAACGATATATAGTTTACTGAGCAGGTACAGTCCAAGTCGTTACTTTTATCTTTCAGGATTTCTTCTCATGGTGCTCGGATTAATCGGTGGCATCTACGTCGTTTACGACTGGCTCCGAAATGTTTCGCATTTCCTTCTCGTGACTCTCGTTTCAATGCTGATAATTTCTGGATTACTGCTCTTATCAGTTGGTTTGCTTAGCGATTCTCTTTTTAAAGTAAATATTGAGATCAGGAGGGAACTTAGAGAAATCAAAAGGAGACTTGATGAATATGAAAGTAAAAGAGATTGAAGAACTATTTCGCTCTGATCTACACGAGCTTGGGATGAAAGCTGATAGAATAAACGGAAAACTTGTAACTTTCACAATAAACAAGCACATAAACTACTCCAACGTCTGTGCATCGAAGTGCCCGATATGTGCATTCCATCGGATGAAAAATTACACAATGAGTGTCGATGAAGTGGTCAAAGAGGCTCTGAAAGCTGTAAAGCTTGGAGCGGTCGAGATTCACATCGTCGGTTCCCACAACCCAGAGATAGGGATAGAGTATTTCGAAGAGATTTTCAGAAGAATCAGTGAAACAGGTGCCACGATCAAAGCCTTAACAGCAACCGAAGTGAGCTATTACGCAAGAAAAGAGAGGATAAGTATTAGAGAGTTTCTTGAAAGACTAAAGGATGCAGGTTTGAGACTACTACCGGGAGGTGGTGCCGAAATCCTCTGCGATAGGATAAGAAAGATTATCTGTCCGAATAAAGCGGATTCAGATGAGTGGCTTAGAGTAATGAAGATAGCCCACGAAGTTGGTATAAAGAGTAATGCGACGATGCTCTTTGGACATATTGAAAGCTACAGGGACAGAGCGATCCATCTCTACAGATTAAGAAAGCTTCAGGATAAAACTGGAGGATTTCTATCCTTTATACCTCTCGTTTTCCATCCCGAGAATACATCGTTTAATTATCTTAGAAAAACGAATCCAGTTGACGTGTTAAGGACGATAGCAGTCTCCCGGATAGTTCTTTCAAACTTCAAGGGGATAAAAGCATATTGGGTAATGCTCGGTGAGGAGATTGCCAAGATCGCTCTGAACTACGGAGCTAACGATCTCGACGGGACAGTAATGGGAGAAAGGATCGCCCACTCCGCTGGAGCAAAGACACCAGCGGAAATGGCGAAGGAGAAACTGATAGACATAATAAGGGAGGCCGGCAAGATCCCGGCAGAAAGGGATGCTTACTTTAACGTTTTGAGGGTTTATGAGAGTGGGTAAGTTCGGTTTGATAAATAATTTCCTTCCCTACTATTACGTGGAGAAATCGGGAAAATACGAGATTATTGAGAGCTATCCGAAAAATCTTGCTAAGATGCTTCTTGATGGTTCAATAGACTACGCTCCCGTTCCGAGTTACTTTTATTTAAAGAACAAAGATAAGCTGAAGAAATTAAGGTTCTGTGTTGGTGCTGATGGTGAGGTTTACAGCGTGATAGTGGTCTCTAAAAAGAAAAGGTTCGATGACTCTCCAATTGCCGCAACAACAAAATCCTTGACGTCTCTTAACATGTTAAGGATCATAAAAGAGGAGAAGGGGCTGATAAACAAAATAGTTCCGTGCAATGGAAACTTCTTCGAAATTTTAAGGGATTTCAATCATGCCCTCGTTATCGGAGACGAGGCGATAAAGGCGAGAATGATCTTTAGGGTTGTCATGGATATCGGAGAGGAGTGGAAGGATATCACTGGGTTTCCAGCGATATTCGGAATAGCGGCGTCTTTAATCGATGCTGAGAGTGTTGACAAGGATATTCTTGATTCATACAAGAAGGGTCTAAAAGATATTGACAGGATAGTCGAGGAGGCAAGTTTAAAGTTCAGAATGCCTCCTGAATTTCTCAGAATGTACTTCAAAAAGCTCATTCACAGAATGGGTAAAAAAGAAGAAAAAAGCCTTGAGATTTATGAGGAGATGTTAAATGAGAACGGATTACTTAGAGAAGAATCTTAAAAATGAGGATCTAAGCTTTGAAGAAGCTCTGAGTCTGTTCGATTTTAATATCTATGAACTCGGAAAAATAGCGAACGATATAAGGAGGATTAAATGTGGTGACTTGGTTGCATTTGTAATTGACAGGAACATTAACTACACAAATGTCTGTGTTTCAAAGTGTAAGTTCTGTGCTTTTTACGCAAGAAGGAAGGAAGATGAATATACCCTCAGCTACGATGAGATCCTCAAGAAGGTGGAAGAGGCCGTAAAGTGCGGAGCCACCCAGATAATGCTTCAGGGAGGGTTAAATCCCGATCTCGGACTGGAATGGTTTGAAAAACTGTTTAGAGAGATTAAAAAAAGATTCAACATTCACATTCACAGTCTTTCGCCTCCGGAGATAATCTTCCTCTCGAAAATTGAGGGATTATCATACGAAGAAGTCCTTGAAAGGCTAAAGAAATCGGGTCTGGATTCCCTGCCGGGAGGTGGCGCTGAAATCCTTTCGGATGAGATTAGAAAGAAGATTAGCAACAAGGGAAAAAGCGATGAATGGATCGAGGTCATGAGAACAGCTCACAAACTCGGAATGAAAACAACTGCTACGATGATGTTCGGACACATTGAGAGAGAAGAGCACATAATCGAGCACCTTTTCAGAATAAGAGATCTCCAGAGTGAAACAGGGGGATTCACAGCCTTCATTCCATGGACTTATCAGCCGGGGAATAACGAACTCGGGAGGATCGTGAGGAAAAAGGCATCACCCGTTAGCTATCTCAAGATTGTGGCGATATCGAGGATTATCCTCCATAACATAAGAAACATCCAAGTCTCCTGGCTAACTCAAGGAATGGATGTGGCAACCCTCGCCTTAGAGTTCGGAGCAAACGATTTTGGAGGAGTGATGCTTGAAGAAAACGTCGTCAGAGCAACTGGAAAAGATTTTAAGCCAGCTAATGTTAATGAAATAATTTCAAGGATTAAATCCATCGGGAGGATTCCGGCAAGGAGGGATACGTACTACAACATTCTTGAAATATATTGAAACGACTGGATAATTCTTTCAGAATATTTTGAGAGAATTGTGCCGAGTATTGATGTGAATATTATCACCAGCATTACGATCGATATTACGCTGGGATCACCGTAAGCGTAAACTAAGAAGGCTGAGAATTCACCTCTCGCGATCGTGGACATTCCGATCTCCATCCCGGAATTGAAGGATCTGTGAATTTTAAATCCCGTAAGAATTCCGGAGAGAATCTTCCCAACTATAGTGACCAAAATCATTAAAAAGGATTCCAACCCTTTTAAAGTGATTTCGGCCGATAATCCGAAAAAGAAGAAGAAAATAGCCAAAAAAACTTCCTTGAAAGGCACTATAATCTCGCGAACTCTCTTTATACCCGAAAATATTAAACCTAACATAATGGAGGCATAAGCCAATGGAATATCAAAGAGTTCCTCAAAAGCTATACTTAGAAGGGCGATCGAAAATGAAAAAAGTATTGGGACCTCATCATCCCTCGTGAAAATGCCTTCTATCCCCTTAACCCTTTTAGATAGATACATCGCCAAAAGTGTGAAAACAGACAGTTTTACAAAAAATACAGTAATAGATGTGAAATTGAGGCTGTTCAAAACAATTAAAAGTGCTATAACAATATCTTCAAAAACCATTATCCAGACAATCGTCTCGGCTTCCTTGTAAATGAGTTTTCTATTCTCTATCAGCGACTGAAGAACGATTGCAGAACTCGATACATACAGAGCCGATGCTAGAATAAAAGCTTGAGAATAACTGAATCCCAACGCTAATGAAACAAAAAATATCAGAGGAAAATTGACGATCAAATCGAACATTCCTGCAGAAAATATCATTCCCTTCTTTTTACGAATTTCTTCGGGGTTTATGTGCAACCCTATGTAGAATAGCAGGAGTATCACACCTATCTTGGACAGGAATTCAGAGATCTCACTTTGAGTTAATACACTCCATTCACCTAATACCAATCCAGCTAAGATGTAGAGAGGTATCGTGGGAAATGACAATTTCTTTGAAACTAGTGCAATTAAAGAACAGATTATGGCTGCAAATATGATTTCCATTCACATCCCTAGTATTTTCTCTTCAAACAACTTCATCTGATCCTTGCTTCCAATTACAACTAGCGTATCTCCTTCTTCAAATATGAAGTGAGGTGGAGGATTGATGATTGTTTTCCCCTTTCTTGAGACTGCGATAACGGTGACGCCTGTTCTCTTCCTGATAGCAAGTTCCTCAATCGATTTTCCCGCAATGTTTTTCCCTACATAATATGTATGCATTGCGACCGTTAATTCTGGGATTCCAAAGAAATCCACCTCAACACTCTCCCTTTCCCTTTCAATCGGGGCTCCCCCAAGAATACTTGAGATCCTCTTGGCTTCGCTTTCTGTAAGTTCAGCAGAACACATCTTTTTGCATTTTTCTTGAATGTAGAGCTGAATTTTTTTGTTCATTAAAAAGATAATCGCTATCTTCTCACCGCTTTTGGTTTCAAGCTCGTATTTTGTCCCAATTCCATTCATTTCGATATCCATGTTTCATCTTGAAATCAGAAATTTATAAACCTAATCAATTCAATCCAAAAACATGAAGGAGATCAAAGGATTACTGCTCGATGTTGATGGAGTTATTTCGAGAGGAGGGAAACCTATCGAAAAAGCCGTGGAAGGTTACAAACTCCTTAAAGAGCACGGGATCAAGACTGTCATCGTATCCAACAACTCAACGAGGAGCCGTAGGTTCACTCTTGAAAGATTCAGAAATTTCGAACTTGATGTGACCGAAGACGAAATTGTCGTAGCTACTCACGCAACAGCAAAATTCATCGCTGAAGAAAAACCAAGTGCAAAAGTTTACACCACAGGAGAAGATGGATTAAAGGAGGAGCTAAGAAACGAAGGATTGAAGATCGTAGAATACACTGAGGCGGAATATCTCGTCGTGGGATCCAACAGGGGAATTAATTTCCGGATCTTCACGGAAGCCCTCAGACTTGCTTTAAAGAGGGAAATAAGATACGTTGCAGTTAATCCCGACAAGATATTTCCAGCCGAAGACGGGCCAATCCCCGGAACTGGGTTAGTGATAGGAGCGCTATACTGGATGACAGGAAGAGAGCCCGACGTAATTGTAGGAAAGCCTTCTCGGATTATAATGGAGCAAGCCCTTGAAAGGATAGGACTGAGAAAAGAGGAAGTTGCAATTGTTGGAGATCAGATCGATATTGATATAATGGCCGGCAAGAATGTCGGAATAAAAACTATCCTCGTTCTGTCGGGCGTGACGACAAGGGAAACCTACAAAGAAATGGTAGAGAAATACGGGGTGGAACCTGATTGCGTTTTCGAAGACCTATACGAAGTAGCTCAAATACTAATATCCGAGAAGTAATCCTTCTCATAGCTTTCTATTTCACCCATGCCCGAGAGTTCCGCAAGCTCTGGATCTATTGGAATCTCTGCGATTATTTTTAGATCGTATTTTTCAGCCAAATCCTTCGCTTTCCTCTCTCCGAATATGTGTGCGGTGTGACCGCATTTCGGACACTTATAGTAGCTCATGTTCTCCACTATCCCTATCACGTGTGCCTCCATCTTCTTAGCCATGTTCAGAGCCTTTTCAACGATGAGGGACGTGAGCTCATTTGGAGAGACAACCATTATCACTCCGTCGAGCTGAACAGACTGCATCAGAGTGATTGGAATGTCTCCGGTTCCCGGAGGCAGGTCGAATATCATGTAGTCGAGAACTCCCCAGTCCGTTTTTGCGAGGAGATCTTTTAGGGCGCCTGATATCAGGGGTCCTCTCCAGATCACTGGGATCTCTTTTTGCGGTAGTAAGAACTGAAGTGACATCACCTTTATTCTGTATCTTCTTGTTTCAACCGGAATCAATCCGTATTCGGATGATTCGGGCTTCTCATCATCCAAGCCAAATAGCTTAGGAATGCTTGGCCCTAAAAAGTCGGCGTCAAAAATGGCGACTTTCTTATCCTCTCTTGCAAAGTGAACTGCTAAAAGGGCGGATACAGTGGATTTACCGACGCCACCTTTGCCACTCATTACTGCGATTTTTTTGCCGACCCTGCTGAGTCTGTTCTGGATTTCCCTTTCGATTGCCTCCTTTCTCTTTCTGAATTCCGTTTGCATGATTTCGGGTATCCGAATGTGTAAATATGCTTTACGTAATTTAAGGGCTGAACCAGTCCATACTGTGCATTTCTATCTCCCTCTTCTTTTTCTCCATAAATCTCTGGACTGTGGAGTGTTGGGCACCCTCTATGAGCATCATTATGGCTTCCCTTGCAGCAGCGACGTTCTCAACGGGCCCGATTATAGATACAAACTTATCGTAAACGGATACGTTGACATTCAAAGTTTCCTCGATAAGTCTTCTTATCTTCCCCTCCTTCCCGATTATTCTACCCTTTATCCTGCCTATAGATTTGGGAGAAATGTATTCACTCAGATCTATGCTTTCGAATACTGTGAAATCGTCTTCCAAAATCTTCATCGCAATCTCGGGGTTGAATCCTCTTGATATAGCGTTTATCACATCCCTAGCTTTTAAAAAACCGACTGCGTCTTCTCCTCTCGTTATTTTGATTACCCCGCTTTTGCTGTCTATCTTGATTTTGCAGCCCGTCTTCTCCTCAAGCTTTTTCTTTACTTCACCCTCTTTTCCGATAAGGACTCCTATACGATCGGATGGTATTTTTATCTCAATGGTTTCCACTTCAATCACCTCTCACGTAGGATAGAAAGCTCTCAAAATCCTCTTTTATCCTGAATTTTGAGAAGAATTTTATGATATTTTTCAGATCTCTTTCAAGATATGAAGACGCAAGGGGATGATCTATTAAAACAGATTGTCCCATATCAATGAAATACGGATCTTCCCCCTTTAGAATGATATTGTATTCGCTTAAATCTGCATGAACGAGCTCGGCATCCTGATAAAGCTTTCTTAAATTCTCCTTAATCTTTTCGAAAAGTTCCTCTAAATCAACAATATCGGGAAGATCCTTCCTTAAATCGAAAAGGGTCGGATAAGGCTTTTCGTCCTCACCCAAAAACTCCATTATTAGAACATTTCTAAAATACTCGTAAGGTTCAGGGACGTTCACTCCAGCAGAAAAGGATCTTTCAAGATTTCTAAATTCCTTTTCCGTCCAGATAAAGATGAGATCTTTCCGTGAGATCTTTCTTAGATCGAATCTTTTGTCACCGAAAAGGTATTCATCCATTTTGAAGAATTCGCTTGTCTCTATCCTATAGATCTTAACGGCTACCGGCTTCAGCTCGCCGTCTATTTTTCCATCTGCATAGAATACGTTAGCCTCCTTTCCTGTGCTTACAACCCCTCCAAGGGCTTGAATTAATCCCTTACTTGCGAGTTTGTAAAGGGTTTTTAATGTCTTTTCATCAAATACCTCAGCGTAAATCTTTCTAGATTCGCTGTCCTTTTCCTTTATCCTTAGTTTATCCAATATCCTGTCGATATCCTTCATCAGAACTTAAGGTATCCTCTTGATTCCAACCATTCCACTTGCGGATTCGTGTATCTCCAGATTACGTCCGCTCTATCATCTTGGAACTTCCATGGGACTACAATGACGACGTCACCCTCTCTGATCCATATCTTCTTTCTCATCTTTCCGGGGATTCTTGCAAGCCTTTCCTTTCCGTCTTCGCACTTCACTTTGATGTGTCCAGCACCGAGCATTGATACAACTATACCAAACATTTCTCCCTTACTTTTATCCGGCAGTCTTACTCTTACGACCTCATCACTCAAATCACCACCCCATTTCTTTTAATTTCTTTCGAGTATCCTTTAATATTTCATTGAGATATTTCGCAACACTTATTTTTAAATCTAATGGGTGCAGACTTCCCTCAGCGTAATCTTTAGCGAGATCTTCAAACGATTCGTATTCAACATCCCCTCCGAACTTTTCATCCCTTTCGATGACGATTTTACCAAATCTTGGGAAAATGTGATATCGCATTATATCCATAACGGGATTATTTTCTACAACCTTTTCAGGGCAGAAAGCTTTTTTAATCTTTCTTTTAACTTCCTCTTCGCTATCTCTTACGGAGATATAATTCCCCTTTGATGAGCTCATTTTTTCCCCATCAAGTCCCACAAGGATGGGTGTATGAATGCAGATTGGCACCTTATATCCCAACTTTGGGAGATTCTCCCTAGCGAGCATGTGGATTTTTCTTTGATCCATTCCACCTACAGCCACATCGATCCTTAAGTGAGCTATGTCAAGAGCCTGCATTAACGGATAAATCATCTGAGATACCATTGGATCTTCTTTCCTTCTGCTGACTTCGTCCATGCTTCTTCTCGCCCTCTTTATCGTTGTGATTCTAGCCATCTTTAGGACGTCAAGGACGTAATCCTTTTCAAGCTGGAATTCGCTCCCCAAAACGAACTCTGTCTTTCCTTCATCAAGTCCGAGGGCTATGAAGGCGGCTTTGTTGTATTCAGCGATCTCTTTGATCTCGTCAAAATCACCCTTTTCATTCAAATAAGCGTGAATATCTGCAAGAAGGACAACAATTTCAAATCCAGCATCCTGAAGATCCATAAGCTTCTGAACTGTCATCATGTGACCTAGATGGATTTCGCCGCTCGGTTCGTATCCCACGTAAGCTCTCGGTTTATCTTTGGTTTCGAACAGTTCTTTAAGCTCCTTAAGGGTAACAACTTCCTCGACGTTTCTTGTCGCCAGTTTGAGCTTATCCTTAATATCCATGTCAAGATGTAGGAGAGTGAATTTTTAAAGCTTCCCGATTACAATATTCTATGGGTTCAGATATCGGTGAAATATTCGAAAGAGAAACTGTTGAACTGGATTACTTTTCAGGAAAGAAAATCGCAATAGATGCGTTTAACACCCTTTATCAGTTTGTGACAACAATAAGACAACCTAACGGTACACCCCTTAAAGATTCTAAGGGTAGAATCACCTCCCATCTGTCGGGGTTACTTTACAGAAACGCCAATCTAATTGAAAACGGAATAAAACCGATTTATGTTTTTGATGGAGAGCCACCGAAGTTCAAGGAAAAAGAGCTCAGAGAAAGAAGCGAAAGGAAAAAGGAAGCTGAAGAGAAATGGAAGATCGCCCTTGAAGCTGGTGAGAATGCAAAGAAATACGCAATGATGGCGGCCAAGGTCGATGAATTTATTGTGGAATCTTCCAAGAGACTGCTGAAGCTTCTTGGAATTCCTTACGTGGATGCTCCGAGTGAAGGGGAAGCCCAGGCGGCTTACATGACGAGAAAAGGCGACGCCGACTACACAGGAAGCCAAGATTATGACTCGTTGCTTTTCGGATCACCTGCTCTTGCGAGAAATCTAACCATAACTGGAAAGAAAAAGCTTCCCGGAAAGAATGTCTACGTCGATATAAAGCCTGAGATTATTGAGCTTGAAAAAAATCTGAAAAGACTTAAAATCACAAGAGAACAGCTGATAGATGTTGCGATACTCGTAGGGACGGATTACAACGAAGGGATTAGGGGAATAGGTGTTAAAAAGGCTTTGAAATATATCAAAAGTTATGGGGATATTTTCAAAACTCTGAAAGCTTTAAAAGTTGAAATCGAGAGTGTTGAAGAAATACGGGAGTTTTTCTTAAATCCTCCCGTCACAGACGATTATGAGATCAGATTCGGAAAGCCTGATAAGGATAAGGTTATAGAATTTCTATGCGAGGAATACGATTTCAGCAGAGATAGAGTTGAAAAAGCTGTGGAGAGAATAAAGGAGAACATCTCAACGAGCCAAATAACCCTTGACAGGTGGTTTTGATGCATGAAATGGACGTAGATTTCAAAGTAGATATAATAACAGTATCAACGTCAAGATTTGAGAAATACGGAAGAGTTGAAGGAAAGCAAGCTGTTGAAGATGACGAATCCGGTAGAATTCTGATCGAGGCGTTCAGAGATAAATTCAACAAATACTATTTGATCCCCGATGACATTCAGGAAATACGAAATACCGTTACAGGGAGTGACGCAGACGTGATAATAACAACGGGAGGGACTGGATTAAACCCAAGAGACGTGACCATAGAAGCTCTCGAAGATCTGTTCACAAAGAGAATCGACGGATTCGGCGAATTATTTAGAATGGAGAGCATCAAGCAAATAGGGTATCACGTCGTCCTATCAAGAGCCACTGCGGGAATTATCGGGAGTAAGGTGGTATTCTGTCTACCGGGTTCGAAAAATGCGGTTCAATTAGGGGTTAAAATCATCAAAGAGGTGATTAAACACATTTTGTCTCACGTCAAAGGCTTAAGATAATCCTTTTTATTTCATCAATGTTTGCATCTGTTTTGAAGGAAGTTCCGCTGAATCTCGTTCTTGAAGCCCTGTATCCCTCATCAATCAGCTTTTCTAAAATCCTTTGGATGGGTGGGGGTGATACACGGAGCATTCTCGTTAGATTATGGAGCTCGTAATAAGTAATTGTTTCGAGTTCTCCCTCAATCGTTTCGAAGAGCTTTCCGGTTTCTCCCTTTTTATCAAGCTTTTTAACAAAATCAGCGTTGTGGAGTTCACCAATCCAAAGGGGACCCAACCTGATGAAACGAGAACCACAATCGCACTCACAGGGCTCTGCTTCGAAAACGCTTTTTGCAAACCTGTTTCCGCATTTTCTGCAGTGGAATATGTATCCGATTTTTTCGTAGATTTCACCAGCCTTTTTACTTGATCTGCCTATCTTTAAGTGAACCCGATAGTAGTGCTCCTTAGCCCAAGAGACAAGAACCTCGGCAAACTTATCGTATTTTGTTAGAGTCGACACAATCCTACCAATCAAGACTCTCAGCCCTGTCTCGTGGTAGTATTCTGTTTTCACAGCGTATGTCGAGTATTTTCTTAGACCCGATGTTGTTGCACTTCCACAGAGGGCTGCCGTATCGGTTGCGGTTACGCTGATATATCTTCTCGCAGAGTAACATGCAGACTCCAAGAACTCCACAGGAGAACCAAAAGGGTCTAAATCAACGTGATCGTATTTCTTCCTCCTCATCAGAATTGCCGCATCTTCATTATGGACTACGGCTTTGATTCCGTTAAGTTCTAAATTCTTTTTGATAACCTCCACGGCTCTTGGGTCTATATCGTTGAATTCCACAGTGAATCCAGCTTCGATTGTTGCACGGATTCCTCTGATACCTGTTGCGGCGAGGGCGTCAAGGTATATCCGGCTATCTAGATTTCTGAATACTACCATGTCGGCATCTCTGCAGAACCTCATTTTCGAATTGTAAAAAACGCCGTTTGTCTCGATCTTAACCATACCCTCGTGTATCAAGCCTACTGACCACATCTTCAACTATCCTGTCCCGGTTGCTTTGATTCAAAAGGATTACTTCGAAAAGAGATCTTATCTTCTCCAAAAGAGGATGTCTAAGCTTGTAATGTATCGTCAGAATGATGTCCCGATCAGAGTGGATGAGATTTTCGATGTTTTTAACAAATAGGGGGCTTTTAAGTTCCATTGGACCGACTTCATCGATTATGAGAAGATCTGCTTGATATTCAGGAATTTTCTTTGCAATTTCGTCGATATTCTTGATGAAGACCTTGTATTTTCCCACTCTTGGATAACCCTCACCTTTTTCCGCGAGTTTAAATCTACGCCCACTATCGAGTTCGATTATCTCAAATCCTATTCTTTCCCGATTTCTTCGGATTTCCTTTGTTACAAAGCCTTTTATAGTCAGTCTATCCTTTAAAGCTTCGTATATTTTCAAACAGGCTGTTGTCTTTCCAATTCCCGGTCTTCCGGTAATTGCCACCTTCATTCTATAACCACTAGAACGTCTCCGGTCTCAACTCTCTGACCCTTGGATACTTTGATCTCCTTCACGACTCCACTCGATAGTGCGATGATTTCGTTCTCCATTTTCATTGCCTCTAAAATCAGGAGAGTGTCCCCGGCACTTACCTTATCTCCGGGAGATACAAGAATCTTTGTGATTGTTCCAGGTAGCATTGCTTTTACAACCTTTTGACCAGTATCGAAGTATCTCACACTCTCAGTTTTTGTGGTCTTTATGACTACCTCCTCAACGTTGACTTCTAATGTTTCTCCGTCTATTTTTACTTTATAGAGGGTATCCGATATTTTATCAACTTCAGCATAATAGACATTGCCACCTACGGACACTTTAAATCTCTTCATAATCGGGAATCACTGTTAATTTTAAAATTTTTTTCGATGGTTTTGTTTATTCCACCTCTAATAAGACTTTTATTAGATCCTTATCCGATACGATTCCGACAAATCTATCGTTTACATCAAGGACGGGTATGTAATCGAGATCGTTCTTAACCATTTCCCTCGCAACTTTAGATACACTCGATTGCGGACTCGCGAACACGGGCTTTTTCATGTATTTTTTGACGGGTTCCTGAGGAAGCTTGATAACACTAACTTCGAAATACTTCACCGTATAATCTCTTATACCATCCCAAGCCCATGAGTCATCGGAATCACTTGAAGATGCATACTGCGTTGATTCGATAAATTCCTCGATCAGCGTTTCGGTAAGCAAGATCTTCTCATCGATTATTCCCACAACCCTCATGTTGTCGCCGAGAACTGGACAGACCTCCACATTCGCTATCCTCATGATTTCTCCCGCAACATTGAGTGGAGTCTCCTGCCAGAGACATACAGCGTTGTAACGTATGAAATCCTTGATGGGCTTATTAATTTCTTTATCAGCTATAAGTTTAATCAAGTCTCTAACCGTGATAATTCCGACGAGTTTTCCGTTCTCAGTTACGGGGAGTCTTCTAAATTCAGTTGACGTGAAGATTTTCGCAATCTCTTTGATATCAGTATCGATCGTGACGTAAATCGGGTTAGGTGTCATGAGAAGTGCAAGCTGATCCTCAGCTATCTTTCTTAAAATATCCTTTCTCGTTACTATTCCGACGAGTTTACCATTTTTCAGGACGGGAACTGCAGAAATATTATATTCCTTGAAGAGTTCCAGAACATATTCCCTAGTATTGGGTAACTCAGCGTAGATTACATTGGGATTCATTATATCCTTTGCCTTCATGTCAGGGTATGAAAGGTGAAAACAAAATATAAATATTTTTGTAGTTATCTGAATCTGAAGTCTATCTTCTCGATTCCGGCTATTCTCTTTAACTCCTCTACAAGACTATCACAATACTTCAGAAATTGCCAATATTCTTCAGCCGTTATCAGTCCCATATCAAATAGTCTTCTAACGTAGGGCTCTGCATATTCCAAGTCATCTACGAACATTTCAACAGCCATTTCATCTCCTTCCTCTTTATATCTCTCAAACCATCTGTTTATAATTTTAATAACCTCTTCGAGCTCAGGGTTCAACGCTACCACACCCCTTGGATCCTTCTACAATCGCTTGATACATTTCACATTCCCTACACAAATCGCGACGAGGCTTTCCCTTTATGCATTCGATCACGTTGTCGTATAAGCATTTCATAAGAGAGAAAAAATAAAAAATCAAACTCTCAATATCTGGTCTTCGCTTCTCGGCTCGAACCACTTGCACTTCTTGACGATAACGTATTTACTTACACACCAGTAGAACGGCCAGTGAATGATCTTGCAGTAACCGATCAGGTCTGGGGGAGGCAACGTTGTTCCTGGGACAATCGGCTTCAGCCATTTACAGTCTTTGCAGACATGTGGAAACTGTTTAACGAATTCTTCCTGATCTGGGAAAATGATCGGTGGCTTTGGTCCGGCATCAGGTCCCGGAAAGCTGTATTGGATTTTCTTCTCGCTCTCCATTCTATCACTCCTCCTTCTTCATTTTACCGTATACAGGCTTCCCAGGATACTCTTCCTTTAACCAGACTTCTTCGCCTTTTGTTCTGCTGAACCATGCAAATCTTCTCGAATCACAGAATCCATGCTTCTTGGGCTGTGGACCCCATGCTCTGACAAAGTTTCCTCTGAGGTTGACACGAGTCATCGTAGCTGTTCCCGTATATGTAGCGGGGTCTCTCATTAATCCGTAGTACGGTCTTGTCATGCCCTCAGTTCCCGGTCTTACATATGGGTTTTTCGATGGATATTCAAAGTAGTATCCCTTGTCAGGGAAGTCTGCAAGCAGCGGCATAACATCATAGGGCTCGTCAACCTGCGTGGGACCTTCGACAGCTTTACCGTTTATGAATCTCATTTTGTAGACCTTATCGCATCCAGCACATTTCACTTTACCTTCCCAGTTCCAAAAATAATAGGGATCAAGGTAGTTGTAGGCTCCGCAATCACATTTCAGGACGTAACACATTTTTACCACCTCAGATTATACCCTTCTCGTAAAGCTCCTTCAGCTTGCTGAGCGGGTATCCAAGAAGCTCGTGATAGATTCTGATGTTGTCGGCACCGAGTGGTCTCCAGACCCATTTCGTTCTTGGCGGTGTTTCTGAGAGCTTTGAGGTAGCTGCATGGCAGAGAACCTCACCGTATAACGGATCGTCGACCCAGTAGACAGAGCCTCTCACCCAGAAGTGCTCGCATTCGTAGATATCCTTAGCTGACATCACAGGAACTGCTATCAACCCAGCCTCATTGAGGATTTCAACGACCTGATTTCTGTTCTTGTCAGCAGCCCACTCCTCTAATGCCGCGTAGATTTCGATCTGAGCCCTTGGGTTCACTCTGTCCTTGAAGTACTTGTATTTCTCCCAGAGGTCTAGGCGTCCAATGATTCTGCAGAGTTCATGGAAGTCTTCGTCTTGGAAGGCGGATACCATCACGTATCTCATTTCCTCTCTGACCTGTGGGTTGTCGTGTTCCGGATCGATTGACTTTCCACAGTATATTATCCCGTGGACACAAAGCAGCGTATCCCAGTTGCCCCATCTCTGTCTGACGACACCGAACCTACCGTAGACTGGGAATGCATACCCAGTTGCTCTTGTCGCACAGCTGATCTGCGACAGATCGACGAACGTTCCTAAACCAGTCTTCTTTCTGTAGTGAGCGGCTGCGAGAACACCTACGAGACCAGTGAGACCGGAATACCAGTCAATGACCCAGTTTGTCTGCTTTGCTGGGTGACCTCCGAAATCCTCGTGGAAGCCTGTAATGGCAGCTAAGCCACCGCAAGCCTGTCCGAGGATGTCGTAGCTTCCTCCGTATCTCCTCGGTCCGTAGTTACCGAAGCCACCAAGCCATATGTAGATCAAGCGCGGATTGACTTCCATAACCTGCGGATAACCGATACCCCATCTGTAGAACGTTCCGGGTCTGTAGCACTCTGCAAGGCTGTCTGAGATTCTCCAGAGATCTTCCACTATCTCCCTTGCCTCTGGGGCGTGATAGTCAATCGTGACAAAGTATTTGTTGGCGTTAGCCTGCAAGAAACCCCATCCAGTTCCAACCATCGGTCTATGATCCGTTTCAGGCCACAGGTAAGCTTCGTTGAAAGGTGAAGTGTGTCTCATCGGGTCTGCGAGTTTCGGCATTTCGAATTTGATCACTTCAGCACCGTATTCAGCTAGGGTGGCGCCGACATGGGGACTGAGGATATACATCGTCTGGCTTAGGTGCCTCCATCCCTTTAGAGCCTCGGGTTTATCCCAAATCTTCTTGGGGTCGAAAATCTTTCGGCAGTATTCTTCGAAGGGGATCTTTTCCATATCCTCTCCAGTTTCCGGATTCTTATCATAGGGTGGATCGAAGCTCCAGCTACCGGGTGGTTCGGGATTCCACGCTTTTTTCGGATCCGGATACCAAACCTCTTTCATAAAAACACCACCTCACTCATACTCATGATACCATTTAATCACACCTTCTTGAGCAAGCTTCTTCATCTCCTCAGGACCGATTCCGCAGTAATATGCTAGGATCTCGGCAGTATCCAGGCCGAGAGGTCTACCTACCCACTTGATTCTTGCTGGCGTGCGGTGCTGGTGAGCCAATGGCGAGTTGCTTATCAGGACCCTACCGTAATGCTCATCATAGACCTCAGTGACGTGTCTTCTATAGATGAAATGCTCGTATTCCGCGATTTCATCGATATAGAGGACGGGAGCCGCAGCAACCTCTCTTTCAGTAAGCTTTGTCTCGGCCTCCTCTCTGTAGTTATCGGCGAGCCAGTGAGCTGTGATCGTGTAGGTCTTGATAAGACCTTCTAAAGCGTTCCTTGCAGCCATTTCCTTCAGGAAAGGATCCTCGGCAATAAGTCTGGCACCCTCTGGATACTCCTGACCGATGACCTGAACGATTCTATACCAGAGTCTGTCTGTCTGACCACCGATCATCATGTATCCGTCCTTGCACGGGTTCCAGGCATACTGGTTGAGACAAGGATCCCAACCGCCCGTTCTCGCTTTGATGCTTCCGTTCAAGCCATACCAGCTAACGTTGAAGTCATCAAGCTCCATATAAGCCTCAGCGTTCGTTACCTCGATGAACTGACCGCGACCGCTCACGTTCTCTCTGTAGTAAAGGGCTACTAGAATAGCAACAGTGGCGTGGATACCGCAGACGTAGCTACCGGTCCATTCTCCCGCTCTTGTCGGGTTACCACCCTTCTCTCTGGGTAACAGGTCAGCGGGGAATCCTGTGGAGTGGACGTATTCTGAACAGCACAGACCTATGGGATCAATCATGGGCTGCCCAAATTTAGATAACCTGTCCTTCATCGGTCCCCACTGTCCAAGCTGACCGACCCAGCAGTAAATCAGCCTCGGGTTTATCTTGCTGAGCTGTCTGTATCCGATGCCCCACTCATCAAACTGGCCAGGTGGATAGTTTTCGATCAGAATATCAGCTTTTGCAGCGAGCTTTTTCAGTATCTCTCTGCCTTTCTCCTTCGTCAGATCGATGCAAACTGAGAATTTATTTCTGTTCTCATGGAGGAATGTTGGGCTGACCTTCTCTCCGGTGTAGATGTCTTCAAAAGCGTATTCTTCTCTGCCGAATGGATATAGATGTCTCAGGGGATCACCGCCATTAGGAGGCTCAATCTTGATGACTTTGGCACCTAATTCAGCCAAGTAGGATGCGCAGAAGGATGCGTTGAAGTCCCAGAGGCTGCATTCGATTACGACAAGACCATCCAAAGCCCAAGGCTTTCCTTCAGCTTTTTCCCAGCTTATGTTTTCTTCTACGAAAGCACCGTATTTTCCCTCGGGGTCTCTCGGATCTTTAACCCATGGAGCGTAGATTTCTTCCCTCTTTCGGACTTCTCTTACGGGCCAAGGTCTCGGTATAAGGGTGTCCTTTATGTCTTCAATCTCTATTTCAATATACTTCTCTTCATATTTTACTTCCTCACCCATCTGACCAACCTCCCTAATCTTCAATAATAATTCAACACAACTACTATAAAAACTTAATGGTTTATAATGACTGAATCACCTTTTTAAATTCTTCTATTTGCAAGGCATCCTCCACTCTACCTGACTCGTAGAGGGCTGTTCCGAGCATGATCTTTATTCTTCTGTCCTCCCTGATCGAGAGAGCTTTTTTAAAGAAGTTTATAGAATCATCATAGTTCATTACTTTTAATGCAGCCATTCCCGCTATGTAAAGCGACTGAAAGTCATTTTGATCGATGAAAGGTGAAAGCAACTCGATGACTTTGTCATAATCGCCTTTGTCCGCCTTTATGGATGCGAGGGCTTTGACTGCCTCTTCGTCCATGAACTCCTCGTTCAGATTTTCCAGAACGAACTCTGCCTCCTCAACCATCCCGAGCCTAAGAGCGGTGAAAGCTGCATCCTTAAGAGAAGTATCGGATAACTCACCTATTGCTTTTAGATAAACCGCATCCAAGATCTTATCGCAGTCCTTTTTTGCGATGTATCCGTGTCCTGGGAGTATCGCATTTACTTTAAGCTGTCTAAGAAATCTTACTGAGATTATATAATCTGTGAGCTTTCCGCCAAGTCTTTCGTCGATTACAGGATTCATTACAACCGAATCCCCTGAAAAGAGAACGCCAAACTCTTCGTTATAAAGACTTATCGAATCTATTGTGTGTCCCGGAGTATACGCAACTCTGAACTCATATCCACTCAAGCTCAGAGTTTCACCGCCCCTAAGCTCGAAAACCTTGATGTCATCTCTTTTTATTCTGCTGAGAATCTTTTTAAGACCATCACTTACGGATTCGTGGAGGTATACTGTAAAGCTCAGGTCATCGTATCTCTTTAGTAGTTCAAAGAGACCGAGAGAATGATCGTTGTGGGAATGTGTCAGGAATATGTTTTCGATATCATAGATGTTTCTTTTATCCTGTAGTTCAAAAAAAATTGTGTAGTCATTTCCAGTGTCTATCAGAGTTATATCGTCGCCGTTTATTAAGTATACATTGGATGAGTTCCCGTAACCCTCTACGAATAGGATATCCTTAAGTAGCCCCTCGTCTCCAACTCTCTCCCAGCTCTGCATCATTCCACGTAATCAAGAGCGAAGTGGAGCACCAGTCTGTCCTCTGGCCACATCCTTCTCACTTTTGTTTCTCCGGGATAGACCTCCTTTTCCTCCCCGTCCTGAATCACGGATTTTACTGTGAGTTCAAGGAAGTGCCACGCTGTCAGCTTATACTTTGCTATAAAGTCCCAGTCAACGACGACCGCAGTCTTACAGAACTGTGAGATCGGCCAGACGACTTCCTCATTCGGCTCTGCCGTCATTTCTCCCGTCTTTCCTGAATAAATCTTCTCGAT
Source organism: uncultured archaeon (assembly GCA_964655455.1). Lineage (GTDB taxonomy): Archaea > Halobacteriota > Archaeoglobi > Archaeoglobales > Archaeoglobaceae > Geoglobus. The sequence continues at coordinate 83,721 of CAZZMN010000057.1, forward strand.
AACACATTTTACTTTGTCCCCCCGCTTCAAGTTATAATCCTCCGCCAGAGCTTCTGGGAGGTAGAACCACAGGGCTTCCTCGTTCTTCGCTCTTATGTATCCCCTAACAAGCACTGGGTCGTAACCGCACAAAACTACACGCATCTTCTCCGGCATGTATTTCACCTGTTTAATAATTACAAAAGGTAGTATATATAGTTTACTTTTTGTAGCTATTCGAGAAGCTTAAAACTTCTTGGATAGAGACTCAAACTTAACGCTTGAAAATCCCCTCTCTCAGATCTTCTTTATCCAGATTATTTCGTTTGGTGTTAGAATAACGTCTGCCTTGACATCATGCTCGTCCATAAGATAGCTGAGATCGTCAAAAATCTGGATAGGATGAGCCACAACGATATAAAGGCAGTTACGTGAGAGTAAGCCGCTATCCTTTAGGAGATGAAACTCTCGATCTCCGAAACCGCTACCCTTCCCAATTCTGTTACCTTTTCTGTCAACCGCAACGCAACCTTGAAGAAAGATATCTACCTTTAAATTTAGCTCATCGAGATTGACTTCTTTACCGTAACGAATCATCTCCTTAATCGTCCCCGCTCTCCCCCGGTCTATTATTAAAAATCCAGTCATCTTCGGTTTTACGGCAAGCAAAATCTTTCCATCTTCAATAACGATTTCTCTCGCCCTCTTTAAAGGAGAATCTGGAGCCGCAAAAACTACGCGAACCTTTCTGTAATTTTCGATTTCTCTTAGCTTTTCACATGCTTTTTCAGCTCCAATAAAGTTTGGAATCCTTCCAAAAGGCGGCGGAAACTTTGAATACTTCCCAATAGCTTTCCAAACGAATTCTCTAGCTTCTTGTTTGCTTTTGAATTTCATGTATTTATCAGAGGTAAATTGTTTTTAATCTAAACGGGATGGATAATCCATGAGACTAAAAGACGTTTTCATAGAGTTCTTGAATTCAAAAGATATCCGCTGTATCTCAACTAATTCAAAAAAAGTTCTCCGAGAAGACCCGATCCAGTTCATTGCGAGGAATTTTGCTTCGGGAAAATTCGAAATATGTCGGGGAGAAGGAAGGTTTTCCTTCAATCTGAACGGTGAAAGAATCGACAGCTGTGAGTACGTTGCTTGGAAATGCAAGGGGATCAGCAGGGAGGAAATTAAAGATAAGCTAGATAAATTTCCCTATATCGTGGTAGATTGTTCATTGAAGCACTTACATAGTGATAAGGAGCTCAAAAGCCTGATTAAACAAATCGAAAAAACATTATCTGTTGTCAGAAAATACATGTGGGATGAAAAGCTCGTGATTACCGGAATGGAAACGATGACGTCAGCCTTGCATTACAAGAGTGTTGAAGACTTCTTAAGGGAGAAAAAGCCCGAAAAGGTGATATTGCTCGATCCGAATGCTGATGAGATATTCCACGGGGGGAAAGCGGATTGCTACATAATAGGTGGAATTGTGGACAAAACGGGGGATAAAAAGGGAACTACATCACTAATATACAAGAGGCTTGTCGAAAATGGATTCGACATAGATAGAAGGAAAATATTGCTAAGAGGTGATTTACTCGGAGTTCCCGACAGGATTAACCACATTACCGAGATAGTCCTTAAGACTGTTCTCGATGGAATAGAGCTGGAAAAGGCAATTTACGAAGTCCAGAACAGGAAAATCGCAAGATGGAGACTGAGGAGAGAGATAGTGAAAAATTCTCAGAAGATTTATGTGAACGGAAGACCATTCAGAATAATCAGGAAGTCCTTTTATGATGAAGTTGTCGGATGGCTGAAAATAAACAAGAAAGATTTTTACAGGTGCGCAAGCGAGATGGGAGTTATAATCGTTAAGGATGATTTTGTAAGAGATCTCCCCGATTGGCTTTTAAATACTTCGCTTAAGTTATCTCTAAAGCATTATACCGAAAAATTCTAAAGCAAATTCGAAATCTATAAAACTCATGGACGATTTAGAAATGATAAGACAAAAAAAGATAAAAGAATTGCTTGAGAAGGTGAAAAGAATGGATAAACCTTTAAAAGCTGATGAAACAAACTTTAACAAGATCTTATCCCAATATGAAAACGTAGTAGTAGATTTCTGGGCTGAATGGTGTATGCCCTGCCGCATGATCTCACCCGTAATCGAAGAGCTCGCCAAAGAATATTCGGGGAAAGTTGTGTTTGCCAAACTTAATACGGACGAAAATCAAAGCATCGCCGCAAGATACAATATCTCCGCAATACCAACGCTAATCTTCTTCAAAAATGGAAAACCCGTTGATATTTTAATAGGAGCTTTTCCGAAGTCAGAGATCAAAAGATGGATTGAAAAGAATCTTTAATGCTGAGCAAAATCAAACCAAAAGTTGGGGAGCTATTGAAACCCCTAACTGAGAAAATATCATCCATAGGAATAAAACCCAATCACATCACGGCACTTGCCTGCATTTTTGGATTTTTTTCGGCATACCTCATCGTAAACGGCGAGATAACAATCGCATTGGTCTTTCTTATTTTAAGTGGTTTTTTTGATGCTCTCGATGGAGCTCTCGCAAGAAACGAAAGACTAAAAACAGATTTCGGTGGCTTTTTGGATTCTGTTCTCGATCGATACGTTGACGCCTCAGTGATTTTAGCAGCCGGGATATATTCGGGACACCTTCTTCTATCGGCGATAGCCGTAGTGGGTGCTCTGCTCGTAAGCTACACAAGAGCGAGAGCCGAGAACATAATCGAAAGATGCGATGTGGGTATTGCGGAAAGAGGGGAAAGAACTGTTATCCTGATTATGGGTCTCCTCTTCAACTACGTTTTTCATGCGTTAGTCATAATAGCCGTTTTATCTCACATAACCGCCGTTCACAGGATTGTCTATACCTACATCCAAACAAAAAAGTAGCTTTCAATCCCAAGAAAGATAAGAATACAACCCAGAGCAATGTTTCTGTTAATATTTTCGATACTCCTGAACAATATTAACGTTAAAATCAGTGTGAAAAGTGGATATGTACTCAAAAAAGGTTCAACAACACTTACGGGATACTTTTGAAGTGAGTAATACCTCAGATAATGCCCAAGTCCTGCAAAGATGCCAGCTAAAATGAAAAATCTTTCTCCGCCTTTTTTCTCCCACTTAAAAATAAGGGGGTAAAATAAGAGGGAGCCCAAATATCCTAAAGCACTTCCGTAAATCGGATCTCCGTGAATTTTCATGCCCTCTTTCACAATACCCGAAGAGAGTGCCGTTATCAATCCAGTCAGAATGCCGAGGGAGATCCCCTTAAAATCTCTGACACCCTTCGGAGTTGACATGAGATAGATTCCACAAAAAATTAATAATGCCATTAGGATGACGTTAAGTCCAATCGCCTCACCGAGAAAAGCTCCAATCATCACAGCGAAAAAAATTCTTGTAGCCGCTAAGCTTCCTGCTGCATTTGCTCCTATTCTGTTTACAGCATTGTAAAATGCAGTTCTTGCAAATAGAAAGTGAAGAACTCCAGAAAAAATCATCAGAAATATGAATCTCGCATCTATATATATTCTGTTAATGGATAGGAAACCGAAAATAACAGCACCAGTGAATATACTAATAAAGGCACCGTAATTCGCATCACTATAATTCATTCCTTTTTTTATAAAAATTTGGTGAAAACTAAAAAATAGAGCTATTAAAATTAGTTCAATCATTCTTTTAACGCCGTTATAAGTTTAACATTTATCACACCTTTCGTTGAGGATACTCGATCAACAAGTTGCTTTATCTCTTTCATATCACCCCTTACAAGAATCATTTCAAGACACATATCCTTGTTCAGGTGGATGTGGAGTGTTGTTGTGATTATGTTGTGATAATCGTGCTGTATATCTACAATCACGTCGTTGATCCCCTTCACGTGATGGTTATACAGGACGTTCACGACACCGACAATATCTCCCTCTTCTTTCTCCATCCATTTGTATTCGAGGATGTAGTTTCTAATAGCATCTCTTATCGCTTCGCTTCTTGAGGAATATCCTCTTTTATAAATTATCGAATCGAACTCTTCAAGAAGGTTCTTTGGCAGACTGACGCCAATTCGGGTAATATTCTCCTCCATAAGTATAGAACTTTGTAACAATTTATAAAATTATCTTATCATGAACGGCTACCGATCATCTGCACCTTATGATAAAATTATCAAAAGAAGAAGAAAAGAAAAATAATCGTCGGAGCTCTAAAATCAAGCTTTCTTGTATTCCTTCAAGATTGCGTTGACGATCTTCTCTCGTGCTTCACGAGTTGTTGGGTGAAATATATCCTGATACGAACCATCTTTCGCTTTTCTACTTGGCATGCTAACCCATAGACCTTTCTCACTTTCCAAAATTTTTATTCCCTTTACTACAAACTCCCCATCCAAACTAACCGATGCGTAGGCTTTTACAGCTCCATTCCCCTTCGATTTGTATATTCTAACTTCAGTTATTTCTACCAATTCCGACTCCTCCCAGATTTTGTTTCATTACCTTCTTTACCAGATTATTTAAATCTTTTGTTACGTTATCGAAAGAAATAAATATCCAAGAAATTTGAGACAATATCAATGGTATTTGACTTTAAGGTATTTAGATATACGATTCCATTTGCGGTAGTGTTGATAATAGCTATAATTAATCCACTTTTAATAGGGGCCTTAGTAGGTTCTTTAATAACGTCTATCAAAGCATCACTCGGGTGTAGATACGGGAGAGTTGGGAAAAGTGGTATTTTCAGTTTAGCATTAACATACATTTCTATCTCGGTTTTAATTGGCTTTCTAATGGATAGATTATTAGAATATGTCTTTGTTTTGCTGAATTATACATTAATATTTCACGGAATTATTGCATGTCTTTTGATATATTCTGGATATATCACTTCAAAAAATTTCTTTTGTCACTCAAAGGATATATCTGATAAAACTTTTCTTGCAATCTCCTTACCTTGCCCAGTTTGCATTGCTGGGACATTACTTTCCTGCTACTTTCTGTCTCAAGTTGTAAACATAAACAACTTCCTTACTGGCGTAATCGTCGGAGGGATAATTTCCATCGGAATAATCTCATTTTCGATTGGAAGCAGAGAAAACCCAGAGAAGCTTGGAGACATAATGATAATTTTAGGAATCTACTACATTTTCTCGATTCTGCTGATCCCTGCCATCCTTCAAGCATCGAAAATCAAATTCAACACATTATCTTTCGAAATTAGTCCATATTCTCTGGTTTTAATCGTACCGATTATTCTCGGATTCGTAAAGGGGTGGTATAATGATAGTTGAAGCTCTATACATTACTATGTACACAGTATCCACTTCGCTACTCTATCCGGTTATACTTTCGTTAATCGTCCTCGTAGTTTATTCCTTAATGAAAATCGGAGAATTAGTAGCAGAAAGTGCCAGAAGGAGCAGAGATTTTAATGTGTTAAGAGAAATTTGCAAGACCTTGAAATTCAGAGAAGCTTTGGAGGAGCTTAGCAAAATGAATCTGAACAGATTACTCAGAGATTTTGTAGAAGATTTGAAAAGAATAAATCCAACGAAAGAAGATATCGAAAAAATTCTTCAAGATTACGAATTAAGGATAGCAAAAGAACTCGAAATCCCAAGGATACTGGCAAGAATTGGTCCAATGCTGGGTCTAATGGGGACTTTGATCCCATTGGGTCCCGCTTTAATGGCTCTTTCCGAGGGAAACGTGGAGCAACTTGCAACTAACCTCATAACAGCCTTTGCTACAACCGTTCTGGGATTGATTGTCGGTGGTGTGGGATACGTATCTTTCCTCATTAAAAAGAGATGGTATCTTCAGGATTTAAGCGATATGGAATACATCTCTAAAACATTGGGTGGTTTCCATGAGGAAATTAATCGAAGAGATTGAAGAGGAAGATCCGTTATCGTTTATTGCAAACCTGTTTGATATAGCACTTGTCTTGGCCCTCGCCTTTATGGTAATGCTCCTGATATCCTACAATATGGAGGATCTCTTAAATCCAAAAGCTGAAGTTACTATGGTTAAAAATCCGGGAAAGGACAACATGCAGATTATAATTAAGAAGGAGGAGGAGATTAAAGTGATGAACTTGACCAAGGAGATCCTCGGAGGAGAAGGCGTGAAAATAGGAACTGCTTACAGGTTGAAGGATGGAACGGTAATATATGTCCCAGAAAACGAAAGTAAATAGTTTTTGATATCTCATCAAATTAAATGGATAAATTTAAGTACTCGAAAACAAATTCTATTGACAAGGTGTTAAAATGATTGGATATAGGATCCTAGCGATACTAGTGGTATTATCAGCAATTGCCGAGGCGGAAATTACGAACTCAACGGTTGAAAACTTGACTGTATACGTCATGCATAATGGAACCAAAATCCCGTGCAAAATATGCGTTGATGGGAATTGTATGGAGAGCAACGGAACAGCGATTTTCGAGCTTCCTTTAGGGAACTACACAATAAACGTAACCCATGAGCTCGTCTTCAACCAGACATACATCAGCCTAACGAATGATACGGTGATAGAATTAGAGCTAAACTATACAACCGTACTGATCAGAATCATAGATACCAAGGGAAGCCCCATAGGTAACGCAACAGTCGTTGCGGAAAATCTCACAAAGTTTACCAACGAAAGCGGATTCACTACCATAAACACCACAAAGCTCGGATTTAACGTAACTATTTCGAAAGAAGGTTACGTAAGCAGTACTCTAAACGTATCCGAGTGCAATCTTACCGTAGTCTTAATGAGCAAAACGATAACGTTCTATCTCGGAACGAATGAGAACTACGAAATCCTAAAGGAATTGGAAAACAATACTCAGATCGAAGTTTATAAAGTCGGTGAGGCAGTGGATTTCGCGAACAAATCTTTGATATTTCTCGCAAATGTCAATAATACGATTTGCAGTCAGATTGTGAATGAGACAAACGCGACGATAGTTTCTTTTAATGCATCAATCGGATACACTGACGAGAACATATCGAAATACTGGGTTTACGGTGGCAAGGAAAATCTAAGAAACTTGATAAACTACCTTATGGCTAAGTTCTTCGAAGAAAACATTACGTACGATCATCCCGAGGTTCCAGAAAACAGAAATAAAATTGTATTCATTCTGGATGAAAATTCAAAGCAGATACTATGGATAATCAACGCAAGCAAGGACTTGTATGTGGAAAAGAACCTGAACGTTACTGTGTTGGCTTACAGCGATTGGAAAGATCTTGAAAACAATTTCTCGGAATTCAAAGTGATCCTCCTTTACATGCTCAGTTATTCATCTCAGGAAGTTTTGAAAGAAAAGCTAAAAAATAGTGATGCAAGAATAATCGGGTTGGTGTTCACAGACTTGTTCAACTTAACAAATGTCAATCTCTCAGACCCTGAATACGAGAACATAACAAAATACTGGAATTATGGTGGGTCGGAGAACTTCAAGAGGTTGTTAATATTCTTCGGGGTTAAATTCTGTGGGCTGAACGTATCAGACTTTGGATTGGAGGAAATCCCGCCTCCGATCGAAATTCCGCCGTTTGGAATATACCATCCAGATGCGAGGATACAGGGCGCCGGTTATGCTGGAATGGGAATATTCAGATCAACAAAGGATTATCTCGAATGGTATAAAAGCGTAGGGAAGTGGAAAGGTGACGCACCGACAGTGGGAATCCATTACTATTATGTGAACGATCCAGCAACATATCCCGTCATCGACTCTTTAATTCGCAAGTTAGAGAGCCTCGGAGCCAACGTAATCTTTACATCATTCACTTACAAGGACGAAAATTCAACGAAATGGTTTTTGGAACTTTCCAACGAAACAAGAAAGTCTATCGATGTTCTGATAACCCTAACGTCCTTCAGATTATGGTCTCACGATGAGGATAAAGGGATAGAATATCTGAGAAATCTAAACGTAACGCCGATAAAGGTTATAATGGAGTACTACTACAACATCAGCGAATGGGAGAGTGCAGGCGGATTGGCTCCCTCTTCTATAGCTTGGCAGATTGCTCTTCCAGAGCTTGATGGGCTGACAGAATTCGTAATCGTCGGAACGAAAAACAAAACGACAAAGGAATATGAACCGGTAGATTACCAAATCGAATGGATTGCTAAGAGAGCCATAAAATGGGCTGAGCTTCACAGAAAGCCGAACAATGAGAAGAAGGTGGCGATAATTTATTACAACCACGGAGGGGGAAAAGACAACATAGGTGCATCCTACCTCGATGTTCCGGCAAGCCTTGAAGTTCTCCTGAAGGCAATGAAAGAGAGAGGATATAATGTGAACGCAAGCTTTGACAAAAGCGAGCTGGTGTATTTATTAACTCACCAAGGGATAAATATAGGAACTTGGAAAAAAGAGGAGATTGAAAATCTCCTCGACACAGCCGTTCTGATTCCCGCTGAAAAATACGAAATCTGGTTTAGCAAACTACCAGAAGAGAAGAAAGAAGAAGTTGTAAGGATGTGGGGAGAGCCACCCGGAGATATAATGGTTTACGAAAATGAGAGTGGCAAGTTTATCGTTATCCCGCTGATAGATCTCGGAAACGTAATTTTGGCTCCGCAACCAACGAGGGGTTATCTGCAAGATCAGGAGGCTTTATATCACGACAAGTCACTTCCACCCCATCACCAGTACATAGCATTCTACTTCTGGCTTGCAAGGGAATTCAAAGCAGATGCAATAATTCACTTCGGAACGCATGGAACTCAGGAGTGGCTTCCAGGCAAGGAAACAGGTCTGTCTTCAAAGGACTGCTGGCCGGCAATCTTGATCCAAGAGCTCCCAGTCGTGTATCCTTACATAATGGACAACGTCGGAGAGGGGACTCAGGCGAAGAGAAGGGGTCAAGCTGTTATAGTCGATCATCTAACGCCGCCGCTGATTTCAAGCGGTTTATATGGAAATCTATCCGTTTTGCATGAGAAGATACATGAATACGGGCAAGTTCAGGACGAAACTGTAAAGAAAGAGCTTAGAAAGACGATAGAGAATCTTTACTACGAATTAGAGCTTGACAAAGTATTGGGGAATGTAAGTCAGCTCAACGAGATAGAGTTTGAGGAGTTTCTAAGGAATAAGCTTCACGAATACCTCCATGAACTTGCGGATACTTTGATGCCGTACGGTCTTCACGTCCTCGGAACTGTTGACAACCAGCACATCGTAGATTTTGTGAAGTCGATGTTAGGTGAGAAGTTCAAAGAAAGCGTAAGCAGGATTAGACCGTTGGAAGAACCCGAAGATGAGAAAATCTTATACAAACTTCTTGAGGAAGTTATCATAAACGGGACAGATCCGATCGAGGCACAGAAAATTATTCTGAACGCAAGCGATGAAAGGGTAACGCAAGATCTGAACCTCGCCCTCAAGTATTACCACGATTTGCTCAGTTGCACGATAGAAATTCCAAGAATCCTCGACGCCCTCGAAGGTAGATACATCCCACCCAAAATAGGCGGAGACCCAGTTAGAAAGCCGGATGCTCTGCCGACTGGGAACAACTTCTACTCCTTCGATCCGAGAGCTATACCGACGAAGGAAGCTTGGGAAGTCGCCAAAAATATTGTTGACGATCTGATAAGAAGACACTACGAAAAATATGGGGAGTTCCCTGAAAAGATAGCCTATATCTTGTGGACAACTGAAACTATGAGAAATTACGGGGTTATGCAGGCTGCTGTCCTTTACACGATGGGAGTTAAGCCCGTTTGGGATACAATGGGAAGGGTTAAAGATGTTGAACTCATTCCATTGAGCGATTTAAAGATAACACTTTCGGATGGATCCACAATTCAAAGACCAAGGATCGACGTTTTGATTGTCAGCTCAGGGCTTCACAGGGACACTTTCCCAACACTAATGCAGCTAATCGATAAAGCCATCAAGATGGTAATTGCTGCTAGCGAATCATCTGAGTGGAACTACATATACAAACACTACTTGGAGATCAAAGAAGAGCTGCTAAAAGAGGGATACAGTGAGAGCGTCGCAGAAAACCTTGCAAAACTAAGGATATTCGCTCCAAGTCCCGGAAACTATGGTACGGGACTTCCAGATGTGATAGCAGCGAGTAATACTTGGGATGATGAGAGCAAAATTGCGGAATACTTCATAAACAGAATGGGATACGCTTACGGAGAGAGTATTTGGGGCATTGATGCATCGGATTTGTTCAGACTTAATTTAAAGGAAGTGGACATTGCAGCTCATTCACGCTCCACGAATCTGTACGGAGTTCTAGACAACGATGACTACTTCCAGTTCCTCGGAGGCATAGCTCTTGCTGTCAGATATCTGACAGGAGAGACTCCAGACACGTTTGTATTTAATCTGAGAAATCCTGATAAACCGGAGGTTCAGACGCTTAGCGAATTCCTTATGACAGAGCTTTATGCGAGATACTTCAATCCAAAGTGGATAGAGGGAATGATGGAACACGACTATGCAGGTGCAAGGGAGATGGCGAAGGTTATAGAGTACCTGTGGGGATGGGAAGTAACAATACCCGATCTGATCTCAGACAGTATTTGGAATAAGTTTTACGAGATATACCTACAGGGGCTCAAAGAGTTCTTCGAAAAGAATCCATACGCGAAGCAGTCCATAGTGGCAAGGATGCTTGAAGCAATCAGAAAGGGCTACTGGAATGCTCCCGAAGAAATTAAGAGAGAGTTAGCAAAAGAACTCGAAAGACTGCAGCAAACTTACGGGGTTACATGCTGCCACCATACATGTGGAAACGTAAAGCTAATGGAATTCAAAGCTGGAATACTGAGCTCTATAAAGGAAGAGGAAAAGATAAGAGAGAAAACAAAAAAGCACCACGTCAGCGGAGGAGGGGGAGGCGGTTACGTCATAACCCCAACAACTGTGATAACGACAACTCCGACATCAGAGCGTAGAGTAAACGAATCCAGCGGAGTCGGATTGGAAAGTCAAAAGAAGCCTGAAGAAGCTGAGAAATCTACAGAAGACGTCAAGGGTTACAAGATTGAGAAAGTCGAAAGAGCTCCCGTTAGAATTTCGACGACTCCGATTGTTGTTTTGATAGTAGTAGCGTTAGCGGTGGTGCTGTTCTACATTGGAATGAGAAGAGGAAAAAAATAAGATTTTTTAACTAACGGGCTCGTATACAATCCCAAGCTCTTTCGCGTATCTGTAAGCTTCTTCCATTTCTTTAATGCCCGGTCTCATGTTGATGTCTTTATACTTATCGGGATATTTGGGGACTTTGAAAAGGGGTCTGTACTGCTCCATTATATTCACTAAAGCTCTCGGACAGTTTTCCGAAATCCACTTCAGTACGGGTTTCGTACAACATTCCACATGGTTCGGCAGGACGAGATGCCTTATGATTATGTCACTCCAGTCGTGTGCCCACTTGATGTTCCGCGTAGCGATGTTCCAGTAGTTCTTCACCAAGCTCAGCCTCTCGGCACACCTGTCGTTCCCATATTTCATATCGGGTAGCCATATGTCGATAACCTCTCTAAGGAGTTTCATCGTCTCAACGCTACAGTACATGTTACTGTTCCAGAGTTGGGGAACGTTCACATTCAAATATTTAAGACTTTCAAGAATAACGTGGAGGTTCGGTGTCGGATCTCCCCCGACGTGGTTTATGTTTCTCGCTCCGCTTAGTCTTAGCTCCTTTTGCATTAATGCGAGCTTTTTCGCATCCACAACGGCGCCATCGTTTGGATGTTCCTGACTTATATCGTAATTCTGACAAAAAACACATTTGAAATTGCATCCGCCGTAGAAGATCGTCCCGCTTGGGACTAAAGGAGCCTCCTCGCCGTAGTGATGAAAGCAACTGTGGACATTTGGAAACTTAACGCCACAAACGCCCACCTCGCCCTTCTTTCGATTAACTTCACACCTTCTCTCACAGAATTCACAGCTTTCGAGCATTCTGTAAGCGATCTCAGTTTTTAAATCGAGAAAATTTGGGTTTTCATCAGGAAGCTTCTCTATTTTTATTTTCTCTCCTTTCAGAGATTCCAGGAGTTTATCGAAGAGCTTTGATTTTTCTTCGTGGATTTTCCATAGCTCATTAGTATCTTTTTCTTTAAAATCATCTTTAACGGCTATTTTCTTGCATATCATGAATTTGGCGGGCATTTCGTTCTTCATCACGCTGTAATACCAGCTGAGTCTTTCTCTCACAACGGGATCTCTCCACACGGATATTGCGTCGGGTCTTAAGATATCCCACATGGTTATCAGACATCAAATTTGAATCTTCTGAAGATTAACTTTTCTCTTATTTCGTAGAGATCAACTGTGATCACGTTCCCTTTAACATCCAAAACCATGAAACTTGGGATGCCTGTTCCTCCACCGCCGCCCCACGCTCCTGTTGCCGAACCGGGGTTCAGGATCAGGGCGTCTCCGTTGTAGACATCAGATCTATGGGTATGTCCCGTGAGCAAAACGTCAACTCCCAAATTTAATGCGATTTCCACTAACCGCTTTCTGTCCCCCCTTGGATAGATGCCGTGCCCGTGATAGACACCGAACCTGATCCCCTCGGCATCGAAGAGTCTTTGCCTCGGTAGATCTAAGTAATCCATGTTGCCTTTTACCGCAATTAAATTTCCAAAAGATTTTAACTGATTTAAAACAAGTTCATCTGTCAGATCTCCGGCGTGGACGATTAGATCGCAATTTTTTAGGAAGTGGATTATTTCATCCGGGATTTTTGATGCCCTTTCCGGGATATGGGTGTCACTTAATACAACAATCTTCATGGTAGCTATTAATATCAATCAACATAACTAAAGCTTTTTGTTAACAACCTCTATTATGTCCAAGACTTCCATGCTACCCTCCGATGATTGTTCCAAGTGTAGCTTGCAGAAAGGACAGCAGGAGATGATGTATTTCGCTCCAGTCCTCTTGGCTTCCTCAATCCTCTTTTTTCCGATTTCCATTGCAATCTCCTTGAATTGGGATCTCACACCTCCACCGGCACCGCAACAGAGTGCGTTTTCCCTGTTTCTCTCCATCTCTACGAAATCTGTGTTAAGAGCTTTCAATACCTCTCTCGGCTCTTCGTAAATTCCCATATGTCTTCCGAGATGACAGGGATCGTGATAGGTGATTTTCTCCCTCCACTCTTTGAGCTTTATCTTCCCCTCCTTCAGCAGTTTGTGGATTATCTGGACGGTGTGAAACACCTTGAAATCCCATTTGTATCCGAGTTCTTCAGCGATTTTAGGATAATCTCTCGAAATGGTTCTGTAGCATCCGGCACATGTTGTGACGATTGTTTTAACTCCCCTCCTCCTCCATTCGCTGTAATTTTTCTTAAAAAATTCGTAAACGATTTCCCTCTGTCCAGTTCTCAAAAAGGGAGATCCACAACAAACTTCGTCAGCACCAGCGTAGCAGAAATCTATTCCCACCTTTGTGAAGAATTCAACCGTATTTTCCGCCAGTTCCTTTGTCCTGTAGCTTGCTGTGCACCCGGCAAAATAAATGATCTCAGCTTTCTCTTTTGTCTTATACTTTTCAGCCCACTTTCCTCTGTCCTCTCTTTTCTCTTTATAAGGACTTCCTGTCTTTTCCGCAATTTCTCTAAGCATTTTGTGAATGTTGAGAGGAGCGAAACCTTTTCTAACGAAGTCGGCTCTCGCAGTTTCCCAAACGTCCACCAACGGAATTGAAGTCTGACAAACAACTTCACATGCACCACAGGTTGTGCACTTGTAAAAATCTTCGACTACAATCGATGGCTCAAGCTTGCCCTTAAGAATGCTTCTCAGCATGAACATTCTTCCCCTTGGAGATACACTTTCCCATCCGATTACAGAGTAAACTGGACAAACTCTACAATAATGGCATTGAGCACATATTAAAGCTTCTTTTTCTAAAAATTCCTTCAAGAGAACACCTCCGCTATTGCAATAAGCTTTGGAAGCAATCCAGATGGAAAGACCTTGTTGGGGTTTAATAGATTGTTTGGATCCACTTTTTTCTTGAATTCCAAAAGATCCTTGAAATTCCTGAGATTCTTTGATTCTTTACTGAGATAATATCCGGTAGAGTAGCTCTGCCCGCCCAATTTCTTCGCTATCTTTAAAGCTTTCAAGATGTATCTCCAGTAGAGTACGTAGCTCCAACGCCTTTCGTCGCAGAGGATAAAGGAGAGAACTGCTGCCTTACCTCCTTTTATAAACCATACCTCGCTTCCGAACTGCGCCTTCGGATTAAATTTCCTAAAGAAAAGCGGTAGCTTCTCTGAAGGGACCAAAACCTCAGCAGGAATCAAACTAGGACCGAGTCTCTTAATCCTTATCGGATAGAATCTTGACTCCCAGATCTCCCTTCCAATCTCCTCATTACCGTCCATCTTTTTCGTAGTTGCTATTACAAGGGTGTCCCTTTCCGGTAGATCAGTGTTTGCTACTTTGTTTTTCAATTCGATATAATTGCGGTCGATGAAGAGAGCCGAATAGTAATTCGATGCGTATGCCAATTTAACCGCTTTCTCTGCGTCTACGTGAAATGCGTAGTAGTTAAAGTCTTCATAATCCTTTACCCTTATCCAAGCCCTCGTGATTATACCGGTGGTCCCCTCCATCCCCACGTAGTATTCTATCTCCTCTGTATCCCGAATACCGCTGAAATCAGCAACTCTAAGCTTTACAACGTTATCAGCTATGCTACCGTATGCAAGACTACCCACACCGTATCCGTTCTGAGAGATCCATCCGCCGACCGTAGAGGATGGGGCGCTCGTAGGATAAACCCTTAAGGACAGGCCTTTCTTGTTTAATTCCTTTTCGATATCCCACCAAACTGCTCCCGGCTCTGCTATGAGAATCTTAGAATCCTCATCCACATTGAATTTGTTCATTCTGAAGAAATCAACAACTATCCCTCCCCTAACGGGAAGAACTCCTCCATATCCCGATGTTGCCGAACCCCTCGGTATGACGGGCTTTAGATTGTCCCGAGCAAACTTCAGAATCTTCAAAACATCTTCTTCATCCCTCGGCTGGAAAACTATGTCGGGGGTTTTCGTTCTAATAAACGGCAGAAAAGATATATCGTGAGAGTATAAAAATCTCTGTAAAAAATCATTGCTTGAGGGAATGTCATTAAGCATGTCAAATCTTTTTCAAGAAAATTAAAAATTTTTCTCTTTACAAAGTCACATCAAGGATACGGGAATCTCTATAATGGGTTTTCCATCTTTGAAAATAGTGATGTCCCCACCACTACTTGAAACTACGATTGCTATGCTTTTCGTTGTCTTCGTTATAGAGGCACATGCAATGTGCCTTCCTCCCAATCCGTATTTTAAGACGAGTTCTCCCTCTATGTCCAAGTATCTCCCAGCCGCTAAGATATAACCTTCAGAGTCGATAACAAAAACTCCATCAAGTTGGGCAAATTCTCTAACACTTTCCCAGTTTTCGGGATTTTTGATATCTCTTCTCTCCTTCGGATGCCCCTCGTAAGGATTCAGAATTGCCTGCCTCGATTTCTTCATGACGTTTTCTTCGTCGCCAAGAACAAATGCGGTCCCCGTTTTTCTACCTTCTCTGCCCTTAAATGCGATAGATAGAGCTACGGCAAGGGTTGCTCTCAGAGCTTCTGGCTTAACGTACTCAGAACATTCTTTTAAAATTTTGCTGAGCTTGCTCTCTGAATCGATAACAAAAACACCCTTCAGACTTGGCAGGTAAACGCAAACAATAGCTTTACTACTTTCTTCAGTTACTTCAAGAAAAGTCTCGATAAATTCTGATATTCCTGGAATCGACATTACACTTTCGGTTAATCCGCAGGATCCCGTTATTGCAAAGGTATTTTTTATTGTTTCAATATACTGCTTTGGGGCTTTGATCACCCTTAGATTATCAAAATTAATATCGATATCTGAAACTAAGACAACGTTATTTATTTTCAGTTTTTCCGAGATTAGCTTGATGAACTCAATGATGTAATTCAACATGCGTGATAATTGGCAAGTTATTAAATAAAAATTTATTGATGGTCATATCTCCATAATTTCGTTGTATAGCTCTCTGAGGGTTTCTGTGTAATCTATTATGCCTCGTTCAATCTTATCCATCTTTTCCTCCAGGGCTCTTGTTCTTTCCTCAGATACAAACTTTACATAATTCTTCGATAGATATTCAAAAACTCTTCTCCCGATATCTGTTGGTATAAGCCTCCGATTCTTTTCAACAATGTAGTGCCTTAAAAATAGCTTTTCAAGTATCTTAGCGTAGGTTGATGGTCTTCCTATCCCTTTCTGTTTCATGAGAGATACCACATCTGACTGTGTGAAAAGGGGGGCTTTCGGGACTTTCATTATTCGGGTTTTGAATTTGTGCTTACCCTCTGGAAGGGGTTTTTTAACCCATACACTCTTGTAAAGCTCGTAAGCTCTCCCCTTAGCTTCGATTATTCTTTCCTCCTCCAATTTATTGCCGTCGTATTGTATAGAGTATCTTGCCACTCTGACTTCGAAGTTCTTGCATTGACTCGCCATAAATCTCCTGAATATCAAGTCGTACAGTGCTAAATGTCTCCTTGTTATGTTCTCGGCGAGAATAACACCTTCCTGAATCAATCTTTCAAGGTTGTACCTGTCGAGAGGTCTTGTGGGTCTTATACACTCGTGGGCCCCTTCACTTTCCCATCTCCTTCCCACGAAATCGTCACCGAGATATTCCTTTGCGATTCTCAACCCAAAATCGCTAACGCGAGTTGAATCGGTTCGGTGATACGTGCACAATCCAGATTCGAAGAGATCCTGAGCCAGTTTCATCGTCTCGTTGACTGGGAACTTCAGTATGGCGTTGGCATCATTGAGCATTGTATCGGTAGTGTAGGGTGGCAGGGGTGCACGGCTTTCAACTCTCTCTTCGATGAAAGTAATTTCGAGATCGACTTCCTCCTTATCCCATCCCTCGATCATTAGCCCAAGATCCTCGATGAAGGCAACCTTCTTTTTCTCTTTATTCTCTTCAGCTCTCTTTATAATCCACCCTAAAACTGGGGTTTGAGCTCTTCCAGCAGATAGATTTCTGTTATTGAAAACCTCCCAAAGCTTCTGACTCAAGACGAATCCAATCCATCTGTCCTCTATTCTCCTTACGATCTGGGCTTTCACAAGGTTTTCGTCTACGTCCCTTAAATTTTCGAGAGCGTTTACAATTGCTTTCCTTGTAACTTCGTGGAATTCTGCTCTTTTTACATCTCCACATCCGGCCAGAAGATTCTTTATATCCCAAGCTATCTTTTCTCCTTCAGCATCTGGATCGGTCCCGATTATAACGTATCCCGCTTGTTTTGCAAGTCTTCTTAAAAGAGCTATCCTTGTTTTTGAATCGTCTACATCACCCCCACATTTTGGACAAGTATCTCTCTCTTCGGTGAACTGGTGAGAGCACTTACGACACCTTTTTATCGAAGCGTAGATGGGTCTGAAGATTCCATCAACTTCAACACCGTGAAAAGCCCTGTTTGTGATAAGATCGGTTAAATGCCCCAAGCTTGCCGTGATCAGTAAGACTCTGTCGGCAGTTGGGACCTCATAAGCTATCGCAACGCTGTCATCGTATTTAAAGAACTTTAAGGTTGGCTGACCGAAAAATCGAGAGATCTGCTTGGCTTTTGTCGGGCTTTCTACAATGAACAACGTTGGCTTGATTATGTCTTTTATTTCTTCCCTTTTTCTGAGCTTCTTCCTAGTTTCGTCTATCTCTTTTAGAAGGGAATCCAAATCAACTTCTTCTAATCTCTTAAATTCGATGTCGTAGATCTTAGCCCTCTCAATAAAGGCGTTCACGATCTCTTCATCGTCCTCTAAGAGAAAGCTTGCTCCCTTCGTGATTCCTCCCGCAAAGAGTCTGGAAGCTCTACCCGATCCTTGGATGTATGTTCTCAGGTCGGGGAAGATTATTTCGTTCTCTCTTACAACAACATCCTTTTCCCTCTTTTTTCCCTCTTTAATAACTTCTCTCAGCACTTTTCTGAGTTCACTTTCACGATCTTGAGATAAGTTGCTGAGATACGGAACAAAGGGTTTTACACTTTCATCATCTCTGAAAATAAGAGCCAGCACTCTCAACATACTTGCCGAAACCTTGTTGATATCTTCGATGCGAACTCTAAAGACTGGTGCCTTAAAGAATACAACGAATCTTATTCTCTCTGGAAGATCCAAACCTCTAACAAGGGTTCCGTAAAAATAGGCAGTTCCTACAAGATAATCGAGATCTCCCTTTTCAAAGAGTTTGTAATCCTTTTTGCTTGTCGCTGTTACAATTCCAATTTTGAATTCATCCTTAAGCTGCTCGTAAATCCAAGAAGCTTCCTCGCTTCTTTGGGCGTAAATTATCCCTCCAGTTCCCATAAGTTTCAAAATCCTTTTAAGATCTGATATATCCGAGGATTTCAAGAATATATCCTCTATGTTCCTTACCGAATAGCTTGTTGATCCGACATCGAAGTTGAGAAGTTCTCTGAATAGATTTGCCTTCTGTCCCTTCTTAGCCGTTGCCGTCGATACCATTAGGACTCCCTTTGCCACCCCTTCCCACTTTTCTTTAGTTTTGTAGAACCCAAGCAGTTGTAGAATCCTGTCAACATTTTTTGATGCCTTGAGCACGGCATCAACATCGTCAACAAAAATGAAATCGAATACGTTGTCGATTTCTCTGAAATTTTTAGGGAGAAAAGCGGTTGTAGTTATCAAAATGTCGTAGCTCTTATTCCTCAAAATCTCAAAAAATCTCTCCCTTTCATCTTTTTTTAGATTACCATGATAGTAGGCTACTGTGATTTCGCCGAGCTCGTTGAATTTGACATCAATACCGAGATTTCTTGAATATCCTTCGATTTTTTCAACAGCCTGATTTACGAGGAGTGTTGTCGGAAAAATCAGATAAGATTTTTTCCCCTTTTTTGCAAGGAATAAAGCCATCACTAATCCGAAAGATGTTTTTCCAATGCCGGTTGGAGCTACGGCTGCAAAGCTCTCTTTAAAAAAGATTCTTCTCATCCAAAATCTTTGAAGTTCCCTCAAATTTCCTATAGCTTTTTTAAAAAACTCTTCGAATTCCCTTTCGAGTCTATCGAGATATTGTGAGCATAATGTTTGCTTTTTATTTCGGCAAAATCCTCCTTCAATCTCGAAATCTGCTAAAGATCCGCCACACACGCCGCAAAGATTTTCGTAAGCTACTGGAATCATCGAGAGATTTTGTTCGATAAAATTTTTAAAAGTTGTTGCTCCCACATGATATGAATTTGAATGAAATCATTAAAAAGAGAATAAACGAATTCGAACTGCTTGGAGAAAAGGGTCATGTCGCATTCGATTTTAGACCCTTTTACAACATTAAAATCAAGGCAACAGTCGTTAGCGAGCTTGCCTTTTGCATATCCACTGCTAACTCTAGTGCCCTATCGGGTTTGAAGTTCCAAAAATTGATTGAAGACAAAAATTTAGAGAGGTTCGAAACTAAAGATTTGGAATTTCTATTAAAGAAGTCAGGAGTGAGATTCTACAAAAGAAAAGCCGAATACATATGTAGTGTTGTAACCAATTTCGACCATGTTGAGAGAGCATTAAGAAAAGACGATTTTTCCGCAAGAAAGGATCTCCTGAAGATAAAGGGGCTTGGATTCAAGGAGAGTAGCCACTTTCTAAGAAATGTTGGTAGAAAAAATCTTGCGATTATCGACCGTCACGTTTTAAGATGGTTGGGAGTAGATTGTCATCTTTCTCCGAAAAGTTACATCTCGATAGAGGAATCCTTAAGAAAGATCGCTGAAAATAGAGGAATAACCTTGGCGGAACTTGATTTATTCATCTGGTTTGATATGACGGGGAAGATTTTAAAGTAAGCGCTTGCAAGCGACATTTATTTTTATGGAACCCCTACATCTATTGTGAACTTAAGGGAGTTCCTTATGCAGAAAAATGTGGCACCCTCAAAACTCAGAAGGGGATTTGAAATTATCGGAGACATCATCATCATCGATCTTCCAGACGAATTAATGAGCCTAAAAGAGGACATAGTCAACTGGATACTATCAAAGCACAAGCATGTAAAAACGATAATGAGAAAAACGGGTGAAGTCAGCGGGGAGTTCAGGGTTGCGAAATACGAAATAATCTACGGAAAGGAGACCGAAACAATTTCAAAAGAGTTCGGATGCCGATTCAAGGTTGATCCGACCAAGGTCTATTACACCTCAAAGCTTTCGGGGGAACGTGAGAGAATAGCAAGGCTAGTTAAACCGAATGAAAGGGTTTTGGTAATGTTTGCAGGAATCGGACCCTACGCCATTATCATAGCGAAGCTTGCGAAACCTAAGGAAGTTGTGGGTGTTGAAATAAACCCCGAAGCTGTTAGATACTTTAGAGAAAATATAAGACTGAATAAAGTTGAAGGTCTCGTGAAGGTAATAGAGGGAGACGTCAGAGATGTCGTTCCGAAGCTCGAAGGAAAGTTCGACAGAATAGTCATGCCAGCCCCCTACAATGCTGAGGACTTCATAGATATCGCCGTTGGGAAGATAAAAAAAGGAGGATTCATCCACTTCTACACGTTTGCCGGAGAAGAGGAGGTTAAGGAAAAAGCTGAAAAAATAAAAAATAGATTTTCAGATCTCGGCGCCGAAATCGAGATAGTCTATTGGAGAGAGTGTGGGAATTTCGCCCCGCGAGTTAACAGATACGTTTTCGACATCCGTGTCATTTCTGTCCCTTAGAGGATTTGAAATACTCTAGAAGTTCCACTGGTATTGGAATGACTATTGTAGTATTCTGGGACGTGGATATCTCGTTTAGCGTTTGCAGTATTCTCAGCATCATCGCTCCTTCACTCTCCGCAAGAATTTCGGCAGCTTCCTTTAATTTAATAGCGGCTTGATATTCACCGTCTGCTCTGATGATTTTGGCTCTTCTTTCCCTTTCAGCTTCGGCTTGCATAGCCATAACTCTTCGCATTTCTTCGGGTAGCTCAACATCCTTCACTTCGACAGCGGAGACCTTTATCCCCCAAGGATTTGTGGCTTCGTCTATTATTTGCTGGAGCTTAAGGTTGATTTTCTCTCTTTCGGAAAGGAGTTCATCAAGTTCAACCTGACCTATAACGCTCCTTAAGGTTGTCTGAGCGATCTGTGCTGTGGCGAATCTGTAATCGTATACTTCGGTCACAGCCTTTTCGGGTTCGATCACCCTGTAGTAAACAACAGCGTTAACTCTCACCGTGACGTTATCTTTCGTAACGACCTCCTGAGAGGGAACATCGTATGTCACCGTTCTCAGATCTACGACCTGCATGCTTTCGAGTAGGGGAATTACAAAAAACAATCCGGGACCGCGTGCTCCGACAAGCCTACCGAGTCTGAAAATAACGCCTCTTTCGTATTCCTTTACGATTTTAAGTCCTGAAAGAATGAACAACAGGACTACTACAACCAGCCCGATTAATACTTCAGATACCATATATAAGATTGGGATAATATATTAAAATCTTTTCGTTATCTTAGTTCCCACATCCTCACCACTGAGAAAGCGGTGGATTGCGCTCTCTTCTTTTCCGTCGAATATGTAAGCATCGCAAATATCGGCAATTCTGTAAGCTTCTGTGACTTTTCCTTTCATACCGCCCGTCACGTCCTCTTTATCTGACGCTGTTCCGATTTTCCTTATGATTGTATCGAAGTTCCGGGGATTGATTTCCCTTACGATTTTGCCGTCAACTATGACAGCTGTATCACATGCAAATCCGACTCGTTCAGCTCCAAGGTGCTCTGCAAGCACTCTTACTATCTCATCACCGCCCATCACTCTAAATCCTCTGTGATAAACGATATCTCCGTGCAGAACGGGGGTGAAACCCATTGAGATCAAGTCTTTCAGAAAATCGTAATCGGGATTCAAAAAGAACTCAAGTGGATGTATTGGTACTGGATGCAATCCCGCTTTTTCAAGCTTTGAACACACGATGCTATTTAATCTAAGGCAGGCAAGATGCGTTTTCGATATCCCCTCTACGGTTAATCCGTATCTCTTGACGTGGGGGTGACCAAAGCTTCCCGCACCGTGAACTATTATTACATCTCCGAAAATTTGTTTAGCTATTTTCTCGATCATATCTTCTCTTACAACTTCGAAAGCTTTTTTATCGGTTATCAGAGAACCCCCAATCTTCAGTATCTTCAATTCTGACACCCTCCCCTCCGATTGATATTTTGTCTCCATATCCCGTTGTCAGGATGTATCCACCTCCTCCTGCTCCCGTTATCTTTGCGGCAAATCCCTTCTCTTCGATATCTGCGATAATTCTATCGATATTCGAGGTGCTAACACCTAATGCTCTCAGAAGACTCTGATTTATCCTGAAAAGTTTCTTAATCTCTGATAGATCATTTATTTCCAAGCTTTTTGCACCCTCGACGGCAATACAATCCATGGCATCGAGTATCGGGTCAACTATGTCTGGATGATTCCTCTTTAACTCTGCAACTTTTCTGACCATCTTAGAGGTAACAGATTTCTCGCCGCTGTCCACGAGACCGAATTCCAAGCTCGTCTTAAATCTTCTCTTTTCCGGGATAATCCAGTTTCCGCCGTAGGTTGAAACGAAGGAATCAACACCACTCGCAATCCCCTGAACATCTATCTCAACAGATTTCGCTAAGAAGAAGATATCCTCTTCGCTTAATCCTGCCTCGAATTCGGCATTTAATGCGGATAAGGTTGCAACTGTGACTGCGGCTGAGCTTCCGAGACCGGAATCTGGAGGTATTTCGCTCTTCACAATTACTTTAGCTCCCGAGATTTTTTTGATTTCAGAGAACCTCTTAATAGCGTAGGAGATGTAGGAGTGCTTTCCAGTAAAATCGAGTTTCGTTTTCCCGAATTGGGAGATTATTAGGAAATCACTACTTCTTTCAACATTTACGTAGCATCTCCATCCGATAGATGATACAACAGCGTGCTTTCCGTATACGACGGAGTGCTCTCCGAAGATTATTACCTTCCCCGGTGCTGATGCAATCATTTTTCTACGTTTTAGAGGAGATGTTGAAATTTTTTTCTGTTGTTGATGAAGTTAAGGCTATAGGAAGATTTAAGTTAACGTTAAATAAAGATACTTTCTCATGGACAATAAAGCTTGTGGAACTTCTTGTAGCTTCCAATTACGATTTCATGGTATTTTAATATATATTCGGCGTTGCAATTTTGAAAAAGGTTTTGGAAGAACGTAAGACTTGGAACATCCACATTCAATTTTCTGGAGATTTCACATTAAACTCTTTATCAATCGGGCCTATTTCTTTAATCTTTTTCACAAAGTTGTTGAAGTCCTCAGCGATACCGCGCGCCTCTCCGGCGGAGTGCCAGATTGCCGTGACTCTTTCAGGATTTATTCCGATCTCTTTTAGGGCTTCTTTTATCGCTTTTACTCTTTCAAGAGCGTGATAGTTTCCGATTTTAAAGTGGCACTCTCCAAGTCTGCATCCGGAGACTATAACTCCATCAATACCTCTTTTCAAAGCTCTTAAAATCCATTCGGGGTCCACCCTTCCAGAGCAAAGAACTCTGATAATGCGAATGTTCGGCTCGTATTGAACTTTTGTTGTTCCTGCAAGATCGGCGGCTCCGTAGCTACAGAAGTGACACGCAAACACCAAGATCAGGGGATCTATGCTCTTTTCTTCCGCTAACGCATCTATCATTGCAATTATCGCTTTCTCGTTAAAGAATCCCATATCTATCGCATCCGCGGGACATGCTGCGGCACACACCCCGCACATCATACAGGCGTTGGGATCTATTTTTGCCTTTTTGTCTTCCATAAAGGCTGCATTGAAGTTACAAACCTTTGCACAGAGACCACAACCAATGCACTTCTCGGTGTCAACGTAAGCGTTGTAGGGATCAAATTCAGCTCTTTCTCTCACAACAAGTTCTATAGCTTTTGCGGCGGCTAATCCAGCCGATGCCACACTGTCTTGAATGTCCTTAGGACCGCTTGCTGTTCCCGCTAAAAAAATCCCCTTCACATCGGTCTCCGCAGGTCTCAGCTTCGGATGAGCAACCTCGTAGAATCCGTCCTCTCCAACGGGTATTCCGAGCTTCGTTGCTATATCTGTGTTGCCCTCCATGCCTATCGAAAGGACAACCAAATCGAATTCCTCTTCGAAAACCTCTCCGAGGAGTGTGTTTTCATAGCACACGACTAAGTTCCCGTTATCTTTTTCATAAATCTCTCCAACCCTAGATCTTATGAATCGAATTCCCTTCTCCTGAACTCTATTGTAGAACTCTTCATACATCCTGCCGAAAGCTCTTATATCAATGTAGAAAACCGTGATTTCGCTCTCGGGATAACGCTCCTTTATAGCAAACGCATTTTTCAGAGTTGCCATACAGCAAACGCGGGAGCAATATCTGTTCGTCTTTTCATCTCTGCTTCCAACGCACTGAATGAATGCAATCCTTTTGGGGATCGTGGAATCCGAAGGTCTTAAAAGCTCGCCCATTGTAGGTCCCGAAGCTGATAATAATCTTTCGAGTTCTAAAGTTGTTATGACGTTCTTGAACACACCGTATCCGTATTCCTCTTTTCTTCGAGCGTCAAACGGTTTGTATCCGGTGGCAACGATTATTGCACCCACTTCGATCTCGATCTCCTCCGGCCTTTGGTTAAAGTTGATTGCTCCCGGTTCACAAGCTTTTTCACACAATCTGCATCCTATGCAGTGCTCCCAATCTATCGCAGCATACAACGGAGTCGACTGGGGGATCGGGAGGTAGATCGCCTTGCGAGTTCCGATGGTGTAATCGAACTCGTTAGGAACTTCAACAGGACAGACGCTACTGCAATCGTCTATGCATCCTTTACACTTCGTTTCGTCGACGTATCTCGGGTGCTTGATGATCTTAAGTTTAAAGTTGCCGACGTGTCCTTCGCACTCCTTGAGTTCGGCGTTCGTTATAACCTCTACATTCTCGTGGCTGAACGCTTCGCTCATTTTTGGTGCTAAAATGCAGATCGAGCAGTCATTCGTAGGGAAGACTTCGTTCAGCGTCGCCATCTTTCCTCCGATCGTTGGTGCCTTCTCGATTAAATAGACCTTTATCCCGGCATCCGCAACGTTTAAAGCGGCTTCTATCCCTGCAACGCCTCCGCCGATGACGGCAACTGCTTTCTTCACGCTCACATGTCTCCTTGAGAGAGGTTGCAAATTCCTGACAGCAGCCACAGCCATTCTGACGATATCCTTAGCTTTCAGTGTCGCCGATTTCGGTTTTTCTTGGTGAACCCATGAGCATTGCTCCCTTATGTTTGCCATAAAGACCATGTAGGGGTTTAAGCCGGCACGAATAGCTGCTCTTCTAAAGGTAACTTCATGAAGCTTCGGACTACAGGCAGCGATAACTATCGCATCGAGATTGTGATCCTTAATAGCTTGGATAATCTCTTCTTGACTGCTATCGGAGCACGCGTATTTTAAATCGATGACGTAAACAACATCTGGAAGATTTGAAGCATAATTTACAACTTCTTCGACGTTAACGACCCTTGCAATATTCAGACCACAGTGACAGACAAATACACCAATTCTCATCTATGGCTAGGAGATCGAGATTATTATTAATAATTTTGTTTTTGTTTAATGTGTCGCCACCATTATAAAATCAGCTCTTCCAAATTCAACTGTAATCTAAAACTTTAAATACAATCACACAATCACACCATTCATGGCAGAAGAGGCAGTAGTGTATGTAGGACAAAAACCGATAATGAATTATGTCTTGGCAACCCTGACTCAGTTCAATGAGGGAGCGAAAAAAGTTGTTATAAAGGCAAGAGGAAAAGCAATAAGCAGAGCTGTCGATGTGGCAGAGATTGTCAGAAACAGATTCATGCCGAACGTAAAGGTCGAGAACATAAGTATCGATACAGAGGAACTTGAAAGCGAACAGGGAAGGATTGTAAATGTCTCTACGATTGAAATAACTCTTGTAAAAGAGGGGTAATTTTTGTTTTTTATCTTTTCATTGCTTGGAACTAAACAGCCCCAACCTTGCTCCACTCATAGTTAAAACCAATCTTAGCAACACTTTTACGTTATTTGGAGTTTAGGAGATGGGACGAAAATCCCGAAGACCGTAAATTACTCTTCTTTCAAAAATTCTCTTAAAAACGTAGTTGCAAAACATCCCTTAGGTAAGAAGAACTCGAATTCGGCATCTCTGTTTCTCACTTCATAACGAAGATTTTTGAAGTCAAATGGAATATCTGCAACCCTAAAACCACCCTTTGATGTGAATTCCGGGTATTCTCCTTTGAAATCCTCTAATTTCACACCTTCAGCTTCTAACAGATCCTTCAGCTTTTCACCACACCATCCAACTAACTTGGTCTCGTATCCGGGGAGCGGAAGAGCCAAGAAAGCGTAACCATTTGATAAAAGGAATTCAACTCTCCTTCGATTGAAAGAACTGACAACGGATATTTCCTCTGCTGGTATTACGTGTCCTCTTACAGTTTTGAAATCTACAAAATCATTCAAATCGATTTTCTTAAGGGTTTTAAATTCAATTATCCTCTCTGATAGAAGCAAATTAAAAATATACGACTGATAAGCATGAACAAACATCATCTTTAAGCTCTTCGGAAGAGATAAAAGAGCTTCAAGTTCGCTTTTACCCTCCCTCAGTTTCTGTAGCAAAGTTCTTTCGTAAATAAGATGTTTGGGAAACTCCCTCAACCCAATCGCGGGCTCTCTTTCGTTCCATAAATCCTCTCTTATCTTCCCTATCTCTTCATTCTCCGTTTCAACAGGTTTCGCAACATAAATCCAAAATGCTTCTTCGTAATTTTTCAAAACTATTTGCTTTCCAACCTCATGGGTGATATACCTCAGAGTCCCGAATCTCTGCTTTCCAAAGAAGTTTGGAATTCCCTTTTCTTTTAGTTCTTCCCTAATCTTTTCTATCGCCTCCCCGTCTCTTGTGATATCTTTGACAAGTATCTGGAATTTGTTGCCGATTAAATCTCCGAGATCGATTCTTTTCGGAGAAAATCCAACAATCTCGATTTTTGCATCTTTTAATTTGATCTTTTTTAGCTTTTCGATCATCTTCTCGTCGGGTTTTGAAATCGAAAAATACTGGATTGATACGGATCGCTTGTCTTTTGTCCCCGCAAATCCTATTCTCTTTCGACTTATACCAAGAACATTCGACAAAATTCTAATAAAATTCAAAGTGTCCCAATTCTTTTTTTCAACTTTTAGGATGAGATAGTATCCACTATTTAGCTTGATCTCGGCTATCTCCTCAACCCTGAAGTATTCGGGGCTTTCCTTGATTTTTCCGCCGATTCCTCTTTCCGATGTTATGTAGGCTTTTATCCCTATCTTTTCCTCGATCATGTGAAAAAGTCCAAAGTAGTTTCCTTAGTCTTCTTTTCTCTTTTTCTTTCCCTCTTCTCCTTTTTCTTTTCTTCTTTTTCCTCAATTTCTTCAACTTCTTTTTTCTTTTCCGTTATCGCAAAACCCTTTAAGAATTCTTCGTCTTCAACTCTGTGAATCCTGTGCTTTTCAATGAATTCATGAATTTTCTTACCATTCTCTTCTCCCACTAGGAAAATTATTTCATCTCTGTTTAAGGAGTAGAAGGCGGCTATTTTCGCAGCTTTCTCAATTTCAAGCGAATTTAAAAGGAATTTCAAATACGGATAGAATTCCTTAGCCTTATTTGATGACATGTGGCTGTATTTTCCAATTTTTCTCAAAATGTTTAGATACATCTCTCTTCTCTGCTTGGCGTAGATCAATTTACTCCAGAGAGATGGATTTCTGTAACGGGTAAATCCTCTTTTTGCTTCTTTTTTCATTTGCTGAACTCCCGTTGTCATAAGATATGTAGCATACCTCCAAAGTCTGTAAAACTGTCTTCTCCTGACCCTTCCCAAAAATATATCGGCATCCGATAAGATTTTGTAGGCGTTCACGAGATCCTCCCCCAAATACTCCAAAGGTAGATTCTCTTCAATCCAATCGATAAGATCTTCGGGAGACTCATCTATCAGCATTGCATCTCCGTGGGCTGGAATCTTTGTTTTAAAAATCTTCTGCATTAATTTGAATACGTCTATCTCCTGAGTTCTCTTTGATGTTATGACATCCCCAGCTTTTATTGAATCCCGACCTTCGGCAATTGCCTGTAAATCGTTTATTGCCGCCCTTAAATCTCCACCAGCATTTTCTGCAATCAGATTCAAAGCTTCAGGGTCACACTTAATTCCTTCCGTTTGGCAAATTCTTGAAAGAGCTTTGACAATCTGATTTTTGTTCAGTCTCTTGAAAGTGATCATTATCACGTTTTTTCTCAATTCCGCTGAAAGAGCGTATGGATCATTCGCTATAAGTATCATCGGCTGTGGAGGATTTCTCTTGATCAGCTTTAAGAGAGTTGCCTCACCTCCGAAGTCCTCCTTTTTGTGAATATTGTCCACCTCATCTAAGATTATGAGCTTCAACTTACCAAATTTAGTGCTGTAAAACTCTCCCCCATCACTTATGGTTTCGTTAAAGGCACCCTCACCGACGATCCTGTAGATTACCTGCCAACTCCTCTGATCACTTGCATTTAGCTCGACAACCTCCCATTCCATTGTGTTTGCAAGGGCAAGGGCTAAAGATGTTTTACCTGTTCCTGGAGGCCCCGCTAAAAGGAGGGGCTTTTGCCTTATTCCCCGTTTCCAGTTTTCAGCCCATGTTAGGACGTTTTCTATGATTGTTCTGTCTGCTATAACATCTCCAATCTTTTTAGGTCGGTATTTCTCGACCCACAGCATTTAAAGAACTTCCTCCATCCTGAATATATATTTTAGGAAATCTTATATTTCCAGAACCAAATGGGTGGACAATGCCAGTTATCACGCTATACTGGGACGAACTCGAAAAAATGGTCAAAAAAAGCAGAGAAGAGATTTTAGAAAAGCTACCGATGCTCGGATGTGATATCGAGAGAGTAGAGGAGGATCATGTTGATGTTGAATTCTTTCCAAATCGTCCCGATCTTTACAGCGTTGAAGGTGTCGCAAGAGCATTAAGAGGTTTTATGGATGTAGAAACTGGCTACATAGAATACAAAGTCAGAAAAGGTGATTGGAAGATTTATGTAGATGAAAATGTCCTGAAAGTCCGCCCAAGAATAGTCGGATGCGTTGTCAGGAACATCGATATCAACGAAGAAGTTCTTAGATCGATAATCCAGATACAGGAGGATCTCCACTGGACGATCGGAAGAAACCGAAGAAAAATGGCTATAGGCATTCACGATTTAAGTAAGGTTTACTTCCCCCTGAGATACACCGCCGTGGATGGGAGCTTTTCATTTGTCCCCCTTGATTTTAACGAAGAGATGAGCGTTAAAGAAATCCTCGAAAAGCATCCGAAAGGTGTCGAATACGGACACATTTTAAGCGGTTGCAACCTCTACCCGATGATTGTGGATTCAAAAAATGAGGCGATATCATTCCCACCCATTATTAACGCCGAGAAAACGAGAGTGAAGGAGAGAACGAAAGACCTCTTCATAGATGTTACGGGATTTGACGAGAACGTTGACAAGGCTTTAAGAATTCTTGCAGCAATGTTTAGCGACAGAGGTGGAGAGATAGAAAGTGTTGAAATAATCTATCCGGACAGAACAGAAATCACCCCAGACATGTCTCCAGAAGTTATGAGCATTGATAAGAACGAAGTATTCTCTTTGTTGGGTTTTGAAATTAGCGATGAGGAGATTGTCCGATCGCTTGAAAGAATGAGGTTTGGAGTCAAGATTATAGGAGAAAAGATCGAAGTGAAGATACCACCATATAGAGCGGACATCATGCATCCATGGGATGTGATTGAGGACACTGCAATAGGATATGGATACGATAGGATTCCCTTGGAATACCCGAAGACCATGGGGATAGGAAGGGAACACGAATGGAACTATCTTAGAGATTTAATTAAAGAAATCATGATCGGTCTCGGATTTACCGAAGTCATAACGTTCACACTGACAAATGAAAGAGTTATGTTCGAATATATGAACAGAAAAGCAAAACCGTGGGAGGATTACGTTCCGTTAATGCACCCGTTAACGGAGGATCACACGATACTTAGAACAGATATCTTGCCAAAGCTTATCGAGGTTCTGAAGTTTAACAAACATGAAGAGATGCCCCAAAGGATATTCGAGATAGGAGATGTCGTCGTTAATATGAAGAACCGTTTGAGATTAGCGGCTTGCACAATACACGCCAAAGCCAACTTCTCCGAAATCAGGAGTGTAGTTCAGGCGATTATGCACGAACTTGAACTCAAATGGGATGTCCAAGAAAGCAATGACAATGCATTCATAAAGGGGAGAAGAGCAGATATAATCGTGAATGGATCAAAGATCGGAGTTTTCGGAGAAATTCATCCTTCAGTCCTCGAGAAATTTGATCTAACAATGCCAGTTGCTGGTCTCGAAATCGATTTAACGGATCTTTTTGATACTGGTCAGATAATTTAACGCTGTAAAAATTAGGGATTAGGCAGGAAATTACTCTTAAAGATGGAACCGTAAATTCTTATTTCGGGGATTACTCTCGCAAGTGTCAGTATACTTAACCAACCCCTGCCAAAGGGAAGAAACGTAGCTATAAAGCCGAGATAGTCGATGTGAGGATAAGACTCCGCAAATGACAAAATTTTTGTAATTTATTGTTAAGTATGATTATGTGTGAATCTAAAGTTGTTTTGAGGGAAAATGGAAATGAAAAGATACTGATGGAAGATGTCATCAAGATAGAGGTAGAGGGAAAAAAATTAAAAATGTTTGGACTCCTTGGAGAGTATAAAGAGATCGAAGGTAGAATTGTTCTGCTGGATTTCAAAAACCATAAAATCGTTGTGGAGGGTTGAATATGATTAAGGTTGCCATAAACGGTTACGGAACGATCGGTAAAAGAGTAGCCGATGCCGTATCTCTCCAGGATGACATGAAAGTTGTTGGAGTTACAAAAACGAAGCCAGATTTCGAAGCGAAGCTTGCTGCGAAGAGATATCCCCTCTACGTTGCAATTCCCGAAAACGTGGATAAGTTCGAAAAAGCTGGCGTGAAGATAGAAGGAACGATAGAAGATCTCCTCGAAAAAGTTGACATCGTTGTGGACTGTTCCCCTAACAAAGTAGGTGCCCAAAATAAACCGATGTATGAGAAAGCGGGAGTCAAGGCAATATTTCAGGGAGGCGAAAAAAAAGATGTAGCCGAAGTATCATTCAACGCCTTGGCGAACTACGAGAAAGCTGTGGGTAAAAACTTTGTCAGAGTTGTTAGCTGTAACACCACCGGACTGACAAGGGTTATTTACTTGATTAAGGAGATGTATAGCATCAAGAAGGTCAGGGCAACAATGATTAGAAGGGTTGTGGATCCTAAAGAGGATAAAAAGGGACTCGTGAACGGAATAATTCCTGATCCTATCAAGCTCCCATCCCATCATGCGGAAGATGTCAAAACCGTAATCCCAGATGTGAATATTGTCACGATGGCATACAAGGTTCCTACAACATTGATGCACCTCCACAGCATAAGCATAGAACTTAACGAGAAGGCTGATATCAACGATGTGATAAGCAGGTTCGAGGAGGAGCCCCGTATCCTTCTGGTATCCGAAAGCGATGGATTCACATCCACAGCTAAGGTCATAGAATACGCAAGAGAATTCAGGAAGAGATACGATATCTTCGAAAACGTGGTCTGGAGAGAGAGTATAAATTTCGAAGACAACGAACTTTACATAACCCAAGCCATCCATCAGGAAGCCATCGTCATTCCGGAGAACATTGACGCTATAAGGGCGATGTTCGAGATCGCAAGTAAGGAGGACAGTATTAAGAAGACAAATGAAACCCTTGAAATAGGGAAACTAAAACTTTAAATTTTTTATTCCAACTATTTTGTTATGGAGACCTTACTGCTTTCTAAAGAAGACGTAGAAGCCATTCTATCAATGCAAATGGCTCTTGAAGTGGTTGAACACGCTTTTAAGCTTCATGGCTTGGGAAAGACGCAGATGCCACCGAAAGTCTACCTCTACTTTGATAAAGGTGATCTAAGGGCAATGCCAGCCTACTTGGAAGGTCACGCGGGTGTGAAATGGGTCAATTCCCACCCCTTTAACAAAGAGAAAGGTCTTCCGACAGTTATGGCGATTCTTATCTACAACGATCCTGAGACAGGATTTCCTCTTGCTGTAATGGATGGCACGTTTATCACAAACATGAGAACGGGTGCCGCTGGTGGTGTCGCCGCAAAATACTTGGCGAGAAAAGACAGCAAAATCGTTGGATTCATTGGATGTGGAACGCAGGCGAGAATGCAGTTCTTAGCCTTGAAAGAGCTCTTTGATTTAGAACAAGCAAAATGCTACGATATAAACGAAAACGCTGCTGTAAACTTCATTAAATTCGTCGAAAAATTCGGTGTTGATGCGAATGTAACAAGAGTGGAAGACGCCTGCGACTGTGATATTCTTGTCACAGCAACCCCATCAAGAAAACCCGTTGTGAAATCTGAGTGGATTAGAGATGGAACTCACATAAATGCGATAGGAGCTGATGCCCCAGGAAAGCAGGAGATTGACGGAAATCTTTTGAAAAGAGCGAAAATCGTCGTTGATGATTACGAGCAAGCTAAGCACAGTGGGGAGATAAACGTTCCCCTATCTCTTGGGATAATCACTGAGGAGGACATCTACGCATCGATCGGTGAGATAATCGTAGGCAAGAAAAAAGGTAGGGAGAGCGAAGACGAAATAACACTATTCGATTCGACGGGACTAGCCATTCAGGATATAGCGACTGCCTCGAAGGTATACGAAGAAGCCGTAAAAAGAGGAATTGGAAAGAAATTCAGGTTCTTTTGATGAGATTGGCGGCTTTTATCTCCGGAGGCAAGGACTCGATCTTGGCGATGCACAAGGCGGCTGAAGATAATGAGATATCCTGTTTGATTTCAGTGGTTTCGGAAAACATCGATTCCTTTATGTTTCATACGGTGAACATACATCTAACAGATGCCATAGCTGTAGCAATGGGAAAACCACTATACAAAGTTTTTGTAAGCGGAGAAGAAGAGAAAGAGGTCGAGGAGCTTAAAAAACAACTTTCCATCTTAAAGGTCGACGGAATAGTGATAGGTGGAATAAGAAGTAAATATCAGAGAAAAAGATTCAAAAAAATCGCTGATGATCTTAGTATCGAATTGATAACACCTCTATGGCATGTAGATGAAAGAAAAATTCTTGAAGAGGTGAAAGAGAAATTCGAAGCTGTGATAGTTAAGGTATCCGCCTACGGTATGGATGAAAGCTTTTTGGGAAAGAAGATCAATGATGAGGTTATCGGAAAGCTGGTGGAATTAAACGAAAAATACGGGATCAATCTCGCAGGGGAAGGGGGTGAATTCGAAACTCTCGTTGTAGATGCACCCCTATACAGAAGGAAGATCGTTATAAAAGATTACGATATCATAAGGGAGCCCCTGAGTGCCACGATGATCGTAAAGAGCTTTTATCTCGCACCTAAATGAGGCAAAAACTCAAAATAGCGAGACTCGGCAGGTAGAAAAAACTTTGAGATTGGTGCTTACACCAAGAGATCTTCGAAACGATCAAAAAGCTTAAAGATGAATCTCAGACTTTGGTTCTCAGATACGTTAAGACAGCAGAAAAAACCAAGGAAATTACGACGGATTTAGTTAATTCAACGTGGGAGTAAGTGAGAACGATCAATCCGATCAGGAAGCTTAAAATTGCAGTTCCCGCAACTGCCATCAGGTTTAAGCTTTTAAAGAGAGTTGCCTCAGGCTCTCCCCTTTCATCACCTTTCAGATCGCCCATCATTCATCATCGGCATTCATACTGGAACGAAAAGATATAAAACTTTTCGTATCTGTTGAATTATGACTCCCGAGGAGATTTTAAAAAAAGCAATTGAACTCGAAAAGGAGGCAATTCAAACCTACAACGAGATGAAGAAAGATGCAGACCCTGAAACTTCGGAGCTTTTAGATTATCTTATTTCTCAGGAACAGGAGCATATAAGATTGCTGAGCGATAGATTAAAGGCTGTGAAACTCATGAGAAAATAGAAGAGGTAACACAGCCATCAAGATCAGTATAATTAAAAGAGTTATACTGGACAATAAAAATTTTTTGTTTAACTTTTTCTCTCTTATGAACTCCGCGAGCACATCTGTATAAACAACTACAGCTGTCGCAAAAAACGCAAGTAAAAGAAAGGAAATCTGCGGAGGCATCTCCTCAACTGGCAGGAAAGTTTCCCAAACTTTCATCGTGTAGTAGAATACGGCGACGAATTCCACTATTGCCGCAGCGGCTTGTAGGGCGGATGTTCTTTTTTGCAGTTCGAGATTTTCCTTACTTCTGAGCATTTCGAGCCGGAGGTGAACTACATTAAGGGCGTCTCTAACTCCGTTAAGAGTTTGTTCAAATCTCGATTCGTAATTCCTCAAAACATTGAGCTCGTTCAGAAGCTCATTAACCTTTTCTTTAAGGAATCCGTCAAGGTAGAGGGACAGTGTTCTCGCATGAGTAATCGATTCAAAAGCTCTCTCAAAAGTACCCTTAAGTCTTAGGTAACTTGTGAAAAAGGATGTTCTGAGTTCTGAGATTTTCATGGATATTTCCTCGAGTTTTTCTTCATTCAGAGTCTTTGCTTCCTCTGAGAGGATCATTAATTCTCTAACTATTTCAGACTCTCTTTCTGATAGATGCTCGGATCTCGCTTTAATTTCTTTTAAGAGGATTTCAGTTGTAACGATATAGGATAGGATTGAAGGGATATAGTCGTAAAAGAGCTTTTCGTCAAAAGTTGCATCAATTTTTAAATCTTCTTCGAAGGCGTATCTCCCGTATTTGAAATTTTTTCCGTTTTTCAGTTTAGTTATCTCGACATTAACGGAGTAGAGAGGCTCCAAATCTAAATCGAAATCTTTATCTTTCACGATGATGAAAACGAGTGCATCACATTTACCCAGGAGAACACCTTCAGCTTCGGCTATTATCTCGCAATGAGCGTATTTTCTGAAAACGGGCTTAACTTCCAAACCCTTTAAAATATCTTTAAAATCTATGAAATGAAAAAATAAATATTTTAAATTAGAACAACTCATTCAGGTAGATTAAATGTTTTCCTAGCTTTCCGCCATAATTTCCAGCAGTTATCTTAACGACTCCCGGAATCTTCGTAGCTGCCAAAATTCCAACTTTCATTGCTTCCTTTACTACATCGATGTTAAGTCCGTTAATGACAATCTCGTAGATGGCTTTGACACCCTCTGGAATCTGAGTGTCGGGAACCTTATCTCTGATTGTTGGAGCGAATTTTTCGTTGGTAGACGCTTTGAGGAACTTGTATTTGTTCGCTCCCACCTTTGATCCTGAGGCCACTATTCCCCCAGGAAATGGAGTGATCACACCCTCCACATCTGCGATTGCATGGACTGCCGCCTTAGCTGCAGCAAGTGCGGACGGTTGCGTTTCAGCCAATATGAAGAAGTTTCCTCCAGCAATTCCATTTGTGTAACCTATTTCATTCTCGATAATAAAGTCACCTTCCATCATTGGAACCGCCCAGCATTTTCTTCCACCCACCTCGACCTCTCTTTCGTACCCATCTCCGAAGAATCTGAGTTTAAATCCAGTATCGAATTTCTCTTCTGCGTCTGGTAGACCGTTGAATACAGCAGTCGTTGGGGCTGTAAGCACACACTGTCCAATTCTTGCGATAAGTTGTTCTTCAAGACCCTTCTTACTCATATGGCATATTTGGATGTAATAACCTGGTCTTCCGTCAGGAGTTTCTGATGGAAGAGCTTTCTTTTCAATTCCGGCTTCAGCGGGACACATTATGACTGAGGTTCCAAACCCTGTTGCTTCGTTTGCCGCAATATATGCCCAGTCGTAGTCATATGCAGTTATTAAAACCCTTGCCACCTTTATATCAAAGGCTTCTGCAAATGTTTCTTCTACTTCAACCCCATTCACTTTCATAAAACCACCCGTACTTAGTTTATCAAAGATAGTTATTAATTTTTCTGAATTTATCAGCAATTATTGTTCGAATACCTTTATAAATTTCCGCATCCACAATCCTACATGAAAACGTATGCCGAAGCAGGTGTGGATATAAGAAAAGAAGAGAAAGCCATAAAGAGTCTAAAATCTGTTTTGAGATTTGTTAGAAAAGGAATAGGAAAACCAGTATTGACTGATCACTTTGCAAGCGTAATCGATTTTGGGGATCTTTGGATATCTATAACAACGGATGGTGTCGGGACGAAAATAAAGGTGGCAGAAATTATGAACAACTTTAAAACTATAGGAATCGATTGCGTCGCCATGAATGTAAACGATCTTTATGCGATTAATTCCGAACCCATTGCCATGGTCGATTATATTGCAACAAATAAACTAGATGAGAGAATTATGAAGGAAATCGGGGAAGGACTGAACAAAGGATGTGAAATCGCCAACATATCCTTAGTCGGTGGTGAGACTGCAACTCTAGATTTCGTGAACGGATGGGATCTCTCTGGAACTGCCATAGGGATCGTCCGTAGAGATAGACTAATTACAGGAGACAAAATATCAGAAGGAGACGTTATCTTCGCAATTCCGAGCAACGGAATCCACAGCAACGGATTAACATTAGCAAGAAAGCTGATAGAAGAAAACGGACTTAGTTACTTCGATAAATTCGAAAACCACACAATAGGAGAGGAGCTTTTAAGACCCACGAGAATTTACAATGGAATTTTGGAGATCACGGAGAAATACACTGTTCACGGATTAGCCCACATTACAGGTGGTGGCTTGTTAAATCTAAAAAGACTAAAGAATGTCAAATACGTCATAGATAGACCATTAAAACCCCCGAAAATCTTTGAGTTCCTGCAAAAGCTTGGAGACATCGAGATCGATGAAATGTATCGGACTTTCAATATGGGGATGGGATTCATGATCATTTTGGGAGAGGATGACGCAGAAGAGCTTAAGAAGAACTACGATGGAGACATCGTGGGATACGTTGAGGAAGGAGAAGGAGTCTATCTCAAGGATATACGAATAGATCAATCACACCTATCATAACCGGATGACGAGCTTCTCCGCAATATCTTTGGCATTATCTCACAAAATTTACGCTTTTTATGAGCTCTAGATCTATGAAGAAAAGAATATCTGCTCAAATTCCTATAGGCTTTTCTTAACGTTAATCAGCTAAGAAGCTCTATTCATAACGGATTTAGACAAAAACTTTAAATATACCTTTCAAGATAATGATAATGAGGTGATTTGAATTGACGAGAATCGTCCACGCTCAAACTGTATTACCCGAAGAGGTCTTAGAAGAATTAAAAAGGAAGACAGGTGAAATGACAACAAAAGATGCCCTCGCTAAAGCGGTTGAACACTACCTAATTTGTCCGTATACCCATGAGGAACCGCTTGGAAAAAGACTTGAGGAGATCATGAAGAAGAAAAGAAGATAGATGCCTTTCATTTTTTAACTCACGTTACTGATAAGTCCCCGACTCACAGCCTTGCGGTTGCCTATCGCAACGGTTAAATATTTCATAGGCACATATCACATTTGATAGGCGATGGTTGAAAAGCTGTATACGATGAAAGAGGCATCGAAGATACTGGGCGTGCACATTAGGACGATTCAGAAGTGGGACAAGGCAGGAAAGATAAGGTGCATCAGAACAATAGGTGGGAAAAGGAGAATCCCTGAATCGGAGATAAAGAGGATTTTAGGAATTCATGAAGAAAGAAAGATAGTCGGCTATGCAAGGGTTTCCTCACATGCTCAGAGAGATGATCTGGAAAGGCAGATTGAGCTGATAAAGAGTTACGCTGAAGAAAGAGGGTGGAGAGTAGAGATTCTGAAAGACGTTGGCTCGGGATTGAAGGAAAATAGAAAGAACTTTCAGAAACTGCTCAGAATGGTGATGAA